>JAYPEY010000025.1:0-31236 GCA_038126035.1 Verrucomicrobiales bacterium | reverse complement strand
CTTCCCCATGAGCGACACCGACGACCATCCGGAAACCAACGCTTTGAACGTTACGGGTTCCCTGACCCGCTTCTCCCTTGATCGGCGGATCACGGTGTTGGTGTTGTTGCTGACGATCATTGTGGTCGGGATCATCGCGTCGTTGGGGATTCCGCTGGAGACCTTTCCGCGCGGGTTTGAGTCGCCGGCGCTGCATGTCAATGTCCCCTGGCAGGGCGCTCCGGCGCAGGCGGTGATGGAGAAGATCACGCTGCCGTTGGAGGAGGAGCTGAGCACGGTCCCGGGCATCGACAACCTGAATTCCTGGACGCGCACCGGCGGCGCGGGCGCGTATCTCCGTTTCAAGTCCGGCACGGACATGGATGTCGCCTATCGCGAGGTTCGCGATCGCATGGAGCGCGCGCGGCTGTTGTTTCCGGAGGATGTCGAGCGCACCTTCATCTACAACGAGGACCTGTCGGCGATTCCCCTGATGATGATCGGCGTGGTGGTGGATCCGGGCCTGCGCGATGTCTACAACCTGATCCAGAAGGAGGTCGTACTGCCATTGTCGCGGCTCGACGGGGTGGCCTCGGTGAACGCCCAGGGGCTGCTGGAGAAGGAGATCCTGATCGAGATCGACAAGGGGCTTGCCGAGGCCCACAAGCTGAACATCTACCAGCTGGCGCAGGATCTTGGAGGCGACAATTTCACCATGGCCTCGGGCACGGTGCGCGATTCCGGGAAGAAGTTCCTGCTGCGATCGGTGGCGACCTACAAGTCGGTGGCACAGCTGGAGAACCGGCAGCTCACGCCCACGGCGAAGCTGAAGGACGTCGCGACCATCAGCTACGCGGCGCCGGAGAAGAAGTTCGCCGTCCGGGTGAACAGCCGCCCGGCCTTCGCCGTGATGGTGAAGAAGGAGGGCGACGCCAACACGGTCGAACTCTGCCGGAAGGTGCGCTCAACGCTCGAGGAGATGAAGGACAATCCGCGCCTGGCCTCCGTCGACATGGAGCCCTTCTTCGATCAGGGCATGGTGATTGAGGATTCCTTGAGCAACCTGATCAAGAGCGGTCGCGTCGGCGGCCTGTTGGCGGCCGCGGTCCTGTTTGTGTTTCTGCGCCAGACGCGGCTGACCATCATCATCGCGTTGTCGATTCCGCTCTGTCTCCTGGTCGCCCTGGCCGTGATGTTCTTCTCGGGCGAGACCCTGAACATTCTCACGATCCTGGGCCTCGTGATCTGCGTCGGCCTGCTGGTGGACAATTCCGTCGTCGTTGCGGAGAACATCCTTCGTCTGCGCAATGCGGGCCTGCCCCGGCGCGATGCCTGCATCCGCGGCGCGGCCGAGATCGCGCTGGCCATCACCCTGGCGACGCTGACGACCGTGGCCGTGTTCCTGCCGATGTCCCTGGTCGAGGGCGAGGGCAAGTTCTTCATGCTGCGACTTTCCATCCCGATCTGCGTTTCCCTGATAGCGTCGTTGATCGTGGCGTTGGTGTTCATTCCCCTGAGCGTCCACCTCACCTTTCCCGGTCGGACGGGATCCTCCGACGCCGACAAGGCCGCGCTCAAGGCCAACCCTTACCGCCGTTTCCTTGGCTGGATGGGGCTCTTCTACGACCACACCTTCGGGAAGCTGCAATGGTTCTACAGCCACGCGCTGGCATTCTTCCTGAAGCGGCGGCTCGATCTCGTGGGGTTGCTGATCGCGGTCTTTGCCGTGACGATCCAGGTCGCCTGGAAGGAGGTGAAGCTGCAGCCGACCCAGGAGGAGGACCAGCTGAACTTCCGCATCAGCATCCAGATGTCGAAGGAGTTCACCTTTGAGGAGGTCGCCGGCTATTTCCGCGAGGCGGAGGCGATCGTCGACAAGCGGAAGGAGGAATTCGGGCTCAAGGGCTACTTCATCCAGCACGGGACGCGCGGCGGGGCCTTGGAAGCCTGGCTGGACAAGGACGTGGAGCGCGAGCTGACCGCCAAGGAGATCGGCTCGAAAATCTACAAGGCCCTGCCGAAGCGCGCCGGCGTCCGGTTGTATTATGCCGCGGAGGACCGGGTGAACGAGGCCAAGGGCAACGAGGTGTTCGGCGTGCAGCTTGAGGGCGACGACGCCGTGTTGCTCGCGGATGTCGCCGAGCAGCTGGAGCCGATCTTCGAATCAGTCCGCGGCGTCATCGGCAAGCGCGCCGGGGAGGAGGAGACGCCCAGCGAACTGGCGTTGGTGATCGACCGCGATCGGGCAACCGCCAGCGGCGTCAACCCCAACGTCATCGCCGGCGTGGTCGGCTACGCGCTCCGCGGGAGCGTTCTGCCCCGCTACAACGAGAACGGGAAGCTCATCCCCGTGCGGGTGCGTTACCAGGAGTCGGACCGCGAGACGCTCGGCGATCTGGAGAATTTTCTGGTGCCCACCGAAGGCGGCGCGGCCCTGCCGCTGTCGGCGCTGACCGACGCCAGGATGCTGAAGACGCCGCGCGCCATCAACCGCCGCAACCGCAGGGTGACGCACTACATGACCTTCGAACTGGAGAAGCGGGAGAAGGAGAAGATGGCCGAAACCCGCGCGCAGTTGGGCTTGCTTCAACAATTGATCGACCTTCCCGAGGGCGTGCGTTTCGGTCAGACGAACCAGGGCTTCAACAATGAGGACCTCGCCGCCATGCAGTTCGCCGGCGTGATGTCCGTGGTCTTCATCTACCTGCTGATGGGCTTCCTTTTCGAGAGTTTCATCCTGCCCCTGTCGATCATTCTCACCATCCCCCTCGCCAGCATCGGCGTCGCCTGGATCCACTACTTCACCGGGAAAGACATGGACATGCTCGGCATCGTCGGGATCATTCTCCTCATCGGCGTGGTGGTGAACAACGGCATCGTGCTGATCGACTATGTCAACCGCCTGCGTCGCGAAGGCATGGCCCGCGGCGAGGCGCTGTTGAAGGCCGCGGACCGGCGTTTCCGGCCGATTCTCATGACGGCGCTGACCACGATCATCGGCATGCTGCCGCTGACCGTCAGCGAACCCAGCGCCATCGGGATGAGCTACAAGAGCTTCGGCCTGACCCTCATCGGGGGCATGACCACGGCCACGCTGCTCACGCTGCTGGTGATTCCCGTCTTCTACACCTTCTTCGACGACGCCCGCCAATCCGTCGCCGGCGCCATCAAGCGCGCGTTGCTGCTGGGACGAACCACCGCGGAGACAGCGTCGGAAACCGGGCAGAGATTGTCTCGATAGTCCGGATTCTTGGCAGGCGCCGACGCGAGTCGGCTCGCTTCAGAGCGAATTCGCTGAATTGAGCGGACTCACGTCCGTTGCCACCGCCTTTTGAGACCGCGCCGGAAACCGGGCGGTGAAACCGGAGCATTGGGATCCGTCCACTTTTCCGGCAGATCCCAACACTCCAACGCTCCCAGCATCAAGCCGCCAGCCGTTCGCCGGCGTCCCGCGTTTCACAATCGAACGTCAGCTTCCCGTCCTGGCAGCCGACCATGACCACGCTGTTCTCGGCGACCTCGCCGGCGAGGATCCGGCGGGAGAGCGCGGTTTCGAGTTCGCGTTGCAGATAGCGTTTGAGCGGGCGGGCGCCGTAGACCGGATCGTAGCCTTCGCGGGCGACGTGTTCCTTCGCCGCGTCGGTCAGCCTGAGGCCGATGTGACGGTCCGCCAGGCGCAGGCGCAGGCGTTCGAGCTGCAGGTCCACGATGTTCTTGATCTCGTCCAGGGTCAGCGTCTTGAACAGGACGGTTTCATCGACGCGGTTCAGGAACTCGGGACGGAAGCCGGAGCGCAGTTCGCTCAGCACGCGCTTGCGCGCCTCCTCCGGGATCTCGCCGCTGTCGGTCGCACTGTCGATCAGGTGTTGGCTGCCGATGTTCGAGGTCATGATGATGATCGTGTTCTTGAAATCCACCGTGCGGCCCTGGCTGTCGGTCAGGCGACCGTCGTCCAGGATCTGGAGAAAGACATTGAACACATCGCCGTGCGCCTTCTCGATCTCATCGACCAGCACGACGCAGTAGGGCTTGCGCCGGACGGGCTCGGTGAGCTGGCCGCCCTCTTCAAAACCGACGTATCCCGGGGGCGCGCCGATCAGCCGCGCGACCGCGTGCTTCTCCATGTATTCGCTCATGTCGAGCCGCACGATGTTGTCCTCGGAATCGAACAACGACTGCGCCAGCGCGCGCGCCAGCTCGGTCTTTCCGACGCCGGTTGGTCCGAGGAAGATGAAGGAGCCGATCGGGCGGTTCGGGTCCTTCAATCCGGAGCGCGCGCGAATGACGGCATCCGCCGCCGCCTGCACGGCCTCGTCCTGTCCGACGACGCGTCGGTGCAGGATTTCGTCGAGGCGCAGGAGTTTCTCCTTCTCGCCCTCGAGCAGCTTGGCGACGGGGATGCCGGTCCAGCGGGAGACGACCTCGGCGACCTCGTCCTCAGTGACCTCCTCCTGCAGCAGGCGGTTGCCATGGTCGCCCTCGCGTTGTCGGGCGACCTCGTCCTCAAGCTGTTTCTCCAGGTCCGGCAGACGGCCGTAGCGCAGCTCGGCCACGCGGTTCAGGTCGTGATTGCGCTGGGCCTCCTCGATCTGGTTGCGCGTGGTCTCGATGGCGGTCTTCAACGCCTGCGTGGTCTCGATGGCCTTCTTCTCGTTGTCCCATTGGGCGCGCAGAGCGTCCCGGTCGGACTTCAGGTCCGCCAGTTCCTTCTCCAGGGCGGCCAGGCGCTCGCGGGAGGACTTGTCCTTCTCCTTCTTCAACGCCTCGCGCTCGATCTCGAGCTGAAGGATGCGCCGCTCGAGACCTTCAAGCCCCTCGGGCATGCTCTCCATCTCGGTGCGCAGCTTCGCCGCCGCCTCGTCCACAAGATCGATCGCCTTGTCGGGCAGGAACCGATCGGAGATGTAGCGGTCCGAAAGCAGGGCCGCCGCGACAAGCGCCGCATCCTGGATGCGCGCGCCGTGGTGGAGCTCATAACGCTCGCGTAGGCCGCGGAGGATGGAGATCGTGTCCTCGACCGTCGGCTCCTCCACCATGACCGGTTGAAAGCGCCGCTCCAGCGCCGCGTCCTTCTCGATGTGTTTCCGGTGCTCGTCCAGGGTCGTGGCGCCGATGCAGTGGAGTTCGCCTCGGGCGAGCATGGGCTTGAGCATGTTGCCCGCGTCCATGGAGCCCTCGGTTTTCCCGGCGCCGACGACGGTGTGGATCTCGTCGATGAACAGGATGATCTCGCCGGCGGCTTCAGTGACCTCGTGGAGAACGGCCTTCAGGCGTTCCTCGAACTCGCCGCGGAACTTGGCGCCCGCGATCAACGAACCCATGTCCAGCGCCACGATGCGTTTGCTCTTCAGGCTTTCCGGGACGTCCCCCTCGACAATGCGGCGGGCGAGACCCTCGACGATCGCGGTCTTGCCGACGCCGGGTTCGCCGATCAGCACGGGGTTGTTCTTGCGTCGGCGCGAGAGCACCTGGACCGCGCGGCGGATTTCGGTGTCGCGTCCGATGACCGGATCGAGCTTGTTCTGGCGGGCCAGCTGGGTGAGATCGCGGCCGTATTTCTCGAGGGCGTCATAGGTTGCCTCGGGATTGGCGCTGGTGACGCGCTGGCTGCCGCGCACTTCGGACGCCGCCTTGAGGAAGGCCTCCTTCTTGAATTCCAGCTCCTGGAAGATCCTGCCGATCGGCGAGCTGCCCGGCTCCTGAAACATCGCCGCGAAAACATGCTCCACGCTGACGTATTCGTCCTTGAGTTTCCCGGCCTCCTTCTGCGCCGTGACAAGCAGCTTCTTCAGTCGCTGGGTGATGTAGAGATTGGTGTCCGTCGCGGTGTCGCCGCTGACGCGGGGCAGGGTGTTGAGAGCGTCTTCGAGCTTGGACTTGAAGAGATCCGGCGCGAGACCGCACTTCTCGACCAGCCGCGGAATCAGCCCGCCTTCCTGCTCCACCAAGGCCGCGGCGACATGCTCGACGTCCACCGCCTGGTGTTGCATCTGCGTGGCGATATCCTGCGCGCCCTGCAACGCGCCCTGCGCTTTCTCGGTAAACTTGTTGAGGTCCATGACGGTATGCCTTTCTCCGGGTCGGCCGGTTGTTGTGTTTCGAAATCTGTTTCTGTCCGCTTTCGATAGAGCAGCGATGGTGCCGAATAGGAGCGCGGCCGTTCCGACCGGGAGATCGTGGAGAACCCGCCCCTTCCGCCAGGTTCCACCAGGAGGTTTGGGATCACGGAGAATGGGTCAAAAACATCGTTTTCAGGCATTTTTCGGATGCTGTTTGGTGTCTGTCCCGGGAATCGAACGAATCGACGACGTGCCGACAACGAGCCTGTCACCGACGCTGGACGAGGCGCTGTCGCCCCTTCTTTCGGGGCATAGATACACACCAATGGGATGCAACCGGGACATCTTGGCGCAATCCTCAACCAGACCTTGACGCGTTCGGTTGGGCGCCCACATGGTCGCTTTTGAGCTTCGTCAGCCTGTCACCGAGACCAAGACCCTGTTTTCATGTCCATCGATCAAATCGCGAACATCCTGATCGAACACACGGCGGCGACGTGTTTCTGGGCGGCCTTGTTGTGGGGGAATTCGGCGGCGCTGGTTTTCGCCATCACCGCGGGCATGGGAGTGATCGACCCGCTTCCGGTTTTTGTGTTCTCGACCTTGGGCAATTTCGGCAAGGACACGTTGTTCTTCCATCTCGGCCGGACGCGGTTGATCGACCGGATCACCTCGGCCAAGCGGATTGCGCCGGCGTATGAACGACTGAACCGACTGCGCGAGAAGAACGCCCATCATGACCTGAAGGTCTTCATCGTGGTGAAGTTCATGTATGGGCTGCGGTTGTTGTCGGTGACCTATTTCGGAAGTCTGAACTATCCCTTTGCGCGTTACGCGGCCTTCAACTCCATCGCGTTGATCATCATCAACGCGTTCATCGTCGCGGTTGGCTGGGGCGCGGGGAGAGGCGTGGGCGAGACGTTCGATCCGTTCTCGGATTTACGGTCGGGATTGACCTTTGTCCTGGCGGTGGCGGTTGTCTACAGCCTGATCCGGATCGCAACGGCCCGGTTGTTTGGCAAGGAGAACGGGGTGTTGGGAACGAAACCGGGTGATGGAAACAAGTCTGGATCGGAAGACTGACGCGGTGGGGGCGCGGAATTCACCTCATAGGTTCATTCCGACTCAACCACGGATAACCCTCGGTTGCTGGTGAGCCCAACGCGACGGGCCTTCCAAGGCTGAAGCGGAATGAATGCCGCGCTCCAAGACTCCAGGCCGGCCTTGAAACTGGAGCGCCGAGCATTGCTCGGCATTGGTTCTCGATCCACGCGCAGGCCGGGCAATGCCCGGCGCTCCGAACGCCCGGTTCAGCGGCGGATCCGATTTACTTTGCCTCGTCGTCTTCCGCGGGCGCGGCTTCAGCGTCCTCGCCTGATTCAGCCGCGGCGGCCTGCTCGGCTTCGACAGCGGCCTGACGCGCGGCGGCGGCGGCCTGTTCCTCGGCCTGCAGCTTCTCCCATTCCTCCTGAGTGATCTCGTTGACCTTTGCGTGCTCCGCAAGGAAGTCCAGGGCCTTGTTGGCCTGGATCTGATCGTGGATGTCCATCAGGCGACCGTCCTCGCGCAGCTTCTGCGCCAGTTTCTCCGGCTTGGTCTTCTGCTGCGCGGCCATCATGCGGATCTGCATGTCAATCTCCTGCGGGTCGACCTTGATCTCCTCCTTCTCGGCGATGCGGGCGAGCAGGAAGGAGACCTTGAGACGGTCCTTCGCGTTGGCGTTGGCCTGGGAGAAGATCTGGTCCTTGTGCTCGTCGATGACGTCCTTGGAGATGCCGCGGCGATGGTTCTCCTCGACGATGTCGTAGATCACGCTGCGGGTCTCCTTCATCAGCGCGGTTTCGGGGAGTTCGCAATCGATGTCCCGGGTGAGGGCGTCGACCAGCTGGTTGCGGATGTGGCGGCGGCGCTGGTACTGCTTTTCATTCTCGAGATCGCGGCGGACGCCATCCTTCAATGCGTCGAGCGAGTCGGCCTCGAAGGTCCTGGCGAATTCGTCGTCCAGCTCCGGCATGACGGACTCCATGACGCCGGTGAGCTCGATCTCGTATTCGGCCTTCTTGCCGGCCAGGGTGTCGTTGCTGAAGTCGTCGGGGAACTCGACAGGGACAGTCTTCTTCTCGCCGACCTTCATGCCGAAGAGCGCCTCGCCGATTCCGGGAATGAAGGAGTCCTTTCTGGCCAGGATGGGGAGATTCTCGCCGCCGTGATAGAGTTCGGCGTCGGGCACGACCTCCTTCATCGGCTTGCCGTCGGAACTGCCGTTCATGGTCACGCGGGTGAAGTCGTCCTCCTTCACGGGGCGGTCGGCCTCCTTCAACTCGGCCTTGCCCTGGCGAAGGCGCTGCAGCGCGTCGTCCACCTCGCTGTCCTCGACATCGGTCGACACGGCGGTGACCTCGATGCCCTGATATTTCGGCAGTTCAAAATCCGGCTCGGTTTCGACGGTCGCGGTGAAGAGCAGCGGTTCACCCTTGCCGAACTGTGTTTCCTCGATGTCCGGGTAGCCGATCACCTTGAGGTCGTGTTCCTTGATCGCCTCGCGGTAGGCGTCCGGGATCATCTTCTTTTTGACCTCGTCGGAGATGCGCTCGCCGTAGTTTTTCTCGATCACGGCGCGCGGGGCCTTGCCGGCGCGGAAGCCGGGGATCTGCGCGAATTTGCGGAACTCGCCGACCATGGTATTGAACTCCTGGTCCACGGTCTCGGCGTCAATCTCGACCCGCACAAGTTTCTTGCAGGGTCCCAAATCGTCTATCGTTACGTTCACTTGAATGCCTTTCAATTGGTCGAAAATGCCCGAAATCGCCAATAAACGGGGGCGAAATCAGGGCAACGAGCCGGGCAGAGTAGGGAGTCGCATTGGGGAGGTCAAGCCCGCCTTCCGGTAGTTTTGCGGAGGGATCGCGCGAGCCGAAAACCGCGTCGCGGCGAATGACAGGCCGGGTCCGATCGTCCCATCCTTCGCCCGCGGCGCGGAAGCGGCAATCGGCTTGCGCGCGGCTGGTGGATCGGTTATTTGCCCTGCCCATCGACCTCGAAGACAACCAGACGCCGATATGATAACGCCCGCATTCTTCACCGCCACCCGCGCCCACCGGGACGCCGGCGCATCGCGTCGCTCGCTCTGGCTGAGAAATGGGCAAACCCGCAGGTTTGCCCCACCATGGTTGGGGGTGGCAGGTCTTCTTTGCCTTGTTGCGGGAATCGCGTCCGCGCAGGACGCGCCGCAACCAGAGACCTCCCCCGGCATCCATGCGGCCTACACCTCCGGCGATGGAGCCGCTGATTCGCGGGTTGATGACAGCGTCCTGCTCTTCGTTCCCGCGGGACAGGCCGCGTCGGCGTTTCTCAGACCGGGGCCGTTTCAATGCGTCTGGGAAGGCTTCATCTCGGTCGATCTCCGGGATCGCTACACCTTTCGGGTCGAGGCGAACGGGCCGTTCAAGGTTGAGATCAACGAGGCGGTTGCGTTGGAAGGGGCCGGCGCGGCGGGCCAGGCTTCCGAGCCAAGCAAGCGCATCCGCCTGGGCAAGGGCTACAACAAACTCCGGGTCAGCTACACGAGCCCGAAGAGCGGCGACGCCTTCATCAGGCTTGAGTGGTCGTCACCGGATTTCGATTTTGAACCCGTTCCCGCCCGCGCCCTGTCGCACGCGTCCAGCGGGGCGTTGGAACGCGCGGCGACGCTGCGCAGGGGACGCGAGTTGTTTGTCGAGCGACGCTGCCAGAAGTGCCACACGGATTCCGCGCCGAAGGCCGGGATGCTGGAACTGGCGATGGACGCGCCGGCCTTTGAGGGCATCGGCTCGCGACGCAATGCGGATTGGATGCGGCGGTGGATCCTGAATCCCGGGGAGTTTCGCCACGCGTCAGTTGTCCGCATGCCGAAGACGCTTCACGGGCCGGATGCGGCGAAGGATGCGGCGGCGGCGGCGGCCTATCTGGCGACCTTGACGGCGCCGGGGAGCGCATCTGCGCCAGCAGGTTCCGCCGACGAGGGATCGACCCTGTTTGCCACGCTGCACTGCGAGGCCTGCCATCAGAAGCCGGGGACGCATGCAGCGAACGACGAGAAGATCTCGCTGAATTTCGTGAACCAGAAGTTTGCTGGTGGCTCCTTGGCCGCTTTCCTGCGGAAGCCGGAAAAACACTACGCCTGGATTCGGATGCCGGACTTCAGGTTGAGCGACCAGGAAGCCGCGGGCCTCGCGGCGTTTCTGCGATCGGAGGCGGCGCCCGCTCCGGCGCGGGATTTGGCGGGAGGCGATGTGGGGCGCGGCCGCGAGATTGTGGCAACGGCCGGTTGTCTGAACTGCCATGCCGGTCCCGGAGAAACGAGCGGCGCGGCGTCCGTCAAGCTGAGGACTCTCACGGCCGGCTGTCTGGCTGACTCCTTCAAACCGGGCTCTGGGGCGGTGGATTTCAGCCTCGCCGCGGAGGATCGCGCCGCGTTGCGGAGTTTCATTTCGTCGGGGACGGCCTCCCTTTCGCGCCATGTCCCGGCGGAGTTTGCCGAGCGTCAGATCCGGCAGGTCGGTTGCGCGAAGTGTCACGGACAATTCGACGGCTTTCCGAAATTGGATCCGCTGGGCGGGAAGTTGAAGCCCGAATGGAGCGAGGCCTTCATTGCCGGCCGCATCGACGACAAGCCGCGTTACTGGATGCCCGCCCGGATGCCGGCCTTCGCGAAGCGCGCGCAGGGCCTCGCCCACGGCATGGCTGCGCGTCATGGTTTGGGTCCGATCACGCCGAAGGAATCCGATGTCGACGGCGAGATGGCGGCGGCCGGTCGGAAGATGGTCGGCACGGAGGGCGGCTTCTCCTGCATCGCCTGCCACGCGGTCAAGGAGTTCGGCGCCCAGCAGGTCTTCGAATCGGCGGGCATCAACTTCGGGCAGACCGGCGCCCGGCTGCAGAAGTCGTTCTTCCAGCGTTGGCTGATGAATCCCCTCCGCGTCGATCCGGGGACGAAGATGCCCGTCTACTTCGCGGGTGGGCAGAGTCCGTTGTTTGACTTCTACGACGGCGACGCGAAGAAACAGATCAACGCGTTCTGGGAATACATCCGCCAGGGCGACAAGATGCCGTTGCCGGAGGAGGCGACACAGTAGAGTCATGGGGGGGCTGCGCGTCTCGGGAACGAAATCCCAGGCTCCAAGTTCCAAACATCACGCATCAGCTTTGAGGTTCTCGTGGAACCGTTGTGAGATTCCCCGGCGATCTCTTTTGAGATTTGGAGCTTCACGGCTTCGCTGTTGTAGCAATCCGGTGACATCCATTTGGCGTCCGTTGACAGGGGCATGGGCGATTGTTACGGTCCCCGCCAATTGTTTCGGACCCTTCCGAAAAATGACCGGATGCCTCAACAAACAGGTGCTGGTGTTGAATCGCCTTTGGCAGGCGGTGCACGTCACAACTGTCCGCCGGGCTCTCGCTCTCCTCTTTCAAGGCCACGCCCAGGTTGTCCTCGGCGACGACGACGGCGCCTTCCAGACCTTCAGTTTCGACGAGTGGCGCTATTTCTCCGAGGAGGAGCCGCATGAGGATTCGGTCGGCGGCATCTCCTTTCGGCTGCGCGTCCCGCGGGTGATCGTGCTGGCGGTGTTCGACAAGCTGCCGCGCAAGGAGGTCAAGTTCACGCGGCACAACATCTTCGAGCGCGACAAGAACACCTGTCAGTATTGCGGCAGGGTCTTCGAGCGCCGCGACCTGAATCTCGACCACGTCATTCCCCGCGACCGCGGCGGCCCGACGACCTGGGAGAACATCGTGTGCTCCTGCATCCGCTGCAACACGCGCAAGGCGAACCGCACGCCCTCCGAGGCGGGCATGCATCTGATCCGGAAGCCCAAGAAGCCCCGGTGGCGTCCCTTCGTGCAGTTCAACCTCGGCCGTGAATACCACGACAGCTGGAAACACTTCCTCGACATCGCCTACTGGAATGTCGAGTTGGGGGAGTAGGTGCGCTGGCAATGACGAAGGAATGACGAATCCCGAATGACCGAATCAGGCTACACGCTTGGTTTCGTCATAACGAGGGATCGGCGTGGTAGCTGGGTATCCGGGCAAGAGAGGCTGAATTTCACCCGCAGTGGGCTCTCAACGCAACCTGTCTCGGTTGGGATTTGGGGTCGGAACTACCACTTCTTTGCTCCAATTGCTTATTGTGAATTCTGTTCCGCCAGGCAGTTCGAGTCTAACACCGCTTGCGAATGGTCGTATGCATCGTGCGCCCGCCCAAATGTAGTCCTCAGGATCGTCGGGAAACCAACCTTTGGGAATGTCCATCACCAAGTGCATCCACTCCACGTTATGCGACGGCAATGAGTGACGAAATATCCATCCGAAATCATGCCGCCCTCCGCGCGATGGCGTTTCATAGTGGTCGTCCTCCGGGTGCGCCCACCATCCGCCGAGCCAGCGCTCTCCGTAGGCACCGACCAGGTAGCTCTCGTCATCTGCGAATACAGGAAGGTCAAGCATGTATCCCGGTCGCTCTTCGATCCCGGCTACTCGCCGAAGGGGGGAGCCGGTAATGATATCGTATCCCCACTCCCCTTGTCCTGAACACCTTCGACCCACGATCCAGTTGCCTAGGGGGGATTCAGCGATTTCCTCCAAAGCGCATCCGCATCTTGTGGATGGAACATAAACTTCATCCAACGGTTCCCCCGACGCCACGCATTCACGCAACACGAGGCCTTGGTCATAATCCAAGCGGACATTGGAGTCGTCGCTCATGCCGGCTCTTCAGTGTATTCCGCGTATTCCGTAGTTCCCAAAACGGACCACCAGTCTTCACTTCTTTACGCCCGCCTCCCCGATTGCCTCCACAATCGCCTCGCCCAGCTCGGCGCGGCGACCGATGTGCCAGGATTGGAGGATGTCGCCGACCGCGTCGCGGACATACTCATCGTGTTTCTGCGGAATGATGAGCGCGGTCTTCACCTCCTGGATCCGCTCCCGGAGCGTCTCGTCACGCACGTCCTCGATGTTGATCTCGAAGAACTCGATCCGCTCGCGCTCGCGATTCAACTGGTCCACGCGATTCTGGATGGCGGCGCGGAAGAGCTGGGTCTGGTGATAATAGACCTGGTTCAGGCTGCGCACGGCCTCGTAGGCGCCGCGCAGGGGGATGTCGACCTCGAAGTAGCCGATCTTGGCGAGCGAATCCTCGTCGTAGCTGCCGATCTCGTTGTCGGCGTTGATGGCGACGAGGACGAGTCGGCGGTTGGCCCTGGGGTGGTGGAGCTCGAGGTGGCTGAACAGCTCCAGAGCGGTGACGATGCCGGTGTTGTCGTAGATCCCGCCATCGACGAGGCGGATGTGCGATTCCTTGCGTCCGCCATTGATTGAGTTGTGCTTTTTGAGGTGCAGCGGGTTGAAGACGAAGGGGAAGGCGGCGCTGGCCATGACCGCGTAGCTCAGGGGGAAGGCTCCGGGAGAGCTGCCGATGTCCTCCAGCGTGGTCGCGTGGACGAGCGGGTTGTGCAGCAGTTCGTGGGAGTAGGCCAGGTCGCGTTGGAGAAACCAGTCCCGCGCCGGATTGTAGGAGACGCCGGTGAGCGGGTTGCGCTCGCTCTCGGTGTGGATGGCCGACTGCGTGAAGACAAAGGGCAGCTTTGTCTCCATGCAGGTCGCGTTGAACATGTAGCGCGGGCGGGGATGGAGATCGGCCAGGGTCATCAACTTGCGCGGCGGCGTGAAGAGGAAGCGGTTGTTCTGGAGATAGGAATGCGTGCGCGCGAAAAGGTTGAGCGTGTCCCACTCGGTTGTCGCCAGCAGCGCCGGCACGATGCCGGCGTGCGCGGGGTTCAGATAGAACAGGGCCGAGGCGGCGCCAAGATTGCGGGTGATGTGGTCGGCGCGCTGGTTCCGCGTCAACGCCTGCAGCCCGGAGCGTCGTTCGGCGACCTCATTGGTCGCGCCCCTGGCATGGAAACCGGCCGCGATGAGGCTGGCATAGATGGAGCCTCCGCTGACGGAGGAATAGACATCCACGCTGTCCATCAGCGGTTGCGCCGACTCGCCGAAGCGTTCGTTGTAGCGGGCCTCCAGTTCCGCCATGGCGTGCATGGCCATGCGCGACGCGCGCGAGCCGCCGCCCGAAAAACAGAAGACGACGATCGCGTCCTGATTCGCCAGATCGCGGAGATCGTCCAGGCGGTCCGTCTTGCCGATGATGTTGGTCGTGACGGTCGCGGCCGGCAGGTCGGCGCGGATCTTGTCCAACTCCGCGCGCGTCTCCTCGGTGATGGGTTTGTTCAGTTCGACGTGGCGGAGATCATAGGTGACCGGCGACTTGACCCGCGAGACCGCGTAGAGGCCGGTTTCCAGAACGCTGCTGCAGCCGGTGGCGAGGAGGGATGCCGCGGTGAGGAGCAGCGACAATCCAAGGCGCTTGGGAAAGTTCTGACGCGGCGATTCAACACAGAGGGCACGGAGAACACCGAGGACCACGGAGTTCTGTTCGGTTTCTTCTCTGTGGTTCTCGGTGTTTCGAAGATGCGCTTTCGATTGGGAACGGCGCCCGATCCATTTCCAAAGACTTTTCGCCGCGGAGCGCCGGGCATTGCCTGGCCCGGCCAGCTCAAACCGGCGCCCCGGCCGAGCAATGCTCGGCGCTCCGGCGTTGGGTGTTTGCGAATTCCTGTTCACGACGACTTGAGGGCGTCATTAAGAACGAGAATTGTCCCGCGTCAAGAAACGGACTGCCGCTTTCGGGTGCGGGCATGAGCGGCGATTGCTGCAAACAGCGGGAGCTTCGCCCCACCCTGTTGCCTGCCGGCGCCTCACAGCTCCCGCGGTTTGTCGAACTCGAGGAAGCCCTGCAGCTGGCGGATGCGGGTGGGATGGCGCATCTTGCGCAGGGCCTTGGCCTCGATCTGGCGAATGCGTTCGCGGGTGACCTTGAACTGCTTGCCGACCTCCTCCAAGGTCCGGGCGTAGCCGTCGCCCAGGCCGAAGCGCAGGGCCAGCACGTTCTGCTCGCGCTCGGTCAGGCCGGACATGATGTCGCCCAGCCGCTCCTTGAGCAGGTTGAAGCTGGCGAGGTCGAGCGGATTCTGGGCGGCCTTGTCCTCGATGAAGTCGCCGATGTTCGAGTCGTCGCTCTCGCCCACGGGCGACTGCAGCGACACGGGTTGCTGCGACATCTTGAGCATGGCGCGGATGCGTTCGACGGGCAGCTCCATCTCCCCGGCGATCTCATCGGGCGTCGGCTCGCGGCCGTATTCCTGGAACAATTGTTTCTGCAGCCGCATCAGCTTGTTGATCGTCTCGATCATGTGGACGGGGATGCGGATGGTGCGGGCCTGGTCGGCGATGGAGCGGGTGATCGCCTGGCGGATCCACCAGGTGGCATAGGTGGAGAACTTGTAGCCGCGCTGGTATTCGAACTTCTCGACCGCCTTCATGAGGCCCATGTTGCCCTCCTGGATCAGGTCGAGAAATGAGAGACCGCGGTTGGTGTAGCGTTTGGCGACGGAGATCACGAGGCGGAGGTTGGCCTCGACCATCTCGGCCTTGGCCGCGTGGGCCTCCTCGCTGCGTTCGAGCAGTTCATCGTAGGCGTCCATGAACTGCTGGCAGGGCATGCGCACGAATTCCTCCAGCGCGTGCAGCTTGGCCAGTTCGCCCTCGAGCATGTTTTTCTGCTCCTTCGCGGGGCGCGACTTCTTCAGTTCGCCGATGACGTAGAGGCCCTCCTTGAAGCGATCGTAGATGTTCTCCGCCACATGACCCATGTCCTCGATGACGCGCTGCTTGTAGCCGAACTTCCCGAAGTTCCTCTCCAACTGGAGCTGCAGTTTCTCCATCTGGTTGGCGACGCGTGTTTGGGCCGCGCCTTTGGGAAGATGGCTCCACTTGGCGTAGAGCCGGTCGGCCTCGGCGTCGAGATCGCGAAGGGTCCGGGTGAGCCGGCGCAGCGCCTTGGTGTGCTTCTCCCGGATTTCAACCTTGGATTCAATGATGACGCGGTCGAAACGCTCCTTCGGCGGCTCGCAGATGAGCTTCTCGGCGAGCGCAAGATGCTCCTTGGCGATGTAGCCGAAGCGGTGGATCAAATCCTTGCAGGCGTGCTCGGCGGTCTCGATGCGCTTGGAAATCGCGACCTCCTCGTCGCGGGTCAGGAGCGGAACCTGGCCCATCTGCTTCAGGTACATGCGCACCGGATCGTCCAACGGATCGGCGGTCGAGGAACGTTCCGGGGCCTCCTCGTTGGCGGGTTTGTCCCGTTCGACCTCGGCCTGCTCGACAATTTCAACGCCGAGGTTGCGGAGCTTGGTCTGGATGTCGTCGATCTGCTCGGGCGTGACGACACCCTGCGGCAACGCCTCGTGCAGGTCGTCGTAGGTGAGACAGCCCTGTTCGCGGGACAGGGCGACGAGCTCCTTGAGGGCGTTCTGGAGGGCGATTTTGACTTCCTTGGGCGACGGCGCTTGCTTGGCGGCCGGTTCGCCGCCCGCCGGCCGTCTGGCCGGGCCCTTCGTTGCAGCGGCGCGTTTCTTCCCAGGCGCTTTTGCCTTGGCCGGTTTCCTCGGTGATTTGGAGGCCATGTTGTTTCCCTAAGAACGACTGATACCTGCGGCGGACGGTCGCAGATAATGAAACCGGACGACCCGGAGTCAAGCCGCGAAGGGCGCCCTTCATCCGAGTTTGTGAAAAAATTCACAAAATCGTCTTGTCTTGGAAAAGGCCCGTGATAGCTTCGCCACAATTGTCGTTTCATGGGCATTCCGGCATGCAAACCACGCAAGAAATAGGCTACAACACGAAGGTTGAAGGTGATGTGACACTCACCACCGTGGATGCTGCCTTGAACTGGTTTCGGAAGAATTCCCTCTGGCCGATGCCGATGGGATTGGCGTGTTGCGCGATCGAATTGATGGCCGCCGGGGCGAGCCGTTTCGATATTTCCCGGTTTGGCTCGGAAGTGATGCGGTTTTCGCCGCGGCAGTCGGATCTGATGATCGTGGCCGGCACGGTCACCTACAAGATGGCCCTGGCCGTGAAGCGCATTTACGACCAGATGCCCGACCCCAAGTGGGTCATCGCCATGGGCGCCTGCGCCTCGACCGGCGGCATGTATCGCAGCTACGCCGTGTTGCAGGGCGTGGACAACATCCTGCCTGTGGACGTCTACATCGGCGGTTGTCCGCCGCGCCCCGAAGCCCTGCTCGACGCCCTGATCAAGATGCAGGGCAAGGTCGCCAAGGAGAACGTGTTCTCCAAGCCGGAGGCCGATTGAGCGCGATTCCTGCCCGAATTCACCCATGACCGCCGCTGACAAAGCCAATGCCCTTCGCGAGAAGTTCGGGAAGTTGATCTCCGAACCGGCGGAGTTTCGCGGCGAGATCACGGCGACTGTCGCGGACGCGCAAAAGATCGCCGAGGTCTGCGGATTCGCGAAGAACGAGCTGGGCTTCGACTATCTGGTCGATTTGAGCAGCGTGGACAACTACGGCGACGATCCCCGATTTGAGCTGGTTTACGAGTTGTATGGCTACGGGCACGGCTGCCATCTGCGGTTGAAGGCGTCGCTATCGGAGGAAGTCGGCGAGGCTCCCTCGGTGGCGGGAGTCTGGCGGACGGCGGATTGGCACGAGCGCGAGGTCTACGACATGATGGGCATCCGCTTTGCGGGGCATCCGGATCTGCGTCGCATCCTGATGTGGGAGGGCTATCCGCACTATCCGTTGCGCAAGGATTTTCCCCTGGCGGGCAAGGCCACGGACATGCCGGATGTGGCGTTCTCGAATCCGGCGCCCCTGGAAGGCGGGCCCTTTGTCACCAGCCCGGGCGCATGCGGTTCGGAAGATCGCGAACCGCGGGCCAAGACATTTGAATGAATTCCTAGGGCAATGAGTTCGGTCAGGGAAATAGAGATCAAGGACACCGCAGCCAGCGCCGCGGGCGCCGCGGCGGGCCTTGATGAGCCGGACGACATGCACGGCGAGAAGATGGTCCTCAACATGGGACCTTCCCACCCCGCCACCCACGGCGTCCTGCGCATCGTGCTGGAGCTGGACGGCGAGGAGATCGTCAAGGCGATCCCGGACGTCGGTTACCTGCATCGCGGCGATGAGAAAATCGCCGAGAACATGACCTACACCCAGTTCATCCCCTATACGGATCGACTGGACTATCTGGCGCCCCTGGCCAACAACGTGGCCTACGCCCTGGCCGTCGAGAAGCTGGCCGGAATTGACCGGGCCTTGCCGCCCCGCTGCCAATACATACGCGTGATCTGCTGCGAATTGGCGCGCATTTCCGCGCATTTGCTGGGCCTGGGCGCCTTTGCCATGGACGTGGGCGCGGTGACCGTCTTCCTGCACACCTTCACCCAGCGGGAATACATCTACAATCTGATCGAGGAGTTGACCGGCGCCCGGTTCACCACGACCTACACGCGCATCGGCGGCGTATCGCGCGACCTGCCCGAGGGCTGGATCGCCAAGCTGAAGCAGTTCATCGACGGGGTCCGCGTCAACATCGACGAGACCGAGAAACTGCTGAGCCGAAATCCGATCTTCCAGGACCGCACCAAGGACATCGGAGTCTACTCGGCCGGGGAGGCGATCGATTTCGGCATGACCGGGCCGAACCTGCGCGGCAGCGGCGTGGAGTTTGACATGCGCAAGGCGCATCCCTACCTGGTCTACGATGAGCTCGATTTCGAGGTTCCCGTCGGATCGAAGGGCGATTGTTTCGACCGTTACCTGGTCCGCATCGAGGAAATGCGGCAGAGCGCCAATCTGCTGGAGCAGTGCATCCGGCAACTGCCGGGCGGCGCGGTCAATGTGGACGACGGCAAGTTCGTCCTGCCCAGGAAGGAGAAGGTCCTGACCAGCATGGAGGAGCTGATTCATCAGTTCATGCTGGTGACGCAGGGGACCAATGTTCCCCCCGGAGAGATCTACTTCGGCGCGGAGAACCCCAAGGGCGAACTCGGATTTTACATCAACAGCAAGGGCGGCGGAACGCCCCACCGGCTCAAGATCCGCGCCCCTTCGTTTGTGAACCTCGGCATCCTGCAACACCTGCTGCCCGGCCATATGGTCAGCGACGTGGTGGCCATCCTGGGTTCGCTGGACTTCGTCATGGGGGAATGCGACCGATGAGCGCCGCAAAGAAGAAGGCTCCGACGAAGAAGGCGCCCGCCAAGGCGAAGGCGGCGCCGAAGAAGAGCAGCATCCGCGTTTCCGAAAAGGCGGCGCCCGCCGACCACCCCGAGGTTCACGAGATGACCAGCTTCTCCATGAACGCGAAACTGGAGAAGGAGGTCGATGAACTGGTCACGCATTACCCCCAGAAGCGCAGCGCGGTCCTGATGGTCCTGCATGCGATCCAGTCCGAGTTCGGCTGGATCTCGAAGGAGGCGATCGAATGGACGGCGAAGAAGCTGGAGCTGCAGCCGATCAATGTCTACGAGGTCGTCACCTTCTATCCGATGCTCAACGACAAGCCGGTCGGCCGCTTTCACCTGAAAGTCTGCCGCACCCTGAGCTGCGCCCTGGGCGGATCGCACAAGCTGCACGCGAATCTCTGTTCCAAGCTGGGGCTCGATCCCAAAGGCCACGGCCAGCAGACCACGCCGGACGGGAGATTCACGGTGGAGTTCGCGGAATGTCTCGCCAGCTGCGGCACGGCGCCTGTCATGATGTGCAACGACGACTTTTACGACGCGGTCACCGACGAGGCCGCCGACAAGATCCTGAAAAGCTGCGAGTGATCCTCAACCACCAACCGCCTTCGCAAAGCTACGACGCGTTAAAATGAACACGAATGGACACGAATTCAGAATGGGCGTGGGTCTTCCCAATGCCCAATCCATTCGTGTGAACTGGTGTTCCTTCGTGGTTGGAAAGAAGAGGGAAGTGGTTGCCCGACTAGGATTTGAACCCAGACAAACAGAACCAGAATCTGCTGTGCTACCGTTACACCATCGGGCAATGGGAAGAGGGAAGGTAGCCACTTTGAAAAGATAGTCAAGCCGCTGTTATGCCGCAGGAATACCGCCTCATTTTGAAGCATGCCGACGAGCCGGGATACTCGAATGATATCTCGTGCTATCAGAAGCATGGCGGCTATTCCACGCTCAAGCGGGCGTTGAAACTCAAGCCAAAGAAGGTCGGCGATGCCACGCAGTCGGCGCAGGAACAGATCCGTGAGGAAGTCAAGGCCTCGGGCCTGCGGGGCCGAGGCGGCGCGGGTTTCCCCTGCGGCGTCAAATGGTCCTTCGTCGATCGCCGCAGCGGCAAGCCGATCTACCTCATCTGCAACGCGGACGAATCGGAGCCCGGCACCTTCAAGGACCGGCAGATCATCCACAAGGATCCGCACCAGTTGATCGAGGGGATGATCATCTCCTGCTTCGCGAACGACGTGCATCTCGCCTACATCTACATCCGCGGCGAGTTCACCGAGGGCGCGAAGATCCTGAACAACGCGCTCGACGAGGCCCGCGCCAAGGGTTTCCTCGGAAAAGACATCCTCAAGAGCGGTTTCGACCTGGACATCCACGTCCATCGCGGCGCGGGCGCCTACATCTGCGGCGAGGAGACCGGCCTGATCGAATCGCTTGAGGGCAAACGTCCCTACCCGCGCATCAAGCCGCCCTACTTCCCTGCGGCCCTGGGGCTCTACATGTGCCCGACCATCGTAAACAACGTCGAAACCCTCTGCGCCGTGAGGCACATCATGGACATGGGCGCGGCCGAATACGCGACCCTGGGCACGCCGCGCAACACCGGCACCCGCATCGTCAGCCTCAGCGGCCAGGTCAAGCGCCCCGGCTACTACGAGATCGAGGTCGGCAAGGCGACCTTGGGCGAACTGATTTTCCACGAGAATTTCGGCGGCGGCCTGCGGGAAGGCCGCACGCTGCAGGCGGTCATTCCGGGCGGCTCCTCGTCCAAGATCCTGAAGGCCGGCGAGACGTTCCCGATGAAGCGCAAGGACGCCGAGGGCAACGACGTCACCGAGGAGGTCGATCTGCTCGACCTGCCCTATGATTTTGATTCGCTGATGGCGGCGGGCACGATGTCCGGCTCCAGCGCGATCATCGTGATGGACGACTCGACCGACATCGTCGAGGCCCTGTCGAACCTCTCTGATTTCTACGCCCACGAAAGCTGCGGCCAATGCACGCCCTGCCGGGAAGGTTCGCTCTGGATGTCCAAGGCCTTGAACCGCCTCACGCATGGCGGCGGCCGCAAGGAAGACGCGGATTATCTGATCCACATCGCGCACAACATCCAAGGCCGCACGGTCTGCGCCTTTGGCGAGGCGGCCTCGTGGCCCGTGTTGAGCTTCGTGCGGAAGTTCAAGGATGAGTTTGAAGCCCGCGGCGCGGCGGATGAAGCCAGGCGCGCGCAGGAAGCGGAGGCGGGAGCAAAGTAATGGCAGCCAAACCCACAACCAAAGCTGACGCGAAGCCCGAGGCGAAGGAGCCGAAGGCGGAGCCGGCGGTCGAGATGGTGAAGGTCACGATCGACGGTCGCGAGGTCGAGGTGCCGAAGACCATGCCGGACTGGCAGGGGAATCCGGTTCCGACCACGATGCTGCAGGCCTGCGAGCATGCGGGCGTGGATGTGCCGCACTACTGCTATCACAAGAAACTTCCGACGGCCGGCAACTGCCGCATGTGCCTGGTCGAGTTCGGCATGCCCGCGATCGGGCCGGATCGCCAGCCGATTCTGGATGAGGACGGCTCCCCGCAGGTCCGCAAGATGACGCTGCCCTACGAGCCGGCCACGCCGCGCGGCGCGATCGCCTGCGCCACACCGATCGCGCCGGGCATGGAGATTTATCCCAATTCCGACGCCACGAAGCAGATGCGCGAGGCGGTCCTGGAATCGTTGCTGATCAACCACCCGCTGGACTGCCCGATCTGCGACCAGGCCGGCGAGTGCAAGCTTCAGGAATACTCCGTCCAGCACGGGCAATCCGAGAGCCGGTTCGTCGAGACCAAGGTCCACAAGCCCAAGCAGGTGGACCTCGGTCCGCGCATCATGCTGGACGACGAGCGTTGCATCCTCTGCACGCGCTGCATCCGCTTCTCGCGCGACATCGCGGGCGACGACGCGCTCGGCATCACGGAGCGCGGCAGCTACAACACCATTTCCGCCTACCCCGGTTCCAAGTTCGACAACAACTACACGTTGAACACCGTGGACCTCTGCCCGGTCGGCGCGCTGACCTCGAAGGATTTCCGCTTTCAGATGCGGGCCTGGTTCATGAAGGAGACCAAGAGTCTCTGCAACAGCTGCGGCACGGGCTGCAACATCGTGATGGGCTCGCGCGAGGAGAAGATCTACCGCTACGAGCCGCGCGAGAACGGCGCCGTCAACGCCTGCTGGATGTGCGACGCCGGCCGCCTGAACTACAGGTGGATCGGCCGCGAGGATCGTTTGCGCGAGGTCAGGAGCGACGGCGAGGCCACGACCTGGGAATCGGCGATCGAGGCCGTCTCCAAGACGCTGTCCAATGTCGAGACCGGCTCCGTCGCAATCATCGCCTCGGCGCGGCAGACCAACGAGGAGCTTTACCTGCTCAAGCAGCTGGCCGACAAGCTCGACGCGGTCATCGACACCGTCCCGCGCGAGGGCGAGGGAGACTCGCTGCTCGTCAACGAGGACAAGAACCCGAACACGCTCGGCGCAAAGTTGATCGGCGTCTGCGGCAGGAATCCGGGTTCGCGTTTGAAGAAGATCGCGAAGGCCATCGACGCCGGCGAGATCCGGACCCTGTTCGTGGTGGGCGAGGACGTCACCAAGTGCGGCATCGGTCCGGAGCTGTTGAGCAAGCTGGGCGCATTGATCGTGAGCGACGTGCTGCCGAGCGTCACGACGCACAGCGCGAGCTACCTGCTTCCCGGCTGCGCGCACGCCGAGAAGCGCGGGACCTTCACCAATGTGAAGGGGCGCGTGCAGAAGTTCATGCGCGCGGTGGAGGCTCCGGGCGACGCGCGGCCCGAATGGGAGTTTCTCCACGAGCTGGTTCGCAACGTCACCGGCCAGAACGGCTTCGTCAGCATTGAGGGCCTGTTCAACCAGATGGCGCAGGATGTGAAGGCGTTCAGGAAGGCCGGACTCGAATGGGCGTCGCTCGGCGACCAGGGCGTCACGGTGGATTTTTGACAACGGAACCGTGGAATTCTTCAACCAACTCAGCCCCGCGTGGCAGATGACGATCGTTGCGGCGATCAAGGTCGTCGGCGTGATGGCGGTGTTGCTGCCGATGATCGCCTACTCGGTCATGGCGGAGCGGCGGGTGTCGGCGCTGATCCAGGATCGCGTGGGGCCGAACCGCGTGGGGCCCTTCGGCCTGCTGCAGCCGCTGGCGGACGGGTTGAAGTCCTTTCTGAAGGAGGACTTCACGCCGGCGCACGTGCACAAGATCTACTTCACCCTGGCGCCGGCCATCGCGATGGTCCCCGCCTTCCTGACCTTCGCGGTCATCCCCTTCGGCTCCACCCTCGGCGGATCCGAGAAGATGGTGATCGCGGACCTGAATGTCGGCGTCCTCTACACCTTCGGCATCGTGTCGCTGAGCGTCTACGGCATCGTGCTGGCGGGTTACGCCTCGAATTCGAAATACCCCTTCCTCGGCGGCATCCGCTCCAGCGCGCAGATGATCTCCTACGAAATCGCGATGGGCATGGCGGTGATCCCGGTGTTCATGTTCGTGGGCAGCCTGAACCTGAGCGAGATCATCGCCTTCCAGGCCGACGGCTTCCATCACTGGATGGCCTTCAAATCGCCGATGACCTTCCTGTCCTTCATCATCTTCCTGGTCGCGGTGTTCGCCGAGACGAACCGCCATCCCTTCGACATGCCGGAATGCGAGACGGAACTGGTCGCCGGCTACCACTCGGAATACAGCTCCATGCGCTTCGCGCTGTTCTTCCTCGGGGAATACGCGGCCATGATCGCCGGCTCGGCCCTGATCGTGACGGTGTTCTTCGGCGGCTGGACATTGCCCATCGCCGGACTGAACATCCCGGCGCACAGTCTCCTGAGCGGCGTGATGCACATCGGCGTCTTCATCGGCAAGATCGCCTTCTTCATGCTGGTGATGATCTGGGTGCGCTGGATGCTCCCGCGTTTTCGTTACGACCAACTGATGGACCTCGGCTGGCGGCATTTCCTGCCGCTGGCCCTGGCGAACATTCTGGCGACGGCCTGTTGGCTGTTTGCGACCGCCTGAACCCACGAGACGAGCCATGATTGTCGATCGCAACAAACTGAGCTGGTTCGAACGGACCCACATTCCGGCGCTGTGGGGCGGGTTCCTGGTGACGTTGAAGCATCTGTTGGCGACGCTCCGGATCATCGAGCGTCCGGGAAGTCCCTTTGGCAAGGGGAAGGGGGCGGTGACCTGCCAGTATCCGGAGCAGAAGTGGACCGTCCCCGAAGGCTACCGCGGCGCGCCCTACCTGGTGAAGGACCAGGACGACCGGACCAAGTGCGTGTCCTGCCAGCTCTGCGAATTTGTCTGTCCGCCCAAGGCGATCCGCATCACGCCGCCCGGCCCGGAGGCGAACCCCGAGGTCGGCAATGTCGAGAAGCGGCCGCGGGAATTCGAGATCAACATGCTACGCTGCATCTTCTGCGGTTTCTGCCAGGAGGTCTGCCCCGAGGAGGCCATCTTCCTGCAGCAGGATTACTCGCTGACCGGCGAAAGCCGCGGCGAGATGATCTACGGCATCGACAAGCTCTTGGAACTGGGCGGGACCCGCAACGACCGCATCCAGAAATGGCGCAAGAAGAAGGAGGAGGCCGAGGCGCAGGCCGCGCACGGACACTGAGCACACCATGCACGATCTTCTTTTCATCCTGTTCTCGCTGCTGATCGTCGTGTTCGGCGTCTTGGTCGTGGCGGGCAAGAACCCGGTCAACAGCGCCATGTTCCTCGTGCCGCTGATGATCTGCGTGGGCGGCCTGTTCGTGCTGCTGGGAGCCTACTTTCTCGCGGCGATCCAGATCCTTGTCTACGCGGGCGCCGTGATCGTGGTGTTCCTCTTCATCATCATGCTGTTGGACATGGACGTGGAGAAGGGCCGCCGGATCAACTCCTTTGCGGCCGTCGCCGGAATCGGCTCCTCGGGCGCAACCCTGGGACTGCTGGTCCTGGCCCTGTCCAGATCCGACCTCGGCGCCGCCGGCGGGGGCGAGTCGGCCCTGCAGGGCGAGACCATCCCGCTCGGGAAGCTGCTTTTCACCGATTACGTGCTGCCGTTTGAAATCCTGTCCGTCCTGCTGCTCGTGGCGATGGTCGGCGTGATTCTGCTCAGCAAGAAGAAACTGCAATAGACGAAGCGATGGACATCGGAGTCGAAGCCTATCTGTTGGTCAGCATGCTGTTGTTCTGCATCGGCATGGCGGGCGTGTTGGTGCGTCGCAATCTCCTGATCGTCTACATGTCGCTGGAGCTGATGCTCAATGCGGCCAACATTGCGTTGGTGGCGCTCTCGCGCTTCAACGACAACCTGAACGGCCAGGTCATGGTGTTCTTCATCATCACCGTCGCCGCCGCCGAGGTCGCCGTCGGCCTCGCCCTGATCGTCGCGCTCTACCGCCGCCACAAGACGGCGCAGGTGAACGAACTGAATTCGCTGAAACTTTGAACCGATCGATGGACCTGCATTCGCTAATCTGGATCGCCTTTCTGCTGCCGCTCGCCGCGGCGGTCGCGATCGCCCTGTTCACACGGGGCAATCGCCAGGCCAGCGCCGGATTGTCGATCGGCGCGATCACGCTCTCCTTCATCCTGACCGCGGCCTACAGCGTGGTGACCGCATTGAACCAGGGCGGCGCCAAAGCCTCCGAAATCACCTGGCTCAGCGTGAACGGCTCCGCGCCGGGCGACGCATTGAACATCGGTCTGGGCATCCTGCTCGATCCGCTTTCCCTGATGATGATGATGGTCGTGACGGGCGTGGGCATGCTGATCCACATCTATTCGCGGGGTTACATGAAGGACGACCCGGGCTACTCGCGCTACTTCGCCTGCCTGAGCCTGTTCACCTTCTCGATGATGGGCATCGTCCTCGCGACGAACTTCGTCCAGATGTTCATCTTCTGGGAGCTGGTCGGCGTTTCGAGTTACCTTCTGATCGGGTTCTGGTTTGGCCGTCCGGCCGCCGCGGACGCCGGAAAGAAGGCCTTCATCACCAATCGCATCGGCGACTTCGGATTCCTGCTGGGCATCCTGTTGGTCTGGAGCGCCTTTGGCGAAGTGAGTTTCAGCGTGATCGCCGACGACATCGCCCACGGCGGCAACAAGCTGGTAGGCATGGGCAAATTCGGCTGTCTACCGCTGGCGACGCTGGCCGGGTTGCTGATCTTCTGCGGCGCGGTCGGCAAGTCCGCGCAGTTCCCGCTGCACGTCTGGTTGCCGGACGCGATGGAAGGCCCCACGCCGGTCAGCGCCCTGATCCACGCGGCGACCATGGTCGCGGCCGGCGTCTACATGCTCTGCCGGACGATCTTCATCTTCGACGACTGCGCGCTGCTCTACATCGCGGCCATCGGCGGATTCACCGCGCTGCTCGCGGCGCTGATGGCCGTGCAGCAGGATGACATCAAGCGCATCCTCGCCTATTCGACGCTGTCCCAGCTCGGCTACATGGTCATGGCGGTCGGGCTCAACGGTCATGGCGAAGGCGCCACGGCGGCCATGTATCACCTGACCACTCACGCGGGCTTCAAGGCCCTGCTGTTCCTCGGCGCGGGCTCGGTCATCTGCGCCACGCATCACGAGCAGAACATCTGGAGGATGGGCGGTCTGCGGGACCGGATGCCGTCCACCTATTGGACGTTCATCGTGGGCACAGCCGCCCTGATGGGCCTGCCGCCCTTCAGCGGGTTCTACAGCAAGGATTCGATCCTGTCGGCCGCCGCGCCATGGATCAACGGACACGGGAACGTCATCCTGTTCGTCATTGCCCTGATCGTCGCCTTCCTGACGCCCTTCTACATGACGCGGTTGGTCTGCGTGGCCTTTCATGGAGGCGCGCGGACAGACCATGCCCGCCACGCCAAGGAGTCTCCCGGCGTGATGACCAAGCCGCTCTGGATTCTGGCTTTTCCCGCGGTGTTCGCCGGATGGGCGGGGATCGACGCCATCTTTGCCGATCATTTCGGCGCGCACGCGCATTACGATCATTGGTATTCCTACATCGTGGGTCCGATGGAGCACGCGCCGTTCGTGGCGGCGATGGGAACCGGCCTCGCCCTGCTGGGCTGGTACATGGCGAGTCTGCTCTACAAGGACGCCGAAACCGATCCGCTGCCGGAGAAGCTCGGCGCATTGGGCTTTGTCACGACATTGATGCGTCGCCGTTTCTTCTTCGATGAGATCTACCAGCGTGTCTTTGTCGCGGCCCACGACGCCTTCGCCAGCGTGGCGAACTGGTTTGATCGCTGGATCATCGCCGGCCTGCTGGTGCGCGGCTCTCATGGGACGACCGAACTGGTCGGCCGCGTCGTGCGCATGTTGCAGACCGGCAACCTGCAGACCTACGCCGCATTTTCGATCCTTGGCGCCGTCGCGCTGGTGATCGTGTTTTTGATTGCCTGAACTGATTGATGAACAACCTGACGCTAATCATCGCGATTCCGTTTCTCGCCGCGCTGGGAATGCTGTTCCTGCCGCGCCGGGAGAAGGATCTCGCGCAGCAGGTCGCGATGCTGGCGACCGGCGCCACGGCGCTGCTCGCCATCGCGTTGTTCGTGAAATTCGAAACCGGCCTGCCGGGATTCCAGTTCGAATCGAAGATCCCCTTTGCGAAGGCCCTGGGCATCTGGTTCCACTTTGGCGTGGACGGCGTGAATGTCGGCCTGATCCTGATGGGCGCCATCGTCGGCTTCGCGGCGACCTGCGTCTCCTTCGATGAAATCCGGGACCGGCAGAAGGAGTTCTACATCCTGCTGCTGGTGATGATCGGCGGCATCCTCGGCTCCTTCGCATCGATGGACATCTTCATGTTCTTCTTCTTCCACGAATTTGCGCTCGTGCCGACCTTCATCATGATCGGCGTCTGGGGGCGCGGCGTGGACAAGAACTACGCGACCTTCAAGATCACGCTTTACCTGGTTGTCGGCTCGATGATCTCGCTGGCCGGTCTGATCGCCCTGTATCTGCAGGCGCCGGAGCCGAGGACCTTCAACATGGTCGAGCTGGCGCAGATCTTCCGCGACAACCCGATCGCGTTCGGCCAGCAGAACCTGATCTTCCCGCTGCTGATGTTCGGCTTCGGCATCCTGGTTTCCTTGTGGCCCTTCCACACCTGGGCGCCGCTGGGCTATGGCTCGGCCCCGACCGCCACGGCCATGATGCACGCGGGCGTGATCAAGAAGTTCGGTCTCTATGGGCTGATCCGCATCGCCGTCCCGATGTGCCCCGAGGGCGCGCAGAACTGGCTGCCCCTTCTCGCCTTCCTCTGCCTCGGCAACATCCTCTACTGCGGCTTCGTGGCGATGAAGCAGAAGGACCTGAACCTCCTGATCGGCAACTCCAGCGTCGCGCACATGGGCTTCGTGTTCCTCGGCATCGCCAGCCTGACCCTGATCGGCGTCACCGGCGCCGTGCTGGTGATGGTCGCGCATGGTTTGTTGGCGGCCCTGACCTTCGGCCTGAGCGGCTACCTCTATGGCCAGACCAGGACCCTGGACATGGACAGGATGGGCGGCTACCTGAACCAGCTCCCCTTCATCGGCGCGGCGATGGTCATGGCGATGATGGCCGGCTGCGGCCTGCCCGGCTTTGCGAATTTTGCCGGTGAGGCGATGGTCTTCTTCGGCGCCTGGAAGGCCTATCCCTTTGTCACCACCCTGGCGGTCTGGGGAGCCCTGGTGATCGGCGCGGTCTACATGCTGCGCGCCATACGCAACATCCTCCACGGCGAGGAGAACGCCGACAACAAGGTCTCGCTCAACGACGCGGCCGACTGGCGCAAGCGCGCGCCCTTCGCGCTGCTGCTGGCCACGCTGCTGGTGTTCGGTTTCGCGCCGCGCCTGCTGACCTCGAAGATCCAGCCCAGCGCCAAGGCGATCGTCGATGCGGCCAACGGGATTGAGACGCGCCTCGTCGAGGTCGCGCAACTGGACGCCCCGGCGAAGGGCGGCGAAACGGATTTGAACGACGTCGAATGAATGCAGGTTTGACCATCCTGGAAATTGCGGTTGTCGCGCTCGGCCTGGGCGTGATGCTGCTCGACCTGTGGACGCCGACGGAGAGAAAGCGCGAACTGGGATTGTACGCGGCGGTTGTTGTCCTCGGCATCCTCGGCGCGAGCTTTGTCCTGGATCTCAGCGGCGAGGCCTTCGGCGGGATGTATGTCCTGGACGGCATGGCGATGTTTTTCAAGCGACTCACCCTCTTCGCCATGGTCGTGGTCCTGGTGATGTCCGTGGAGGTCGGCGACCAGCTCAAGAGCGGCATTGCGGAGTATTATTCGCTGACCCTGTTTGCGGGGGCGGGAATGATGTTCGCCGCGTCGGCCAACAACCTGGCGATGCTCTTTGTTTCACTGGAGCTGATCACGGTGACGTTCTACATCCTGGTCAGCGCGCAACGCAGCCAGGCGAGGTCGCTGGAGGCGGGCGTCAAATACCTGATCATCGGGGCGCTTTCCTCGGCGGTGATGGTCTACGGCATTGCGCTGGTGTTCGGCATCGCCGGCGATCTGACCTTTGCGGGACTGGCCGCGAAATCGGCGGCGCACAGCGGCAGCCTGCTGTTTCTGTTGGGCGTGTTTTTCATCCTGCTGGGCCTCGGCTTCAAGGTGTCTTCAGTCCCGTTCCAGCTCTGGGCTCCGGATGTCTACCAGGGCGGCATCACGCCGACCTCTGCCTTCCTGGCGGTCGGCTCCAAGGCCGCCGGCTTTGTGCTGATGCTGCGGCTGCTGTTCGTCGCCTTCCCCTCGATTGCGCAGGACTGGGCGACGCTGCTGGCGGCGATCTCCGGAATCACGATCCTCTACGGCAACCTCGGCGCCATCCCGCAGCGCAACCTCAAGCGCCTGATGGGTTACTCCAGCATCGCGCATGGTGGCTACCTCATGATGGGCGTCGCCGCCGTCAGCGCCGCCGGTCAATCAGCGACCATGGTCTACCTCGGCGGCTACACCTTCACCGCGTTGGCGGCGTTTGCGGTGATCGCGATTGTCGCAAAGACGGTCGAAGGCGAGGACATCAGTTCGCTGGCCGGTCTGCATCGCCGCTCGCCGGTCCTGGCCCTGGCCATGACCCTGGCTTTGATTTCCCTGACCGGCCTGCCGCCGATGGCGGGCTTCTTCGGCAAGTTCATGCTGCTGAAATCGGTCATCCACGCCGCCGAGGCCAACACCGCCTACTACTGGCTGATCGCCGCCGCAGTGTTCGGCGTGGTCGTCTCGGTCTACTACTACTTCAACGTCATCCGCACGATCTTCTTCGTCGAAGGAAACAACGACGACGCGCCCATCGAGATCTCGCGGCCGCTGTCGTTCAGCCTCTTCGCCTGCGTCGCGGGCATGCTGGTCCTCGGCCTGTATCCGGATGCCGTGGTCAGTTTTGCGATCGAGGCCGTCGGGGCGCTTGGGTGATAGAGTTTCAGAGACGCAGGGTTCAATCCTTGGCTTTTTCTTTGTGCCTGTCTGGAATTCCGAGGCGTTCCGCCCTTTCAGGAGAATAGAACGCTTGATTCCACTGTTCCGCTGACTTGATTTGTTCGTCACTCAAGCCCCGGACGTTGCGCAGATCCGTTCGCAGCAGTACCGCATTCTCGATGATAGCGTTTGTAAACGTGCTTCCTTCGCAATTTGCATCCGTCAGGTTTGATTGCCACAGATCGGCGTTGGACAGATTGCAGTCCTTAAGGTTGGCGCCTGTGAGGTCGCATCTCCTGAGGTCTGCGCCGGTCAGATTGACGCCGCTTAAATCGGCGCCTGCCAAGTTCGCCCAAGAAAGAACAGTCTGGCTCAGATCGATTTCCGATAAGGCGGCGCCCGACAATTGCGCGCGCCTCAAGTCTGCGCCAGACCGCAACAACAAGTTTGTGTTGGATGAGACACGCTTGAAGATCCAAGGAACGTCAGTGGCGAAGTCATGTGGATCAGGCATTAGAAGGAGTCGTTCCTCCTCCGACCATTCTGATTGGGCCCCCGTGAACTGGCCCATTGCGAATGAGATGGTTTTCCGGGAAA
>JAYPEY010000024.1:28433-63588 GCA_038126035.1 Verrucomicrobiales bacterium | reverse complement strand
GATTCGCACAGGGCGGCCAGCGCCGAGGCGGACTCGGCTGCGTCGGGCTCGGTCGCGTTGAGGACGAGCGACCAGCGGGTGGTCGCGAACACGCCGGCCCGGGCCGCATTTGTCCGGAATTCGTCTGCTGATCCCTCCGTCATTCTGGCTGGCGATTCTTTACGAATTCACGCCACTCGTCGAGCGTGTCGACGTCGGTCAGGCGGCGGAGGCAGTCGATCTTGAGCCCGGCTTCGGTCCCGGCGGCGATAGTCTGGGCGAGGACCCGGTCCGTGCTCCAACTGATGTTCTGGAAGAGTCTCGCGCAGGGCTTCTTGAGGGCAACCAGCCAGTAGCCTCCATCTGTCGCCGGGCCCAGAACGAGGTCGCGGCTGTCGAGTCTGGCCCAGGCCTCGCGGATGTCCTCGGCGGTCACGTCGGGACAATCGGAACCGATGATGGCAATTTTGTTGCAGCCGTCGGCAAAGGCGGAACGAAAGGCGTCCTGCAGACGGTTGCCCAGTTCACCCCGGCATTGCGGGGCCGGCGTCCAGTCTTCGCGCAGCCAGGGACGTATTTCGTCGTGCGCGTCTCTTGGCGTGAAGCGCAGTTCGACGTCGGTGAGTTCGGCGAGATTCTGGAAAAGACTCTCCGCGAGAAGTTGGTATGCCTCGGCGGCGGCTTCGGCTCCGATGGAACTTGCCAAGCGGGTCTTTACCTGTCCCGGACGTGGAGCTTTGACGAAAATGATCAGGCGGTTGCGAGGCATCGTGTCATTCGGGGATTGCCCGCTTCCAGATGGGGACGACCTTCTTCATCTCGTCGATCAGGAACTGGCAGGCTTCGAAGGCTTCAGCGCGATGCGGGGCGATCACCTCGACCCAGAGAGAAGATTCGTTCACCTTGACCACGCCGGTGCGGTGGACGAGACGGATGGATTCGATGGGCCAGCGCTTCTCGACCTCGTCGAACAACAGGCCGAACTGATATCTCGCCATCTTGTCAAAGGCCTCGTAGTCGATGGCGGTGATGGCGTCTGCGCCCTCGCTGCCACGGACCACGCCTGAGAAGCAGATTGCCGCGCCCATGCCGTCGGACATTTTGCGCTCGGCGGTGAGCGAGGCTTCGTCGATGGGATCGGGGGAGATGGTGAGGTGGCGGTGCATTTGATTGTCCGTCGTCCGTGGTCAGTTGTCCGTGGCGGTGTTGGTTGGGGATGGCGGCTTGCGTTGAGTTCGAAGGCGGATGGCAGGTGGCGGATATCAGGTTTCAAGTCTCTGATTTCTGAAGACTGATCACTGTTCTTCATCCTCCCTGCACGGGCGGGAACAGGGAAACTTCATCGCCATCCCGCAGCACGTGGTCGCGGGGTTGATACTCGACGCCGACGGCGACGAGGATGGAATTGGGCATTTCGGCGAGTCTGGGGAAGCGATCGAAAAGCCGGTCGAGGAGGTCCTGGATCGTGGCGTCTGCATCCAATGTCACCGTCGCGCTTTCGCAACCGGTCAGGTCCTTGAAGTAGGAATAGAACTGGACGGGGATGGTCATTCTTCGCGCTGGTAGACTTCCGGCTTGAGGACGCCGATGAAGGGGAGGTTGCGATAGCGTTCCGCGAAGTCGAGGCCGTAGCCGACGACGAATTCGTCGGGGACTTCGAAGCCCGCGTAATCCGCTTCGATCTTCTCGACGCGACGGGCGGCCTTGTTCAAGAGGACGCAGGTCTTGATCGAACGCGGGTTCAACGCCTGGAGCTTCCTGCTCACCTGATGCAGCGTCTGGCCGGTGTCGAGGATGTCGTCGACCAGCAGGACATCCCGGTCCTTTACATCGAGGCGGAGTTCCTTGGTGAAGGCCAGTTCGCGGGCCTCCGTTCCGGATCCGTAGCTGGAGACGCCCATGAAGTCGAGATGCATGGGGAGGTCGATCCGGCGGATGAGATCAGCAAGGAACAGGACCGTGCCGTTCAGCAGCGCGACGATGACGAGGTCCTTGTCACGGTATTCCCGCGTGATAACGTCCGACATTTCCTCAATCCGGACGGCGATCTGGCGAGGACTGATCAGGATGGACTGCAGTTCGTCCTTCAGATGGTCCGGGATGGCGGTGTCCGGCAACGGGATGGGTGGCTCGAGATTCATGGCGTGTTCTCCAGCCCGAGGCATTCGGAGATGCGCCGGGCCAGCCATTCGGTTTGTCGCTTGTCGGGGATGTCGGCGACGAGGCGCGATTCATGGCCGTCCTTTGGGACGACTGAGATTCCGTAATAGCGCTTCTCGCCGGAATACATGGTGGTTTCGGTCTGGAATTCCCGGATCTTGTCCGGCGCAAGAACGGTGGTTCCGACGGGAAAGAGGAACTTTCGTTCGATTCGCAGGCCTGCAGGCCCGGCGTGGAAACGGACGGAATAGCAGAGCGCGGAGAAGAAGAACAGCAGGATGATCAGATCGATGAATCCAAAGACAATGGGAATGAAGATTGGAGCCTTGCCGCTGATCGCGAACCAGATGATGCCGTTCCAGACCAGCAGGAACACGAGCATGGATGCGAGGCAACCCTTGTTGCGGGCGGGCGGGACATGGACCTCGATGCTGGAGCCGGAGTCGCGGAGTTGGATCGGCGAATCCTCGGGCCACTTGAAATCGCCTTTGTCGGGTTGGTAGGCGGCGGTGGGATCTGCGATGGCCTTGGATTCAGGGTCGCTGTCTCCGGTCTTGAAAACGGGGACATGGAACTCGGCGCGGTAGTCGACGCCGGGGACGTCCGCAGAGACAATCAGTTTCCAGAGGTAGGTCGGGGAGTCGGAACTCGCAGGCAGATCGTAGGGGATGTTGAAGAAGACCGGGATGCCGGTCCGCGTCCGGTCGTGTTTGAGCAGGTCAGTCTGGATGGTCTTCTCGTCCTCCCATTGGATGTCCTGGTGCATGCGGCGATCGTCTCCGGAGCCGGAGGTATGGCAATGCACGCAGAGCAGTCTGACCTTGAAGCCGGCCTTGGGGGTGATCTGTGTGGGGACTTCAACCGCGCCGCGCAGTGCGCCGCCCAGGACGCCGGGACTGTCGAGCATGCGGAAGGTGGAGACGCCGAATTTGCGGCGGCGAATGAATGCGTAGACCGTCCACCAGATCAGAAAGAATCCGATGGCCGGGAACAGGACGATGAACCATTTCGCCTTGTCGTCGTTGCGGGTGACATCGTCCCACGCCGCGATGACGACGCCCCAGGATATCGCGTTCCAGACCAGTGTGAAAAGGAGGGCGAACAGGAAGTTGGAACCTCCTTCGCTGCGGACGACACCCTGCGCCCAGTCCTCGCGCCAGAGCCAGGGTTCGTCCGGGTGTCGGTTCCGCTGCGTGGCGACGGCCCTGGTCCGCTTCAGGACGTGGATCAGTCCGGCGATCATGACGGACGAAACGACGATGAAGACCGATCCGACGATCAGTCCGATGAAGGCGTTTTCCTCGCCGGACTGCATTCCCTTGATTCCGAGAACCAGGGCCATGACGCCGCCGATGAAGAAGGGGGCGCTGAAGAGCAGTCCGCAACCCATGCCCCACTTTGAAACGCCGGAGGAGGCACCGCCGGTCGCGGCTGTCGCGGGATCATCCTTGCGGATGCCGGCCATGACTCAGATGTGTTTGGAGTCGTCGTGGTCCTTCTCGGTGTAGCCGGATTCCTGGCGTTGGAAGTTGACCTCGTTCTTCTTCACGTAGGCTTCGAAGACGTCGTCCGCGCTCATGCCGAGAACCTGGGCGAGGCTGATGAGAAAGTGGAAGAGATCGACCACCTCGACCCGGGCGTTCTGTTCGTCGAATTTCTGGTATTTGGCCCACCATTTCCAGGGGACGCTGTCGGTGAGTTCGGCGATTTCCTGGGTCATGGCGCGGCAGTAGTTGAGGACCCACTCGGTCTTCTGTGCGTCATCCATCTCGTAGGTGTGGACGCCGATGCGCTCGTTGAGGGCGCGTTGCATGCGGAAGAGTTCGCGAAGTTGGTCGGGGTTTTCCATGCGCCGAAGAATGCCAAGTCGCGGTGGGGAATTCAAAGGTTGTTTCCCGGGGCGGAATGCCTGGGCATCACGTTTCGCGCGGATATCTTCGTTTGAAGTTGAGCGTTCAGCGCTGGTCGTTTGACTTTCGTTTTGCGGGGCTGGAGTTTCCGGTCTTGCTCTTGAGCCGTTCGATCTGCCCGTGTTCCACCAGACGGAGTTCCTTTTCCAGATGCGCGAGGTTGTGCGCATTGTGGAGCGCAAAGGACCCCATGAAGGCGAGAAGCGCGAGAATGAGGATGACCGCGAAGGCGCGCGTTCCTTGGGGTGTCTTTCTGGGGAGTCGCAGGTTCATGGAGTAGCCCTGCCTGCCGGGACGGCGGTGAAACTGAAGAGTGGTCTGGTCGGGCCGGATCTGGCGGTGGTTTCAAGTTCGACCTCCCATAGCCAGGCCGTGACCGATTTCCGGGGAGCGGAGGCGAAGCGGGAGGACTTGACGCCGCGTAGGATCGCTTCCGCCGGGGCGTCGACGCCCGCCTGTCTCCACACGGCGCCGTCCCTGACGGAATAAATGACCGGCTGCCCGTCGGTGGGCAGAACGAGCCGATCGGCGGACTCGGAGATGCCGCCCGTCCGGGAGACCAGTCGGATGTCGGCGCGCCAGATTTCGCCCGCCCTGACCGCGGCGGCGATTTCCTCGCAATTGCGTTGGAGGGCCGAGGATTGACGGATCAGCTGAAACAGCGTGGCCATGGCCATGCTGGTGACCAGTCCGATGACCGCGAGGTAACACAGAACCTCAATGAGGGTGAAGCCTCTCGTCGGGGGGCGGGATGGGGATTCGGAGAGTCTCATCGGCCGGTTGGCAGTTCGAATTCGCGGCGGATGCCGCCGCCGGAATTCCGGCGTTCCGGTTTCCATTCCAGACGGATGGAGCGCGCGTCGCGGGTCAGTATGAACGCGCCCTTGGGGAGATTCCCGGCGGCGGCGACATCCGGGATCTGATAGTCATGCGTCCCTTCGGACCAGTCGCGCCATTCGCCGGCGGCCAGGACCTCCATTTCTCCATCGACGATCTGCATGGCGATCGCCCGGGTGTAGAGGTTTCGCGCGCGCTTGTGATCGTGGAGGATCGTCAATCCCAGCGGGATCATTCCGGCGATGAGGATGGCGATGGCGACGGAGAGTTCCACCAGCAGCGCGCCCCGCTCGCGACGACGGCGGAGGGAGGCGCGGCAATTGCGGTTGCGGACGGAAACTACCATAGCAACAGGTTGAGGGTGTGCACGAGGAACTGAAAGACGCAGAAGGCGATTCCACCGACGACGACGCCGTTCCAGACGACGAGGAAGGCGGCGAGGCCGTGGGTCATCGCCTGTTCCTGGAAGAAGGCCCGGGCGTCGAGGTCCTCCTGCCAACCCGCGAGCGCGTTCGTGAATCCGTTGGCGGCGTCCGCCGCATTGGCGATCCGCCAGCGAAACTGCCCGTCGTTGTCCAATGGTTGGACCGCCTCAGGCAGGGGCATTCCCCGGGACAGATTCTCGATGATCAGTCCGGCCCGCTCCCGGAAGGACTGGTTGCCCGATGCGTCGGCGGCAAGGCGGACGGATTCGGCCTCGTCGAGTCCCGCGTCGAGCAGGACGGCCAGCGTGGTCGAGAAATCGCGCTGCATGCGTCGTCGGCGCCATGGGATCAGGAGGTTGACGCGGTCGGCGATGGTTCCGGACAGGTAGCCTTGGGAGGTGGCGACGTAGACCATGACCGAGCCCCAGATGAGCAGCATCAGCAGCAGGTGGATGTTGAGCCACTGGGAGTCGGGATCGAACGCCCACGAGGCAAGCGCGGGCGGGCCGCCGCTGAGCATGTCGGCCATGATTTCCCGAAATTTGGGGAAGACATACACGCGTAGCGTCGCGAGCATCAGGAGAGAGAAGGGAGCCACGACAAAGGCCAGCCCGATGACGGCGGCTGTCGTGTTGTGGTTCAGTTTCTGACCGTCCCGGAGGATTCGGTCGGCGGCGGGCAGCAGTTCCTTGAGGCGTCCGGTGCGTTCTCCGATCGCAAGGATTGGCCCGAAGGCGGGCGGCAGTCGTAGTCCTGAGGCCTTCACCGCCTGCGCGATGGTCTCTCCGCGTTCGAGCCCGCAGGCGATGTCGTGGAACGCCTCGGCGATCTCGGGATCCAGCGTCCGGGCCGCCGCGACGATGGATTCCTTCGGATCCTTGTTGTTGCCGACGCTGGTCTGAATGAGATCGAGCAGCAGTCGGGCGGTTTCCATCCTTCGCAAGGGGGCGCGTGAGGACCAGAAGGCGAGGGCGAGAAAGACCGTCAGGGGGGAGAGTCCGATCAGGAGCCAGAGCGCCGCCGGTCCGGCCGCCGCCAGGAGCGGGGTCGGTTGCAGGAGCAGCGTGATGGCGGCGATCATCGGCATGGCGGGTCAGCCGGAAAGGGCGCTCATGGCCTGTTTGAGGTAGTGAACGAGCGGCGCGAACTGCGCGACGATCATGCAGCCCAGGGCCAGGATGGAGAGTGGCAGAACGGAGCTCAGCAGGAGGTCGCAGCGGCGATGCGCGCGGTCCGCGTAGAATCTGCCGGCGCGGTCGAAGCCTGAGGGGAGGTCTTCTCCGGCGCCTTCGACCAGCCAGGCGTAGAGCGGGGGGAAGACGTTGTTCTCGTCCGCGAGACCGGGGAAGCCCTGGCACCCCTCGACCAGGCGCTTCTTCCAGATGGCAAGTTCCCGGCTGGCGGGGCCGTTGGTCTCCAGTTCGCCGGCAATGTTGACGGAGTCGGCCAGGGTGCAGCCTCCCTTGAGCATGGTGGCGATGGCGCAGGAAACGCGCGCGATGCTGGCCTCATGAAAGGCGGGGAGCCGCCAACGCAGGCTTCGTCGGAGCGCGGGCAACGCGGCGACGGTCAGCGTCAGAACCAGGGCGGCGACGATCAGGTAGGCCGGCGTCCAGATGGCGACCAGGGCGTCGGAGACGTCGGCCGCCCTGAAGGGGAACTCCGCCGAATCCGCGAAATCCCGGAGAAATCTGTCCAGTGAATACGCCGCGAACATCGAGACGGCGCCCGCGAACGCCAGCACGACGGCCGGATACAGAAGCAGCCCCTTGAGCCGGATCTCGATCGCATTCACCCGGACGTAGTAGTCGCCGAGCATGGTGAGAATCTCGGGGAGGTTGGAGCTCCGGATGCCCGCCTTGATCATGACCACATAGAAAGGCGGGAGATTGCGGGCATCCAATGCCTTGTCGAGGGCGACGCCGTTGGCAAGGTCGCCGCCCAGAGCCTCAATCTCCCGACGCAGGGGGCCTTTGTCCATGTTTCTCGCGAGTCGTTGCAGCGCGCCCTCCAAGGGGATCCCCTGCCGCAGCATGCCCGCGAGCTGCTGGTTCATGAACGCGAATTCGTCGGTCTTCATGGTTTCAATGGTCGTGCATGAGACCGGCGTCGCAGCATTTCGTCACGCGGGGAACTAGGGAATTCAGGCATCGATGATCCGGGTGATTTCGCGTTGATCGACCAGGCCCTGTTCGCGCAGGGCGGCCGCGGCGCGGGCGAGGGATATCCCGGGCGCAATCCTCGCGAGTTCGCCGTTCCGGATCGAGGCGCGGATTTCGTCGGATGGCTGAATGAACTCTGCGATCGGGGCGCGGCCGCTGTAGCCGGTCTGCAGGCAGGCGTCGCAGCCGGAACCGCCACAGTCCCGACAGAGTCGTCGGATGAGGCGCTGGTTGAGGACCAGTTCCGTCGCGCCGGCGACGGCGGTTCGGTCGTCACACATTGACAGAAGCCGCTCGAAGACGCCGCGGCAGGAGCCGGCGTGCAGGGTTGCGATCACGAGATGGCCGGTCATGGCGGCGCGGATGGCGATGCCGGCGGTTTCGTTGTCACGGATTTCGCCGATGACGAGAACCTGCGGGTCCTGGCGCAGCAGGTGCCTGGCCGCCTTGGCGAAGTCCAGTCCCGCCGCCTCGTTGACCTCGGTCTGCATGATGCCGGGCACGATCTGTTCGGCCGGGTCCTCGATGGTGATGACATGACGGCCGCCCTGTGCGGCGATGCGCCGGAGGCAGGCGTAGATGGTCGTGGTCTTGCCGCTGCCGGCCGGACCGGTGAGCAGCATCATGCCGGAGGAACGGGCGAGAAAGGCTTCGAGGGCCTCGTGGACGGACGGCTCCAGGTCGAGTTCGTCCAGGGTTTGCGAGGACTCGGAAAACAACCGCAGGACAATCTTCTCGCCGGTTACCGTGGGGTAGGTGGCGACCCGGATATCGTGTCCGGCCCCGATGTCCGCGCGTCCGATGCGGCCATCCTGCGGCAGCGACTCCTGGTAGGTCTTCAGTTTGGCCAGGTATTTCACGCGGCCGAAGACGCGTTCGGCGAGATCGGCTTCGAAGGCGCCCGCCGGATTCATGACGCCGTCGAGGCGGAAGGAGACCTCGGCGCGTCCATTCAGCATCTGGAGGTGGATGTCGCTGACGGCGGCGTTTTCGGCGCGGGCGACAAGTTCCTCCAAGGCCTTGGGCGCTGAGGTTTGATCTGACATCTGAATTGGCGGGGCGTCGGGTTTCGATTCCTGATGAAATCCGACAAAGGCAACCACCGCTTCGTCACGAAGACAAGTTCCGGAAAGCGGATTTCCGTGCTTTCGACCCGGGCCCGCCAGCCGGTAGGTTCGATGCGTGAACAGGAAATACTGGGACAAGGCCGGCCGCGCGTACGACGAACAGATCTTCGATGTCCGGGCCAATGATCGCAACGGCGTCGTCGAGAAGCGGATCAGGGAGGCGGCGGCCGTGGGCGGGTTGGCCTATGATTTCGGCTGCGGGCCTGGGAAATTCACGAAGTTCCTGGCGCGCCACTTTGAACGCGTTGAAGGGATGGACATTTCCAAAACCTGTCTTCGGGACGCGAAACGCGCGTGTGCGGCGAGGAAGAATGTGAGGTTCCGTCGCGTCGATTTGTCCGGCGGCGCAAGACTGGCCGCGAAGGGCGCCTTTGGCCTTTGCGTCAATGTGCTGCTGAGCCGCTCGCAGCGACGCCGCGTCGGCATCCTGAAGTTTCTGAAGCGGCATGTTGCGAAGGGGGGGCGGTTGGTCATGGTGGCGCCGGCGTTGGAGTCCGCGTTGCTGACCAGTCATCGTCGGATCCAATGGAACCTCAAGGACGGCGCCAGGTATCGGAAGGCGGCCGAGGGCGATCCCAATTTTGAACTGGGGAGGGGCGCCTCGATTGAGCATGGCCTGGCGACAATCGAGGGCGTTCCCACGAAGCACTTCCTGCGTGAGGAACTTGAGATGACCCTGCGCAAGTTCTCGTTCCGGCCGCTGGAACTGGAGAAGGTGGAGTATGACTGGACGACGGAATTTGCGGAGCCGCCGAAATGGATGAAGGAACCGTGGCCCTGGGACTGGCTGGTCGTGGCGGAACGTGAGTGACATCGGACCGCAGGTCTGTGACCCGCAGCAGCCTCCGATCTCACAAGGCTCTGTTTCGAGACGTTACCATGACTTCGAGCTGGGTTGCTGCGGGTCACAGACCCGCGGTCCGGCTGCGCTACGGCGCGAACCTCGGAATGGAGCGCCGGGCATTGCTCGGTATTGGCTGTCGATCCGCGTCCAAGCCGAGCAATGCTCGGCGCTCCGGAATTCGGAAGCGGAGTCATTGAAGTTTGCCGGTCGTGGGCGCTAACATGCGCTTCCACACGCACCTATCCTGCATGACCCAGAACGAACCAGCGTTGGAAAGCCGCCGACAGTTTCTCCTGAGCGCAGGCGTCATGGCGGCCGGGGGCATGGCCGTCGGCGCGTCGGCCGCCGATCGCCCGAAGGCGGATGTGGCAGATTCCGCCAACGTTGAAGCCGCGGTTGACGGCTCGGCCTTTTCTTCCGGCTCTGAGATCACCCCCGAGACCATCGCGGAAGCCGGGAAGATTGCGGGCGTGCGCTTTTCCGATTCGGAGCGCGCGCAGATAGCCCGCTCGGCTGCGGGCCAGCGGCGGAGATACGAACAGCGGCGGTCGGTCGGCTTCCTGCCGAATGGGCTGCCGCCCGCCACATCGTTCAATCCGTTGCTTCCTGGCATGAACGCGCCCGTCGGGGAAGGAGGCGTGAGTCTGGGCAAGCGCAAGATGAGGGGCCTGCCTGAATCCGACGAGGACATTGCCTTTGCGCCGGCAACCGAGCTGTCCGGTTGGATACGGGCTCGCAAGCTGAGCAGTGAGCGATTGACGAGAATCTATCTGGATCGGCTGAAGCGGATTGATCCGCAGCTGCATTGCGTGGTCACAATCACGGAGGACCTGGCCTTGGAGCAGGCGCGACGCGCGGATCGCGAGATGGCGGAGGGGAAGTGTCGCGGACCGCTGCATGGCATCCCGTGGGGCGCGAAGGACCTGTTGGAAACGGACGGAATCCGCACGACCTGGGGGGCGATGCCTTACAAGGATCGGGTTGGGAAAGGCGACGCCCATGTCGTCCGCAAACTGGAGGAAGCCGGGGCGGTGTTGGTCGCCAAGCTGACGCTCGGAGCCCTGGCGATGGGCGATGTGTGGTTTGAGGACGTGACGCGGAATCCCTTCAATCCGGAGCAGGGCTCCAGTGGGTCCAGCGCGGGTTCGGCCGCCGCGACGGCGGCGGGTCTGGTCGGGTTTGCCCTGGGGACGGAGACCCTGGGTTCCATCGTGTCGCCCTGCATGCGATGCGGGACAACAGGACTGCGTCCCACCTTCGGACGCGTGGCGCGCACCGGAGCCATGGCCCTTTGCTGGTCCATGGACAAGATCGGCCCGATCTGCCGGACCGTGGAAGATACGGCGCTCGTGCTGGACGCCATAAACGGTTCGGATTCAGGCGATCCTTCATCGGTCGATGTCCCGTTCCGGTATGACGCTGCGATGTCGTTGGATTCCATCAGGGTTGGTTGGTCTCCCGCCTGGTTTGAGGGGCGGGCCTCGGAGCATGACCGCAGGGCGCTGGAGGTCGTGAAGGAACTCGGCGCGAGGATGGTCGAGGTTGAACTGCCGGATGAGCCGGTGCATGCGTTGCGGACAATTCTGCGCACGGAATCGGCGGCCGCGTTCGAGGAACTCACCCTGTCCGACCGCGATGATTTGTTGGTCCGTCAGAACGACGGAGCCTGGCCCAACAGTTTCCGCTCGGCCTGGTTTGTGCCCGCGATTGAACTGATTCAGGCGGATCGTTTCCGTCGGCGCATCATGGAGAAGATGGCCGGGGTGTTTGAGAAGGTCGACCTGTTGATTTGCCCGAGCTTTGCCGCGAATCTGCTGACGACCACGAATTTTACCGGGCATCCATCGCTGACCTTGCGCACGGGATTTCGGGAGGATGGGACGCCGGATGGCATCACGTTGTGGGGGCGGTTGTTCGATGAGGGAAAACTGTGTCGTGTCGGCAAGGCAATGGAAGACAGGTTGGGGGTATGGGATCGGCGGCCTGAGATGGCGGCTGGATGAGGTGTTGGAGCTGCGATGACGGTCAGGCTATCAATTTCGTTGTGCGTGTCAGGTGCAAGCCCGGACCGCGGGTCTGTGACCCGCAGCAACCCGCGATTCGCGAGCGCGCTTGAAATGCCCGCCCCCCCGGTTGTCAAGGTTGCTGCGGCTCACAGAGCCGCGGTCCGTTGACGCTGGCCGTCCATGACGGCAGGCGGAAGCTCGAATGAACGAGACTTCAAGAAACGCCGATCGCGTCATCGACATGCATGTGCATGTCGTGGGCAATGGATCGGGCGGGACGGGGTGCTGGATGCGGCCTTCGTTCTGGCAGGGGCCGATGCAGCGATTCATGTGTCGCCACATCGGACTGCCGGTTTCCGCAATGAAGGGCGACCTGGATCGCCTGTTCGCGGAAAAGGCGCTGGAGTGGGTGAAGGGTTCCTCGCTGGACGCCGCAGTCATTCTCGCTCACGAGCAGGTCTACAAGGACAACGGCGAGTTATGGGAGGGGAAGGGGACGACCCATGTTCCCAATGACTTCGTTTTCGAGTGGGCAGAGAATCATCCTGAGTTCCTGCCTGCGTGTTCCATTCATCCCGGACGCAAGGACGCGCTGGAGGAACTGCAGCGTTGTCTGGATCGCGGCGCGGTGATGATGAAGTGCCTGCCCAACTGCCAGAACATCGACTGCAACAACACGCGTTACACGAAATTCTGGGAGAAGATGGCGGAAGCCGGATTGCCATTGTTGGCGCACACCGGCGGCGAGCATACCGTTCAGGTGGTGCGCGCTGACTTGGCGAATCCTGAGACCATGACCCTGCCGCTTGAATGTGGCGTCAATCTGATCGCCGCCCACGCCGCCACGAAGAGCGGGGTCTTCGATCCGCAGTATTTCTTCAAACTGGAGCGGTTGATTGAGAAGTTTCCGAATCTCTATTTCGACAACAGCGCCTTCAACACGCCTTTCAGATCGAAGGTTTTGAAACATTGTCTGAAGCCGGGCGTGGTTGAACGCTGCGTTCACGGGAGCGACTACCCGGTTCCGATCCTGGGCCATTGGGCGTGGCTGAGGGGACAGGCGACCTGGAAGGAATTTCGCAATGCCGAACGGAATCCGAACGTCCTGGAGCGCGATTATCTGCTCAAGCGCTCGATGGGGTTCCCGGAGGAGACCTTCACCCGCGTCAACCGGCTCTTGAGGGACTGAAGGCGTTCCTTCTTTTTCATGCGCTTGAGGCGTCTGACCTCGTGGTAGAAAGCTTCAAGATCACCGTTGGTTTCCTCCAGCAACGCGTTGAATGCCGGCGCCAGTTCGTAATAGGTGTCGATGGTGTTGAGCCGGGCGTTGTTGATGGGGAGGCTCATCCAGCGGTCGTAGCCGGTGAAACCGTTCCATTGTTCGTCGCGCATCCTGGTGTAGTCGGCTTGTAGTCGGTCGAGGACCGCCTGCTTGTCCGCGCGGAGTTTCTTCCGAGCCGCGGCGTCCAAGGCTTCGGCTTCATGGTCTGCATACAACGCCTCGAGTCTGTCGCGCGCCGCAAGGAGGAGGTCAATGAACCGGGTTTCACGTTCGAACGAGATCCGGCGTTGTTCGATCGCACCGGTGTCGCCCCGGGCGATCAACCAACGCCGGACGCCCTCCTGGGCGATGGCGGTGGCGAAGGCCTCGTTGAAGTCGGTGTCGCCGCGGGCGAAGATTTCTTGGTGGGCGAGTTCATGAAAAATGAGTTCGGCGAGATCGGCGTCGTCACGGCGGATGAAAGAGCTCAGGATGGGGTCGTTGAACCAACCCAGGGTCGAGTAGGCGTCCACGCCGCCGACGAAGACATCGTTGCCCGTTTTCGCGAGGCGCGCCGCGTAGTCGCGGGCGTCCTGTTCGGAGAAATAGCCGCGGTAGGTCAGGCGACCGAGGAAGGGATACCACCAGCCCTTGGAGTCGAGGGAGAATTCAGGCGCGGTTGACACATTCCAGACGACGTGACGGCGGTCGAGTTCCACGTAGTCGAGATAGTGTTTGCCGGGATCGAGGAGCAGTTCGGATTCGGCGAAGTCGCGCAGTTCGAGGATCAGCGCGAGCTTGCGGCTCAGTTCGGGTTCGGTTCCGAAGCCCTTGATGACAGCGGTCGCAGGTTCGCGCTCGGCGAGGAGTTGGAAATGCCCGCGCACGGCCTGACGGTAGTAGCCGGCGGTTTGGCAACCGGTGGAGGTTGCGAGCACAAAGGCCAACAGCAGGAAAGCAAACATCGAGCGTTGGCAGAGTAGGCGAGGCATCTGGGCAACGATTCGTAGCAGCCGACGTGAGGAGGCTCAAATCCGAAGTGAGCCTCCCCATGGGCAGGCAGGATGCCAGGTTCCACGGCATGACGCTTTCTTCGGGATGACGCGCGTTGAAAGTCCGAAGGAAGCGCAAGGCCGGTGGGGAGAGACTCCGTCGAGCCCTGACTGACATCCCGAAGGGATGAGAGCGGCCATTGGAAACGTTTGGCCCGCGATCGGCAGGCCGCGTCGTGAAATGCCGGAGGCGCGGGGTTGCCAAAGCTTCTTGCGCTCCTTCAGAGCTTTGAAATGGGCTCGAGGGACTCTCGCCCCACCGGCTTCTTCGCTTTCTTCGGTTGTCGAATGCTTTTGCCAGGAATTCGCCTCAAGTCATGATCTCGTGGACGGGCGGGGTTTCCTCGACGCCGGTGAGGCGTTGGTCGAGTCCCTGGTAACGGAAGGAGAGGCGCTTGTCGTTGATGCCGAGACGATTCAGCATCGTGGCATTGAGACGGGTGATGTGGACGGGATCCTTGACGATGTTGTAGGAGAAGTCGTCGGTCTCGCCGTGCACGACGCCGCCCTTGATGCCGCCGCCGGCCATCCAGACGGAGAAGCAGCGGGGATGGTGGTCGCGGCCGTAGGTGTCCTTGTTGAGCGTGCCCTGGCAGTAGATGGTGCGGCCGAACTCGCCGCCCCAGACAACCAGGGTGTCCTCCAGCATGCCGCGCTGTTTGAGGTCCTGGATCAGCGCCCAGGCGGGGCGGTCGACATCGCGGGCCTGGTTGGGCAGGTCTTTGGGGACGGAGCCGTGCTGGTCCCAGCCGCGGTGGAAGATCTGGACGAAGCGCACATCGCGCTCGGCCATGCGGCGGGCGAGGAGGCAGTGCGAGGCGAAGGTGCCGGGAGTGAAGGCGTCCGGGCCGTAGAGATCGAGGATGTGCTGAGGTTCGTTGGAGGTGTCGGTGAGCTCCGGCACGGAGGACTGCATGCGGAAGGCCATCTCATACTGGGCGATGCGGGCGAGCGTCTCGGGATCGCCGACCTCGTCGAGTTGCCGCTGGTTCAGGCGGGCGAGGGAATCCAGCATGCGGCGCCGCGTCCCGGAGCTGACGCCTTCGGGATTGGAGAGGTAGAGCACGGGGTCGCCCTTGGAGCGCAGGCGGACGCCCTGGTGCTTGGAGGGAAGAAAGCCATTGCCCCAAAGCCGGTTGTAGAGGGCCTGCGCCTCCTGCCGGCCGGTCCAGGAGCTGGTCAGCACGACGAAGGAGGGAAGGTTCTGGTTCATGCTGCCGAGCCCGTAGCTGAGCCAGGCGCCGAGGCTGGCCTTGCCGGGCAGTTGGCTGCCGGTGTTGATCAGCGTGATCGCCGGGTCGTGGTTGATGGCCTCGGTGTGGATGGAACGGATGATCGAGATGTCGTCCGCCATCTTCGCCATGTTGGGCAGCAGTTCACTGAACCACGCGCCGCTCTGGCCGTGCTGGGTGAACTCGAACTTTGACGGCGCGATGGGGAAGCGCTTCTGCCGCGAGGTCATCGTGGTGAGGCGCTGTCCCTGGCGGACGGAATCGGGGAGGTCCTTGTCGAACCAGTCGCGCATCTTGGGCTTGTAGTCGAGCAGGTCCATCTGGCAGGGCGCGCCGGCCATGAAGAGGTAGATGGCGCGCTTGGCCTTGGGCGCGAAGTGCGGCAGGTCGGGCAGGCCGTTGGCCATGGCGGCGGTCCCGATGGCGCTGGCGGATCGTTCGCCACCCATCAATGACGCGAGGGCGGGGACGCCGAGGCCAAGGCCGCCGCGCTTGAAGAAATGCCGCCTCGTGATCGTGTCGATGCGTTCCTGTTGGAGATCCATGGCTTATCCTTTGGTGATCGTTTCGTCGAGGTTGAGAATGAGGTTGGCCACCATCGTCCAGGCGGCGAGTTCGGCCTGCGGGACGCCTGCATCCGGCGCGCCCGTGCCCACGTGGATCAGTTCCTTCGCGCTGTCGGCGTTGGCCTTGAACTCCTTGAGGTGATCGTTGAGCACGGCGAGCAGTTCGTTGATTTCACCCTTGTTTGCGCGGCGTGAAGTGGCGAGGCGGAACATATGGGCGGCGCGGGATTCCGCGGTCCTGCCGCCTTCACGCAGGACGCGCTCGGCGAGGTTTCGGGCGGCCTCGATGTATTGCGGTTCGTTGAGCAGGACGAGGGCCTGCAATGGCGTGTTGGTGCGCTCGCGGCGGGGCGCGCAGGACTCGCGGGATGGCGCGTCGAAGGCCGTCATCTGCGGCGGGGGAGAGGTGCGTTTCCAAAAGGTGTAGACGCTGCGTCGGAAAACCTTGTCGCCCTCGTCGGCGTAGAACTGAACCGTGTTCGATCCGGAGTAGCCCACGGCCTTCCAGAGCCCATCGGGCTGCGGCGGCTTGACGCTGGGGCCTCCGATCTTCCGGACCAGCAGGCCGCTGGCGGACAGGGCCTGGTCCCGCAGCATCTCGGCGTCGAGGCGAAATCGTGGACCGCGGGCCAGCAGGCGGTTCTCGGGATCGCGTTCGAGGTGTTCGGCGGAGAGTGTGGAGCTCTGTCGGTAGGTCGCCGACATGACGATCTGTTTCATCAGGTGCTTGATGTCCCAGCCGCTTTCGCGGAAATCGACGGCCAGCCAGTCGAGCAGGACGGGATGCGAGGGCGGGGAACCCTGGCTGCCAAAGTCTTCCGAAGTCTTGACCAACCCCACGCCGAAGGCCTGTTGCCAGAATCGGTTGACGGCGACGCGCGCGGTCAGCGGATGTTTCGGATCGAGCAGCCAGTTGGCGAAGCCAAGGCGGTCGTTGGGCAGTCCCTCGGCCATGGGCGGCAGCGACAGCGGCGTGCGGCGGCTCATCTTGTCGCCCTTCTGATCGTAGTTGCCCCGGACCAGCATGAACGCCTCGCGCGGTTCCGCGCGCTCACGGAAGATCAGCGTGGTGGGCACGGCGCGCTCGGTGTCGGAGAGCGACTTCTGCGCGGCGAAGAGGGCCTTGCGTTGCGCGACAACGCCCGCGTCGATGCTCGCGTGATGGCGGAAGTAATTGCGGATGCGCGCCGCCTGCTCCGGCTTGCGCTTGGCGGGGTCGATGGCGGCGATCAATGCGACGTCATTCGGAGCGGCCAGGTTTGGCGACTCCATGCGGAAACAGAAGCCGGCGTCGCCCTGCCAGTTGAGGACCTTGAGCATGAGGTCGTTGTCGCCGGGCTTGAGGCTGATCTCGATCCGGTCCTGATTCGGCGCGACTTCGCGCTCCTCGTTCAAGGAGAGGACGGCTTTGTCGTTGACGAAGACCTTGATTGCGTCGCTGCTGCCGGTGTGAATGACGGCCTTCTGCGCCCTGGATGACCAGATCCTCCGATAGATGTAGGTCGCGCTTTCGTTGCCGGGGAGATCGCCGTGGATGAAGCCGTCAGTCCACTCGGGGTGATGGATCCAGACGCGTTGTTCGCCGTTGTCGCTGAATTTCTGGTCGGCCTTGAAGGGCTTGCCCTCGGGGCCGAAGGAGCGGTTGAAGCTGCGGCGGCCGTAGGAAGCGGTCGTGAAGTCGCCCATGGAATACCAGTCGCCCAGTTCGATGCGGGGGGATGTCTCCGGGAGGTCCGCCGCCTTGCTGACGGCGAGTCGGACGCGGCCGAAGTTGTGTTGCGCAAATCTGGAATTGAATCCGATCTTCACGCGGAGCAGTGAGCCTTCGTCGAATCCGAAGGGCTTGTCGGCGACGAAGATGGCTTCGCGACGTTCCGCCTTGTTGTGTCCCTCGACGGCCCAACCCGTGTCGTTCCTGCCGTCGATGGCATTGGCGATCTTGAAGTCGCCGTCGGGTTGCTCGTGGTCGGCCCAAGCGCGGGTGAATTTGATGAGTTGGCATTGGTCCGGTTTGCCGGCCGGCATGATCTCGGCGGTGAAGGTGGTGAGGACGGCGTTGCCGTTGCTGCTGCGGGCGAGGCTCTTCTTGGTGTGGCTGGGATCGGGCAGGGCTTCCAGCCGGATCGCCCCGAAGCGGCCTTTTGCCAGCTTGACCTCAACCTGATAGGTCTCCTTGGCCGGGTTCTTGCCCGAGGCGAGCAGCGACTTGTCCTGCTGCTTTTTCAGATCCGCGCCGCCTTTGGAGCTGAACGAGTCCGGATCGAGAATCCGCCAGTCGTGCTTCGGTTCGGCGGGGCGGGGGGTGAGCGTCTTTTCCCAGGCGCGCTGGGCGGCGTCGATCTTCGCGTTGGGCGCCGCGAGGTCCTTCTTGATACGGGCGATTTCGTTCTTCCAATGCGTCAGGTCGCGGGTTTGAAGCTCAGTGGGGGCCTTGATGATGGGCCGGTGGTCCTTGCGGTTGCCGTCGAGCGCGCCGCCGTCGATGCTGTTGAAGTAGGCGAACATCGAATAGAAGTCGTTCATGGTGAAGGGGTCGAACTTGTGGTCGTGGCAGACCGCGCAGCCCAGCGTCAGCCCCATGAATACGGTGCCCGTGGTTTCGACCCGGTCGATGACGTTGCGCACGTAGACCTCCTCCTCGATGGAGCCGCCCTCGCTGGTGGTGACGTTGCAGCGATTGTAGCCGCTGGCGATGAGTTGGGCGGTGGTGGGATTTGGCAACAGGTCGCCGGCGATCTGTTCGACGGTGAACTCGTCGTAGGGCTTGTTGTCGTTGAAGGCGCCGATCACCCAATCGCGGTAGGGCCACATTTCGCGGTAGTTGTCGAGATGCAGTCCGTGGGTGTCGCCGTAGCGGACGACGTCGAGCCAGTAGCGCGCCATGTGTTCGCCGTAGGCCTGGGAATTCAGGAGGCGGTCGACGAGCCGGCGATAGGCATTGGGCGAATCGTCGGCAAGGAAGGCGTCGATCTCGTCCAGAGTGGGGGGCAGGCCGGTGAGGTCAAAGGTGACGCGGCGGATCAGGGATTCGCGGCCGGCCTCGGCCGATTGGGAAAGGCCCTCCGCCTCGTTGCGCGCGGCGATGAAGTAATCAATCCCGTTGCGGGGCCAGTCGGTGTTCCGGATGGCCGGCAGGGGGCTGCGCTTCGGAGGGACGTAAGCCCAGTGGCCGGAGAACTCCGCGCCTTCCGCGATCCAGCGACGGATGGTCGCGATCTCGGCGGCGGTGAGTTTCTTGTTCGTTTCCGGCGGGGGCATCAATTCGCCGTGATCCGAGGTGGCCAGACGTTGGAAGAGCAGGCTGGCGTCGGCGTCTCCCTTGGCCACGATGGCCCCTCCGTCGCGTCGCTCGAACATGCCCTCCTCGACATCGAGGCGCAGTTTGGCCTCGCGCTTCTTCTCGTCGGGGCCATGGCAGTGGAAGCAGTTGGCCGAAAGGAGCGGTCGGACGTCCTGGTTGAAATCGACCTTGGAACCGGCGGCTTGAAGGTTGGTCGACGCCAGGAGGAGTGAGCCGGCAATCGCCGCGATTGTGATCGAGGGTTGTAAAGCTGCCATAAGCTGGATTGGACAGAGTCTCAGGGCGGGAAATTCAACCCGCTTGAACATGGACGTTCAAGGAATCCCGCATTGGCGACTGGTCCGATCTTGATGCAAGCCTGCCGGAAATTGCCGGTGGCGAAGACTTGCCACAGGGGACGAAGCCGGGCCTGAACTTTTTCCGTCCCAACTCCCGGTTTCTTGCAGTCCTGCGAGATTCCCTGAGCCTCAAGACATGGGAATAGAGACAGAGGAATTCCATGGGGTATTCCTGTGACTTCATTCCCTTGTCCGTTTGGAGCGCCGCATTCGTTGTGGCATGGCCGCGCCCTGGCGACAGGCCGTTCCCCAACTCCGAACTTGCCTGTTCCGCGCTCCTCCGTAGCTTCCCGTGATGCCCATCATCATCAACGGCGAACGGATTGACGAGGACATCATCGGACAGGAGTTCTCCGAGATCAAAGGCTACCACGAGCGCGTGGGGCGGGTTTCGTGCTGTGAACGCGACGACGAATTCCGCGCGCAGGCCATCGACAACATCACCGGTCGCGTCCTGGTGTCGCAGGAGGCGCGGAAGCGCGATGAGCCGATCGCGGCGGAAGAGGTGGAGACGGCGATCGCCAGGCTCAAGGAGGAACACGGCGGCGAGCAGCAGTTCTATTACAACATGGGCCTGACGCCGGAGCAGGACGAGATGATTCGCGAGAACGTGAAGGCCAGCATTGTCGTGGACAAACTGTTGCAGGAAGTCTGCGGTCCGGATCCGGAGGCGGATGACAAGGCGTTGAAGGATTTTTACGACGATCACATCGCAGACTACATGACGCAGGAGGAGGTGCGGGCGTCGCACATCTTCAAGTCGGTGCAGCAGGCGGAAGATCGGGAGGATCTGTTCAAGGAGCTGTGCGAGGTGCGGCGGAAGCTGGTCGAGGGCGCGGATTTTCTGGAGACGGCCAAGGAGTATTCCGACAAGCCGGCGGAGGAGGTGGACCTTGGTTTCTTCAAACGCGGAGAGTTGATGGACGAATTCGAGGTGGTCGCTTTCTCCATGAACGTCGGCGAGATCAGCCCGGTATTCCCCATGCACGGGAGTTTCCACATCGCCACGGTGACGGACCGAAAGCCGTCGGCGGCGATGCCGTTCGAGGAAGTGAAGGAGGACGTGAAGGCCGCGTGGCTGCAGGCGGATCGGGACTTGAAGATCAAGGATTACATCGAAGAGTTGAAGAAGACGGCCAAGATCGAGGAGATTGAGGAGGAGGGGGAGATGGAGTGACTTGTCGCGCCGTAGCTGTAAAGCGAAGGCGGATGGGGTGATCTGTCGCGCGTGCACATGCTCTCATGGCAGGACTTGATCGTCCGATCTCCATAACCTACTTTGATTGCGTTGGAACAAAGATGAACAAACAGCCGAACCATCAATCAGTGAGGCCCCGTGCCAGCGGTTGCGCGACGGCTTCCATGCAGTCGGAGATCGAACGCGTGCGGCGAATGACCGTGGAGGAGCGAGTCCTGGCGGCCCTTGGCATGAAGTCGAAGTTTGGCTGGCTGCAGCCGGCGCCGGCGGGAAAGCGGGGGCATGAATCGTCCTGAGACTCTCCTGGATGACGCGGAACGCGTCTTGGCGACTTTGGGGGGATTCCAGATTGATGCAATCGTCATCGGCGCGGTTGCTCTCGCCGCTCACCACTACGTCCGTTTCACCGAGGACCTCGATCTCGCGATGAACGCGGACCGTCAGACGTTTCGGGATATCGCCGAGGCTCTTCGAGAATCGGGATTTCAAGTGGAATTGCGCCTGCCTGATTTGGACGATCCGCTATCCGGCGTCATTGATGCGGAGAGCGCGCGCGGAATGATCCAGCTCGTCAACTTCGGGCAGACTTTTCCGGTGATTATCGACGCTGCCATCAAACAGGCCTCCCTGACCGTCCGGGAAGGGAGTCCCCTACGTGTGGCGCCGCTCCCATATCTTGTTGCGTTGAAACTCTATGCTGGCGGACTTAAGTCCAAAGCCGATGTGGTGGAAGTCCTGAAGCGGAATGCCCATGCCGATCTCGACGAGATCTGTGCGCTGTGTGAGAAATACCGTCTGCCCGATTTGCGTGGAATTCTGAATGAGGCGGGGGAGGTGACGTGACACGTTGTCGCTTTGCCGAGGCGGGTGGGGTGATGGATGTTCACCCAATCCCGGAGGCATGACCCAATGGTAGCCGGTGAGTGAAGGCCGACGATCGGCCGGAACCACCGGATATTCCGATATAGAGAGTATGCGCCCCGGATGGGGCGCGAGAGGTCATGGTTGGGTCACGGTCGCAGATCAACCTTGGGTTGTTTGCGTCGTTCTCAGCGCCCCTGCCGGGGCGTAAAATCATTTCTTGTGGCAATTCCGGTGGTTCCCGGCCTGTGGGGCCGTCCACCAACCGGCTACCATCGATCTGCTCCTCCGGCCGTGTCGAAGTTCGGCAAGGGCGGATGGCGTGGCGCGGTTGCGCTGCGAGACGCGCCTTGGCGCTGCCTTTTCGTTGGCATGATTGATGACTTCGGCGGTCGGAATTCCGTTGCTTGCCCAAGTTCTCTTGTGGACAGGCATTCTCCAACCATCGTTCTTGGGAGCCCTGCCTCCTTTGGGCAGGACATCCTAAGTTCTCCGGGCGGCGTCACCAACCACCACGATACTCCAGCGATTTCGCGATCTCTGCAGGTATGGAAGGAACACGTTCCTCCGGGACAATCGTGAAACCGGATTCTTGAATTCGAACAATCGGAGTCACAGTCCATGAGAAGTTCGTGCTGGGCGCATACATTTTGAGCGCAATCGCTGATGGCAGCAGTCGGCGCAGTCGGGGAGGGATCATTTCACCCATTCGATTCGGCTTCGGTCTGTAGACCAACGACTCGAAGCGATGCACATCTCCTGTGGCACAATCGTAAGAAAAGAGTGTCCCTCCTCCGGGGGACAGTGGTTTCCAATTTGCTCTGGATGGTCCGCCTGTCGAGAAGCAGGTCCATGCAGAGCCTCTCAGGGTGAACACTCGAATTCCGTCTGACGCCGAGTGGTAGTCTATCGGCGTCGAAGTTCTATTCGTGATGCCCAGTGTTACCTTTGTCACACCGTTGCTTGTTGGCGTGACCTTCACAATCTCAAACGTCACCGATTCACTGTCCGTCCCATCGGCCAAGAAAAAGAACAGCCCCAAACACAAAACGACCACCGAAGCCAGAAGGGGAACTCTCCCCCTTTGTCTGTTGGACTGGACAGACTCCCGACGCGAAGATATCGGTTGCCCATCTTCTTTCACGGTCGTTTATCGTCGCTTCGCGCGGCGTTCCGGTTGCTTACTCCGCCGCCAACCTGCCCATGATCTTCGCCGTCCGTTCCAGAACCTTGTCTTTACCGAGGACTTCCATGAGGTGGAACAGACTGGGGCCGACTTTCTTGCCGGTGCAGGCGAGGCGGATGGGATGGACCAGGACGCCCATTTTTACACCCACATCCTCCGCGACCTGCTTGAAGCCGGCCTGGATGGAATCGGCGTCAAAGGATTCCAGGGCGTTCAGCATTTCGACCAGCTTTTCCACGCGCGGTTTGTTGTCCGGAATGAGGTGCTTGGCCGCGTGTTCCTCGTCCATTTCGGTGACTTCCTGGAAGTAGGAGCCGCAGAAGTCGGGGAGTTCGGTCATCTGCTTGACCTTCTCCTTGCAGGTTTCGAAGGCGGCGTCGATGTAGGTCTCGTCGAAGCCGGACAGGTCGATGCCGGCGTCCTTGAGGAAGGGGAGGGCGCGTTGCCGGAATTCGTCGGCCGGCAGACGGCGTGCGTGCTCGTAGTTGAACCACTTGAGCTTGTCGAAATCGAAGCGGGCGTTCTGGCGGTTGATCTGCGGCAGGTCGAAGCGTTCGATGACGTCCTCGATCTGGAACACTTCCTGGTCGTCCTTGGGGCTCCAGCCTAGCAGGAGCAGGTAGTTGACGACGCCGGCGGGAACGAAACCTTCGTCCATGTAGGTGGTGACCGAGGCTCCGAGGTCGCGTTTGCTCATCTTGCTGCCGTCCTTGTTGAGGATCAGCGGGATGTGCGCGTATTTGGGAGGTTCAGCGCCGAGGGCCTTGAAGAGTTCGATGTGCTTTGAGGTGTTGGACAGATGATCCTCGCCGCGGATGACGTGGGTGATGCCCATTTCCAGGTCGTCGATGACATTGACGAGATGGAAGACGGGCTTGCCGTCCGAGCGGACGATCACGAAATCGGGATCCAGTTCCTCGCGGTCGGTGAGCTTGCGCTCCACCTTGCCGACGACGAGGTCGTCGATGATGACAGTCTCCTTCTTCATCCGAAACTTGACGGCGCCTTCGTGTTCGTAGGCCTTGTCGGCGTCCAGCAGGGCCTGGATGTGCTTCTGGTAGATGTCCCTGCGCTGGGACTGGAAGTAGGGGCCGCAATCGCCCTTGCTCGCCGTGAGATCTGAGCCGTTCACGGGGCCTTCATCCCAATCGAGGCCCAGCCATTGCATGCTCTTGATGATGACGTCGATCGCCTCCTGCGAATTCCTTGCTTCGTCGGTGTCCTCGACGCGCAGGACGAATTTTCCGCCGGTGTGGCGGGCGTAGAGCCAGTTGAACAGGGCGGTGCGGGCGCCGCCGATGTGAAGGTAGCCGGTGGGGCTGGGGGCGAATCGGACTCGGACACTCATGACGGATCAAATCTCAAAAAAGGGTGAATCAAGCAATGTGTTCTCAAACAAAGGGCGGGGAACATAGGGGGAAAGACCGGATGCTCCAAGCTCCACCCAAGAAATGGGAAGGATGATATCCGGCGGAAAACAGAACGTTGCCGCCTGTGGAGACATCCCGATTGCTCGGATTTCAGGGTTGCGCAAGGCGTCGCGCTCTCGCGGCGGGGCTTGGACTCAGCGGCTCCCCGGCGCTTTGAGAAGCACGGATGGCTGACTTGGACTGGTATGACCGCGAATCTCCGCGGCGGCGGCTGAATCAGCCGTCGGATTTCTTCCGGTCCTGAACGGCGGCGCGAATGTCCTGGGCGAGGGCTTTGACATCCTGCATGCCCTTGCGCACGCGCGTGCCGGCGGCGTTGTTGCCGCGCACGAAGAATTTCTCGAAGTCGGGGGCCAGGCTGGCGACCAGTTCCTTGAGTTGCTCGTATTTTTCCATGGGGAGTGTGGGGTTGGGGTGAGGAATCTTGGGATGTTCTCTTGTCAACCCGATCGAAAGCTCACGGCGGAGGCGTTTCCAATCGGTATTGCAGCGGAGGCTAGATTGTGCGGCATATCCTGTCAAGGGGGCGAATGCGCAAATATTGCCTCGGAGGCTGTTTTCGCGGGGAGCGTCATACGGCACAATCCTTGTTGAGAAACGCCACGGCTTGTGCGATTGCTTGGCGCTCAATTCTGCAGCGACCTTTATGACAGACAAATCGAACAACGCGCCGGACGAAACGGCGTCGAAATCGGATTTTATCCGCGACATCATCGCGGAGGACCTGAAGACGGGCAAACACGACGGCCGGATCGCGACGCGTTTCCCGCCGGAGCCCAACGGCTACCTGCACATCGGCCACGCCAAGTCGATCTGCCTGAACTTCGGCGTCGCCCAAGAGAACGACAACGCCACCTGCAACCTCCGTTTTGACGACACCAATCCCGCGGCCGAGGAGACGGAGTATGTCGAGTCGATCAAGGAGGATGTGCGTTGGTTGGGCTTTGACTGGGAGGATCGCGAGTTCTTCGCGTCGGACTACTTCGACAAGCTCTACGAATACGCGGTCACGCTGATCAAGAAGGGCAGGGCCTATGTCTGCGAGTTGTCGATGGAGGAATTTGGCAGGGAGTATCGCGGCGTGCCGACCTCGCCCGGGAAGGAGAGCCCCTATCGCGATCGCTCGGTGGAGGAGAATCTGGATCTGTTTGAGCGGATGAAGGCGGGCGAATTCGGGGATGGAGAGCAGGTCCTGCGCGCGAAGATCGACATGGCCTCGCCGAATCTGCACATGCGCGACCCGGTGATCTACCGGATCAAGAAGGTCGAGCATCACCGGACGGGCGACAAGTGGAAGATCTACCCGATGTACGATTACACGCACTGTCTGTCGGACGCGATCGAGGGGATCACCCATTCGCTGTGCACCCTGGAGTTCGAGGTGCACCGGCCGCTGTATGACTGGTGCGTCGACGAGGTTGGAATGGAGTGGAAGCCGAGGCAGATCGAGTTCGCGCGGTTGAACATCAGCTACACCGTGCTGAGCAAGCGGAAGTTGCTGGAATTGGTCCGGGAGAAGCGCGTGAGCGGTTGGGACGATCCGCGCATGCCGACCATCTCGGGATACCGTCGTCGCGGCTACACGCCGGAATCGATTCGCAATTTCTGCAATCGTCTCGGCGTCACCAAGTTCAACAGCATGACCGACATTGCGCTGCTGGAGTTCAGCATTCGCGAGCATCTGAACAAGATTGCCTTGCGCGTGGCCGGCGTGTTGCGCCCGTTGAAGGTCGTCATCGAGAACTACCCAGAGGATCAGGTTGAGGAACTGGAGGCCGTCAACAACCCTGAGGACGAGAGCGCCGGGACGCGCATGGTTCCCTTCTCCCGTGAGCTTTACATCGAGCAGTCGGATTTCATGGAGGATCCGCCGAAGAAGTTCTTCCGGCTCGGGCCGGGGCGCGAGGTGCGTCTGCGGTACGCCTATTTCCTCAAGTGTCACGACTTCGTCAAGGATGAGGCGACGGGCGAGATCACGGAACTTCGCTGCACCTACGATCCCGAAACCAAGGGCGGCAATGCGCCCGACGGTCGCAAGGTGAAGGGCACGATTCACTGGGTTTCGGCGAAGCACGCGATCGATGCCGAAGTGCGGTTGTATGACCGGTTGTTCACGGTCGAGAATCCCAATGACGTTCCGGAGGGCAAGGATTACCACGACTTCCTGAATCCCGAGTCGCTGGAAGTTCTCACGAATTGCAAATTGGAGCCGGGGTTGGCCGATGCGAAACCGGGCGATCTGTTTCAGTTCGAACGGATGGGCTACTTCTGCGTGGACGCGAAGGATTCGGAGCCGGGGCGGCCGGTGTTCAACCGCACGGTCACCCTGAAGGACACCTGGGCGAAGATCCAGGCGGGCGGGAAGTAGTTTGTGAGTGGAGGCTTCGGCATGTCCGCAAAGAGGCTCAAGAGGCGCGAAGAGGGAATTCCGTCAGAGCGCTGTGGTGAAGTTGAGGTCCATTCTGTGTGGGGGCGGGGGCGCGATCGAAGATCGTCAACCCCAGCGGTTGGAGCGCCGAGCATTGCTCGGCATGGGGCGCGGGGGGAACGGTAAGCCGAGCAAAGCTCCGCGCTCCCGGGCTGGTGGATTCGGCGCGAACTGAATGGAAGCTGATTCGTGTTCCCGTTTCTCACCAAACCGATAGACCGGTTGGTCATCAACCTGGCCGCGGCGCGTTTGTCGAAGGAGCCGCAATTCGCGGCGCATGCCGATGAGGCGGAGGCGTTGTTGACGCGGGAGGATTTCTTCGGGACCGAGGAGATTGCGATTCCGGACGTTCGATTCACCAGCCCGGAGGAATTTGAATTCGCCTCTTCATTCAAATCGCCCTGGCCTGCAAACAATACGGTCCGGGGGAAGCTGTTTCCCGCGGGCGCCGATTGGGGGACGAGGCCTTCGGTGATCCTGATTCATGGCTACAACGCGGATCCGGCCTATCGGGGCGTCATGCGTGGTTGGGGCCAACGCCTTGCCTGGCGCGGCGTCAATGGCGTGTTGATGGAGTTGCCGTTTCATTTGAACCGCCGCCCGCGCGGGAGAGAGGAGGTTCGTGATTTCTTGTCCTGTGATTTGTCGGCGATCACGCAGGCGACGCATCAATCATTGCTCGACCTGAGGGCGTTGGTCGCCTGGCTCAGGTCGCTCGGCGCGCCGAAGGTTGGCCTGTGGGGCAATTCGTTGGGCGGTTGGTTGGAAGGCCTGTTGGTCTGTCATTCAGACGACGTCGATTGCGCGGCCTTCCTGACGCCGGTCAGTCGGATGGATCGGGCCTTGGTGGAAATCGATTTCGCGGCGCTGGTGCGTCGGGCGGTGGAGGAGAACGGCTTCGATGTGAGCCGCTTGAACCTGGAGATCTATGAGCCGCGGTTGCCCGCGGAGCAGATGTTGCTGGTTGTCGGGAGGGATGATCAGTTTGTGCCGTTGGAGACCATGCACCATCTGTCGGAGATCTGGGGCGGCGTGGAAACGGCGATCCTGCCGCATGGTCACATCAGCATCCTGAAGTCCGAGGAGGCCGCCGACCGGACGGCAAATTGGTTCTGGGACCGGATGTAGGCCCGCGTCGTCCTCGTTCTTCCGTAGAATCGAACGTGAGTTCGATCAATTCGCAGTGTCGCGGGTAGTATGGCCGGGCAGGGGGGCTCCGTCGGGCGGCGTGTGATGAAGGGCGTCTTGCCAAATATATGATCGGACTTACGTCCGATTCTACGGGCGTTGGATGGGGGAACGCCCGCCCTTCAAATCAACATCAACTGGTCGCGCTCGGGGCGGCGGAAGGAATCGGTCGAAAGCTCCAGATTTTCCTGATTGATTCCGACCTTGCGGCAGGAGACCTCGAAGATCCCGCGCATCTGTTCCGCGTGGACGCCGTGGCCCGTCATGCGCGATCCGAAGGTGGAGTCATTCATCTTCCCGTCGCGCATTTCCTTGATGCGGTTCAGGATCTTCTCCTTGCGGGCGGGGAAATGATCGTCTAGCCATTGCTCGAACATGGGGGCGACGCCGAAGGGCAATCGAAGGGGGACCAGAGCCGCGTGGCGCGCCCCGGCCTGGGCGGCGGCGTCGAGCAGGGCGGGGATTTCCGGTTCATTGAGCGCTGGAATGGCGGGGGCGATCATGACGCCGGTCGGGATGCCGGCGTCCGCAAGTTTGCGGATGGCGTCAAGCCGGGCCTTGGGCGGCGAGGTGCGCGGCTCCATGATTTTGCGAAGATCCGTGTCCAGCGTGGTCAACGAGATGAACACTGCGGCGGCCTTGTGTTCGTTGAGCTGGGAAAGCAGATCGATGTCGCGGGTGACCAGCGCGTTCTTGGTGATGATGCCGACAGGATTGCGCGCCTCGGCCAGGACCTCAAGGCAGCGACGCGTGATTCGGAGTTTGCGTTCGACCGGTTGATAGCAGTCGGTGCCGCCGCTCATGGCGATCATCTGCGGCTTCCACTTCCGGGCGCTGAGTTCCTTGCGGAGGAGTTCTGGGGCTTCGAGCTTGATGAGGATCTTGGATTCGAAATCCAGTCCCGCGGACATGCCGGCGTATTCGTGGGTGGGGCGCGCGTAGCAGTAGACACAGCCGTGCTCGCAGCCTCGGTAGGGATTGACGCTCGCGCGGAAGTTCAGGTCCGGGCTGTCGTTGTAACTGATGATCGACTGCGAGTGGTCCCGGATGAACTGGGTTTGGAGAGGGCTCTCGTCCTCGTCATACCAGTCAGGATCCGGCTCGACCTGGATGGCTTCGAAGCGGTTGACGGGATTCGAGGCGACGCCGCGGGTGGTCGTTTTCGTAGAACGGGATTTATCCCGATTGTCCGCGTGTTGGTCGGCGTGGTTCATTTTCGCCTGGCGGTTCGAATAAAACGGAATGAATTCCGTTCTACTTTCTCGGCGCTTGCCTCACGCTAGGCCCAACTCGGCCGCCACGCCCTGCATGGCTTCGATGACGTTGGCGATGTGGTCGTTGACCTCGAGGCCGAGCAGTTCCGCGCCGCCGGTGATGTCCTCGCGTTTGACGGCGGCGGCAAAGCCTTTGGCCTTCATCTTCTTGCGCACGCTCTTGGGCGTCATGCCGTCGAGTTTTTCCGGGCGGACATAGGCGACGGCGGTGATGAAACCGCAAAGCTCATCCACGGCGAAAAGGGCCTTCCGGATCGGGCGATCACGGGGGAATTCGTCCAGGTTCCAATCGGCGTGGGCGAGGATGGCTCCGATGGATTCCTCATCGATGCCCTTCTCGCGCAGGATTTTCGCGCCTTCGCGAGTGTGCTCGGGTTCCTCCGGCCAGCGTTCGTAGTCGAAGTCGTGCAGCAGTCCGACGAGCCCCCATTGTTCGATATCCTCGCCCAGCTTTTCCGCGTAGAACCGCATGGCTGCCTCCACAGACAGGGCGTGTTTGATCAGTGAATCGGACTTCGTGTATTCCGTGAGGAGGGCGAAGGCTTCGGGGCGGGTCATGGGAGTGCGGAGTGGGGAGTTCGGAATGCGGAGCGGGAATGGCAAATGGCCAATAGCAGATGGCAAATTCAATCGATAATCCCACGTTCCTGCATCATCGCCTTTGAGGGACGCGGGCGGATTCGGGCGGGGGTGGCGAGGCCGGTGTTGCGGTCGAACTCGTCGGGGGTGCGCTTGGTGGGAATGCGGTCGTTTGTTTCTTTCTGCCAGTTCTCCAGCGCGCGGCGAAGGCGCTTCAAGGTGGCGGCGTGCTTCGGATCGTTGGCCAGGTTGATGGTCTCGTGCGGATCGGCCTGGCAGTCGTAGAGTTCCTCGGATGGGCGCGGAGCGATGAAGAAGTTCTGCTGCGCTTCGGTGAGTTTCCCTTCGCCGCGCATGGCGAGCATTTTGCGATAGGTCGGGCTGCGGACGCCGTCGGCGGAGGGTGTGGCCGGGAGGTCGTTGTAGAAGTTGCGGATGTATTTGAAACGCTCGTCGCGCACGGCGCGGGATTGGTCGTCATAGTCGTGCCAGTGTTTCTCGGCGAAGATGTGGTCACGGACCTTGGCGGTGGGACTGGTCAGCAGTTTTGCGAAGCTCTTTCCTTCGAACAGCGATGAACCGGACACTTCCGCCAGTTCGAGAAAGGTTGGCGCGATGTCCACGGCGCTGACCAGGCGTGAGGTGGCGGAGCCGGCCTTCACCCTGGCCGGCCACCGCACGATCCAGGGCGTTTTGATGCCGCTGTCGTAGAGGGTGATCTTGGCGCGGGGGAAAGGGCGGCCGTTGTCGCTGATATAAAGGATGAGTGTGTTGTCGGCGACGCCCTGCGCCTCCAGTTCCTTCATGACCAACCCGACGAACATGTCGAGGCGGGTGATCTCGTCGTAGTAAAGGGCCAGGTCCTTGCGCACTTCAGGAATGTCCGCGAGGTAGGGCGGGACGATGACGTCCTCGGGCTTGTGCGGTTCGGGAATGATGTTCTCGTCGTAGGGGCGATGCGGGTCCAGCGCCGCGAGCCACATGAAGAAGGGCTTGTCCTTGGGGCGGCCGCGCAGGGTGGGGATCCATTGGTCGCAGCCGCTGCGCGCGTCGCCGGACATGCGCTGGATGAACTTCCCCTTGTCCTGGTCCTTGCCGCTGGGGAGTTGAAAGCCCGAAACATCGGCCTCGACGACCTTGTCGAAGCGGTCTTTCACCTCTTCGCCCAGGTGCCACTTGCCGGCGGCGGCGGTGTAATAGCCGGAGTGCTTGAGCAGTTCGACGAAGGTGAGATGCCGGCCGGGCAGGGGCCAGTGGAGTTGCTCGGCGTCGGTGTTGTGGGGATATCGGCCGGTGATGATGCTGGAGCGGCTCGCGCTGCAGGAGGCGATGGTCAGGAAGCCATTGTCGAAGCGCATCCCCTGGCCGGCGAGTCTGTCGAGATTGGGCGTGCGGACCTTGGGATTGCCGTAGGCGCCGCTGTCATCCCAGGCCTGATCGTCGGCGATGATGAAGACAATGTTGGGACGGGAATCGGCGTGGGCCGAAACGGTCATCGAAACGAGGAGAGCCAGCGTGGTCCAGATGGCGCTGAGGCGTTTGTGCTGCATGCGCCATATTCTACGACGAACGGCTGCGGTGTCGATCATTCGGGCAGCGCGATGCCAAACTGAAACTGGCGCAAACGGCGTCGCAGTTGAAACAACACGTGAACTCCAAGAAAGCGCGCGCCAGAGCGACCGATTCGCGTGATCCAGTGAAAGCGAACAGCCGCCGGAGCGAGACGGAAGCGGAGTCGATTGACCTCGCCTTGGTCGACGAAGCGCCGGAATTCAGGCGGGAGCGAACGACAGAATGCAAGCGCGTCCGAGGCGTGGCGTTGATGCCCCTTCGGCCAGAATCGCAGCGCGTGCGAAATGAACAGGCTTCGGGTGGCGGAGCCCAGGTTGGCGACGGTCCGGGGCAGAAGTTGGAAGGCCTCGTGCATTCTCTTGTCGATCAAGGCGCGAGCCTGGGCGTCAAGTTGATCCGGGCAGAGTTGGGCGAGAAGGGCCGCGTCCGTCGGGGCGAGCGACATGTCCCTGGCCAGTTTGGCGGGGTCACGTCGAAATTGCGCCCGAAGTTGCGGGTCTCGCAACAGGCGCGTCTGGGCGGTGACCCAGTCGATGGGCGCGGGCGTCTTCATGCGGACCGCTCAATTGAACTCACCAGGGAACGGAGCTTCCCCAGGTCGGCTTCGATCTCGTCGATGGCTTCGAATCTTTGGTCGCGTTCCAGGATGATGGATTCCACCGGGGAGCGGGCGAGCGCGTGTTGCGCCAGGGCGAGGAGGTCGTCCTGAATCGGTTGCGCGTGACTGTCGTGATAGACGCCGTCGCGGCGGTCATATCCGACGATGTGCAGTTGGGCGACATTTGCGGGGTCCAGTTCGTCGAACCAGGCCTCCGCGTTGAAGTTGTGGTTGCGGCTGTTGATGTGGAGATTGGTGATGTCGATCAACAGCGCGCAGCCCGATTCGGCGCACAAGCGGTTGAGAAATTCGGGTTCGGACAACTCGCCGCCGGTTTCCAGGTGGGTGGTGATGTTTTCGAGGAGGACGCGTCGGCCGGTGGCGGCGGCAAGTTCGCGGGCGTGTTCGACAAATGTCGCGAGCGAGACCTCGGTTCGGGGAAGGGGATTGAGATGGCCGAGATCCGTTTCCCCGGATCGGGTGAAGGCGACATGTTCGCTGACGTGAACCGCGTCCGCCGAATCGGCGACCTCCTTGAATTGCTCCAGCGTCGAGGCTTCAAGCGGGCCGGGCGTGCCGAGGGAGAGGCCCAGGCCATGCACGTAGAGAGGGAACCGGGTGCGGAGTTGGCCAAGCAGTTCGCGGTCCGAACCGAAGAAATGTTCCGCGGTGACTTCGAGACAGTCTAGGCTGTCGGACCGTTCGACGATCCAGTCATGGAGGGGCCGGCGATAGCCCATGCCGATTTTGGTCATGATCCACAACCTCCGCAGCCACCGCCGCCGCAACCCCCGCCGCAGGAACTGCCGCAGCCGGAGGAACAACCAGAACTCCAGAAGCCGCCCGAGCTGCAGTCGGAGCCTGAACCGGTTCCAACCCCCTCGAACATGCTGGCGCGCAGGAACTGCGCGATGGCTCCCACGACCATGAGGATGAACAGGTAATCCCATTTCCGCATCTCGTGGAGGTGGTATCCCACGAGGTAACGCGTGAACCCGACGGACCAATAGATGACGAGGGCCATGACGCTCACCGAGAATCGGTTGTCCCACATGTGGCGCACCAGGAGTTGCAGAACGAACACCACGAAACCCAGACCGGCATAGAGGAGCAGGAAGTTGGGGCCCTTGATCTCGCCGCAGGTGTGGTAGGCTGCGCCGGAACCGGCAGCGGACAGAATGATCGTGGTCCACCACAAGGGGGCGGAGGACTTGTCGGAATTGTCTTCGGAGGCCTCGGCGGGCGCGGGCTTGTACTCGCCGGTTGTCCCGGTCAGCGCGTCCTTGAGCTCAAACGCCCTGTTGCAACCGACGCACTCGAAGGCTTGATTCGACGCGCCGGCGCCGGGCTTCGACATTTCGAACAGGCAGAAGGGACATCGGATGGTCTCACTCATAGCGGCAGTTTCCCCCATTCCTTCTCCATCCATGCAAGGGCTGCTTTCAGCAGTCGGACGAGACGGACGTGAAAGTCGAAGGCCTCCTCCTCCGACAGCTCTCCTTCGCGTTGTCGCAGTTCCAGAAGGTCGCGGAGAATCTGCACATCCGCTTCGAAGAGCTTCTCGAAAACGGGGATCCGTTCTGGAAGCGATTGGGGCATGTCCATCCGGGCGCAACGCAGGCAGTCGGACAGGGAGATCAGAATGCGGGAGGATTGGTGGGCCAACAGCTGCCGGTAGCGTCGATGCTGGGGGCCGGCGGTGACATAGGTCCGGGTGAGGCGCATGCGCAGGTTTCGCAACTCCTGCTCGGTCAGCATGACCAGCAGTTCCTGTGACACTGAGAAGGTCTCGAACGGATCCGTCCCGGACAGGACGGCGTAGTCGCGCTGGATGCTCATGAATTTCAGCGCGAAGACGCGTCCGGCGCGGGGCATTTCTCCTCATTCGACGATGAAGGGTTCGAAGGGGGCTTCGGATGCGAGCGCTTCCCGGATCGCCCGGTGGGCGTGGGCGGTGGAGGCCTCGAGCACGATCAACAGATTGATGTCGGAGGCGCCGGGGTCGAATCCGCCCCGGACAGCGCTGCCGTAGAGCACAAGCGAGTGAAGGTTCTTGCCCAACGATTTCTCAAGTCGTGAAACGCATTGGGACAACGCGGATTGCAGGTCCGCCGGGAGGTGGTTTCTTGGTGTTTCCATGGCTGGGATGTGAGTCCTTTGTTGACGGTCGCAGTCTAGGAAAAGGCGGGTTGCGCGGCGATGATAATTGCCGCGCGGGATTGGAGGGAGGCGGTTGAAATCGGGACTCGTTCAACAGGGGATTGAGATTCCAGGGCTGGATGCGGGTGGTTTCATGATGGTAGTGAAATCGAAGTCGGTCAGAGGCCGCCCGTAGTAGGACTGGGCTTCCAGCCTGTCCCGAGTATCGCGACACTATGTCGATTCGTACCGGGAGCCTCCGGGAACGCCGTTCGGCTTTGAGGCATGCTCCAGACAGGCAGGATGCCTGTCCTACGTGCAGTAAATCTCCAAGAAGAGGAATCCGATTGCCCGTCACGGGGATCGCTGTAGATTTCAGCCCATGCGAAATCTGATCATGGCCGGTGTTGTTGCGGGGCTGCTTTCGACGGCGCACGTCGCTGAAGCGCAAACCAAGGACAAATCCGACGCCAACAGCAAGACCGTCGCCGCGTCCAGGAAGAAGAAAACCCCGCCGCCGTTCAAGTGGGTGAACAAACCCAAGGGCGCGTTGCCCACGGGCGTTCAGCACAAGACCTTCCGGAGTCCGTCGATGGGCGTCGATGTCGGCTACTGCATCTACCTCCCGGCGGATTACTCTTCCGAGGACGCCCAATCGGCGCGGTATCCCGTGGTTTACTACCTGCATGGCGGCCGGCCGGGGAGCGAATTGAAGAGCGTCAAGCTGGCGACCTTCATCCATAAAGCGCAGGCGTCCGGCGCGATTGCTCCGACGATCTATGTCTTCGTGAACGGCGGCAGGGTGAGCCATTACGACATGCCCCAGATCGGCTCCTACGGGGAATGGGTGTTCGTGAAGGAACTGATCCCGCACATCGACGCCAACTATCGCACCATCGGCAAGCGCGAGGGGCGTGCGATCGAGGGGTTCTCGCAGGGCGGCCGCGGCACGGCGCGGATCATGTTCAAGTATCCGGAATTGTTCGTGTCGGCGGCGCCGGGCGGCGGCGGACATCTGTCGGAGAAGCGCGTTTCCCTGAGCGGGGGCTGGGAAAACGAGAATCTGAAGTTCATCAAGGGCGCGAACACCTGGGATCGGGCGCGTGAGTATGCCGCGAGTCCGGAACCGAAGCTGAACATCCTGGCCTACGTCGGCAGCAAGGGATTCAACTTCCACAACAACCTCGAATGGACCGCGTTCCTGAAGTCGTTGGACATCGAGCATCGCCTTCTGATCGTGCCCGGTGTCGATCACAGCGGCTCACGGATCTACGAGAAGAAGGGGCTCGAGATCATGCGTTTTCATCAGGGCAATTTTGTGCGGTGAGGGTAGGCGGTGATGTGCTCGAGCGTCTTGGTTTGTCAGGCGCGCTGCGCGGAGCGCCGTGGAGTGCGGGGGGGGGTGGGCGCCGGTGCGTCGGGCGGGCGAGGCGCGGGGGAGTTTGGGGGTGGGGGGTTTGTGGTGGGGCGGTTGAGGGGTTGGTGGGGGGTTTTGGGGGGAT
>JAYPEY010000024.1:0-28423 GCA_038126035.1 Verrucomicrobiales bacterium | reverse complement strand
CAGGCGCGCTGCGCGGAGCGCCGTGGAGTGCGGCGGCTTGACGCCGCCTTTCCTTCGGCATGGCGAGACGCTTGTGAATGTCGGTGTCGGAGTTTTCGGAAGGGCCTTTGCCGTGTTTGGTAGTGGGTTTCCGGTGAATTCGGGCGCTCTGCAAGGCGGCGTCAAGCCGCCGCAGTCCATGGCGCTTCGCGCGGCGCCATGGACGAACCTCGGTCAGGAGACAGGCTTCAGCCGCTCCGGTCCCGAATACACATTGAATGAATCGCCCCTAAGGAAGCCGATCAGGGTCTGACCGTTTTTCTTGGCAAAATCGACGGCCAGGCTGGAAGGCGCGGAGACGGCGGCGATGATGGGGATTCCCGCCGCGAGCGCCTTTTGCATGATTTCGAAGGAGGCGCGGCCGCTCACCATCAGGACGATGTCCGTCATCGCATGGCCGCCGAGGAAGCGTTCGCCCAGTGATTTGTCCACGGCGTTGTGACGGCCGACGTCTTCGCGCGCGACGAGCAGTTCGCCTTGGGCGTCGAACAGAGCCGCGGCGTGCAGCCCGCCGGTTCGGTCGAAGGTTGCCTGATGGGCGCGGAGTTTTCCGGGGAGGGTTGGGATGATTCCTGAATCCACTCGGAACTTGGAATCAATCCTCGGGAAACATTGTTGCACGGATACGATCGTAGCCTTGCCGCAGAGACCACAACTGGAGGAGGCGAAGACGTGTCGGGTGAGGCGTTCCAGGTCGAGTTCGACGTCGGGCGCCAGATAGACATTGATGATGTTGTCGCGGTCGGCGGCCTCGCCCTGTTGGCAGTGGGCGATTTCGACGATGTCAGATCGCCTGGCGACGACGCCTTCGGTGAGCAGGAAGCCCGCGGCCAGTTCGTGATCGTGGCCCGGCGTGCGCATGGTGACGGCGATGCTGGCGCCGCGCACCCGGATCTCCAACGGTTCTTCGACGGCGAGGGAATCGGTGTCCGGATACAGCGGGACTCCATCCTTGGCGCGCCAGATCTCGGCGCGCACGCTGGACTTGTCGCCGGGCTCGGAATGATCTGAAGAACTGTCGCTCACCATGTGTGGTTGCGGCGCAGTTTGTCAGGAATCGGGCAGGTCGGACAAGAGTTGCGCGACGGTTTTCGACTGTCCGGGGAAAGTGAGGTTGGGCGCAATCTCCGCGAGGGGGCGCAAGACGAAGCTGCGTAGTTTTGCGCGGGGATGGGGGAGAGTGAGGTCGGGGGTATTCCGAGTTTCGGAACCGAAGGCGATCAGATCGAGATCCAGGTGGCGGGGCGCGTTGACGATGACGCGGGGCCGTGGACCGAACTCGGGCTCCAACCGGAGGAGCTTTTGCAGCAGCGATTCCGGCGTTTCATCGGCGCGTGGAACGAGGCCGATGACGGCGTTGACGAAGTCCGGCGAACCGGGGGGGCAGTCGACGGGCGGGGTCTTGTGAAGAACGGATCTCAGAATCGGGGAGTCGGACAGCGATTGGAGTCGGTCCATCGCTTTGAGGACGATCGCATCACTGTCGCCCAAGTTGGAGCCGAGGGCGACAATGGCCAGTGAAGCATCCGGTGGGAGCGCGGAATTCATTCCGCTTCAGCGTGGAGTGTTCCGAGGTTCTGGCAAATCCCCGACCTCGGACTGTCGGTGGTCGAAGCGGAATAAATTCCGCGCTCCGGTCTGAAGCGCTGGGGCGCGGCAGTCATTCCGCATTCCTCATTCCGAATTCCGCATTCATTCCAGTCCCAGGACGTTCTGCATATTGTAGAGCCCGGGTTGTTGGTTGGCCGCCCAGATGGCGGCGCGCAGGGCGCCATTGGCGAAGATGTCGCGGCTGGCGGCCTTGTGGGTGAGTTCGACCCGTTCGTCGTGTCCGGCGTAGACGACGGTGTGGTCGCCGACGACGCTGCCGCCGCGCAGGGAGTGCATGCCGATCTCCTCGTTGGTCCGCGCGCCGACCATGCCCTCGCGGCCATGGCGGATATCCTTGTTGTAATCCTTTTCGCGCACGTCGCAGAGGATCTCGCCCAGAGTGCGGGCCGTGCCGCTGGGGGCATCGACCTTGTGACGGTGGTGCATCTCGACGACTTCGAGATCGAAGTCGGGACCAAGGATCTCGGCGGCCTTGCGGGTGAGCCAGAAGAGGGTGTTGACCCCGGTCGAGAAATTCGAGGCCCAGACGATCGGGATCTCGCTCTGCAGGGCCACGATCTCGGCGCGCTCGTCGTCCTCGTGCCCTGTCGTGCCGATGATCAAGGCCTTCTTCTTATCGGCGCAGAGCCTGGCGACGGCGAGGGTCGCGTCCTTGAGGGTGAAGTCGATGACAGCGTCGGCGGAATCGATGACTGCGGCGAGGTCGTCGCCCATGTCGACGCCGGCGGCGACTTCAATGCCATCCATACGTTCGGCGCAGGCGATAAGCGCCTGGCCCATGCGGCCTTTGGATCCGTTGATGATGACTTTGGTCATGGGAGAGCAATGGCGAATGGCAGATGGCAAATGGCCAAATGCCGGCTTTTGAGAACTGAATGCTGAATACTAGAGCGCTCCGCAGGCCTTCAGGGTCCTGCGCAGTTGGGCGCGGTTGTTCTTGTCGATCCTGGTCAGGGGCAGGCGGTAGTTTTCGCCGATCTGTTTGAGCATGGCCATGGCCGCCTTGACGGGGCCGGGGCTGGTCTCGATGAACAGATCCTTGAACAACTGGTAATACTGGAAATGAATTTTCTGCGCCGCGGCGAATTTCCCGGCGTTGGCGGCCTTGACCATTTTGGAGATCTCGGCGGGGATGATGTTGGATGCGACGCTGATGACGCCGTCTGCGCCGACGGACATGAAGGGCAGGGTGAGGGAGTCGTCGCCGCTGAGGATGTTGAATGACGGGCCGAGTTTTTGGCGAAGTTGACTCACGCGATCGGCGTCGCCGCCCGCCTCCTTGATGCCGACGATGTTTTTACAGTCCTTGGCAAGGCGCGCGACGGTTTCCACAGCGATGGAAATCACGCTGCGGCCGGGGATGCTGTAGAGTACGATCGGCAGGCGCGTGCTGCGGGCGATGGCGCTGAAGTGCTGATAAAGCCCTTCCTGGGTGGGCTTGTTGTAGTAGGGGCAGACCTGGAGCGACCCGTCGGCGCCGCATTCCTCTGCGCTCTTGGTGAGTTCGATGGCCTCCTCGGTGCTGTTGGCGCCGGTGCCGGCCATGACCTTGATGCGTCCATTGGCTGCGCGGACGGTCAATTCCACGACGCGTTTGTGTTCGGCGAAGCCAAGGGTGGGGGATTCGCCGGTCGTGCCGACGGGAACGACGCCATCGACCCTGCCCTTTACCTGGGCTTTGACCAGAGATTCAAGGGCGGCTTCGTCGATTTGTCCGTTCTTTTTGAACGGCGTCACAATGGCGGTATAGGTTCCGGTAAACATGATTCGATTCGTTGGATTCCCAGAGGACAGGGGCGGGTAAAATCAGGCAAGGCGTCGGGTTTGGCCAGCCTGTTTTCGCGCATCAAAGTTCGATGCGCCCCTGGAACGCGACATCGGCCGGGCCCTTGAGCTTCACGGTGGCGAAGGCGTCTCCGTTCTTCTCGAAGAAGACCTCCAGGGTGTCGCCGCCCTGGACCTGGACTTTGACGGGAGGTTCAAATCCGTTGAGTTCCGAGGTGATGATGGCGGCGGCGGTGACGCCGGTGCCGCAGGCGAGCGTCTCGCCTTCCACGCCGCGTTCGTAGGTGCGCACGCGAATGTGTCCCGGAGCCAGCTCCTGGGCGAAGTTCACATTGGTTCCGTTCGGGGCGAAATGTTCGTGATTTCGGATTTCCCGGCCGAGTTCGTTCACCATGGCCAGGTCCGCGTCCGGCACGAAGACAACGGCATGCGGCACGCCGGTGTCGAGGGAATGAACGGTGATTTCGCCCTGAGAGGTCTGCAGGGAGGCGTTCAATGCCAAGCTGTGCGGTTCGGTGAGATCGACGGTGACGATATCACCGTCGAAACTGCCGCGGATCACGCCGGCTCCGGTCTCGAAGGAGACAGCGCCGTCGGGGGCCGTCAACTGGTTGATGAAGCGGGCGAAGCAGCGGGCCCCGTTGCCACACATGTCGGCGGTGGACCCGTCGCTGTTGTAGAATTCCCAGGCCCAGTCCGCCTTGCCGGACTCGCAGGGGATCAACAGGAACACGCCATCCGCGCCGACGCCCCTCTGGCGGTCGCACAGATGCTGCACCTGCCCGGACGTCAGGCTAATTTTCCGCTCACGATTGTCGATGAGCACAAAATCATTCCCGGCTCCGTTCATCTTGGTGAAATCCAAATGCATGGCGGGAGAATAACAAAGCGGCGGGGGCGAAGACAAGCGCCGCCGGATGGAAGACGGCCGTCGATGGTCAGAGGTCAGAATTCAGAGGTCAGTATTCAGAGGTCAGTAATGCCGGAGCGGACGTTCTGATCACTGAATACTGAACACTGGGCCACCGGCTACTCCGGCTTTGACGATTCAGGGGCGGCCTCGGGAAGGATTTCGACCGGCGGGGGAGGCGGAGCGAAGCCGCCGCGGTCATTGCGCATCGGGGGCAGAGGGCCGTGGCCGGGACCCGGGCCGGAGCCCCGGCGGGAGCTGCCGAATCGGCCGGAACTGCGGGAACCGTGCTTGTCCTTGGCGGCGCGGCATTCCTCTTCCGAGAGATTGCCGTCCTTGTCGGTGTCGAGTTCGGCGAAGTTTCGCAGGATCCAATACCAGTCGCCGCGCGATGGGGCCGGCCGGCCTCCGCGGGATTCCCAGTAGCGGTCCCAGAACTTGGTGCGTTCGGTTTCGGAAACCTCGCCGTTCTTGTCGGTGTCGGCTTTGGACTCCCAGTCGCGCATGGCGCTCCAGTTGCCGCGTTCGCGCGAACCGCCCATGCTTTCGTGATCACCGCGTTCGGGGCGGCCGCTTCTGCCGGGGCCGCGGCGTCCGAATCCGGACCTGATCCGTTCTTCCCACTTCTGCTTGTTTTCAGCGAAGCGGGTCTTTTGTTCGTCGTTCAACAGGGCGAGCAGTTTGGCGTCGATGTCCTCATTGATGCGTTTCATGTCGCCCATGAGTTCCTCTCGGAAGAAGCGCATGGAGGTGTCGAGTTCCTGTTCGATTCCGCGAACCTTTTCCCGTCCGGTTTCGTCCAGTTCGATTCCCTCCAGGCGGCTGGCGATGTGCATGGGGGCGAAGCCGCGGGGGCGTTCCGGTTTGGTCGGGGGCGGGGGAATGGAGGCGGCGGCGTCCGTGCGCAGTCCGGACCAGGTCGTCCCGGCCAGGAAGCCCATGGCTAGGAAGGCGGCCAGGATCAGCAGGACATTGAGCGCTTTCTTCTTCATGATCAGGTTACTCCCCGGTGACCAGGAAAGCCATGACAGGGTCTTCCAGGCCGGCGGCGCTGTCGGCGGCGGCGGCCGTGGCGGTCGTGGGGGGCTTGTTTGCCGCGGTCGAGGCAATGAACAGGGCCACGAAGCAGGCGGTCATCGCGAGGCGCATGACCGGCAGGCGGAAGGCGCGGAGCAGGACGTCCATCCAGTCGGAGGAGTTTTCCCCGCTGGGCGCAGTGAGCAGGGCGGCGCGCACGAGCAGGCGGACATCGATGTCCGCGGGAGCCTCTTCCCGGCGGCTTTTGGCCGCGGTGGCTTCAAATCCGGTCAGGGCGTCGCCGGTCAGGGCGGCCTTCACGTATAGGCGCACATCGACGTCCGGCGCCTTCTCGTTCCGGGCGCGGGCTGCGAGTTCCTCGAACGATTTCAATTCGTCAAAATCGTGAGATTCCATAGGTTTTCAGCTTTTCTTTGAGTTTCCGTTTGGCTCGGAAGCTCTTGATTTTCGTTTTCGAAAGCCCCCAGTCCATCTGGTCGGCGATCTCCTGCAGCGGCATGTCGTGCAGGTATTGCAGTGTCAGCACGGTGCGGTCATCCGCCGGCAGCGTCGCCAGCAGTCGCTGCACCTCTTCGGTGTAGGGCGACCTGCGTCGCGCTTCGGCGCGGTCTTCCAGTTGTTCGAGCGCAATTTCATTGGCCTCGCCGCTGGAGTCCGCCAGCGAGGCGGGCTGCCGGCTCTTCTTGCGGAAGTAATCGTAGCCTGTATTGACGGCGATTTTCTTCAGCCAGCTGGTAAAGGGCGCGGTTTCCTTCCATTTGGACAGGTTCTTGAAGGCCTTGATCATGGTCTCCTGAACCAGGTCCTCGAGATCCGAGCGATGCGGGCAGAAGCGGAACAGCAGCCCCGTGATGTTGTCCTGATGGCGGCGGACGATCTCGTCGAAAGCGCCCAGATCGCCCTCTCTCGCGAGCTTCACGAGTTCCGCGTCTTCCATTTGGGATTCGTCAGCCACGGGAGGATTCTGCACACATTCTTCAGCGATGCCAATCTCCGTCATCGGGCGGTTGAAACGCATTTTTGTCGGGGACGGTTACAAAAAAGGGATGATTTCACTCCGCAGTGTCTGCGTGGGGCCGCTCATGTCGATGAATCACCAGGCCTGAGCCGGCGCCTGTCGGTTGCTGCGGACGGGTCTCCCGCCTCCTGTCAGCGGATTGTCCGGCGATTGTTCAAATTCTGTAACCTGTGCGGAACCGACGACGTTCAGTCGTGTAAGTCGTATTGATCCCGGTCGTTGTCGGTCGGGAGTTGTCTTGCATATGAAAACAGAAATGGCTCTGCCGCCGATGGCGGGTGTCGATGTAGTGGCCGGTTGCTATCCTTCGCGGATAGTCGTGCGGGATTCCGGCAGGATTCATGTCATCAGGGTTGAGGACATTGAATGGATTGCCGCCAGCGGGAATTACGTGGAGATCCATGCGGGCGAGACGACCTGTCTGCACCGCGGCGGCCTGACTGAAATCATGAGCCGACTCTCTCCGGAACGGTTCGTTCGTTTGCAGCGGTCGTTGGTTGTCCACCGGGACAAGGTCAGCGTGGTGGAGACGGTGGGGAAGGGACGCTACCAGCTCCACATGCGATCGGGAGCGGCGCTGCCGACCCAACGGCCGGTCAACGAGATCCGGGAGTTGTTGCTGGGGGGCTGACTCTGTGTCGAAAACAGACGGTTTCGAATCTGATTTTCCGGACTTAATCACAGTTTTTCATGGCGGGGCTGGTGTGGCCGTCAGAAGTTTGTCACCTTGAAAGAACCGTCTCCCGCTCCCCAAACCACGTTCCCTGCCAATCGCGTCGTCGTCCGCGATGGGAGCCGGGTCCATTTCCTGACGATCGCGGAAATCGACTGGATTGAAGCGGACCGAAATTACCTCGAGATTCACTGCGGTTCGCAGACGCTCATCCATCGGGAGACGATGGGAGCCTTTCTTGAAAGGCTTCCCTCGTCGATGTTCGTGAAGGTGCATCGGTCGGTGATCGTGAACCTGGATCGGATCAAGGAACTGCGCGCGATCGAACGCGGCGAGTACGAAATCGTCCTTGAGAACGGGCAGGCAGTGGAGACCACGCTGGGACTGCGTGAGCTCAAGGAGATGATCGAAGCGTGACGCGCGTTTTCCGCCCGACGGCAGCGGGCGTTGGTCACAAGGATTCCGGCATTGGACACATGCGTGCAGTCTTCGGGCTGGGGATGTCGTAAAAGGTGGGATAACCGAGATGGCGCGCCGGTCGGTTTCCGCTGTCGGCCGTCAGAGCACAACCCCGAATACCCGCACACAATGACAGAGAAACACACCCATACCCAACTCCCCATTCTCCGGTCCGCGACTGCGAGACGCCGCGCCTTCACCCTGATCGAACTCCTGGTCGTGATTGCGATCATTGCGATCCTGGCGGCAATGCTGCTGCCGGCGCTGGCCAAGGCGAAGGTCAAGGCCCAGGCCACCAAGTGCCAGGCCGCCATGAAGAACCTCGGCAACTCGATGTTCATGTATCTCGGCGACAACAAGGACAAGATGCCGTACGCCGGCTACCGGGTGATCCGTAGTCACGCCAGTATTCAGGGCAATCAGAATTCCTATTGGGATTACACCAACGTGATGCACGCCTACCTGAGCGGCGGCGGTTCCGTCGGCAACCTGCGGTGGCTGAATGAGATCCGCACGGGCGCGGGCGATCAGACCACGCTGTGGTGCCCTTCGGACACCATTCCGCGGCCCAACCGCAACAACAAACGCATCCGACGCACCTATGCCATGCCGCGTTACCTGGAGAACGGGCAGATCGGCAATGGCGGCGGCGTGCCGGTGGTGAAGAACTACAAGATCACGGCGGATGTTCGCACGGGCATCGGCATCAACATCGACGGCCGCAGCACGAACCAGGGCTTCTGGGGCTGGAAGGCCGAGGGCACGGCCCGTGTCGCCGGCGGCAAGCCGCGGTGGACCGGTCACGTGGACAACCTGGCCATCCGCAGCATTCCGGCGGTGCGTTCGGGCGTGTTGTTGGAGCCGCATGCGACCATCGCCTTCCTGGAGTATCCGGGCCGCGACAGTGAATGGGGCCACTGGAATCAATCCTGGTCGGTTTACTCCCAGTGGCGCAATTCGGGCGGCAACCGCACGAACCAGTCCGGCGGCAGCCGCGGCTTGGTCGGCAACCGCAATCCTACGGGCTACGGCACCGATCAGTGGATTCAGCGTGTGAGTCACCTGGGCACGATTCAGAACTGGCTGTATGCCGACGGACATGCCGAGGCGAAGGATCGGGCCGCCACGACGGGGCACATCCAGGCGCAGAAGGGCGAGTGGACGATCAAGGTCGATGACTTCGACTGATCGTTCCGGAATGATTTGAGTCGGACGGGCTCCGAGAATGTGGGTTTGAGGAGTGTTTTGGCCGGCAATGGTCCTGGTTGTGGGATCGCCGGTTCAACCTTCCCGTCCGACTCTTCACTTCAAAACAAAAAAGCCGGCGACCGAAAAGGTCGCCGGCTTTTTGTTTGGGTTGAAGTGAATGATTCGAGGGCCGGAACTTATTTCACCGTGATGGTGATCTTCTTGGAGACGACCGGCGGATTATGGGCGACGTGGCCGTAGTCGGCCAGGACCAGCTGCAGGGTGTGCTTGCCGGGCGCCAGTTCCAGCATGGTCTCGGTCTGGCCCTTGCCGAAGTGCTTGATCTTGTCCGGGACCTGGTCGGAAAGCGGCTTGTCCAGCGGCGGGAGCTTGTCCACGTCGATCAGGAGGTGATGGTGTCCCGTGTCCGGGATCGGCACGCCCTGGGCGGTGATGCCGGCCGGGCAGATGCCCATGCCCTGCAGGCCAAACACGACCTTGAACTTCCGTTTGACGGTCTTTCCGTCCTTCGGAGTGACGATGTAGGCCTTGGCTCCCTTCGGGGAGGTCTGGCGTTTGTGGTCGACGTGTCCGTGCCCATGCTTGTCCTTGTCCGCAGCCTGTGTGAGCGAGGCTGTCGTGAAAAGCAGGGCCGGCGCGAGCGCCAATGAGAGGAATGTGCGTTTTTTCATGTTTAGGTGGATTGGAACAGTTGAGTCCCGTGTTGGACTCGGCGCATTGTGCGGATGTTCAATTGCACGGCAATTGTTTTTTGGCGGCCAAGATTCGATCAGAATTGAGAATCGCGGGATTCACGAGAAAGAGAAACAGGGGGCGCCTGGCAGGGCGCCGGGATGATCAGACAAGGGAATGGGGACAAGGGAAGTGTTGGCGGGATTCCTTGATCGACATTGCAGCGCCTGCAAGTTCGCGGAATTTGCCTGAGACAACGGGAAAAGTGGAGATTGTGGCGGAAGAAAGAACCGCCCGCAGGGCGATGTGCCTTGCGGGCGGCCTTTTGCCGAACCAAGCAGGAGAACCAAACGAACCAATTCGCTTCTCGGATTTGTTAGGAGCAGGGTGGGCGCCATTCGTGGCATTGGCGCTTTTTTCTCAACGCGCGTCGCCGCATCGGGTATTCCTTGATCCATGAGCGAGAAATCGACCCGGCATTGGCGGGAGTCCGGTGCCAGAATGCGACTGGCGGCGCGATGCGGCTGCATGGGGTTCCTGTTCTGCCTCTGGGGCGGAGGAGCGATCGGGGCGGAAAACGCGGCTGTGGAAGGACAGCCGTTGGCGGCGAATGTGGGGCGGCTCGCGCAGGCCTTGGAATACCTGGGGGCGCCGATCGACTCGAAGCTCAGGAGGAACCTGGATCTGGCGGCGCGCAAGCGGGACAGCAGGCGGATCCAGGAGTTGCTGGACCCAGCCTGCCTCGCGACGCTGCGGATCAATCCGGAGGAGCGCGTGAAGGCGTCGCGCGGCGAGGCTCCGGCGCGATTGAGACAGGGCGGTTATACGCCGGCGATCTTGAAGATCGTCAATGAAGCGGAGGTGACCAAGCGGTTGAAGCTCAGCAGTCCGCAGGCGGGCCCGGTTTATTCGGGCATGTCGAAGCTGAGCGCCTTTCGGATGCGGCAGCCTGACCTGCGTGAGAATGAAAACATCGAGGAGCGGGATGATCGGTTTCTGGATGTGGGGCTGTTCACGAGCCGGCCCATGACCGAGCAGTTGAGCGGCTTGGCGGTCGAATACGCCATCGCATTGATCTACAGCTCTGAATCCGGCAAGCGCGAGGCGACCCTGTCGTTCGATATCGGGCAGGGTACGCAGGATCTGGGCTTTCGGTCCGAACTTCCCATCCTGTTCGATGTCCTGCCGGCGGTGGAGACCCGCCTGCGGGTCAGGGACGCGGACGGCTCCCCGACCATGGGACGGTTCCTGTTTCTGGATCGAAGCGGGCGGGTGCATCCACCGCAGCCGAAACGGCTTTCCCCGGACTTCTTTTTCCAGAAGCACATCTATCGCGCGGACGGCGAAATTGCGCTGTTGTCGCCCGGCGAATACACGATGTTTTACGGTCGCGGTCCGGAGTATCGCTGGCAGCGACGAAGGGTCGTGATTCCGGAGGCGGAGAGTCACGAAATTGCGGTGGCGCTGGAGCGTTGGATCGATCCGGCGAAATTGGGCTATCTGTCCGGCGATCACCATATCCATGCGGCGGGCTGCGCGCATTACACCCAACCGAGCCAGGGCGTGGATCCGGACGCGATGTTGCGCCAGGTGAAGGGAGAGGCGCTGCATGTGGGTTGCGTGCTGACCTGGGGGCCGGGCTTCGATCATCAGCACAAGTTCTTCTCCTCCGGAGCCGACAAGGTCAGCGAGCCGATGACCGTGTTGAAATACGACATCGAGGTGAGCGGCTTCGGGTCCCAGGCTCTGGGGCACGTCTGTCTGCTGAATCTGAAGGAACAGATTTATCCCGGCGCCGACGGACACAAGGACTGGCCCACCTGGACCCTGCCGGTTCTGGAATGGGCCAAGGCGCAGGGCGGCGTGACGGGCTACGCGCACTCAGGCAGCGGCCTGCAGGTGAATGCCGCCGCCGCCGCGGGCCGGATGTTGGCGAAGCTGGATGACAACGGCGACAAGACGCTGGATCGCGACGAGGCGCGGGCGGGATTGTTGACCGAGCCCTTTGCGACGATCGACGCCGATGGCAATGGCCGGGTCACACGCGACGAACTGACCCGCAGTCACGACCGCGTCGCAGACCGGCTCCCCAACGTCGCCATCCCGGAACTGAACGGCGTGGGCGCGCAGGAGATCTTCGTCACTGCGGCCCTGGGCGCCTGCGATTTCATCAGCGCCATGGACACCGCCCGCCTGCTGGAATGGAACTGCTGGTATCACCTGCTGAACTGCGGCATGCCGGTGAAAGTCAGCGGCGAGACGGACTTTCCCTGCATGAGCGGCACGCGGGTAGGGCAGGGACGCGTCTACGTGCAGACGGGCAGGACGGACAAGGTGGATTTCACGAAGTGGTGCAATCAGTTGGCGAAGGGCGCCTCTTATGTTTCGGACGGCTACGGGCATGCCATGGAATTCAAGGTGAACGGCGTTCGCGCCGGAGATTCGGTCAAGCTGCGCCAAGCAGGGGAGGTGAGTGTGACCGCGAAGGTGGCGTTCTCGTCGGAGACCCCGCTGGAGGCGGCCTACGGAGCGGTTCCGCAGGTGTCGCAACGCGTGGTCGGCGACACCGTGGTCATGTATGCGGATCCTCCCTCGCCGGGGGAGGGCGGCTATCGGCCTTCCACACGGACGGTGGAACTGGTCGTCAACGGCCGGGTCGTGGAGCGGCGACGCGTTCCTGCGGACGACACGATCCATGAGATCAGTTTTGAAGCCAGGATCGAACGCAGCAGTTGGGTGGCGTTGCGGGAGATTCCCCAGATGCACACCAATCCGGTCAATGTGCTGGTCGGTGGCAAGCCGATCCGCGCCTCGCGCTGCAGCGCGCAATGGTGCATCGACAGCATCGAGCATCTCTGGGCCGTCCGCGGCAGGCGCATCGCCGATGACGAACGCATGGCGGCGAGCGTGGCCTATGACAGGGCGTTGAAGATCTATCGCGAGATCGCCGGGGAATCGCCGGCGGATCGGTGAGGGGGTATGAGGAGTGAAACGGACGACCGGAAGCCGCGGAGGCGTCGGGGCTGGCTGATTTCGCTGGCGACGCTTGGGCTGATGTTCCTGGCCGGCGAGGCCGCCTTTCGCTTGTTTCCACTGGACCCGCAGCTCGATTACCGCTTCGACGAAGATTGCTACTGGCGTTTGAAGGCGGGGCAGACCGGAAGCTTGTGGATGGGGGGGGGGCGGTTCATGTCGCCGACCATCCACATTGACGGCGATGGATTCCGGAGATGTGGCGACGGCCGGATTTCGGCGGACGCGGTCGAGACGCTGTTTCTCGGGGACTCTTACACCTTCGGGCTCGGGGTTGAGGATCATGAGACCTTTTGCGCCAAGGTGGCGGCGTTGTTGGAGGGCGCGGCCATTCAATCGAGGAATGCCGGCGCGCCCGGCTACGGAATTTTCCAATCGGCCGCCTTGTTGAAGCGCGAGTTCAAAGCCGGTCGCGTTGCGGACGTCGTCATCCTGACAATTCCCACCGGCGATGTCCTGCGGCAGCCTTTTTCGGACGAGGAGTTTGAAGCCTACCGAGCGACCCAGAAGCGTCGCAAACGACTGCGCGACGTCAGCCGGGTGGCGACGTTTGTCTATCGCCGATTGATCCACCTGAAGCAGCGTAAGGCGGACGCGCCGCGCGCCGTGCCCAATGAACGACGGGCGAAGGCTGAAGAGACCTTCCGGAAACTATGGGAATCCGACGCGCAACGTATCCGGGAGATGAAGGCGTTGTGCGACAAGAACGATGCGCTTTTCGTTGTGTTGCATTGGCCGCAGCCCTCGCGTGAGGAGTGGGACAAGATCGTGGAGTCGGGCCTGGTGTCGATGGCGGAGGAGACCGGTTTGATCGCGCTGACCGATCTGGACGATCGATTCGCGGGAAGAACGCGTGAGGAGTTGAGCATTCCGGGCGATGGGCATCCTTCCGTTCTCGCGCATGAGTTGGTCGCTGGTTACCTTGCCGGGGAACTTGCGCCGTTGCTGCGTGAGAAGGGTTTTGAAGAGACAAGAGACAAGTAATGGATGGGCATGCGATCAAGTCGGACCGCGGGTCTGCGACCCGCAGTAGCGTGGGGCGGGGCTGCGCATTGAAACTGACCGAGGCTGTGGAGGCTCCGAAAGTCGCTGCGGCTCGCAGAGCCGCGGTCCGGCATTCTTCAATCAACCATGAAGACTGACCTGCCGCCATTGACTCCGGGGACGCTGTATCTGGTCGCCACGCCGATCGGCAATCTGGAGGATATCACGCTGCGGGCGTTGCGCACGTTGCGTGAATGCGACCGGGTGGCGGCGGAGGATACCCGTCGCACCGGCCAGTTGCTGAGGAACTTCGAGATCTCGAAGCCCTTGCTCAGCTACCACAAGTTCAACGAGGCCAGGCGCAGCGAACAGATCATCGGGTCATTGCAGGCGGGCGAGACCGTCGCCCTGGTGAGCGATGCTGGAAGCCCGGGCATCAGCGATCCGGGGCAGCGGGTGGTCGCGGCGGCGGTTGCGGCGGGGTTGCGGGTTGAAGCCGTTCCAGGCGCCTGCGCCCTGGTGGGCGCATTGACCGCCAGCGGCCTGCCGACCGACGAGTTTCATTTTGTCGGGTTCCTGCCGAGGAAATCCGGGCAACGGATGCGCAAGCTGCAGGGGCTTGCCGAAGTCGATGGAACCTCGGTTGTCTACGAATCGCCGTTCCGCATCGGCAAGCTGCTGGGGGAGTTGAAGGAGGTTTTCCCGGAGCGGACGATTGTCATCGCGCGGGAGTTGACCAAGAAGTTTGAGGAGTTTCTTCGGGGGACGCCGGAGGAATTGATTGAACGGATTGGCGAGCGTTCGTTAAAGGGGGAGCTGGTTGTGCTGATTGGCCGGGAACAGGCGGGGTGATTTGGAGTTGGTTGCTCCCGCCATCGCTGAATCGCCATTCTTGAATCGGAGCGTCGAGCATTGCTCGGCAGGGCCTGCGGTGTTTCAGAATCATGCCGAGCAATGCTCGGCGCTCCGAACTTCAGGAGCTTCCCCTCGGCTACGTCGGTCGCACCGTGTAGCCGCCTTCGCAAGAAGATGGCGGCCGCTATGCATGGATGATGACCACGCTCTTGCGAGCGCGTCTTACGCCAATCGCACCGGAGTCGCCGTTTCCTGCGCGATCTTGCGGAATCGCCGACGTAGGACGGGTTTGCAGATTCGCAGCCAGAGGAGGTGGTTTCCGACGCTGATGCTTCCCCAGATGATGAGGAACAGCGGGAACGAGCCGGCGCGGCCGTTGGAAAACCACATCAGGGAGATCCAGATCACGATGAAGATCCCGGTCGGCATCAGGACAACGTAGGCGAAGGCGTTGCCGCGCACGTGGGACCATTTTTTCTTCGCGCGCAAGGCCACCCACATGCCGACCCAGGTCAGGGCGTAGGTGTCGATGAAGAGCGTGACCGGGAGATAAAGCCAGCAGAACAGCAGGTAGCCGTATTCCTCGATGCGATGGTTCGGGATGCCGCCGGATACAAGTTGGAGAAAGCACCCCAGGGCGAACAGCAGTTCGACGACCAACAGGAGGGTCAACGGCGGGCCGTAGGAATTCCGCAGTGTCTTCCAATGCGCGGCGATGATTTCACGCGGCCTCAGCAACGTGACCAGCAGGTGCTCCAGGGCGCCGGAGCGTTTCTCCTCATAGATTCCCGCCGAGGCCTGCTCTCCAATCTTGGCCTTGAGCCCGGCCTGCATCAGGAAGCAGATCCAGACGGCGACGATCGCGACCTGGTCGAATGAACGCGGATTCACAAGATCAAGAATGATCGCTGCAATGACGCCGCCGGCGACCAGGATCAGCCAGGGCGTCAGCGGACTCCAGCGATACCTGGACAACAGCCAGGCGAAGGGGGTTTCATTCAGGAGTTCTCGTTTCGCCTGGTTGAAGTCGAGCGGATCTGGTGGTTGGAGGGCGGATGTTTTCCTGGAATCGGGCGTGGGCGGAATGGATGACTCAGAGGGATCGGGAAGGGCGGGTGGGGGCGTTGGAGTGGGGACAACCGGGGCAACCTGTTTGAGCTGTCGTTCCTGCCAGCGGCGAGGCGTGAACCAGCAGGCCAGAACAATGGCGATCCAGGCGACGCCGTGCGACACGGCAAGTTGTTTCCAGACATCGGGCGCCATGATGCCGCCGATGGAGACAAATGTGCCCCAGAATGCCGGGCCGGGGCCGATCGCCATCAGCCAGGCCGGCGGTTGCCGGAAGTCCGCGAAGGCAACGAGCAGGCCTGCGGTGACCGGCGGCAGGATGCAGGTGAAGAGGAGCCAGGCCATGGTCAATCCGACGGCATGTTTGCGCTCGCGGCAGTAGGCGGAGCCCAAAAGGCCCGCCGCCGCGCCGCAGAACAGGCCGTTGCCGATGCCCAACATGATGCGCAGAACATCCTGCCAGGTGAAACCGCCCACCAGCACGAGCATGGCGGCCAGCGGCAGCATCGCCAGCCAGGAGATGAAGATCTGCGTGCAGGCGCCGACGAGCTTGCCCAGGGCGACGTCCATGCCCTTGAGGTCCGTCAGAAACAGCAGCCCCAGCGTGCCTTCGCGCTTCTCCTCCGAGATGCAGTCGTAGGTCGAAGTGGCCCCGATGTTCAACAGAATCAACATCAGAAACGGGGAGAAGCCGGCCATGATGGCGCCGAGGGACAGGAAACCTCCCGCACGCTGAATGGCGAGGATCAGCGGCACGGCCACACACGCCGCAACGCCCACGCCGACCACACGCGACCAATAGGTCCAGCGTTTGCGCGATGCTTGTCGCAGGGTGGCGTCGACTATCGGAAGAATGGTCATGGCCTCGTCGAAACCGGGGCGGTCCCGGATGGCGGACAGAGTGGGGGCGATCAGGAGGCGCGTCAACCGGGCGTTCAAGCCGGCGGTGTGCGCAGGACTGCTGGAATTCTTGGTGCGCAACGAGGCTCAGCGCTGACCGGAGCGTCGCGCGGCGCATATCGAGCCCTGGAGCCAAAGAGCCAATGCACGTTCCTCCCTTCCCCAAAAAGCTGCGGTTGCGCTTCGTTCGCCCGCCCGTAGTATGGGCGACTTCATGAAGACTGATCCCGATGCCGCCGCCAGTCAGGTTGATGAGGTTTTGCAACCGACGGAAACGAAGCCCGGACAAACCGACATCAAGGCTCAACGCCTTCAATCCCTGGACGCCTATCGCGGACTGATCATGATCTCGTTGGCCTTCGGGGGATTTGGCCTGGCCAAAACAGCGGCCCGTTTCCTGGAGGCGGACCCGGACTCCGGATTCTGGAGCGCCGTGCGATACCAGTTTTCGCACGTGGAGTGGGTGGGCTGCGCGTATTGGGATCTCATTCAGCCTTCGTTCATGTTCATGGTCGGCGTGTCGATGGCCTATTCCTACGCCAAGCGCGCGAAGCTCGGGGATTCTTATCGGAGGATGCTGGGGCATGCCTGGAGCCGCGCCGGAATCCTGATCCTGCTCAGCTGGTTCCTCATGTCGCAATGGAGCGATTCGACCAGCTTCACGCTGACCAATGTGCTGGGCCAGATCGGCCTGGGTTATGGCTTTCTGTTCCTGCTTTGGAACCGTCCGGTCAGGACGCAGGCGATCGCGGCCGCCTGCGTGCTCGTTGGAACCTGGCTGCTTTACATCGGCTATCAGGGATCGGGACTCGAGGCGTCAGGGGATCCGGATGTCGGCGTCAAGGCGGAGTGGGTGGAGGAGCATCTCGATGGCGTGGGCAAATCCTGGCACAAGTCGGCGAACGTGGGGCAGGCCTTCGATCTCTGGTTCCTGAATCTCTTTCCGCGAAAGGAAGCCTATGTTTTCAACCGAGGCGGCTATCACACGCTCAATTTTCTCCCGTCGCTGGCCACGATGCTGTTCGGCCTGATGTGCGGGGAGGCGCTGCGCTCGAAGCGTTCCGAGCATGAGAAATTGAAGCTCCTCGCCATCGCGGGCGTGGCCGGATTGATCGCGGGGCAATTCCTGAACCTGACGGGGATCTGTCCGTTGGTGAAGCGGATCTGGACGCCGTCATGGGCCCTGTTCTCAACCGGATGGTGCTGCCTGATCCTCTGCGCGCTCTACGCCGTGATCGATGTGAAGGGCTGTCGCAAATGGACCTATCCGCTGGTCGTGGTGGGCTCGAACTCCATCGCGATCTATTGCATGGCCCAGTCATTGAAATCCTACGTGGCCAGGCAATGGAAGACCCACCTGGGGCAGGATGTGTTCACGCTCTGGGGCGCCGTCGGCGAAAATTGGGAACCCTGCGTGCAGGCCTGCCTGGTCGGGACAGCCTTCTGGCTTGTGTGCTGGTATCTGTATCGGAATCGGATCTTCATCCGGATTTGAGAGGGGCGCGGGGCAGTGACCCGCGGCAACCTGGGTGGAGATCGCGCCTGGGCATCGATGGAAACCTCGGTCTGCCGGAGGTCGCCGCGGGTCACATAGACCGCGGTCCGAAGATTGTCCAATGGCCAGCCGCGTAGCGGCGCAACGTGAATAGCCGTGGGTGAAGGCGCGCCGCGCCAAGCCCACGGTCGTATTGAAGAAGGAAGCCAAGCCGCGTCAGCGGCGACACCCAATCAAGCGCCACGATCAAGGCGGTGGTGGTTGTGAAGCGGGGTGGTTTCGCCGCTGACGCGGCTTGACGCGCTTTGGGCGGTTGACCGTGGCCTCGTTCCTCGACCACGGCTATTCATGTTGCGCCGCCACGCGGCTGAAAGACACGACGTGGCGGATCCATCGATCGCCGTTCCAACATTTACATCCGACGGATCCCGTGCCCGTAGCGCAGCCGTCCCGGTTGCGGGTTCAGGCGGCGTCTCGCCGCCATTTTCAACGACCGGCAAGGACGCCTGCGATACGGGTGACAAGGCCCCTCCTACCTCGCCCAGACCCAGTCCAGCGGGTTCACGTCCTTTTCTTCCGCGTGACCGCCGTCGTCCTTCTGATTGATGCCCCGAGAGTAGAGCGTGTAGCCGCCTTCGGAATTCGCGCGATAGAGGAGCGGTTCGCCGTTTGTCACGTCGTGGGGGATGGCTTCGATCCACTCCGGCGCCAGTTCCGCCAGTGTCGCCGGATAGGCACCGCGGGCGAGTTTGAAGCGTTCCAGCGCGCAGGCGATCCGGGTCATGTCCACCAGGGCCTGCGCGCGTCCGGCGGTCTGCATGGCTCTTTGGAAATTGGGGATTCCGATGAGCGCCAGCATGTCGAACAACGATTTGCGCTGTTCCAGTCTCAGGATGACCTTTTCGTCTTCTGGATGGCGTTCGAAATGGACGCGGTGGGCATCGGCGTCGATTCCCGGCAACACACGGTCCAGATAGATGCGCGCGGCGCGGCTCTTCATCTGCTTCGGCCAGCCGTTCGGCAGCAGGGCCTCTATCGATTTGACCAACCATGCGCGTTCCCGCCGCCAGCGACAGGGAAGGAAACTTTCGGCAATCACCGATTCGTTGGGGACTTGAGTGAGCCAGATCATTTCGGCCTGGAGGCCCAGGTCCAGGGAGCGGAGGGGGGCAGCGCGATCGAGTTGAGCCTGAAGGCGTTGGAGTTCGCCGGAGGACCAGACGTTTTGCCGGATGCCCTCCCGGATCAGGCTTGCCTCCAATTCCATCATCCAGACCGCGATCATCGTCGAGACGAGGGAGGGGCTGGTCCTGAGCATGTGGTGGCATTGGGAAACGACCCGAATGCCCTCCAGCGCCGTCGCGTCGTCGTCGTGATCGATCGCGAACTGGACGCGCACGGCGAACGCCCTGGTCATGTTGCGAAGGGTCACGAAGTTGGGCAGGGGCTGGAAGCGGAGAGCCTTGTCGGGTTCGTGGGGGAACCAGGCGTCCGGACGTTTTGCCGCCTGCACGATGGGCCCGAAGAACTCCTCGTGCTGGTCCAACCAGTTCTTCACGACAGCTTCCCCTGACGGATCGATGCGCCCGGTCGTGATGTCATAGGGTCCGGCCTGCGACAGATCGATGAACGGGCCTGCCTCGAAGGGATCCTTGAACAACCGAGGATGCAGCGGGTCGTAGGCGTCGGGAATCCTCCTGGAGGCTTCTTCGTGGTCCGCCTTCCATTTTGCCGCGTCAAAATCGGGGCCTCCCGGCCGCAGAAAGGCGGCCTCGTCCAGCGCCGTGAAGAAGTTCTCCTCATCGGGAATCGTCGGCGGCGGGGAGATTTTCCGGTCGGGGGTGATCCCGGCGCCGGCGATGGCGTGCTCCGTCGCGTTCCAGGCGCGTTCGCCGCGTTGGTTTTCGACGAGATGAACGAGGGCAAACAACGCGGCCAACAGGGCGAATGACTCCAGGCTGAGGCGCAGACGAAAGGCGGGGCGCGGCGGGGCGAGGATCTTTGTGCCGTTGTCCGTGGTCGTGTGTGGCGCGCCCCGCGTCACCCGGACGAAGATGAAGTGAGCCGTTGAAAATGTCAGCCCGATCGCCCAGCCAATCGCCAGCGGCGTCAGCGGCGACATCCGAATCACGGCGAGGATCGTCGTGAAGAAGAACAGGGCCGTGGTCGTGAACCAGAAGCCGCGGCGCGCGCTCAACTCCCCGGGCAGTCGTCGCCGGATGAGGTGCTCGGCGAACGTCATGGTCGCGCCCAACAGGGCGAATCTGGCGAAGCCCTTTGGCAGATTGCCGCTCGGGTCCATGACGAGAAACAGCAGCAGGGTCGTCAGCAGCAGGGCGAGGATCAGGCAGCCCGACACCAGCAGAAGCTGACCGAACGTCCACTTTCGCTCCGCCTCGATTCGAAACTGTCGTTTGAGCCGTTCGCTGACGTGGGCCTTGAAGACGGCGCTGTCATGGCTGCCGAGGGCCTCCCAGAGCGCGCTCAATCCGATCCACGCAAGCGCGAGGCAACACCCGACCGCGACCGCGTGGAGGCCGAGGTAGGCGGGTTCGTCATGGGACGGGAACCAGACCCAGAACCGGATCTGCTGGAAGAGATAGACGAGGGCGCCGAGAAACCCGGCCGCCCCCGCAAGGGCATGCGCGGGCAGGATGACGGAGCGGAACACCTCGCCGTCGCCCGTGATTTCTTTCAGTTGCCGTCGGAATGCGCGCCCGGTGATGAAGATCAGGGTCAGGAACAGGGGCAGCGCCTACATGAAAAGCAACGCCGGAGGCGTGTCGAACAGGGCCAGGAGCCTGAGGGCGTCGGCATCCGGGAACTGCAGTTTCAGGGACGCCATGCGATTGTGTTCGAGAAGCGCGGCGATCCAGGCGGACAGGCCCAGGGTGGTCAGCCCCATCAGGCCCACCAGCTTCCAAGGATTCTTCTGCCACCAGGTCCAGGTCTTGCGGACGGCTCCGACGGGGCGTGCCTTGACCGGTTCGTAGTTCAGGAAACGCTCCAGATCCTCGGCCACTTCGGCCGCCGTGGCGTAGCGCTCGGCCGGATTCTTCGCCAGGCACTTCAGGCAGACGGTCTCCAGATCCTGCGCGACCTTGGGATTCAGTCTTCTTGGAGGCACGGGTTCCTCCTCGGTCACGCGACGGATGGTGTCGGCGACGTTGTCGCCCTGGATGGGCGCGCGGCCGGTGAGCATGGCGTAGAGCAGTGAGCCCAGACCGTAGACATCCGTGCGGACGTCGATCTTGTCACGATCGCCTTCTGCCTGTTCGGGAGCCATGAAGCCGGGGCTGCCCATGACGCTGCCGCTGAGGGTGAGTTGTGTGCCCGACTCCAGTTTCTTGGCGAGGCCAAAGTCGGTGATGTGAGGTTTGCCGACGCCGTCGAGCAGGATGTTCTGCGGCTTGAGGTCGCGGTGGAGGATGCCATTTTCATTGGCGTAGGCGACGGCCTCGGCGACTGCCTTCAGGCATTTGGCGGCGTCGCCCGGGGCGAGCGGTTCCTGTCGGATGCGCTCCTCCAGGTTGCCGCCTTCGACCAGATCCATGGAGTAATAGTGCTGACCTTCATGCACGCCGACCTCGTGGATGGCCACGATATTGGGATGCTTCAGATTGGCGGCGGCCTCGGCTTCGGTGCGGAATCGTTTGACCTCGGTCGTGTCGGCGAGATTGCCGCTGAGGATCATCTTGATGGCCACCCTGCGGTCGAGACTGGTCTGGCGGGCGCGGTAGATGACGCCCATGCCCCCGCGGCCGATCTCCTCCTCGACCTCGTAGTCGCCGAAGTAACGCATCACAGCGCCGGGTTTCTGGAGGATGACGGTGTCGGACTGGGTGTCCCCGAACATGGGCGCGGGGTTCTTGAAGAAGGCCTCCGCTTCCTCGGCGGCCGCCAACAGTTCCTCGATGTTCTTCCGTCGGGCGCGGTGGCCCTTGCAGGCGACCCGAAGGTATTCCTTCCGTTTGTCGGAATCGGTCAATGCGCGGGCGGCGTTGAAGATTGATTCCTCTTCGGGCGGCAGTGTGCTCATGGCTTCAGAGTCGAGTTCAGGTGTTTCAACTCCTTATGCGTCGTTTTGCCCGGCCAACCCTCAGCCAATCCGGAATTTTTTTGGCGATTTCGTTTTCTGCCGGATTTCCTTCATCAGCCAGGCCTTGGAATAGGCCCAGTAGCGCTCGACGGAACTGACGGAAATATCCAACGCTTCGGCGGCTTCCCTGTTCTCCAGGCCGACGAAATACTTGAGTTTCACGAGTTTTGCCTTGAGCGGGTCGACGGCCTCGAGGGCGTCGAGCGCGTCATGGATGGCGAGAATGCGGTCGTCGGGGGCGGAGATTTCGATCGCATCGAGTTCCTGGTCGGCGCGTTCCAGGCCTCCGCCGTGGCGTTGTCGTTGGCGGCAGCGGGCGCGATCCACCAGGATGCGGCGCATGGACTCGGCGGCGGCGGCGAAGAAGTGTCGGCGATTCTCGAATTGGGGGCCGTCATCGCCGGCAATCCTGAGCCAGGCCTCGTGGACGAGGGCGGTGGGTTGCAGGGTTTGGCCCGGGGATTCCCGCGCCATCTTGGCGGCGGCGAGTTGGCGGAGTTCGCCGTAGACCTCGCGCATGAGGGCCTCGGCGGCGTCGTTTTCGCCGGCCTGGATGCGCTGAAGGATTTCGGTGATCTCGGGCATTTGAGGCGCCGTGAGTGTGGCGCCCGGACCCCGGGGAGGAAAGCAGGAAGCGGACAAGGAGTCGGCAGTGGGGCGCAGCCCAGTATTTGGACGCTTCTGCGACCGGACGCCTGCGCATCGCGTTGCTCGCTCTGGCTGAAAAGTGGGCAAACCGGCAGGTTTGCCCCACCTTGGTGGGGGATTGCTGCTTGTCGCGCCGAAGCTTCACTGCGAAGGCGGACCGCAATACCCATTTTTCAGCGTGCGAGCGTAGCGAAGCCCCGCGTGTTCGGCGTTTTCTGTGTCGTACTTTTCTTGAACTGCGTCCGCGGCAGCGGCGGCCGGTCTACCACGCGCAGGTTCAAACCAGGGCGGGCTCCTCGGATTCCTCGATGCGGACGGAGCGGACCTTGGCCGCGCGTTTGCGCTCGTGTTCCTTGAGAATCTTCTTGCGGATGCGTAGCCGTTGGGGCGTCGCCTCCACGTATTCGTCCAGCTTGATGTACTCCAGGGCGCGCTCGAGGCTGAGCCGCATGGGCGGCTCCAGCATGATGCCCTTGCCCTCGCCCTGGGAGCGGAAGTTGGTGAGTTGCTTGGCCTTCGTGGGGTTCACGGGCAGGTCGTTGTCGCGGGCGTTCTCGCCGACCACCATGCCCTCGTAGACCCGGTCGCCGGGTTCGACCATCATGCGGCCGCGTTGCTGCAGGGCGTCCAACGCGTAGGCGGTGATGGTTCCGTTCTCCATGCTGACAAGGGAGCCGTTCTTGCGGGATTCGATCTCGCCGCGATCCTCGCCATATTCGTGGAAGAGGTGACCCAGGACGCCGGTTCCGCGGGTCAGGTTCACGAGGTCGGTCTCGAAGCCGATCAGGCCGCGCGTCGGGATCAAGGCCTCGACGGTGACGCCGGAGGCGTGGTGATCCATGTGCGTGATCTCGCCCTTGCGGCGGGCGAGATTCTCCATGACGTCGCCCAGGAACTCCTGCTCGACCTCGACATAGAGTTTCTCGATCGGTTCCAGCAGTTTGCCGTCCGCGCCGCGGCGGAAAATGACTTCGGGACGGGAGACCAGCACCTCGAAACCCTCGCGGCGCATCTGTTCGACCAGAATGGCGATCTGCATCTCGCCCCGCCCGCTGACCTCAAAGATATTCGGGGCGTCGGTGTCCCTGACACGCAGGGAGATGTTGGTCCGGGTTTCGCGGATCAGGCGCTCCTGGATGTGGCGGGCGGTGAGCAGTTTGCCGTCCTGCCCGGCCAGGGGGCCGTCGTTGACCGCGAATTCCATGTGGATCGTGGGTGGATCCACGGGGACGTAGGGGAGCGGTTCGGTGTCCGGATCCAGAGTGAGCGTCTCGCCGATGAAAACCTCGTTCAAGCCGGTGATGCCGACGATGTCGCCTGCGGAGGCGCGCTCGACCTGGATGCGCTTGAGCCCCTCGTGGTGGAAGATGGCGCTGACCTTCCCGCGACTCGTGGAGCCGTCGCCCCGGCGGCACCAGATGGCGTCGCCGACATTGATCTCGCCGCCCAGGATCTTGCCGAAACAGATGCGGCCGAGGTAGTCGGAATAGTCGAGGTTGGCGACCAGCATCTTGAATTCGTCGCCCGACGAGGCGACGGGGGGCGGGGTGTGTTCCACGATGGCCTCGAAGAGCGGCGTCATGTCGGAATCCTCATGGTCGAGTTCCAGCTTGGCGATGCCGTCCTTGGCCGAGGTGTAGACCACCGGGAAGTCCAGTTGCTCGTCCGTGGCGTGCAGCGACATGAACAGCTCGAACACCTGGTCCAGCGCCTTGTGGGGATCACAGTGTTCGCGGTCGATCTTGTTGACGACCACGACGGGATGGGCGCCGGCCTCAAGCGCCTTCTGCAGGACGAACCGGGTCTGGGCGCGCGGGCCCTCGAGGGCGTCGACGACCAGCAGGACGCCGTCAATCATGTTCATGATCCGCTCGACCTCGCCGCCGAAGTCCGCGTGGCCCGGGGTGTCGACGATGTTGACGTGATGGTCCTTGTAGCGGAAGGCGGCGTTCTTGGCCTTGATGGTGATGCCCTTCTCGCGTTCGAGGTCCATGGAATCCATGACGCGCTCGGCGACCTCCTGGTTGGCGCGAAAGGTCCCTGACTGCTGGAGCAGGCAGTCCACCAGGGTCGTCTTGCCATGATCGACGTGCGCGATGATGGCGATGTTTCGTATGTGTTCCATTATGTCTTTGCTGAAATGGAGCGGCGGAATGTGCCGTTCGGCGGAGGGAAGGTCAAGGGCAGGTTGGATGAAATTGCATCACGTCGGCGAGGTCGGGTCGCGGCGGGGGAGGCGACGCCTTTCGGGGGGGGCGCCATTCCGGGCTTCGGGCTCCAGATTCCGAAGAAACGGCCGGGCGTCCGCGTTCGGCGCAATCCGCGCCGACTGCCTGGGGATCCAGCTTCCGGCAGGGGGGCGATGCCTCGACGCCTATTTGGGAGTCGCCTCCTTCGCCCGAGCTTCCAGCCACCTGCGCGCGGCCTCGACGCCGGGGTTGAAACCGCGGGGGCCGCGGTCCGCCATGACGGCGATCCGGCCGTCCTTGTCCACGACGTAGATGCGGTCGGGCGCCGCGGCGTAGGCCTTGCTTACGGCGTCATTCATGCCGTCGACAATGGCGGGCAACTCGATCTTCAGGAGGGAACACGCCGTTTTGGCGACATCGGCGCGGTCTGCGTAGTCGGTGTGGTTCCTGATATTGATGCCTTGTCGCACGTTTGCCTGGCTGACCCGGCCGTCGGAGGCGTGGGCCTCCTTGATATAGACCATCAGGAACGTCACGTCGTCCTTGTGACGCCGGTACATCGCATTCAGGGAGCCAACCTGACTCCGAAAGGGCGGTCAGGTGTAGCTGCCGAAAACCAGCACGACAGGGCGTTTGCCCTTGAAGGAGGACAATTGCACCTCGCGTTTACCGTCGGCCGTCCTGAGTTTGAAGTCCGGGGCGGGGACTCCAATCTTGAGGTTGTCCGGCGCCTGCATGGCCCTGCGTGACGGCCCGCCGCGGTCCGGGCGTTGCCGGCCGCCGCTTCGGGGTTGGGCCAGGGCGGCGTTGGTCAACGAGATCAGCAACAAGGCGATGGCAAGGCGGGGGAGAGCGTTCATGTCAGGGGAATGGACGCGGTTCAATCAAAGAGGGTTACAAGGGCGGCAGCTTTTCGTCGGCCGGGTTGCGGGAAGAATGGCCGCGAATCGCCCCGTCCGGGCCACAGCGGGGTTCGGCTTCTGTGGCCTTATCCCTTGCGTCCGGCGCCGACCTGAGCCGCGCCGGCAACAATCCGGGGCGCCGGTCTGCAAGTTCCGACGTTCGGCTCAGGAGCTTCGCCCCACCGGACTTGCGATCACACCGGCTCTTACGCCGATTCGGCCTGGGCGTCGGAGATCGAGGTGATTTCAGCGCCGGCTTCGAGATGTTTGCGGACGCGCTCCTCGATCTGGGGCTCGGTCAGGCCGTGCTGCTCGCGGAGGGCGGTGACGCTGCTGGCGTGGCCGATGAATTCATCCGGCCAGCCGATGCGGAGGACGTCGGCGTTGATTCCCTTTTCGGAGAAATGTTCGACGACGCCGGCTCCGTAGCCGCCGGTGACGACGTGGTCCTCCAAGGTGACGATCAGGTCGGCGGCCTGGGCGTAGAACTCGTGAGTGCCCTCGTCGAGAGGTTTGGCGAAGCGGGCGTTGATCAGGGCGCAGTCGAAACCGTCCTTGGCGAGCGCCTCGGCGACGGTCCTGGCGACGGGGTTCATGTTGCCCATGGCGAAGAAGGCAATCTTGGTCCCGCCGTTGTTGGCGAAGTTCTCCAGGACCTCTGATTTCCCGACCTCGATGAGCGACGGGGTTTCGGCGATCTCGACGCCTTCAGCGGCGCCGCGCGGGTAGCGGATGAAGGTGGGGAGCTTCTCGTGGGTGGCGGTGAACATCATGTCCTGGAGTTCGTTCTCATCCTTCGGCGCCATGATGATGCACTTGGGCACGCAGCGGATGAAGGAAATGTCGAACAGGCCGTGATGCGTGGGGCCGTCCTGGGCGGAGAGGCCGGCGCGGTCCATGCAGAAGATGACCGGCAGTTCCTGCAGGGCGACGTCATGGATGATGCAGTCGTAGCCGCGCTGGAGGAAGGTGGAGTAGATGGCGACGACAGGATGATAGCCCATGGAGGCCATGCCCGCGGCGAAAATGACCGCGTGCTCCTCGGCGATGCCGACATCGTAGTAGCGGTCCGGCATCTGCTCTTCGAGGGTCTTCAATCCGGTGCCGCTGGGCATGGCGGCGGTGATGCCGACGACGGAGTTGTCCTTCTTGCAGAGTTTGACCATGGTGTCGCCGAAGACGTCCTGCCACTTGGGCGCGGAGCCGGGCTTCTCCTTCGGGGTCTCGCCGGTCTTGGCGTCGTAGGGGCCGAGGCCGTGAAACTTCTCCGGGTGGTTGAGGGCGGCGTCGAAGCCCTTGCCCTTCTTGGTGACGACATGGAGGACGACCGGTTCCTCGCAGGTCTTGGCGAACTCGAGGGAACTGATGAGCAGCGGGAGGTTGTGGCCGTCCATGGGGCCGATGTAACGGATGCCCATCTCCTCGAAGAACAGGCTGTTGCCGAAGCCGCCGCCCTTGCCCTCGGATTCGAAATCCTCGCCGTCCCTGCCGCCCTGCTTGTTGAGCGAGACGGTGGTGACGGCGCCTTTGATCGCCTCCTCAACCTTGTTGCCGAACCAGACCGCCTCCTCGCCCTTGGGCAGCTTCTTGATCCAACGCTCGAAGTCCTTGGAAAGCTTGTTGAAGGAGGGGCTCTGGATGAGCTTGTTCAGGTAGCTGGAAATGGCGCCGACGTTCTTGGCGATGCTCCATTCATTGTCGTTGAGGATGCCGATGAACTTCTTGGTCGTGCAGGAGACGTTGTTCAGGGCCTCGAAGGAGATGCCGTTGGTCAGGGCCGCGTCGCCGAAGATGGCGACCACATCCTCGTCCGATCCCCGCGCGTCGCGCGCGGCGGCGATGCCGAGCGCCGCGGAGAGGGCGGTGCCGGCGTGGGCGGCGCCGTAGCAGTCATGCTCGCTCTCGGAGCGCAGCGCGAAGCCGCAGAGACCGTCGGTCTGCCGGATCGTGTGAAAACGGTCCTTGCGCCCGGTGAGCAGCTTGTGGACGTAGCTCTGATGGCTGACGTCCCAGACAAACTTGTCCTTGGGCGTGGAGAAGACGTAATGCAGGGCGATGGTCAGCTCGACGACACCGAGGTTGGGGCCGAGATGGCCGCCGTGCTTGGCGAGTTTGGAGATCAGTTCGTCGCGGAGTTCCGCGGCCAGTTCCTCGAGTTGGTCGAGGTTGAGCTTTTTGACGTGCTCGGGATTGTCCACCATGTCGATGTATCGACTCATAAATCAGTCGTTGTCGGCGTCCGGATTGAAATCGGAGGTCTCCAATTCGCCGGCCGCGTTTTGTTCCAGTTTCTTTATTTTCAATTCGGCGTCCGCCAGGCGGGCCTGGCAGGCCTTGGCGAGTTTCGAGCCGTCCTCGAAACGCGTCAGCAGGGTCTCCAGCGGGAGATCCTCGTCCTCCATCGATTCCACGATGGATTCGAGTTTCTCGAGCGCCTCCTCGAAGGGCAACTCCATGGCGGAGTCTTCCCGGGAGGCGTCCGCTGGGGACGACTTGGGCATCGGGCGAAACTAGGGATTTGGCAAATGGGTGTCCAGCGCTTAGTCGGGAAGAAGCAATCCCAAACGCCGGGCACCGGCGCCCATCCGGAGCGCCGGCGTTACAGAAATGAAAACGGCGGCCGCCGCCGCCGCCGCCGGACGGCGCGGACGAGTCCGTGTGATTGGGCGAATGAGTCTCAGCTTGGGACAGTCTTCGCTGCAAGGAGACGGCATTCTTGTCGATGAGAGAGGCAGACGGCGTGCTCTATAGCATTTGCGATGAAGATGATTTCCCGAAAGGTTGAAAAGACTTCGGCGGGCGAAGAGGCCGGCTTCACCCTGGTGGAGATTCTGGT
>JAYPEY010000023.1:46734-64178 GCA_038126035.1 Verrucomicrobiales bacterium | reverse complement strand
CATGAGGTTCCGGGCCCCGGTCAGGTAGAGATTCAATCCGTCCTCGATCTGCTGGAGAATTTCCCTCTCCTCCGCCGAATCGAGCATGGGCCGCCGCTCCTCGATGAACCGCTTCAGCTGGGTTTTCAGCGTGTTGAACCGTTCGACCAATGCCTCGTCGCCGGTCACCTGGTGCCGGAACAGGGTCGAGTTCATCCGGTGAATGCGCGAACGAAGCTGGGCCGCGATGCGGAAGCGGCGGATCTGCAGATCGTCAGACGCCGAAAGCGCCTCGTCGATCCGGTCCATGTCGCCGGCCAGTTTCCAGGCGGAGGCGGCGAGCAACACGAAGAGGAGCGCGGCAATGGCAAAAAAGGCTTTTTGGGCGACGGCGCGTTTCATGGGCAATCCGTTGTCGGACGATACGACCGGGAACGCCGCGAGCTTCGCGGCATCGACGCCTTCCGAAAAGGCAAAAGCCGGCCGCGCCTGAGGCGCGACCGGCTCGGAATGGCCGTTCCTGCCGGATCAGTCGTCGGCGCGGATGGTCCACTGGCCGGAGATGTTTCCGAGGGTCAGGTTCGTCCTGCCCAGCGTGGCGCCCGGCATGAGGAACTCCACATGGCCGTCCGCATACAGGTAGTTGAAGCTCTCCCCGTGCAGCGCGTTCACCCGCAGGCCGCTGCCCGCGATGTGTTCGTTCGCATTCTGGATGTAGTGCTTGTTGCCATGGATCGAGCCCTGCGAGTTCTGCGCGTGGATGCGCTCGGTCAACACGATCGTTCCAACCTGGTCGAGGATCGCATTGTCACGCACGGATTGCTGATGACGCGGGGCCACCGTCGTGCTGGGGGCGGGATCCGCGGTGTTCCAATTGCTGTTGGGGCCGGAATCGACGATCCAGTGCAGGCCGATGCCGGTCCGGTTGACGGGTTTCGGCGGCCAGTCGTCGGCGGTGGGGGTGTGACCGCTGAACCGGTGCGTGCCCATGTTGTGACGCGGCATGGCATAGCTGCGCCGCACGTTGTTCGGTTGGGACGCGTCGTTCAGGACCTTGTCGGAGGGGCACTGCAGCAGTTTGACCCGCTTGCCGACGCCGCCGCTGGTCCAGGCGCGCAGTTCGCCCGGCGTTTTAAAGCCGCCGAGATGGCCGTCGAGCAGATCGTCCCAGGTCCAGGCGATGCCAGCCCCGGTCCGGATGGCCGCGTAGGGCAGCTTCTCCTTGTTGGAGTCGGTATACATGCGCATGGCGACGCCCAGTTGCTTCAGATTGCCCAGGCAGGTGGTCGAACTCGCCTTGGCCTTCGCCTTGGCCAGGGCCGGCAGCAACATGGCCGCCAGGACCGCGATGATCGCGATGACGACCAGGAGTTCGATCAGGGTGAAGGCGCGCAGACCCCGTCCGGGGCGCGCATTGGTCTTGAGGGTGTTTCTTTTCACTTTGAGTCAGATAGTTGATTGTCGATGTTCTTGCATTGGGTTGGCGCGAATCAGAGTCTCCGAAGGTTCACTTCGAGTGATTCCGCGACGATGACGTAGGCATGTCCTTCCGGGGCCACGGGCGCCTTGTCCAGGAAACCGAGGGTGACCAGCTCCTCCAGGCTGGCGGGGACCTTCTGCATCTCCGCATGGAAGGACTTCAGGATGGCTGTGAGATCCGACACGACTTCCGAGGCTTCCTTGCCGTCGAAGTAGGACCGGACGGGCGCAACGGGCTGGACCGGTTCGCCGGGGACGGGAGGCGGGGGTTCATTCGCGGCGATCTCCGCCGCGGACAAGGCCTTGACCTCGTAGACGGGTTGTCCGGGCACGCTGAGTTCGGCGGTTTCGGACGAATCGCCCCCGCAGCCGACGAGCGCGAGAGCAGCGGCCGCAGCCGCAGGGAATTTCATTTTCATTCTATCGATACAACAGGGTTGTTGGTTGAGCTTGCCGTCGCTCCGGCAACAGGACGCCGGTCGACGATTCGCCCTAAGCGGCCGGCATGCCAATCCGGTCGCCTCCGGTTTTGCCCCCTTTTCATCGGGATTTCCCGGTTTGGTCCCAGGGGGCGTTCAACCGCGCCGATAACCGGGTTTCCAAACTGCATGCCCGGTTATCAACTCCAGCGGGTGTGGTTGGGGCCCTGACCGGCGATTCGGCCCCCTTTCCGCCGATTATCGAGGGGATTCCCGGTTGGCATGGCATCCGCTGGGGAACGTGGTCGGAAGCAACCAACAAACGTGAACCCAACCACTCCAAAACCGGCGGCCGCGATGGCCCACGACGAGACGATGAACCCGATCCTCCTTATCATCGACGACGACGCCTCCGTTCGAGAGGGACTCAGGACCGTGCTCGAACTCAAGGGCTACGAAGTGCGGGTTGCGGCGGATGCAGAGACCGCGATCGACCTGCTGACGACCCTCACCCCCGCGCTGGTCATCCTCGACCACCACCTCCCCGGAATGAATGGCTCCGAAGCCGCCCATTGCATCCGAAAAGGGTTCTGGCAGTTGCCCATACTCGGCATCAGCGCACACAGCGAGCGCGCCGAAGGCATGCTGGAGGCCGGGGCGACGGAGTTCCTGCCCAAGCCGCTGGACTTCAACGTGTTGCTTGGGCGTGTGGCGGCCCTGCTTGAAGAGAGCCGTTGAGAGCTCTCTGCGCCTCCCTCCCCAGGTGACGACAGACATGAACACCAGAAAACACTCCAGGGTAAAGGCCGCCGGGGCGCACGTCAGCCATGCGTACACGCTGGCCCGACACGCTGGCCCGACACGCGGGGCTTCGCTACGCTCGCACGCTGAGAAATGGGTATTGCGGCAGCAATACCCCACCAAGGTGGGGCAAACCTGCCGGTTTGCCCATTTCTCAGCCAGAGCGAGCGTAGCGACGCGCAGGCGTCCCGGCCGCGAACTGCTTTACAATTGTGACGTGCGCCCAGGCCGCCGTTGCCAAGGACACCCGCCTTGCCGGTCCGAGACTCATGATCTAGCATTCGCATTCCGTCAGACTTCAACAAGCATGACGCTGAGCCGCGACGACCCCAGCCCGAATTTCTTGTGAGCGACGAACTCTTCCCTCCATGGGACACACGCCCGATGCCCGGCGCCGAGCCGCGTGTGACGCGGATCGGGGATCTGACGATCCGCGAGCGCTTTGACGGGCGCGACTTCTGGCTGGCAAGCGATCACGACGGCGCGGCATCGAATGGCGCAGAACCGGACTGGATGCGTTGGCCGTTGAACGCCGGGTATGAAACCGTGACGCTGACGCCGGTTTTCCCGGATCGTCCGGTCGTCGTCGAGACCGAGACCCCCATCTGCCTGACACCTGGAAGCGAAACCCGGATCTACGCCCGGTGTCCCCTGTGGGCGCGGCTCGACCTGATCGGAAAAAAGCAGCTGCCCATCAGGGAACTCCAGACCGTAGTCCTCTCCAACACCTGGTTCGGCGCCTTTACCGACGGGACGCTCGGTTATTGGGTTTCCTCCCATGCCCGCACGCAGATCAAGTCCGACCCCTCGCGCCCGTGGATGGCCATCTGTCCGGTGCACATCCGCAACCGTTCCGATGTCGAGTTGAAAATCGAGCGCATCTGTCTGCGCGTCGAGCGACTCTCCCTGTTTGCGATGGACGGGCAACTCTGGGCCGACGAGACCCGCGTTGCCTATCGCGGGCCGGACAATGTCAGCCGCATCGAAAACACCGGCAAGCGACCGGCTGAAGCGACCGGCTCCAGGTTGGCCACTCCGCCGCGGGTCTCGGCGAAGGAGTCGTTCACGGCCCGGACGTTCACATCGCTCAAGACCCTGAGCCAGAGCGTCGCCCAATAGGCGCGTCAAAGGATCTCCATGAACTTCAAAGAGTATTTCAACCCGGAGACGATCGGCGCCTTCTCCCGGGTTCTGGCTCTGGTCTTCCTCGCGTTGCCGGCCGTCTTCTGGATCAGCCATTGGGTGAACCGGCGGCTCTCCGAGCGCCTGTCCTCCCATCAGGGCATGCTGGCCGGCAAGACCATCCTCTACGCGGGCGTGGTCATGATTGTCCTGACGCTGATTCGCGAACTCGGCTTCTCCATCGGCCACATCCTCGGCGCGGCCGGCGTGGCGGGCGTCGCCATCGGATTCGCCGCGCAGACCAGCCTCTCCAATTTCATCAGCGGACTGTTCCTGATGGCGGAAAAGCCCTTTGTCGTCGGCGATGTGATCGTCGTTGGCTCCACCACCGGGACCGTGCTTTCCATTGACACCCTGTCCGTCAAGCTGCGGACCTTCGACAACCGGATGGTCCGCATCCCGAACGAGACCATCATCAAGACCGAGACCACGACGTCCACGCGCTTCCCGATCCGCCGGGTCGATCTTGAGGTCGGCATCGCCTACAAGGAGGACATCGCGCCCGTCCGGGAGCTCCTGTTGGACGTCGCCCACCAGAATCCCCTCGTCCTGGAGGACCCGGAGCCGTTGGTGCACATGGTCGGATACGGCAGCTCGTCCGTGGATCTGAAGTTCGTCGTCTGGTGCGTCCGGGAGGACTGGATCAACGTGAAGAACCAGATGTACGAGCAGGTGAAGAAACGCTTCGACAACGAAGGAGTCGAGATTCCCTTCCCGCACCTGTCGCTTTACAAGGGCGAGGCCACCGCGCCCATTCCCATCCAATTGATCGAACCGGAGGCAAAGGCCCGCAAACCCGGCGCGAAGTCCCGCGCCAAGCCCAAAGGCGGATCATGAAGAAGGTCATCAAGGATACGGCCAGTCAGACGCTGAACGCCGCCAGGGGCGTCGCCACGACCGCGGCCGGCGCGGCGGGAAAGACCATCGGCTTTGCCCGGGACACCGCCGCGTCGGCCCTCGGCGCCATCGGCAAGGCCGGAAGCGCGATCGGCTCGGGGCTGTTCCCCTCGCTGGTTGAGAAACCCGAGGCCGGCTCCCACGCCAAGGCGCCCGGCGCCGCGCCCGGAATCGAGAATATTCCCGATATCGATGTCGCGCCGGAAAGCGGCTCCATCGGGATCACCTGCGTCGATCTGGGCGAAGGCCGCGTCGAGTCCCGGAACCACCCGGATCTGGATTCGCTTTTCGCGGAGGAGCGACCCGCCTGGAGCCGGACCCGTTGGATCAATGTCGATGGCCTCCATCCCTACGTGGTCAACCAGCTCAAGGAACGGTTCGGGTTTCACACCCTGGCGGCCGAGGACGTTCTGACCACGCCCCAGCGTCCCAAGATGGAGAGCCACGGCGACCACCTCTTCGTCATCGCCCGCATGCTCACCTGCGTGGACGGCCGGCTCGGCAACGAGCAGGTCAGCTTCTTCTTCTTCAAGGACCTGCTGGTGACCTTTCAGGAACGCCCCGGCGATGTCTGGGAACCCGTCCGAAAACGCATGCAGAAGGTCGGCGGACGCCTGCACAAGTACGGGACCCCTTACCTGCTCTACGCACTGCTCGACGCCATCGTCGACCACCTGTTCCCCGTGCTTGAAGGCTACGGCGATATCCTGGAGTCGCTGGAGGACGAGGTGGTGACGAGCCCGACGCAGGACGTTCAACGGCGCATCCACGGCGTGAAGCGCGACCTCATCTCCCTGCGGCGTGTCATGTGGCCCATGCGCGAAGTGATGAACCGCCTTCAGCGCGACGAGGACGACCTGATTGAGGACGAGGTCGAGGTCTACTACCGCGACGTGCATGACCATGCCGTCCAGGTCATCGACGTGGTGGAAAGCCTGCGCGAGATGGCCGGGGGGTTGAACGACCTGTTCATGTCCTCCGTCGGCAACCGGATGAACGAGATCATGAAGGTGCTGACCATCATGGCCAGCTTCTTCATCCCCATCACCTTTGTCGCCGGCGTCTACGGGATGAACTTTGAGGTCATTCCCGAGCTGAAGTGGAAATACTCCTACGCCGCGTTCTGGGGCGTCTGCCTGACCATGACCGCGGCCCTGGCGGTCTACTTCCACCGCAAGGGCTGGATCGGCGGCGGGAGGAAGTGACGAGCAAGGGGTTCCCAGCGCCGCGTCACTCCGTTTGACGCGCTATTCCAGTTCCCACACCCGGACGTAGTCGACCTTCATCGAGGTCGGAAATCCGTCCCCGGAAATCGCTTCGTTGGGGACGAGGCGGTTGTTCTCCCATCTGGCGTAGGGTGTCCGCAGTCCCAACGACAGCGCCACGTTCATCTTGCGATGCCAGTGGTCGTTCTTCTTGCGGCCGACTTCCACGCCATCGACATACCAGACGATGACATCCCGATCCACCCGGCAGCCGTAGGTGTGGAAATCGTCGCGAGGGTCAAAGGGCAGACGGTGTTCGTTCGCCTGGGCCTCCTTGAACTTCGGATTGTGCGGGCGCCGCCAGACGCGGCCCTTCACGCCCCGCTCGCCGTTGGAGAGGATGGCGTGGAGATTGTGATCGGAAATCCGCTCGTTGCCCGGGCCGGCCGGCCGTTGCGTCAATTCGACAATATCGACCTCGCTGTAGCGCGCCTTGCCCGCCTCGACGATTGAGTCGTCGATCCGGCTGTAGATCCAGAAGGCGGGCGACGCGCCGGGAAACAGAGGCGTCCCTTTGATCCGCGCCTCGTAGTAGCCGTACGTGCCCGCTCCGTAGGACTTGAGCATGCCCGAGGTGTAGGGGCTCTGTTGCCGACCGCCCTTGTCGTTCTTCGTCCCGGGCGTCGTTGGGGCCTGACCGCGGCGCAGGGTGATGATGAGGGCGCCGTCCTCGACGAAGACGTTTGCGTCGTTATCCCAGGTCCAGGCTCCGAACTGCTCCGGCTTCTTGAGCCACTTCCGCCAGTCCACCTGCCGCCCGTTGAAGTCGTCGGAGCGGTTCCACTTGATGACCCAGTTTTCCCCCGGCTTGGCGGTCAAGGAACGGGCGTTCTTCGGAGTATGGGCGTGGAGAGCGCCGATGCTGATCCATTCAAACAAGACGGAGAGCAGCAGGACAGGGATTCGGAAACCGGTTGATGGCTTTTTCATGTCATCAGATTTACTGCCGTGGCGCGTGGAAACTAACGACCTCAAGTCAACCGTCCCAAAGCCAAAGTCGCAAAACCCAGAACCAGCATGAAGCCGCACATGTCGGTCACGGTTGTCAGGATCGGGCCGGAGGCGAGCGCGGGATCGCGGTCAAAGCGTTTCAACACCAGCGGAATCAGGCCGCCCAGGCACACGGCGACAATCGTGTTGATCATCAGGGCGGCGCCGACGACCAGTCCCAGCCAGGGGTTCCCCTTCCACAACAGCGCGACCAGGGCCAGCAGGATGCCGAGAGCCAGCCCGTTGATCAGTCCGACCTGCAGCTCCTTGAGCAACACGCGCAACAAATCCAGGGGCCGGACCAGGCCGAGCGTCAGCTCGCGAATGCTCACCGCGACGGCCTGGCTGCCCGAGCAGCCGCTCATGTCGCTGATGATCGGCAGGAACACCGCCAATGCGATCACCGCCTCCAAGGTCCCCTGAAACATCGCGATCACGCTGGCCGCCATCACGTTCAGGCCGATGTTCACGCTGAGCCAGGACAACCGCCGCCAGGAACGGATCTTCAACGGCATCGAGCGCAGTTCCTCGCCGCCGCTCAGACCGCTCATCTTCAGGAAATCGTCCGCCGCCGCCTCGACCTCCGCCTCGGCGGCGTCCTCGGCCAGGACCACGCCGATCAGATGGTCGTCCGCATCCACAACCGGCGCGCCCACGAAATGATGGTCGTCGAAGAACCGGGCCAGCTCCTCGTGCGTCATGTCGTGATGCACGGACAACGGCTTGCTCAACATGATGTCGGCCACGCTCCGGCGCGACGGGTTCAGCAGCAGGTCCCGCAGGCGCAGCACGCCGGTCAGGCGGGCGTCGTCGTCGATGACGTAGGCGTATTGCACATCGAGGTCCGAGTACTCTTCCGCATTGGCCCGCATGTCCTCGACCACGTCGCGCACGGTGGCGGACTTGGGAAAAGCGAGAAACTCCGTGCGCATCAGTCCGCCCGCGGTGTCCTCGTCGTAGGTCAACAACAGGCGCGCGCCCGCGGCCTGCTCGGGCTCCATCTCGCGGAGGATGTCCTCGGCCTCCTGCGGCTCTAGGTCGCCCAGCACGTCGGCCTGGGTGTCGCTGGGCAGTTCCTCGATGATGTCGGCCGCCCTCTCCGGCTCCAGGCCATCGACGATGTCCACCACCTGCGCGTAGGGAATCTGCTCCAGCAGGTCGGCCGCCTGCTCGGGCTCGACGATGGTCATCAGCTTCTCCCGCTGCTCCTCCTCGAGTCGGTCAATGGCCCGGGCGGCGTCGGCCGTGTCCAACGATTCCAGCAACGCGGTCGCGGCTTCGGCGTCGCCGGTTTCGATGGATTCCGCCAGCGGCGTCCACGGTTCCTGGATTTCTTCGTCGGTGTCGGTCATGGCGTCGGTGTCGTTGAATTGCGGATTGCCGGCTGTCGGTTGCGGCCAAGCAGTTTTCAAGCCGGGACAGGAACGTAGCAATCCGGGAAAATCAGGGAAAGAAGGGGTGTTCCCGTCGTTCAGCCTGGTAACTCGGCTGACAAGTTGGCAACCAGGTTGGCGCCTGGGTGGGTTCGAAAGGGCGAAGAGGCGGGTTCGAATCGACGTTTTCTCCCCGTTTCCCTTGTTTTTCGTTGATTGACGGGTTGGCGCAACGGTTGGCGCCCAGTCCGCTCAGGGGCGTGCAGGACAAACGATGAATCAAAATCCTTTCGCCTCATCCGCCATCAAGTTTTCCGCTTTCGCCGACTGGCTGCCCTACACCGAGCGGGCCCTCGCAAAGAACGCCTTTGCGACGCTGCTGCTGCTCGTGGCCGGCTTCGTCGCGCGCCGGTTGCTTCAGAGCGTGCTCAGCCGCCAGTCGCTCCCCGTGGAGAGCCGTCGGCGTTTCGGCGTCACCCTTCGCAACGGGCTGGCCCTCATCGTGATCGCCGGGCTCGTCGTGATCTGGGCGCGGGAACTGCAGACGCTCGCGTTGTCCCTGTTCGCGATCGCCGTGGCCTTCGTCATTGCCACCAAGGAGCTCTGGCAGTGCCTGACCGGCAGCTTTGTTCGGGCCGGATCGTCCGTCCTGGCCGTCGGACACCGCATCGAGGTGAAGGGGCTGCGCGGCGACGTCATCGACCACAATCTCTTTCACACGACCATCCTTGAAGTCGGCCCGGGAAGTTCCTCCCACCAGTATACCGGCCGCACGATCCTGCTCCCCAACAGCCTGTTCCTGGAGAACCCCGTGGTCTCCGACAACTACACCGGCCGCTACATCGTCCAGATCATCCCTGTGCCGTTGGCGAAGGGTGAGGACTGGGTTCGCGCAGAGTCGTTGCTGCTCAAGATCGCCAATCAGGAATGCGCCGGCTATCTCGCCGACGCCCGCAAGGCCCTGGCGTCCCTTCAATCCAGGGACTGGATCGAGGCCCCTTCGGCCGATCCCCGCGTCACGATCAAGCTCCGTGACCCGAATGAGGTGACGCTGTTGCTCCGCGTCCCGGCGCCGGCCCGACGTCAGCGCGCCATCGAACAACGGATCCTCCAACGATTCCTTCGCGTCTTCTACGCCGAGGCCGTCCCCGCTCCCATGAATGGAGTCGACGTTCCCGCCGGGTTGGCGACGCAGCCGGCCGCGACCGATGCGCGCCGCCTCTCTGATTTCCCTCAACCTGTTTTCTACACCCCCACACCAACCATCATCACACAACCATGAAAGTAGCCATCGTTTACAACCGCGACAGCAAGCGCGTCATCAATCTCTTCGGCGTCCCCAACCAGGAGCACTACGGTCTCAAATCCATCGAGCGCATCACCCGCGCGCTGGAGGCCGGCGGCCATCAGGTCAAGGCCTTCGAGGGCGACAAGGACCTGATTGAGAACCTGGAGGAGTTCATGCCGCAGGTCGTCAAGGGCGAGCGCCCCGGCATGGTCTTCAATCTTTCCTATGGCATCCAGGGGCAGGCCCGCTACACCCACGTCCCCGGGATGCTGGAGATGATCGGGCTGCCCTATGTCGGCTCCGGACCGCTGGCGCACTCGCTTGCATTGGACAAGGTCGTCTCCAAGATGATCTTCCGTCAGCACGGCATTTCCACGCCGGATTTCGCGGTGCTGGATGAGCCCGGCTTCGAGATTCCGGACCTGGAATACCCGCTCATCGTCAAACCCAAGAACGAGGCGGTCTCCTTCGGCATCAAGATCGTCAACAATGAGGACGAACTGCGCAGGGGAGCCGACGCCATCTTCAAGAAGTTCGCGCAACCGGTCCTGGTCGAACGTTATATCGAAGGACGCGAGATCAATGTCGGTCTGCTCGGCAACAATCCGCCCGAGGCGCTGCCGCCGGCTGAACTGACATTTGGCGAGGGCGGTCCCAACATCTACACCTACGAGGACAAGACCCGCAAATCCGGGCGCGAAATCGGCATTGTCTGCCCGGCCCCGCTCACGGAAGAGCAGGCCGCCAAGGCCCGTCATCTCGCCCTGCGCGCCTTTTCCGTGCTCGGCTGTTTCGACTGCGCCCGCGTGGACATGCGCATGGATGCGGACGGCGAGCTCTACATCCTCGAGGTCAACAGCCTTCCCAGCCTCGGCGAACATGGCTCCTACGTGGAAGGAGCCTCCAAGGCCGGACTCGATTTCGCCGGGCTGGTCAATCGCCTCGTCGAGGTGGCCGCCGCGCGCTATTTCGGGACGCCCAGTCCGCCCGACCTGACAACCCAACGCCGCTCGCCCGCGGAGAAGATCTTCAGCTACGTCACCCAACGCCGCGACGACCTGGAGAAGCACGTCCAGCGTTGGACCCGCCGGCGCAGCCACACCGCGGACCCGGTCGGTCTGCGCGCGGCCGCCAAGGAGCTCGACGCCCAATACCGCGAAATTGGCCTCAAGCCGGTTGAGGAACTCACCGACAAGCGGGTTGCCTGGACCTGGCAGACCCCGGCCGGCTTCAGGGACGGGACGCTGCTCATCCATCACATCGACGTGCCCGTCACCCCGTCCGCCGAGATGCAGATGTTCCGCCGCGATCCGGAGTGGCTTCACGGTGAGGGCATCGGCTCCTCACGGGCGCCGCTCGCTTCCGCCCAGTTCGCCCTGCGCGCCCTGAAACACGCCCGTCGTCTGCGCCGCTCGAAGATCGGCGTCCTTTGCTACGCCGATGAAGGCCGCGATGGACGCTACTCCCACGACATCGTCGAGCAGGCCGCCGCGCTGGCGAAGAACGTCATCGTTCTCCGCCCCGGCAACGTCGGCGACCAGATCGTGACGGCCCGGCGCGGACAACGTCGCTACCAGCTGGTGGTCGAAGGCAAGCCGGTCCGCCTCGGCAAGGCGACGCAGCGCACGGAGGTTCTCCGCTGGCTGTTCGCCAGACTGGAGGCCTGTTCCAGGCTTTCTTCCCGCAAGGACCGCATTGCGGTGTCGCCGCTGGAAGTCTCAGCGAGCCATCTCCCGATGCTCCTGCCCCACCGCGCGACCTCCATGCTGCTGGTCACCTATCCGGACGACAAGATCGCCAACCGGATCGAGCAGGAGATGCGTGCGATCCTCAAGGACAAGCGCGTGAAATGGGAACTGGAGCTGATTTCCGATCGGCCGGCCATGCGCGATCGCCGCGCCAACGCCCGGTTGCTCAAGTCTCTGCAGGGCGTGGCGGACGCCTGGGAGATCCCTCTTGCCAAGGAATCGTCTGTCTGGCCGTCGGTGGCGGGTCTCGCGCCCACCTCGACCAGCGTGCTGTGCGGCATGGGCCCCGTGGCCCGCGATCTCTACACCGCCAACGAGGCCGTCAATCGCACCAGCCTGGTCCAGCGGACGCTGCTCCTCGCCCAACTGCTCAACGAACAGGCCTGATACCGGAGCCCCCTCATGGCAGCTAGGCCAAAACAATTCAAGGACACCGAGGGCGTCGAACTTGGCAGCCGGATTTATCGCCCCCAGCGGGTCAGCGTCTCCCCGCGCGGCATGGTCTCGGCCCAGCATTACCTGGCCACCCAGGCCGGAGTTGAAATGCTGGAGCTCGGCGGCAACGCCATCGACGCCGCGGTGGCGTCGGCGTTTGCCCTCGGCGTTTGCGAACCCGCGGCGTCCGGCATCGGCGGCCAGACCATGATGCTGATCCATCTGGCCGGGGAGGGACGCACCATCGCTCTGGACGGCTCTTCCAAGGCGCCGCACCGGGCGACGCTGGACGCCGTTGAAACCAAGGCGTCCCGACTTCGCGGGCATCGGGCGACCACGGTCCCCAGCACGCCAGCCGCCCTGGGTTATGCCTTGGAAAAGTATGGGACGCTCAAGCTGTCCCAGGTGATGGCGCCCGCCATCCGCCTGGCGAAAGGGGGCTGTCCGGTCTCGGCCTTGCAGGAGGCCTTGACCCGCAGGGAATTGAAGAACCTGCGCGCCGGAACCGCCGCGCCCTTCTTCCTCAAGGGCGGCAAACGCCCTTATCGCGTCGGCGAGATCCTGAAGCAACCCGTCCTGGCGACCACGCTCAGCCGGCTCGCCTGCTACGGGATCAAGGTCTTCTACCAGGGCAGCATCGCAAAGAAGATCCATCGCGACATGCGGGCCAACGACGGTCTGCTTCATCTCGACGACCTTGCCCAGATTCCCTGGCCGATCGAACGCAAGCCGATCTCCTGCAGGTTCCGCGGGCATCGCGTGCTCACCTTTCCGCCTCCGGGCGCCGGACGGACGCTGATCGAGATGCTCCACATCCTGGAGAGTTTTCCGGAGAAGCTCTGGACCTCCGAGACGCCCAAGGGAGCCATCCTCCTCGCCGAGTGCATCCGGCAGGCCTTCATCGACCGGCAGGACCGGCCGCACGATCCGCATCACTACCACCAGGTCGATCACAAGAAGATGCTCAGCCCCGCCTACGCGAGGAAGCTGGCCGAACAGATCCACAAACGGATGCGCAAACCGCGCAGGCCGGGCGGCGGCGAGACGACACACCTCTCCGTCATGGACCGGCAGGGCAACGCCGTGGCGCTCACCCAGTCCATCGAGCGCGTCTATGGCTCCTTCGCCGCGTCGCCCGAACTCGGCTTTCTCTACAACAACTACATGTCGTGCTTCGAGACGGACGACATGACGCATCCCTACTACCTTCACCCCACGGCGGAACCCTGGGCCAGCGTCGCTCCGACCATCGTCTTCCGCGGACGACGGCCCTGGCTGACCATCGGGTCGCCCGGCAGCGACCGGATCACGCCGTCCATCGCCCAGGTGTTGTTGCGGCTCCACGCCGGACAGTCCCCCTTCGACGCCGTCGATGCGCCCCGCCTGCACTGCACCCTCAAGGGTGAGGTTTCCCTGGAGGCGGCCCGCATGCGGGACGACATCCCCGCCGCGCTCCTGAAACACGGATTTACCGTCAACGAACGCGACCCCTACTCCTTCTACCTCGGCTGCGTGCAGATGGTCCTGCGCGAACGCGGCTTGTTCACCGGCGTCGCCGATCCCCGACGCGACGGCTCCGCCGCCGGACCGCGCGCCCTGCCTCCCACCCGATGAAAAAGCTTCCCATCCTGGTCTCCTCGCCCCACGCGGGTCTCTACGTGCCGCCGGCCGTCCGCGACCTCTGCATTCTGACGCCGGAGGAGATCGCCGCCGACGGCGACGTGGGCGCCTCCGCGATCTATGGTCCGCTCAAGGACCACGTCGAAGTCTTCACGACCAGCGTCGTCGCCCGAGCGATCGTGGATCTGAACCGCCCGATCAACGATCGCTCAAAGGACGGCGTGATCAAGACGCACACCTGCTGGGACGTTCCGGTCTATCGAGAGGAGCCGTCCGCGGAAGCCGTCAGGGAATTGTTGAACGACGAATACACGCCCTACCATGAACGCCTGACCGACGCCGCAAGCTGGGGGCTGAAACTTGCGGTGGACTGTCACACGATGGCCGCCATCGCCCCGCCCGTGGCGCCTGATCCCGGACAAGAGCGTCCCTTGGTCTGTCTGGGCGACAACCACGGCCGGACCCTGCCTCCCGGCTGGATGGACCAGTTGGTGAAAGCCTTTGGGGCCGCCTTCGAGACCGAGGTTGCCGTCAACGAGCCCTTCGCCGGCGGTCACATCACCCGGACCCACGGGAAGGAGATGCCCTGGGTCCAACTGGAGCTGTCCCGCGACACCTCGATGTCGACGGCTGAGAAAGGCGAGCGCGTGCTCTCAGCCCTCAGTGAATTCTCCCGGACCACGCTTGGATGGTCCCGACGAACCGAGGTTGCCGCCGGTTTCTGACAGGCTCGGAATCCCGTTCCGCCGCTGTGATGTGAAACGTCCGGACACGCAACGTCCCCGCATCAGGTCGTCATCGGCCGCGGGCCTTCATCAAGCGCAGAATCTCGTTCCCATCCAACGCCCTCGAATAGACCTGCGGATCATGAATCCGCCCGTGGAAGGCGTGGCCGAACCTCTCCTCCCCTGAATCGGCCCCGACGACCAATTCCGTTTCGTCGGAATCGTCCAGCGTTCCCGCGGTCCATTCCGCCTCCGCCTTCAGTTCGCCGTCGAGGTAAAGGAACAGCCGGTCGCGCCTTGCATCGACCACGCCGGCGAGATGATGCCACCCGCCGTCGCTGACGCTGTCGGCGCGAAAGGCGGCGATGCGCCAGCGCTTCGCCTGGTCGTCGAAAACCTGGAACCTCCATTCGCCGGGATTGCCATGCAGGAACTGAAACAGGCCCGGCTTGCCGATGCGGTCCTTGGACAGGATCCGCATCTGCGGCGTGTTGCGCCGCGTCGCCACCCAGGCCGCGACCGTGATCTCCGTCCAGTCCTCCATGTCGATGGGGCCGATCCGGACGCGTTGCCGGCCGTCGAACTCCATCGCGTGCGATCCGGGCGTCGGGCCCGGGACAAGATGCGGCTTGTTGCCGATCCTGTTTTCCGTGTCCACGAGCAGCTTCTTCTCCAAGCCGAATCCGCCGCCGGTCCTTGAATCCCAGTCGCCGACCAGGTTGGGTGAATCCTCCGCCTTGATGGTTCCCGTCGCCCGCGTCTGCCTGGGAGCGACGTAGGGTTCGTCGAACACCCTGGTCGATGCGGGAAACGGCGGCATGGCCTCGATCGGCGGAGGCGCCTTGAAGCGATGCCGCAGGGGCCAGTTGATGGTGGACGGCCGGTAAATCCCGACCGGGTTCCGCTCCCACTTCTCGTGCAGGTAGACCTCCGCGGTGAAGCTGTCTGAATCGTCGGTGAACGAGAGCAGCCGGCTGAGCGGGATGGAGCCGCCGTGGTGTCTCGTCAACGCGGCGACCTGGAGAAAGCCGACGCCCCATTTGCGTTCGGAGATGGTCTTGTCGCCCCAGTTGTCCTCCGGGTCCTTCACATGGGTGTGTCCGCCGATCCACAGGTCGATGGCGCCGCGACCGTGCTGCTGGTGGAATTCGTCGAGAAAGTCCTCAAACACGTGGGCGTCGGCGGTGTATTTGAAGTTTTCGGGATCGTCGTTCTCGATGATGAAGTAGAGATAGGAGGAGCCCTCGCCGCCGCCGGTGCTGCCATGGTAGCGCGGATGCCCCTCGCCCTTGCCGGACGCGACGGTCGTATCGCGCAACGCATGGTGATGCATGGTGACGATGATCTTGTCCTGGTTTTCCAGAACCTGTTTCTTCCACCAGTTGAAGGTGTCGCGCGTGACGGCGCCGGGCGGATAACCGCCGGACTTTCCGTCGCGACTGTGACCGCGGCCGACAGGATTGGGCGCGTCGTTGCGGTCGGCCAGCATCAGAAACAGCAGGTTGCCCGCCTGAAACCGGTAGCGTTCCCACGTCCCCTCGACCTCAAAGGGGCGACGCTGCGGATCGACGCCGGAGAACTCCGTGTTCTCGCCCAGGGGATCGCCCCACTTGCGAATCCATGAGCCGGGGCCGTGATCGTAGTAGGGCGCGTCGTGATTGCCGGGCACGTTGTAGACCTGCTCGCGGCGGTGTTTCGTCATCGCGCGATACTGGCGGATCAGTTCCCTGCCGTCCTTGTCGCCGGGCGGCGTCTGATGCGCCGAGAGGTCGCCCGCGTCGATCATGATGTCCCAGTCGAACGCGGGCGCGCCGTCGATCCTCCCCTCCGACTGCCGGATGACCTTGGCCAGGCTTTCGCGGCCGCGCCGGATGTCCGCCGGAACATGCGCGCAACTGGCCGCCCAGACCCGGAAGGCGCGCGGCGGGGTTTGAGACTCGCCACGCGTCGCGAAAGACGCCGTCGCGAGAAACGCCAATCCAACCGAAAGAAACCTGTCGGCTTTGAGCTTCGAAGTCATCGACATCAGAATCGACGGGTCCTGCTTCAGCATGGTTCACGATTGTGGGATCGACGCGGATCCGCAAGCACGATTGCCGGGCCTGCGCGATCGCCTCGAAAAATCGTTTGCCAAATCCGGCGCTGGTCGCGCAGCTTCGGCCCCGGTGACAGACACCTGTCCGGAACGCTTATGAACCAGAAAGCCAGTTACGATATTCCCCGCCGTCCGCGTCGCCTGCGTCGCACGCCCGCCTCGCGCGCGCTTGTGCGTGAGACCCATGTCTCCGTGGACGATTTCATCATGCCGCTCTTCGTGAAGGAGGGCGACGGCGAAGTGGAACCGGTGGATTCCATGCCGGGCCAGTTCCGTCACACGATTGCGGGGCTGGTTGAGGAATGCCGCGAGATCGCGCGATTGGGGGTGAAGGCCGTGGCGTTGTTTCCCGTCACGCCGCCGGAGGTCAAGGACGACCGGGGTTCGGAGGCGTTGAATCCCGATTGTCTCGTCCTGCGCGCGGTCCGGGCAGTGAAGGCGGCCGTGCCGGAGCTGCTCGTTATCACCGATGTCGCGCTCGATCCTTACACCAGCCACGGGCACGATGGCGTGCTGACCGAAGATGGCTCCGCTGTGGACAACGACGCCACCCTCGACATCCTCGCCCCCATGGCGGTGGAACAGGCCAGGGCCGGCGTCGATTGGGTCGCGCCCTCGGACATGATGGACGGCCGCGTCGGCGCCATCCGGGACGCCCTGGACGAAGCCGGCTTCATCGACATCGGCATCCTCGCCTACTCGGTGAAGTTTGCCTCCGCTTATTACGGCCCCTTCCGCGATGCGATCGGCAGTCAGTCGGCGGCCGGCAAGGCCTATCTGGACAAATCGACCTACCAGATGGATCCGGCCAATGCGCGCGAGGCCTTGCAGGAGGCGGACCTGGATGAACTGGAGGGCGCGGATGTATTGATGGTCAAGCCGGCCGGCGCGTATCTCGACATCATCCACTCCCTTCGCCAGAACACCGACCTTCCCTTGGCGGCCTACCAGGTCTCGGGCGAATACGCGCAGATCCACGCGGCGGCCGAAAAGGGCTGGCTCGATCTCAAGCGCACCCGCGACGAATCGCTCCTCGCCATCAAGCGGGCCGGCGCCGACATGATCCTGACCTACTTCGCGAAGGAGATCGCCGGTGAGAGACAGTGATCAGTAATCAGTGAGCTGCGTTCGGTCGCTGAAGCGTTACC
>JAYPEY010000023.1:39713-46634 GCA_038126035.1 Verrucomicrobiales bacterium | reverse complement strand
ACTGACCACTGACCCCCAAAAGCAATGTTCCCCGCCTTCCTGACAACCATCCTGTTCTCGCTTTCGGCGGTGACGGGGACGCGGACGGCGAGGTTGTTTGGCGCGGCGGAGGGGAACTTCTGGCGGTTCTGTCTGGCGGCAGGAATCCTGGCGGTTTACGCGCACTCCCTCGGCCAGGGGATTGCCGGGCCGGGATTCACGATCTTCTTCATCAGCGGCTGCATCGGATTCGGAGGGGACATCGCGTTGTTTCAGGCGTATGTGCGGATTGGCTCGCGGCTGACGATCCTGATCGTGCAGACCATGGCGGCGCCTTTTGCGGCCATCACCGAGTGGGTCTGGTTGGGCAATGCGCTTTCACCGCAGGAAGTTCTCTGCGCCGCGATCATCCTGATCGGCGTCGGACTGGCGTTGGCGCCGGGCGAGCACATCAAGGCGGACCGACGCACGATGATTGCGGGCGTCGCCTACAGCCTTTTCGCGGCCTACTGTCAGGGGTTCGGCGCGGTGCTCGCCCGGAAGGGCTATGATGTCGTGAGGGCCAACGACGGCCACATCGACGGCGTCACGACCGCCTATCAGCGGCTGCTTGGCGGCATGTTGATCACCGCCCTCTTCCTGTTGTTCGTGAAGCGCAGGGAGATCCTCGAGCAGTTGGGCGTCATCAAGGCGGACGTCGAGGCGCGGGCGGGCAAGGTCGGCGAGCGGGCCAACATGTGGCGTCAGGGCTGGTATTGGCTGGTCGCCAACGCGCTGACGGGCCCGGCTTTCGGGGTCAGTTGTTACCAATGGGCGCTGCTCTACAAGAGCACAGGCGTGGTGCTTCCCATCGTCGCGATGACGCCGTTGATGGTGATTCCACTGGCGCGGATCTTCGAGGGCGAAAAACCGACGAAGCGTTCCCTTCTGGGAGGCGTGGTCGCCGTGGTCGGCGCCGTCGGACTGACCCTGACGACGCGGTAGGCGGGCTCGGTTGCGCGGCTGATTCTGCTTGGTTCCGATGCCGCGGTTCGTATCTTCCCTGTCATGAGATCCGCTTCTTTCAAACAGAGCCTGTTCCTTTTCGCGGCGGCGTTCTGCATCGTCGCCAACAGCCACGCCGCGCCTCCCGGATACAAACTCCTGTTGTCGGACGATTTTGAGCGTGAGGAGAAGGACCCGGCCAGGGAGCAGGTCGGCAATGGCTGGGGCACGAACAGCCGCACGCGGGCCAAGGGACAAAAGCAGGTCGATCTCGCTGATGGCGCGATGCATGTCACCCGGGCCAAGGTCGCCGATCATGGCGTCTCCGTTCATCATGAGGTCGCGTTTCGCGACGCGACGATCCGGTTGCGCTTCAAGCTTGGGAAGGGCGACGACCTCGGGATCAACATCGCCGACATGAAGGAGAAGTCCGTGCATGCGGGGCATATCTGCCTGGCGCGCGTCCGATTGAACCGCCTGGAGATCAGCGACCTGAAGACCGGTCGCATGAAGGGGGAACACCGGGAGGCGCGAAAGGCGGGCCGGGAAACAGCCGAACAAAAGAAACTGGCCAGGGCCCGGACGAAGTATTTCGACCTGGATCTCAAACCCGACGCCTGGCATCAGCTCGAGGTCGATATCAAGGGCGACCGGATGCAGGTCTCGATCAATGACCGGAAGGTCGGTTCATTTTCCGCGCCCGGCATCGGACACCCCACCAAGAGCCGCCTGCGCCTGGCGGTCAACAAGTCGGCCTGGATTGACGACGTCGAAATCCGGGGGCATTAGGCGGCTACTGGTTCTTTTCCGCTTCTTCGCGCGCCTTGAGTCTGTCGATCTCCTCCTGGGTGAGTTTCAGTTCGCGGCCCGCCATTGCGGCGAACACGGCCCGCATGTCCAGGGTGAAGGCGGGGTTCTCGCCGTTCAGGATGCCGTTGGCGACGTTCGCCTTCATCTTCTCGATGTCGGGCAGCTGCAGTCGGGACTGCCCGTAGATGCGTCCGTGGTAGGCCTTGTGCACGGTCATGGCCATGAGCATGGACTTGGTGCCGTCCTCCTCCTCCCCGATGACCATGTTGTAGTAGGCCGTGTTGAGGTAGCCCTCAATGATGGCGACGACGCGGTCGCGATTGCCGTCCTTGACCATGTCGGTCACGCGGCGGACGGCGAATTCGTTTACGGTCTCCCCCTTGGGCGAGGCTTCAGGGTAGAGTTCCTTCATGCGTTTGAACCAGAAGTTGGCGTCCCCGATCCGGTTGTAGCCGAAAAGGAAGAACACGGCGTCGGAAAGGAAGCTGAGGTGGGCCCGGCCGACGTAATCGACCATCTCCTGGTCGCCTTCCGCCGCCTCGGCCTCCTTGAGGCTCTCGAAGGTCTCGTGCGTCTTGACCAGCAGGTCCATGTTCGGGCCGAAATCCAGGGTCTGGGTGAACTGGTTTTCGATCAGACGTCCGTGCTTGAAGGCGGCGTGCATGGACTGCCAGATGGTGCGACGGAGGACAATGACATCCTCGTCGATCCGGGCGCGTTCCAGCCCCATCGACGCCCAATAGACGGCGTGGGCCTCCGGCAGCCTCCAATCGAAGGGGCCATATTTCTCATCGACCTGCGCCATCCAGGCGGGGTCGAGGTTGAACTCCTTCTTCATGCGCTCCACGGTCGCCCTGGCCTCGTCGGTCTGGGGATCGAGCAGGGCGTCGTAATCGGGTTTTCGTCCGAAGAGCTTCACCATGTCGGTCGCGAGCTTCACCTTGTAGAAACGGTGTTCCTCATCGAGCGTCTGGCCGAACTTGTCCTCGTAGAACCAGGCCAGTTCGCGGTAGAGGTCCGGTTCCGTGGGGTTGTAACGCAGGGCCTCGTCGCGCAGGAGGCGGATGCCGGAGTCGATCCACATCCAGCGTTCCTCCGGGTCATCGAATTCGCGTGCGATGTTGTAGGCCATGTTCCAGGCCTGGAACTCCCAGACATCGGAGATCCGCGGCTGCAGCTGGGTGATCCAGCCGGCCAGGGTCAGGGTCTCGAAGTAGCGTCCCTCATTGTGGAGGGTGTTGGCGCGGATCCAGAGGTAGTTGGCGATCAGGCCGCGGAAGCCGCCCAGGGCCAGGGTCGAGAAGGCCAGCATGGGCGGCGCGTTCTCCAGAGGTTTCTCCAGGTGGGTGATCTTGTGTTCCTCCCGCAGGCGGTTGAGGCCGCGCAGGGAGAACAGGTTCTTCGTCGCCAACAGGGCGGCCAGCAGGCAGAGCGCGATCTTGATGTTTCGCGACGAGTTCATTGATGAGATTGGGCGGTCGCCAGCTCGCGCCGCGTGAAGATGATGGATCCCAGCAGGAAGAACAGGCCGCCGAAAGCCAGCGTGATGCGCGCGAAGGCACCGAACAACTGCCCCCACGAAACCGTCCGCCCCGCGCTGAGGGCGTCGATCGGCGACACCGACTGCACCCCGTCCACCACGAACAGCAGCAGCTTGAACAGCGGCACGAGGAACCAGTCCAGATACCCGAAGGATTTCTGGCCGGTTTCGTGATCGACGCCCGAGATGGTGCCCTCGGTCACGATCTCCGAGATCAGGTTGCCCGAGGACATCACGATCAGCAGGGTGAAGACGAGAAACGCCGCCACCGGAAAGGACAGGAAACTGGCGCCGCACAGTCCCACTGCCGCCAGCAGGGCCAGCCAGCAGAGGATCACCCCCAAAGCGCGGGTGAAATTCAGGGCGAAACCGCCCTCCGGATAGAGGACCTCCAACCCGTCCTCGAGCGGGAACAACACCGTCGCGCGGTTGTGGTTCGCAAAGGAGACGCGCAGGATTCCCTTGTCGTTGAAGAGGTTGGGCCGGATCGGGAACTCGTGAAAACTCTCCGGCGCCATGGGGCGGTCGTAGGTGAACTGCCGCGACCGGTCGGGACTGCCGACCTCGAAATCCGTCTGCATGGTCATGTTCGTCACCGACGGCTGGAAGTCCGAGGAGAAGAAGCGCACGCGCAGATGCAGCGGCTGGTCCTTGATCCGGTCCGCCACGGAGCTCAGATCGAGATCCCACTTGATCAACCGGCCCGGCGGCACGAGCTCGTTGGCGCGCTTGAGGGAGGCGACCGCCTCCTGCCGGAGCAGGGAGTCGCTGGTATCCGACCAACCGGGCAGTTTGCGCAGCGAGTTCATCCGGCTCCGGATCTCCGTTTCGCCGTAGGGAACGGCCTCCTTCACACTGCCCCGCGCGACCAGGATCTCCCGATGAAGGACCTCCCGTTGTTCCGGCGGCAGTTCCCGGGCCCGCCACTGGATCATGCCGGCGATGACGCCGCCGCTCAACGCGAGCAGGGCCGCGTTCAGGAGCACGATGCCCGCCCACTTGCCCAGCCAGATCTGCCAGCGGGCGACGGGCTTGGTCGCGACGACCTGCATGTGCGCGTCGCCGATATCGCGCGCCATCGTCCCGCAGGCCAGCCAGACCGTGGTCAATCCCAGCATGAAGGTCACCACCGCGAGTGAGTAGGTCATGACGACCTGCGTGAACATCTCGGCCGTCCCGTTGTGCTCGATCAGGAACGGCAGCAGCGCCAGCAGCAGGATCAACGCGGCGCCCACCGCCGGGATCAGGCGCATGCGGACCGCCGATTGGACGGTCAGTTTGATGATGGCGAGAAGACCTTTCATCTCACTTCAGCTCCCGGTCCTGAAACAACGCCACGGCGAGCGCCAGGGTCATCGCAATGTAGCCCGCCGCATACTCCAGAGCCCGGGTCACGTAGATCCAGGGGATGGTCTTGCCTTTCTCCAGCGCATCAGCCATCCAGAACACCTGCCAATTGGGCGTCAGGGCGTAGGCCGCCGACGCGATCCTGTCCCCCTGCGCGTCGCCCGTTCCAAACAGGTAGTCCGACATGATCCCCACGAGGAAGAATCCGGAGCAGATGGCGAGGGTTGCGACCATGTCGAGCCGGGTCGTGCAGGCCAGCGCCAGCGCGGCCAGCGTCCAGAGCGCGAACAACAGCAGGACGCCCGCCGGAATCAACCGCCAGTCCACGTCCGCCCCGAATTTTTGGACGCGGCCATGGTCGTCGAAGAACGCAATGACGCAGAAGGCCAAGGTCACAAAAATTGCGAGGGTGAAGACCGTGACGCCGACAAAGGGGCGGTCGAGAAAGTAGTTCATCGCCGCGCCCACGAGAAAGGCGGCGGCCATGGAGCCAAAGAAGATGCCCAGCGCCCGCAGGTCGGGTTCGCCATAGGCGTCGAATGCGATCTTCGTGGACACCAGCAGCGCCACGGTGTTCACCAGCGTCAGCAGCGACAGCGCTCCGGTGAGCCCCACATACTTTCCGAGCAGGAAGGGGATTCGGCCGATCGGCTTTGACATCACCGCCAGGGCCGTGCCGGATTGGATCTCCCGGGCGACTGAGCTGGAGGCGCTGAAGACCGCCCCGAACAGGCCGGAAAGGAAGACCACCGCGAGGCCGCTGTCCTTCACCAGCTTCACATCCTCGCCCAGGGCAAAGTAATAGATGCTCCCGAGAAAGGCGATGAACGCGGCCGACACCGTCATCAGCACCAGGAAGAAGGGCTGGCGCACCAATTCCATGAAGGCGTTGACGAATATGGATCTGAATGCCTGCACTGACTATGGCTGTCCGTATGGGTGTCGGTTTCGTGATTCGGGGGATGTTCCGCCGACGTTCCGCGCGACGCCGGAACCCGCGTCCGGGTAGGTTTTGACACGTTTGCCCGGAAAACGTTGCAACGGAGCCGGGAGTTAGTCACGAGCGCCGCCAACCTGCAATGCAAAAACCGGGTGGAACCGGCGTCCCGCCGGTTGATTTTGGCGTCCCGCCGAAATCTGGCGCCCGAGGCCGGATATATCCGGGACCTTGGTTGCTACTCCAGCCCATGGCGGCTCCGCCAGAAAGTCCGCTTCGGATGGACGGGGGGCGATGGGGCGGGTTGTAGGCGCTGCGCCTTGGGCGGGACGCCCAAGGCAACCGGCGGGACGCCGGTTCCAACCATGGCTCAACGCCGTCCCCCCTCAGCCAGCCGTTTCTCCAGAATGTCGATCCGCGCCTGGATGGACGCGGGGTTCGGCGCGGCGCGCTTCCAGGATTCCATGTGCCGGATGGCAGCCCTCAGATTGCCTTCGCGATCCTCCAGGAAGGCCAGGTGCGAACAGATCTGGGCCAGTAGAAAATAGTTCCGCTCCTCCTCCGGCTTGGCGGTCTCCTGCTCGTCCCATTTGCGGTAGGCCCGCTCCCAAAGCTGGCGCGCGCGGTCCGGGTTCTTGAAATGACCGTCATGAATGCGCCCCAGCTCGAACAGGATCTCGTAGCTGTCCGGGTTGGCCCGAAGTCCGTCGCCCAACAGCTCATGGGCCTCATCGACCTTGCCCATGCGCGTCCGCAGCCAGTAGGCGGCCACGGTGTAGGTCTCGATGCGCTCGGGATTCATCTCCGCCGAGACCTTCAGCCAGGGCAGGATCTCGCGGATCATCTCGGCTCCGTTGTTCATCCCCTCGCCGTGGTCGTGATCGTGATCATGGTCGTGATCGTGCGAGCCGCCCATGTCCAGGTGCGTGTGGACCGACGGATAGAAATTCCTGCCGAAGCGCTCCACCCAGTCCCGCGCGTCGCCCGGGCCGGGAAGCTCCTTGCGCCTGCCCTTGGTTGCCCCCGCCTCCTGCGCCATCGCCGCGTTCTCACCCTCGTCCAACGGGGCGTCGAAAATCGTCGGATAGAAGCCGCTGTGGAAATAGGCGTCCGCCTTGAGATAGAAATGATTGGCGAAGAGGCGACGCCCGTCGCCCAGCGCCACCTCCATCAGGCTTTCATCCGACCGGTTCCCCTCCCAGCCGAACCACCACCGCTCGATCCCCGCCGCCAACCCGAAGCAGGCGACGAAGAGCAGACTCAGCGTGAGTTTGGGGGAGGGCATGGGGGAGCAGTGGTCAGTGGTCAGTGGTCAGTGGTCAGT
>JAYPEY010000023.1:37179-39613 GCA_038126035.1 Verrucomicrobiales bacterium | reverse complement strand
CAGTGGTCAGTGGTCAGTGGTCAGTGGTCAGTAATCAGTAGGCAGTGGTCAGTAGGCGGTATCCGGGCTGTGCCATTTGCCATTGGCCATTTGCCATTGGCGATCGGCAAAGCCCCACATGTAACAACCAGCGCCCGGGATCCGACTTCTGGATACTGATCGCTGAAAACTGAATACGGGCCTTCCATCACCCGATCGCCTTCCGTTTGAACATCACGCAGGCGGCGACCAGGAAGAACGCGGTGAAACAATCGGCGTAGAACAGGGCCATCAGGATCGGCCACCAGCCCACCGCCGGATGCGAGTGCACGATCAGGTCGCGCAGGTCGAAGAACTCCAGGTGCGGCAGGCAGAAATAGGCGGCGTAGAGGATCGTCTGCATCGGCTCCGACTGCATCAGCGCCACCTTGTTCAGGTGTCGGAGGATGCCGAGGATGAAGCCGGTCGACAGCAGCACGATGGTGGCGTTCGAAGAGACCGCCGCAAACACCAGCGAGCCGAACAGCGTCATCGCGATGAGGATCGATAGCATCGCCCAGTGCATCAGCAGCGCCTGGAACCAGGAGACAAGCTGAAAGGTCGAATCCTTAGAGGCCGAAACCGCCGCAAAGAACACATAGAACACCAGCAGCGTGATCCCGCAGGCCAGCAGGCAGCCCAGATACTTGCCCAGCACGACATCCGTCCGCGTCACCGGCTTGGCCAGCAGGGGCAGGACGGTCTTCCGCTCGATCTCATCCGGAATCTGCCGCGCCGCCGTCATCACCGCGATGGCGATCGACGACAGCCAGATCAACGCGAGGCAGATCTCCTTCAGGTAGCGGACGATGCTGCCCTCGTTGAAGAAATTCACCGCGCCGAAGCTCAGCGTGATCACCGCGGTCAGGATGAACAGGACGTAGAAATCCTTCCGTCGATACAACTCGCGGACGACCAGCGTCGCCATGGCCCAGATCGCGGAGCAGTTCATGACGCTTCCTCCTTGGGGATTTCAACCTCGGTCGGCGACTCGGAATCCTTGGCGAAGCCGACCACGTTGAGGAAGATCTGTTCGAGGTGGGTTCCATGTTTGGCCACGAGATCCGCGACCCGCCCGTGTTCCTTCAACTCACCCCGGTGCAGGATGCCCACCTGATCGCAGACCGTCTCCACCTCGCCCAGCTCGTGCGAGGAAAACAGCACTGTCTTCCCCTCGTCCTTCAGCCGCTGGATGATCTCGCGCACCTTCATGCGACCGATCGGATCCAGGCCGCTGGTCGGCTCGTCGAGAATCAGAAGGTCGGGATTGTTGATCAGCGCCTGCGCCAGGCCCGCGCGTTGCTGCATGCCCTTCGAGTAGGTCTTGATCTGCTTCTTCCGCGCGTCCTCCAGTTCGACCAGCTTGAGAACCTCGTTGATCCGCTTCTCGGTCTCGGGCCTGGGGATCTTGAAAATGCGGGCGTAGAAGCGGAGCAGTTCCTCGGTCGTGAGGAACTTGTAGTAATAGGTCAGCTCGGGAAGATAGCCGATGCGTTGCCGCGCGATGGGCTGCCGGACATCAGTCCCGAACAACGAGGCTGAACCGCTGGTCGGCGGCATGAAGCCCAGCAACACCTTCATCGTGGTCGTCTTGCCCGCGCCATTGGGCCCCAGAAAGCCGAACACCTCGCCCTCGCCGATCGACAGGCTCAGGCCATTGACCGCGCGCTTCACCCCCTCGCCACGTTCCTTTGAAACGTACTCAACAACCAGGTCGTCGATCTGGACGATGGGGGGCATCAGGCGTGGCGTTCGGTTTCAACAGCCTCGGAGGGGCGATAATCAAGGAGCGGCGACATTCTTGTCGCCGGGGCCCTGAAGGGGCCGGCATTGCGCCAGGAAACGCAGCCAAGCGTGAAGACATGCCGGGCGCCAGTGTGCCGGCTTCGCCGACAGGGCGACAGGAATGTCGCCCCTCCTTGAGCGTCCCTCCGGGACCTCGTCTTCTGCGCGCCGTTACTCATTCCCTTTCGGGTAGTCAAACTTCACGCCCTCGAACTTGGATCCGCGGATGTCGAGGGAGATGATCTCGGCGGCGAACTCGCCGGTCGCCTTGAGCCAGTCGGCCTGCGCCTCGAAGTAGGAGGTGTCGCCCACGGTTTCGCCGGTCGCGGAATTTGGCATGGCGAGGAAGGTCAGGGTCTCGGTCTTGTCGCCGAAGGTCGCCTTCATCTCGAAGCTCTCGGTCTTCACGCGGATGAAGTTCTCCAGGTGCCCGTCGAGGACCCAGACCTTCATCTTGCCGGCCTCGGCGTCGCGCAGGATCTCGACGTGATATTGATGCTCGCCCAATTCGATCGGCGTGCCCCCATACTTGGGCTGGTGCGCATGGCCGCCTTCGGCGTGACTGTGATCGGCGTCGCCATCCGCGTGATCATGATCGTGGTCATGGTCATGCGCATGATCGTGATCGTGG
>JAYPEY010000023.1:22783-37079 GCA_038126035.1 Verrucomicrobiales bacterium | reverse complement strand
TCGTGATCGTGGGAACCGCCGCAGGCGAGGCCGAGGGCCGCCAGGCCGACGCAGAAGAGTTGAACCGCTTTTTTCATGAAATCCAAGGTGTCCGGACGTTCGGGTTACAGTGGCGGCAAAGGCGTTTTTTGCAATTCAATATTGGGCCGGGACGCCATTCCGGAGCGCCGAGCATTGCTCGGCAGCGCCGTCGGTTACAACCAATGCCGATCAATGCTCGGCGCTCCGATCGGGCGGGGCAATTGGAATGCCGCCGTTCCATGCCGGAGGCATGACAGCCATTAGCCGGTGGTTGCGGCGAGGGACGAGCGCCACCACTGGATGATCGTGCGACAACGAATGCATCCCGGATGGGATGCCAGCAGCATCGGGCGGAGGCTGTGGGTGGGGAGGCGCTGGCATCCTTTCAGGATGCGATGGCTATGGGGCCTATTTCCCGGGGTGTCTCCCGCATTCGCGGGCTCAACCCCGGGCTAATGGCTGGCAAGCCTTCAGCTTGGCCGAGGCAGGGGAGATCGCGTGGCTGGGAACTCAATCCTCCCCCTCCACCTCCAACAACGCCTCCGCAAACAGCCGCCCCACATACAACGTCCCCTTCGTGTCGTAGTGCGCGTTGTTGGCGATGGTGGCCTTGGCGGTGTCGACGTAGGCGGCGCGCTTGTCGGCGGCGCCGACGGCGCGTTGGGCCTTGACGATGTCGGGCATGAGCTTGTTCCTGCCGCCGCCGAAGCGGGTGTTGACCGCGACCAGCGCGATCATATCCGGGGCGTTGAGATCCCTGCGCAGGGCGGCGATCATTTCGTTCAGGGCCTTCTCGTAGTGTTCGACATTGGCCGGGTTGGCGTCGCTTTCGCCCTGCACCCAGGCGAGGGCGCGGATTTTCAACGTGATTCCCTTTGCGGTCGCCGCCTTGATTGCGTCGCGAGTCTCCTTGAGCAGGGCGCGATAACACGAGCCGCTCTCAGTGTCCGATTTCGGGTCCCAGTCGCGACGAATGCCGGTCCCGCTGAAGGCCGCCTTGACGATGGCGAGACGCCGCTTGGGCTGCTTCTTCGACAAGGTCCGCGCCATGCCGATCTCGGGGCCGAAGCCGCCTTGGGGATGGCTGAAGTTGCCCCATTGCCGGTTCTTTCCATCGCGTGGCAGCTTGGGATTGCCCAAGGGTTGCGTCTGCAGGCGCTTCCATGCGCCTGAGCTGGTTGAATCGTGTTTGTCCGGAGGCGGATCGCCTGTGCGCCACCAGAACATGATCTCGCGATCGGCATTACTGGGCGGCAGTTCGGTCGGGTTCGTGTCGGCGCCCACGGCATTGAATTGCCCGGCGACGAGGATCAGGTCACGCGTCTCGGCGGCCGGGGCCGCGAGGGTCAGCCACAAGGAGGCGCAAAAGGCGCAGAGGATGGAGCGGGGGGGGGATGTTGAGCGCATGTTTGTCTTATGGTGTCTCTCGGCCCAAGGGAGCCAGTCCTATGTCAGCCAGGGGATGTGTGGCAATTCAGTAACCCAACTCGTCGTAGAGTGTGGCACGCGGGGCTTCGCTACGCTCGCACGCTGAGAAATGGGTACTGCGGCAGCAACACCCCACCAAAAAGGGTGGTGGGGCAAACCTGCTTGTCGCGCCGAAGCTGAATGGCGAAGGCGGACCGGTTTGCCCATTTCTCAGCCAGAGCGAGCAACGCGACGCGCAGGCGTCCGCGTTCATCGAATGGCGCTCCAGTTCTCCAACACTCCGTGTCTTGAATTTCGCATTCCGAACTCCCCATTCCGCATTCGGATCAAACCTTGATTTCCCAACCCTTGCGGTAGTCGCGTTTGATGAGTTTCTTCAGTTCGGGGCGGCCCTTGATCTCCATCTTTCGGGAATCCCATTGCAGCTTCTGGCCGCCGTTGCGCTGGGCGATGACGCCGAGGAGGACAACCTCGGTGAACGGTCCGGCGTGGCCGAATCCGGAGAGGCCGTCATTGAGGCGGCCGTGGATCGCGTCCATCCACTCGACGTAGTTGGCGTTGCGATCCTCGGGGCCGCCGGCGCGATGCAGGGTCTTCTCCGGCCACTTGAAGCCGTCGATCTTGTGGGAGGTCTCGACGATCCAGTTGTTGCGCTGGCGATGGAAGAAGAGCTTGCCCTCCTCGCCGATGATGACGCTGCCGAAGTCCTTGAAGCTCTTGCCCTCGAGCACGTCCTCGCCTGGGTGGTTGTATTCGTTGCTGGCCTTCTTGAGCGACCAGGTCTTGCGGTCGAAGGTCGCGTCGACATAGCCGTCGTACCAGAAGTACTTGAAGCCCTTGTTGGAGGTGTATCGGCTGGGGCCGAAATCCCATTCGATGATGGAGTTGATGGGCGGCGAGAGCTCGGTGGCGCCGTTCTGCTCGGCCTTCACACTTCTGGGCGCGCCCGGCATGAGGGCCCAGTAGCCCATGTCCATGATGTGGCAGGCCATGTCGCCGAGGGCGCCGGTGCCGTAGTCCCACCAGCCGCGCCAGGCGAAGGGCGCGATGACCTCGTTGTAATCCACCCAGGGAGCCGGGCCGATCCACTGTTCCCAGTCAAGCCACTCGGGGACGGGCTGCTTCTCGGGAACGGTCTTGAAGCCCTGCGGCCAGACGGGGCGGTTGGTCCAGGCATGCACCTCCTTCACCTTGCCGATGACGCCCGAGCGGATCAGCTCCACGCAGCGGCGCATGTGGTCGTTGGCGTGCGCCTGGTTGCCCATCTGCGTCTTCACGCCGGTCTCCTTTGCGACCTTGGACATCATCCGCGCCTCCCAGATCCCATGGCAGAGCGGCTTCTGACAATACACGTGCTTGCCCGCCTTCATCGCGAGGATCGACGCATGAAAGTGATGGTGGTCCGGGGTCGAGACCGTGACCGCGTCGATCTTGTCGCCCATCGAGTCGAGCATCTCGCGGTAGTCCGAATAGAGCTTCGCCTGGTTGTAGCGCTCCTGCATCTCGGCGACGGATTTCAGCTTCTTGGTCGGGTTCCTGACCTTCCTGCCGACCACGACATCCGCCAGCGCGACCACCTTGAAACCGGCGTAATCCGAGCCGGTGATGTCGGCCTTGCCCTTGCCGCCGGATCCGATGCCCGCGAGGGCCGGCTTGGTCAACTGACCCCAGGCGTGACTGGGAATGAACTGAAAACCAAAGGTCGCCGCGGCGGACGCGCCGGCCAGTCTGCCAAAGGAACGACGGGAAAGTTGTTTGGAAGCGGGGGAAGAATCTCTTTTCTGCATGACGTGGAGTCTTGGGTCGCCGTGGCGGTTTGTCCAGCGGGGAAAGCGTTGCTGGGGAGTTGGTGAGATGACAGGCGCTGTCGTGGACCGCTTGTGACGGGTTGCAGAAATTGGCCTGCGTCCGAAAGCAGCGCGCCCGGCGGCCCGCACGCATATTCCCTCATACCCTCATACCCTCATACCCCAACACGCCCATACCCCAAAAAAACGCCCTCACACCTTCCCCAACAACTGCAGATTTGCGTCGCCGGCCTGGATGTCGATGCGTTCGGGGCGGCCCTTGTGCATGTAGACGAGCTTGGTGTGATCCACGCCGAGGATGCGCAGGATCGTGGAATGGATGTCGTGAACGTGCATCCGATCCTCGACCGCGTGGAGGCCAAGATCGTCGGTTGCTCCAATGATCTGACCGCCCTTCACGCCGCCGCCGGCCATCCACATGGTGAAGCCGGTGGGATTGTGATCGCGGCCGTCGCCCTTCTCGGACATGGGCGTGCGGCCGAACTCGCCGCCCCAGACAACCAGGGTCTCCTCGAACAGCCCGCGCTGCTTGAGGTCGGTGAGCAGGCCGGCGATGGGGAGATCGGACTCGCGGCAGAGGCGGGTGTGATTCGTCTCCATCTTGGAGTGCGAATCCCACTTGCTGCCGGCCCCGTGATAAAGCTGGACGAAGCGCACGCCGCGCTCGATCAGGCGCCGCGCGAGAAGACAGTTGCGTCCGAACTTGCCGCTCATCTTGTCGTCGAGGCCGTAAAGCTTCTTCGTGGCTTCGGACTCCGTGGAGATGTCGACCGCCTCGGGAGCCTTGGCCTGCATGCGGAAGGCAAGTTCGTAACTGCGGATGCGCGCCTCGAGTTCGGACTGCTCCCGCTGACTTGCGTGTTGGCGGTTCAGTTGATTCAGGAAATCGAGCTTGTTGTTCTGGCGCTGGTTGGTGATGCCCTTGGGGTTGTTCAGGTCCGAAATCGGGGAACTGCCGGAGCTGAAGCGGACGCCCTGGTAGAGCGCCGGCATGAAGGCGGTGCCCCAGTTGCGTGGGCCGTTGACCGGCGTCGCCGAGGTGTCGGTCATGACGACGAAGGCGGGAAGGTTGTAGTTCTCGGTGCCGAGGCCGTAGGTGACCCAGCTGCCGAGCGAAGGCCGGCCGGCGAGCGGTGAGCCGGTGTTCATCAGGCAGACGCCGCCGGCGTGGTTGATGCCGTTGCCCCAGCAGGAGCGGATCACCGCCATGCTGTCGGCGTGCTGCGCGGTATGCGGCAGCCAGTCGGAGATCTCGAGGCCGGACTGGCCGTATCGCTTCCAGGTGCGTTGCGAGGCCAGCAGCGGGGCGTTGTATTCGCCCATCGCGGTGACGACCTTGCTGTAGCCGTCCGGCAATGGCTGCCCCGCGAGCTTCTGCAACAGCGGCTTGCGGTCAAAGAGGTCCAGGTGGCTCGGGCCGCCCTCCATGAACAGGAAGATCACGTTCTTGGCCTTGGCCGCGAAGTCGAGGTTCTTGGCGGCGGTCGGCGACTTGAGCACGGAGGCGTCGGTCGACAAGGCGCCGTGGGCGTTGTCCTGCGCCAGCATGTGCGCCAGCGCGACCGCGCCGAAGCCGCCGCCCGCGCGGGTCAGGAAGTCGCGCCGCGTCGTCAGCAGCTCGTGATGCGGCAGGCCGCGGGATTGGAGAAGGCCGGGGGAAGGTTTCATGATGTCAGGCCGGTTGGGAATTCAAGGCAAGGAATGGGAAAAGGTGTTCTGGATAACGTCGGCGCCCTGAAGGCCCGAAGGGAGCGTAAAGCCGGTGGGGCGAGAGTCCCTCGAGCCCTGACTGAAATCCCGGAGGGATGAGAGCGGCGCGCAAGGGAGGACTGGCCTGCGGTCGGCCGGCGGCGTAGAGGAGATGCCGAAGGCGCGGGGTTGCCGAAGGTTTCTGTCGCTCCTTCAGAGCTTTGAAATGGGCTCGAGGGGACTCTCGCCCCACCGGCTTTTTCGCTTCCTTCGGACGTCGGATACTGTTCTCGGTCTCGAGTTCTCATTGCCCTCAGTTCGCCACGACAACCATCGCACACCATGAACACAGTCCCACAATTGCCAACCGGCGAAACTTGATCAGACTGGCTACAGAACACAGCAACAACACTCCCGCTATCCCCACCCCGATGCCGAGAAGTTCGTTAATTTCCCTCGGCAACACTCCTGCGCTCTTCAACCAAACCGAAAAGGCAACGCATATCAGACATGCAGAAATGAGTATACGCATCCACACTCTCCAAAGATCACCCATGGACGTCGGAACTACGAATCGCAGCCGACTGTCACTCTCTGTCACGACTTTGTTGAAATGGATCACAATACGTGAGCGGATTCGGGCTTGGCCCACTCCTCAATCCACATACAAGAATTCGTTCGAATTCAGCAGCACGTGGCAGAAGTCGATGAGGGCTGATTGTTTGGCCTGGGCCAACGTCGGCTTCGGCGGGACGGGGGGCTTGATGTGGTTGCCGGCGGCCGAGGCGTCGGCGTAGAAGTCCTCGCCGTCTTCGAGCTTCCAGTAGCCGACGGTGTCCTTGCGGGGCATGGCCTTGTAGAGCGTGAGGTCGGCGCGATCCAGGGCGCGGTTGGAAATGCGGACCTCGCCGATGGCGCCGTCCCAGCGATGCCCGTTGGAACCGGCGCGGCCGCCGATCCAGATGGGCAGCTTGTTGGCGTAATGCTGGTTCGTCGCGTGCGGGACAAAGGCGGCGGTGAGCTTGGCCTTCGGATCGGACAGATCCTTCAGGTAGAAGGTCGTGCCGCCATCGGAAAGGTTGTCGAGATCCACGGACACGGCAACGTAGTAGGGCTTGCCGAGTTCGGGGCGCAGGTTGGAGGCGATGACCTCGTAGCCGTTGTCGCCCTTCGCCTTGTCGCCGATGAGCTGGAGGATGAGGTTGCGCGGTTGGTAGCCGGACTTGGCGCTGGTGACGCCGAGCGACCAGCCGCGGCTCTTGGAGTTGGCGTTCCATTGGGAAACGACGGTCCGCACCGTCGCGTCCGGGTAGACCGAGTCCAGCTGGATGACCGCCTCGACGGTGAAGTCGGCGGAGGGGAAGGAATCGTTGTGGGGAACTTCCAGAATCGACTGCGAGCTGCCGGGCTTGAGCAGGGCGGCGGTTCCCTCGACCTTGTCAATCTTGGCGGTGGGCGCGGCCTTGGCGGGTTCGGGCTCGGCGCTGACGATGCCGTCGGCCTGCGCGCCAATGAAGGCCAGCGCGGCGTCGCGTTCGGCCGCCTTGACCGGGCGTCCGAAGGCCAGCTTGTAGGCGGCCTCGACCCGCTTGGCGGGATCCTTGTGTTCCTTCTCCAATCGTTTGGCCATGGCGGCGGCGCGCTTCATGGTCCAGTCGCCGTTGATCATCAGCAGTGACTGGGTGGCGGTGGTGGTGACATTGCGCTTGGGTGAACTGGTCAGTCCGTCGGTGAGATCGAAGGCGCCGAGCATCTTGTCGGGCTTGTTGCGGTAGATCTTGACGTAGAGCGAGCGGCGAACGGCGTCGCCGGAGACGCTGGCTCCGCCGAGCTTGAGATCGAGTTCGCCCGAGGCGGCGAGCATGGCGTCGCGGATCTGCTCGGCCTCGAGGCGGCTGGTGTTCATGCGCCAGAGCCAGCGGTTGGAGGGGTCCTTCATGAGGGCGGCCTCGGGAGCATCGCGCAGGGCGGTCTGGCGGTAGGCGGCGGAAGCCATGATCAGGCGGTGCAGCTTCTTGATGCTCCAGCCCTTCTCGATAAAGGTCGCGGCCAGCCAGTCCAGCAACTCGGGATGGGTGGGTTTTTCGCCGAGTTTGCCGAAGTCATTGGCCGAGGCGGTGATGCCGCGTCCGAAGTGCTGCTGCCAGATGCGGTTGACGATGACGCGCGCGGTGAGCGGATTGTCGGGGCTGGCGATCCAGTTCGCCAGGGCCGTGCGCCTGCCGGTGGACTTGATGTTGGGGATCGGTTCGATCTCCGGCTTCACGCCGCCCAGAACCTCGAAGACCCGCGGCTCGAAGGTCTGTTTGCTGCGCGATCCCCGGATCTTCACCACCGGCGGCGTGAACGAGGCGTCGCGGACCGTCATGGCGATCGGCAGGGGCGCGGGCTTGGACTTCTCCAGTTCCCTGAGCTTCTTCTGCAGTTCGTCCCACTTCTTTTTCTCGTCGCCCTTGATGCGTTTGGAGACGCCTTCCCACGCCTTGAGGACCTGCCGGTGGACGAGGTAGTGAAGCTGGCGGTCGTAGGTGTTCCGCTCCTCGTAGGGCTTGCGGACGCTTTCCTGAACCTCGGCGGGGAAGATCTTCGTCGCCGATTCCTGCGCCGCGTCGCGATGCTTCTTCTCGATGGCGGCAATCTGGTCGAGGACGCTCTTCGCCTTGGCCTCCCAGGCCTTCATGTCCTTCTCGTGTTGCGCCCTCCGCTGCGCCGTGGCGACCGGCTCGTCGATCGTCCAGATGGTCGGCGCGAGAAAGGCCTGCAGGTGGTAGTAGTCGGCGCGGGGGATCGGATCGAACTTGTGCTCGTGGCAGCGCGCGCAACCGACGCTCAATCCGAGGAAGGCCTCGCCGGTGACGTCGGTCATTTCGGCCATGATCTCCTCCCATTGCGTCTCGGCGTCGCGCTGGTTCCATTCGTAGATGCCGTGGCGGAGAAAGCCGGTGCCCGTCACGGCGTCCGGATCGTTGGGGGCGATCTCATCCCCGGCGATCTGCTCCCGGATGAAACGGTCGAAGGGCTTGTCCTCGTTGAAGCTCTTGACGACGTAGTCGCGGTAACGCCAGGCGTGGGGGCGGTAGCCGTCCGCGTTGTAGCCGTCGGATTCCGAGTAGCGGACGACATCCAGCCAATGCCGCCCCCAGCGTTCGCCGTATTGCGGACTGTCGAGGAGGCGTTCGATGAGGTTCCCGTAGGCGTTCTCCGATTTGTCGGCGAGGAAGGTCTCGATGTCCTTGGGCGCGGGCGGCAGGCCGGTCAGGTCGAAATAGACGCGACGGACCAGTTGGCGTTTCTCGGCGGGCTTGGCGGGCGTCAGTCCCTCGGCCTTGAGCTTGGCAAGAAGGAAGCGGTCGATCTCGTTGCGGCTCCAGTCGTCGCCCTTGGTCTGCGGGACCGTGGGCTTGGCGATCGGTTGGAAGGACCACCATTGGCGATCCTCCTCGGTGATCTTGGACAGATCGCCGGTCTGGCCGGCGTCGCCGGGCCAGGGCGCGCCCAGGGCGATCCACTTTTCGAGAAGTTTGATGTCGCGTTCGGCCAGCGGCTTCTTGGGCGGCATCTTCAAGTCCTCGTCCGTGTGCGAAACGGCGAGCATGAGGAGGGACTCGGCGGGCTTGCCGGGAGCGACTGCGGGCCCGTTCACCCCGCCGACCAGGATTCCGGCCCGGGAGTCCAGGTGCAGGTCGCCCTTCGTCTTCTCGGCGCCATGGCATTCGTAGCAGTTCTTGGCGAGCAGGGGACGGATGTTCTGCTCGAAGAAGCGCATGTTTGCCGCTTCGTCCGACCCCGCCGCGAAGGTCTCACCGCCCGCGGCGAGCCCGGCAACCAAGATCGCGACCCGCGAGGCGGATTTCCGCATTTCGTTGAAAGTCTGGTTTCTCATGAGCGAATCATCGTCCGACGGCGCTGGGCCCGATGCCATTCGGTCGTCGGTCGATTCGGACGAAACTGGCGCTTTGCCGAAGGCGAAACAACCCAAGAATTGCTCCGATTCGGACACGTTCTTGTTTGAATGCTGCGGACCCTATTTTGTCAAACATGATGTCCAGATTAGATTGATCCGGGCGTCAAACCAACGTATGACGTTGGCTTCGGCAGCCTCCAAATTCCCGGTTGTTCGGGACGGGGGTGTCTGATAGAGTGGCCAACTGCACTGAAATGTGGGCGGTTCTGTCGTCGGAGACGACGCGGTCGCGCCCCGTTGCGAACAACAAAACGTATTGATTATGAACGAGTTCCGACCCGACCACCACGCGCCGAAGGCGCAGGACTACTTTCAGACGCGCCGGCAGTTCCTGAGCCGGTATGGCACCGGTTTCGGGCTGTTGGGCCTGGCCAGCCTGCTGGAGCCGGACCTGGTCAATCCCAGCGCCGAGGCCGCCAAGAGCTTTTCCCCGTTGGCTGTCAAGAAGCCGCATTTCCAGGCCCGGGCCAAGCGCGTCATCCACATTTTTGCGCAGGGCGCGCCTTCGCACCTCGACACCTGGGATTACAAACCCAGCCTGACCCGCTACGACGCGGCCCGCGGCGGCGACATGAACGGCAAGCCGTTGCCGGATATCGGCGGCGTCGCCTTCGCCTCGCCGGTCGATTACATGCAGCGCGGCCAGAGCGGCGTGCCGGTCGCCGAGATCTGGCCGGAGCTCGGGCAGCACATCGACGACATCGCGGTGATCAACTCCATGCACACGGACATCCCGGCGCATGAGTTTGCCAGTGTGATGATGAACACGGGTTCCGGACGGTTGGTGAAGCCGAGCATGGGCTCCTGGGTCACCTACGGCCTCGGCAGCGAGAATCAGAATCTTCCCGGCTTCATCTCCCTCACCCCGGGCGGAGGCCCTCCCGGCGGCTCCGAGAACTGGCGTTCGGCCTTCCTGCCCGGCTCGTTTCAGGGCACGCACATCAACACCCGAGAACCGCGCGTGGAACGCCTGATCGAGAACATCAAGAACAACTACATTTCGATGCCCGAGCAGCGCCAGCAGCTGGACCTGCTCCATCAGTTGAACGCGGTTCACAGCCTCAACCTGAAGAAGGAGGAGCAGCTCGAGGCGCGCATCCAGGCCTTCGAACTCGCCTTCAAGATGCAGACCGAGGCGACCGAGGTCTTCGACATCAGCAAGGAACCGCAGAGCGTTCGCGACATGTATGGCGACACCGCGCAGGGCCGCCAGATGCTGATCGCGCGACGCCTGCTCGAGAAGGGCGTCCGTTTCGTGCAGGCCTGGCACGGCGGTTGGGATCACCACTCCAATCTCGACACGGCGATCCGGAACAAGGCCCGCGAGGTGGACCAGCCGATCGCCGCCTTCATCAAGGATCTCAAGAACCGCGGCATGTTCGAGGAGACGCTCATCATCTGGAGCGGCGAGTTCGGCCGCACGCCGACGCGTCAGCTGCCCAACGGCAACAACAACTTCGAGGTGCCCGGCCGCAACCACAATCATCGCGGCTTCTCCGCCTGGATCGCCGGCGGCGGCGTCAAGGGCGGCCAACGTTACGGCGCCACCGATGAATTCGGCTACCGCGCCGTCTCGGACAAGGTGCACATCCACGATCTCCACGCGACGGTCCTGGCCCTGCTCGGCTTCGATCACGAGAAACTGACCTACCGCTACAACGGCCGCGATTTCCGCCTGACCGATGTCTACGGCAACGTGGTCCGTGACGTCATCGCCTGATTGAATGTTTCTTTTCGGCGGCCGGGCGCGTGTTTCGACGCCGTCCGGCCGCCTCTTTGTCCGCCGGTTTGAATCAAACAGAATCGCCCATGAAATTCCCGACCTTCCCAGCGCTTCTGACCGCAACGCTTGCGGCCTCGCTCCTCGCCCCCTCCAGCGCGCGCGCCGCCGCCAACCGCGAGCAGCTCGACTTCTTCGAGAAGAAGATCCGCCCCGTTTTGGCCGAGCACTGTTATCGCTGCCATAGCGTCGCCGAAGGCAAGAGCCGCGGGGCGCTGACGCTCGATACCCGCGAAGGCACGCTCAAGGGCGGCGACCTCGGCCCCGCTGTCGTGCCGGGCGACCTCGAGAAGAGCCTCCTCATCAAGGCCGTCCGCTGGGCGGATGAAGACATGCAGATGCCGCCCAAGAACAAGCTTTCCTCCGCCCAGATCGCGGACCTGGAGGCCTGGGTGAAAATGGGCGCCCCCGATCCGCGCGACGGGAAGCTCATCGTCGCCAATCCGCGCGAGGTCGCGAAGAAACACTGGGCCTTTCAACCCGTCAAACGGATGCCCGTTCCCGCGCCGACCGACGCTTCCTGGGAGAAGACCGAGATCGACCGCTTCATCACCCATTCGCTGAAGAAGGCCGGCATCTCGCCGTCGAAAAAGGCGGACAAGCGCACGCTGTTGCGCCGGGCGACCTACGACCTGACCGGGCTCCCTCCATCGCCGACGGAGTTCGATTCCTTCATGGCCGACACCTCGCCGCAGGCTTGGGAAAAGGTCGTCGATCGGTTGCTCAAGTCGCCGCACTATGGGGAGCGGTGGGGACGCCATTGGCTGGACGTCGCCCGCTATTCCGACACCAAGGGCGACGTCAACGGCCGGGTCGAGGATTTTCGTTATCCCTACGCCTGGACCTACCGGGACTACGTCATCCGGGCCTTCAACGACGACAAGCCCTTCGACCAGTTCATCCGCGAGCAGCTGGCCGCCGACGTCATGCTGGAACGCGGTCAGGTCCGGACCAACGATCTGGCGGCCCTTGGGTTCCTTACCGTGGGCAAACGCTTCGGCGGTCAGCGCAATGAGATCATTGACGATCGCATCGACGTGGTCAGCAAGGGCTTTCTCGGATTGACCGTGGTCTGCGCGCGTTGCCACGACCACAAGTTCGATCCGATTCCCACCGCCGACTACTATGCCTGGCATGGCGTGTTCAACAGCACGCGCGACAACTTCGAGGACACGGACCTGCCGCTGTTGGAGCCGGTCAAGCCGAGCCGGGAATACAACGACTACGTGTACCAGCTGAACCAGCTGCACAAGGAATACGGAGAGACGCGCTACAAGGAGGAGGAGCGGCTTCGCAAGGAGGCGCGCGAGAAGGCGGGCGTCTATCTCTACGCCACCTGGGAGGTGGCGCAACCCACGAACACGCTCAACCGCTTCATTTTCATCGGACAGGAGCGTCGTCTGCACAACGGTTTCTTCGATCGCTGGCGCCGCTTCCTGCAGACCCGCAAAGGCGACGATCCGGTGTGGGGGCCGTGGAAGGCTTACGCGGCGCTCAAGCCCGAGGACTGGAAGGCGGGCAAGGCCGGTGAACTGAACAAGAAGTACGCGGATTCCGAAGCTGAGAAGCCGATCAACACGCACGTGGCCCGCGCCATCCGGACGGCCCCGCCCCGGAGCATGCGCGATGTCGGCGCCATCTACAGCCGGTTGCTCGCCGAGGTGAACACCCAATGGCAGAACGCCCTGGCCCGTCAGGGCGTGCGCGGGCGCAAGCCGCGGCCATTGGAGGACAGTCGCGAGGAGATTCGCGCGGCCCTCTATGGCGAGGACCGCATGACGCCCTGCAATCCTGACACCAATGCCTCCTATGGACTTTTCTCCCAGGGATTTCAGGGCCGCCTGCAGGGGATCAAGGGTCGCATGGTCGCGCTGAAGATGACCCACGATGGCGCGCCGGGCCGGGCCATGATCGTCAAGGACAACGGCGACGGACGCAATTCCCGCATCTTCATCCGCGGCGACGCCCGCAACCAGGGCGATGAGGTGCCGCGTCGCTTTCTGGAGGCCCTTTCCGACGAGAATCCCAAGCCCTTCACCACCGGCAGCGGGCGCTGGGACCTGGCCAACGCCATCGCCTCGCGCGACAATCCACTCACGGCCCGCGTCATCGTCAACCGCATCTGGATGCACCACTTCGGCGAGGGCATCGTCCGGACGCCCAGCGATTTCGGCACGCGTTGCGAGGAGCCGTCCCATCCCGAGATGCTCGACTGGCTGGCGACCTGGTTCATGGACAACGGCTGGTCCATCAAGAAGCTGCACAAGCTGATCATGATGTCCTCGGTCTACCAGCTCACCAGCGAGGAGGATCCGCGCAAGAGCCAGATTGATCCGCCGAACAAGCTGCTCTACCGTTACAACGTCCGTCGCCTCGGTTTCGAGGCCATGCGCGACACGCTGCTCGCCATTGGCGGCAAGATCGACCTCGCCATCGGCGGCAAGCCGGTCAACCTCATGGCCGATCCCTTCCCGACGCGCCGGACGGTCTATGGCATGGTCGATCGCCGGAGTCTGCAGTCGATCTTCAACACCTTCGACTTCGCCAACCCCGACCTGAGCACGGCGCAGCGTTACCAGACCACCGTGCCGCAGCAGGCGTTGTTCCTGATGAACAACCCCCTGGTGGTCGAGCAGGCGCGCAATCTCACGGCCCGCGGCGATTTCCGTGGACGCGTCACGGATGACGAGCGCATCCGGCTGCTTTACAAGCTGATCTACCAGCGTTTTCCGAGCGCCCAGGAGATGGACCTGGCGAAGCGCTACCTTTCAACCCAGGGCACGCTGGAAGTGCAGGCCGCCTTTGAGGATCCGTGGAAGTATGGCGTCGGACGCTACGACGCGCGGACCCGCAAGGTTGTCGGTTTCCAGAAGATGCCGTTGTTCCACGAGGACCAGGAGGCCTGGTATGGCGGCACCCAGTTGAAGTATGCCTACCTCAACGCCCAGGGCGGCCATGCCGGCATGCCTGGCGTTGGCATCGTGCGTCGTTGGACCGCGCAGGCGGACGGCATCATCCAGGTGACCGGAACGCTCCGCCACACCGAGGAAGTCGGCGACGGCGTCCGCGGTTACATGGTCTCCAGCCGGGCCGGCATTCTGGGAGCCCCCCAGAACGTCAAAAACGGCGGCAAGGCCATGAACATCAACCGTCTCCCTGTCCGCAAGGGCGACACGCTGGACTTCATTGTCGACGGCTTCAAGGTGCCCGGCGCCGACCAGTTCACCTGGGCGCCGGTGGTCACCATGACCGTCGTCAACGACGAGAAGCAGCTTCCGCCCGGCAGTTCCACCACCTGGAGCGCCCAGGCCATGTTCAGTGGACCGCGCAAGACCATCGAAGCCCGGCCCCTCGCCGCCTGGGAGAAATTTGCGCAGGTTCTGCTGCTGACCAACGAGTTGACCTTCTTCAACTGACGTTCTCCCGTCTTCGTTCCCCAAAGCCGGAACTTCCGCCTTCGCGTCGCGTCTGCGCCAAAGGCAGTTCGCGATTTTGGCGCTGCGCCATCTGTCATCTGCCGTTTGAAATTCCAAATGGCAAATGGCAGATGGCAAATGGCAGATGGCACATGCCCCAGAACCCAGCATCGAGAACCCAGCATCGAGA
>JAYPEY010000023.1:0-22683 GCA_038126035.1 Verrucomicrobiales bacterium | reverse complement strand
AGAACCCAGCATCGAGAACCCAGCATCGAGAGCCCAGCATCCAGCATCCAGCATCGAGCATCCAGCATCCAGCATCGAGCATCCAGGATCGAGAACCGAGCATCTGGCGCTCCGCCCACCTTTTCCTTGAATTCGATCGGTCGCGGGACAAACCTTCCGCCGCTCACTCGAAAACCATCTTGCGCTTCCTCCACCCATGAAAAAGGACCTTTCCTCCGCCGCAGCCTCCACCCAATCCGACACTGAATCCAAGTCATTGAACCGCCGTTCCTTTCTTGGAGGAGCCGCCGCGGCAGCCGGCGCGATGATGGCGCCCCTGGTTTCCTCTGCGCGTGATTGGTCCGGAAACACCCCGGTGCGCTATCCCGATCCGGATGTTGTTGTCCACGATCAGCGCTTCGCGAAGTACAAGCTGGGCAACACGCCGATCCAGCGTCTTCACACCGGAACGTTGTGGGCAGAGGGGCCGGCCTGGAACGGCGTGGGGAAATATCTCGTCTGGAGCGACATACCGGACAACGTCCAGCTCCGTTACCTGGAGGAGGACGGACACGTCACCACCTTCCGCCACCCCTCCGGCAACAGCAACGGCAACACCTTCGACTGGGAGGGACGCCAGATCTCCTGCGAACACGGCAACCGCCGCGTTGTGCGCTACGAGTACAACGGCAAAATCACCGTCCTCGCCAGCGAGTTCGAGGGCAAGCCCTTCAACGCGCCCAACGACGCGGTCGTCCACCCCAACGGCGACATCTGGTTCACCGACCCCGGCTACGGCAGCATGATGAACTACGAGGGCAACAAGGGACTGCTCCACCTCAAGGAAGCCATCTATCGCGTCGACCACAAGACGCTCAAGGTCCACAAGGTCGCCGACGATCTCGTGAAGCCCAACGGCATCTGCTTCTCGCCCGACTACAAGAAACTCTACGTCGCCGACACCGGAACGCCCGCGCCCAAGCCGACCTGGGTCTGGGACGTGGTCGATGAGAAGCGATTGAAGAACGGGAAGGAGTTCTGCCGCATCGAGGCGGGCGCCGAGGATGTCAAACGCATGCCGGGCTTCGAGGGCGAGCCGCCGAAGAAGCTGGTCGGCGGCGGCGACGGCATCCGTTGCGACGTGGATGGCAACCTCTGGGCCAGCGCCGGCTGGACGGGGCACGGCGTGGACGGAGTCTACGTCTTCGCGCCGGACGGCGACCTCATCGGCCAGATCCTGCTGCCCGAGATCTGCTCCAACATCTGCTTTGGCGGGACCAAGCGCAACCGCCTCTTCATGACCGCCAGCCAGTCGCTCTACGCGGTCTACGTGGAGACGCAGGGCGCGCATATCTGTTGAGGCGGACGTTGGGCGGCGCCACACGCGGGTTTGCCATGCCGGACGCCCGGCTCAGCGGGAGCGGAGCGCGGAATTTATTCCGCTTCAACCTCCGGTGATCCGGGGCGTTGATTGAAATCCGAAGCGCGGGATCGCCCGGCGCTGAAGCGGGCTCTAGTCCGCGCTCCGGACAGCGTCGTTGAATGCGGCGGCGAACGGCGCTAGCTTCGGGATCTCATGGAAGCGAAGATCAACCAGGCTTGGCGCAAGTCGCGGATTGCGGCGCGGCTCTGGCTGCGCAAGGAGGAGCGTCCGTGGACCGAGCGCGAGCGTCGTCTGGCCGGGGCTCTGGCCGACGATCCGGCGGTGAGCAACCGTTTGATCCAGCAGGCTGTCTACGGACTGAAAGCGAGGAGCAATGGCCATCGACTCATGGACAACCACTGTTGATCTGGACACACCGGCCGGGAATGCTTTGAAGCGGCTTCAAGCCACGCTTCCCGCCGACGGCGCGTTCACCATCACCCTGTTTGGTTCGGCCCCGATCCAGTTGTCGGTGGACAGCTCCCTCCTGAGCCAGGTCATCGATCTCTTCAGCGACCATCGGGAACTGGAGGAGTATGTCATTCAGGCCGGTCTGGATCAGGACCACTCCGATTTCTACATCCAGGTCTGCTCCGAGTTGAACTTCCGCACCAGCCCGCGTTGGCGGGAGCGCACGCAATCCGTGCAGATCGGCAACTGCGCCTTCGTCCTGCCACATCCGATCGACATCCTGATCGCAAAGTTGAACCGGCTGGAGGAGAAGGACCCGGAGGCCTTCCGTGTGGTCATCGCCAAGACCGGCCATCCGACCGAGGAGGAGATGATCCGGGAACTGCAGTTCGCGGTCGATCTGTTCCGCCCCGGCTTCGATGAGGAGAACGCCGTGGACATGACCGGTAACTGCCGCCGCCTCTGGCCCCAGATCTTCGGACGCGAGATCGATCCGCGCGCCGAGATCATTTCACCGGCATTGGAGATCCGCCGCAAGGGTTACGAACTCGACGAACCCAAGCGGGACTACAAGGCGGAGCTGAAGGCGGAACTGGCCAGGTACGAATCGTAGGTATTTCGCCGTTCGCTCGCCGTTTGTTTTCAGCCGCGAAGAGGCGCAGAAGGCGCAAGGGATTCCTTTTGCGCCCCTTGCGCCTCCTTGTGGCCGGCCTCAGTTTTCGATCCACACCGGCGGGGTGAAGGCGCCGTTGCCGGCGATGTCCCAGGCTTCAAGGCGGATCCATTTGGGTTTCCAGTTCTGGAAGATCCCATTCCGATATTCCAGTTTGTAGTCTGCTCCGGCGAAGGCGCCGTCTGACATCACGGGCAGATTCCTGCGCCGTGTGTCGATTCCATCGCCGGCGATCATGAAGACCGATTGCAGGGGGAAAGTGTTGTCGAGTTGCACGCGCAGTTTGTGGGATCCGGCTTTCGCGGTATCGCCGCTTTGCTTTCCGTTGATGGAGAACTCCTCGATCAACACCTCGCCGGTGGTGACGAAGTATTTCCCTTCGCGGAGGCAATCCAGGACCGGCTGCCAGCCGTCCTGGTAGCGCGGCAGCTTGTCCAGGCGCAGGTAATTTACATTCATGTGCCCGTAGAGTTCGTAGTCGGGCTCGATCTTGAACACGTCCACCTCGCCAAGGATGTATTTCTTCTGTCCCCAGTTGAGCATGTCGTCCTGCAGGTCGAGGACGCGCGTCCCGAGGCGCGGGTCGGAAAGGTCGGCGGGCATGGCCTTCCAGGCGGCGCCGAGGAAGGTGTCGCTCAGGTAGTAATCCTTCTTCGCATAGGCGTCGGGGAATCCGGTGGAGCCCTTGATGCGCGGATGCGCCGTCCAGTTGAGGCCGTTCTCGCGTTTGAACAGCTCCAACACATCGGCGGCGTTGCCAACATGATAGACCGTGCCGATGCCGTCGTGCCTGGTGACGAAGGGCGCGCCCTTGTCGCGATTCAGGACCCAATAGACCGGGCGGGGGAAGAAGCTGATCCAATGGCCGCCGAGGTGGACGTTCGGTTCCTCCCCGGGCAGCAGGAGGAACCTGCGCGTTGAAAGCCGTTCGCACTCGTCGTGCATGAGCTTGAGCTGCTTCAGCCGCTCCGGCGTCTTGAGCCGCGGGGTGCGGCCATTGTGAAACTCGCCGAGGTGCGCGATCTCCACGCCCATCTCCTTGAAGGTCTTCACAAAGCCCGGTTCTTCCAGGCCCTTGGGGATGCCGCTGGTTCCCTGCTCTTGCTGCCGCTTGAGGTACTCCAGCGTGTGCTCGACATGGTAGTGGCTGGTGAACGTGCGATGGCCATTGAGTGACTTGAACCGGTCGTTGCGGGTGTAACGCTTGGCGGCGTCGATGGCATTCCGACCCGAGCCGGAACTCAGGATGTAGAAGGCGCTGAGGCGTTGCTCGCTTCCGGGCGGGGCGTTGAACCAGGGGACGAAGCGGTTGTCGCCGTCGAGCGGTTGGCGGAAACCGATGCCATGCCCCTTTGCCAATCCGCGGTAGTCGCTGCCGAGCCAGGCGAACTTGAAGTTGTCTGCGAAATCAAGCGGGTAGAAATACTTGTGCGGCGCGGGGAAGACGCCGAGGGAGCCGTTGGCGTTTTCCGCGGCGATGACGCGATGCTTCAACGCCAGCGGCCGGCCGGGTTGCTCGCTGGAACCATCGGCGCTTCGCAGTTCGCCTTCAGAATCCAGCCAGACGGTCCTGTCCCATGCCGGATCGGCGGACGCGATGCCCGCGTCGTAAACGATGGCGCGACCGTCTTCGTTCGTGCTGAGGACGGCTTCGACGTGGATGAGTCGGCAGGCAGGGTGGAGATTGAAGACGAGTTCGCCCTTGAATGAACCGGCGGTCAATTTGCCCAGTCGCACCCGCACGCTGCGTTGGATTGATTCGACTCGAACAGAGTTCAACTCAAGCCGCGCGAGATGCGTCGTGTGCGGGCGCTTGTGAACCTTGTCGAAGAAGATGGTCCAGCCGCTGCGGCGTTCGAGATTGCGCTCGCCGACGGTGAGGATGGTGACGGGATCGATGTTCTGGACGATGGGTTGGGCCGGGGCTGATTCGTCGGGGGCGATGCCGATATGGTGGATCAGTGAGCCCGGCCGGTTGAGGCTCAAGGCGAGTTCGCCATATTCCCAACGTTTCTTACTATCTCGGATGATACGCAAAGCGCCGCCCAACTCCGACCAGCCAGATTCCTCCGCCTGCCAACGTAGGATCAAATTTCCGTCGATCTCCTGTATGCGCACCATCGATGTCGGATCATATTTCGACATGTCCACCGGGACAGTTTGGGCGGACAATGACAGGAAGGCGCCTCCAAGAAGGATGAACCCGAAGAGGAGGAGAAGGCGCCGAGCGCAGGGGCTGATACGGAACATGAGGATTGGAATACCACATCCCATCCCCCACGTCAGCCCGCCGCATGGCCGATGGCAAATGGCAAATGGCAAATGGCGGATGGCTTGCGAAATTCGGGCTGTGCCATTTGCCATTGGCCATCTGCCATTCTCACTCCTCCTCAACTTCGCCACGCGCCTCTCTTGCCTCCCGCGAGCTATACAGCGGATGCTCCGGCTTCAGGTTGCGCAGGAAGTTCAGCCTATAATCCCGCCCCTTCTTCTCCGCCTCGCGCATTCTCCGAACCGGCTCAGGCCGATGCCGTCTTCCTTCGAACGGCAGCTTCTCAATCGAACCCGACCAACCCGTCAATTGTCGCGCGCAGGATTCCGCCAACGCCCGTATCCGCTTCAGTTCCTTCACGATCCCCCGCAACCGCGGTCGATTCATCACCACCGCCATCATTGAACGCACCTCGCCAGCCGATCCACGCGCAATGGCGATGAACGATTGCAACTCCGCCTTCGTCGATCGCTCAAAGCCCTCGGCAATGTTGTTCGAAACCGAAAGCGCGGCGCGATCGAGCTGGTTGCGGAACCCGTAGCTGAGCGGGAGATCCGGTTGTTCGAGCAGGTCGAGCACGATGTTGTAGAGCTTCGCCGCCCCCTTCCAAACCGGCAGTTCCTCAAAATGCTGATACTTGGCCATGGTCGATTCCTTTCATTCTTCGTTCTCCTTCGTTTGCCATCTGCCAGCTTCAATTGGCAATGAAGAGGCTCCGGCGATTCAGGACGAAGAGAGGCAGGTTCTGTGCCAATGCCCATGGCCAATGGCGGATGGCAGATGGCGGATGGCAGATGGCAGATGGCCAATGGCAGATTCACTCAACCGGACTCCTCGCATCCGACCCACAAGAAGGGCATCCGCCGCCGGTTCCACAGCCTTTCCCAGACGAGGACGATCCAAACCGGATCACATCACGCACGTAGGCGATGAGGTAACAGACCGCGCCGCCGACGATGAGCGCCACGACGGTCAACTCGATCCATTGCAGCGCAGTCATGATCGGCGCCCCTTACAGAAACATCATCCCCGCCTGATAGACGAACACCGCGCCGATCCATGCCAGTCCGGTCATGTAGAAGAAGGTGAAGGCCGCCCACTTCCAGTTCGATTCCTTGGCGGTCACGGCCAGCGTGGAGCCGCATTGGGAGCAGAGCGCAAAGAAGACCATGATCGCAAACACAACGGGCAGATTGAACACCGTCGTTCCGGCGCGAGGACCGTCGTCCCAGGTTTCGTGGCGCATGGCTTCACGCAGACTGCCGGATTCCTCATCCACCTCGCCGCCGAGGCTGTAGATGATGCCCAGCGTGGAGACAATCACCTCGCGCGCCGGGAAACTGGCCAGCACCCCGACCGTGATCTTCCAGTCGAAACCCGCCGGCGCGAAAATTGGCTGCAGCCCCTTGCCCAGCCGTCCCAGTAGACTCTGGTCCACATAGGCCCCGTCAATGCGCGCCTGCAGCGCCGCCGCCAATTCCTCGTCCGATTCCAGCGCCGTCATGGCCTCCTCCTCACTGATGCCGTTGGCCTGGGCGTGTTCGGCGGCAAAGGCCTTCGTCTCATTCGACTCCAGGCCCGCCGGGCGCGGGAAGTAGAGCATGGCCCAGATGATGATGGTGATCGCCAGAATGACGGTGCCGGCGCGCTGCACGAACTCCTTGCCCGCCTCATACATGCGATACACGACGTTGTGGATGCGCGGCGCGTGGTAGGCCGGCAGTTCCAGCACGAAGGGCTGCGGTTTGGTCTTGATCAGGAAACGCGTGAAGATGAACGCCAGAACCACCGCGACGAACAATCCGACAAAGTGCATGAGGAACAACGTGACGCCCGCCCAGAAGGATCCCAGCTGCGGTTCCACGAATGCGCCGATCATCAGCACATAGACCGGCAGTCGCGCCGAGCAGCTCATCAAGGGCGCCAGCAGGATGGTTGTCAGCCGCGCCTTGGGATCCTCGATCGTCCGCGTGGCCATGATGCCCGGCACGGCGCAGGCGTAGCTGGACAGGAACGGCACGAAGCTCTTGCCGTTCAATCCGCACCAGTTGAAGAGCTTGTCCATGAGGAACGCGGCCCGCGCCATGTAACCGGTGTCCTCCAGCAGGGCGATGAACAGGAACAGGATCAGGATCTGGGGCAGGAAGATGACGAAGGCTCCCACGCCCTCGATCACGCCGTCCGTCACCAGGCTTTGCAACATCGGCATGCTTTCGAACCAGGGGCCGACCAGCTCCTGCGTCCAGCCCTTCGCGCCATCGACCAGGTCCATCAACGGTCCGGCTCCCGCGTAGACCGCCTGGAACACGACGAACATCATGCCCACGAAAACCAGCAGCCCCCAGAAGCGGTGGATCAGGATGCCGTCGATGGATTCGCTGCCGCGCGGCAGGGCTTCCTCAGGCGACAGGACCACGCCGTCCAGGATCTCCTTCAGGTGCGCGTATTGGAACAGGGCCTCGGCGGCCAGCGGATTGACGCCGGCGTCCCAGAGGTGCTTGCGCGCCTCGTCAATGACCTTGCGCGCCTCCGCGTGCTCCCAGCCGACACGCTCGATGATCGGCGAATCGGCGTCGAACAGGAGTCGCTGCACCTCCAGTTCCTTCAGCTGGGCGCGAATCGCCTCCGGAATGGCCGCGCGCAGTTCCGCCTCGGCCTTGGAGGCGCTTTCCGGCCATTGAATCCGGGTCATGAGCGGCTTCTTTTCCAAGGCCTCGACAATGGCGGCGCGAAGCTGGGGCAACCCCTCGGCCGTTCGCCCGATCGTGGGAACGACCGGGACGCCCAACCGCTCGGAAAGCGCCTTGACGTTGATGTTCAGACCCTGCTTGCGCGCCGAATCCCACAGATTCAGCGCGACCACGATGGGAATGCCCAGCTCGGCGACCTGGGAGACCAGAAACAGATTGCGCTGCAGGTTCGTGGCGTCGACCACACAGACGATGGCCTCGGGCCGTTCCGTCCCGGAAACATGGCCCGCAAGCACGTCCACCACGACGCGCTCGTCCGGCGAGGCCGCGGCAAGGCTGTAGGTCCCGGGTAGATCGATCAATTCCGCCTCGCCCTGGCCGAGCTGCATGACGCCGGTCTTCTTCTCGACGGTGATGCCGGGGTAGTTGCCGACCCGTTGACGAAGCCCGGTGAGCGAATTGAAGAGCGAGGTCTTGCCCGTGTTCGGATTGCCGAGCATGGCCACTCGCGCCAGTCGGCGCGGCGATTCCGTTCCCGCGGCCATCCGGTTCAATTGATCTCGATCAACGCAGCCTCCGCGCGCCGGATGCTGATCCGCTGCCCCGTGAACTCAATCGCAATCGGATCGCCCAGCGGCGCCACCTGCACGATCTTGACCATCATACCGGGCAGCAACCCCAGATTCATGAGCCGCTGATTGACGGCGCTCTCGGCCGGGATCGATTTGATCCGGCCAATCTCACCGACCGAAAGCTGACTGAGCCTGGTCGCTTTGTTGCGTGACTTCGCTTCGTTCATCTCTGGAACCGCGAGCTTAGTTGATACTGAGTCTCAACTACAACCGGATATTCAACAATTGTCCCGAGAAAATGACTTTTCGTGGGTCGCCGGATTCGGAACCATGACGCCGGTGACGGTCCTCGAGGTCATTCAAAAAAGCGGCGAGTTCCTGGAGCGGAAGGGAGTGGAGTCGCCGCGGCTGCAGATCGAGCTGTTGTTGGAACACGTGCTCAAGCTGCCGCGACTGGAGTTGTATCTCAATTTCGAGCGGCCGGTGACGGAGCAGGAGACCGAGGTTTTGCGGGAATGCGTCCGTCGCCGCGGTCTGCGGGAGCCGCTGCAGCACATTCTCGGAACGACATCGTTTTGCGGCATGGAGATCAAGGTCGGGCCGGAGGCCCTGGTTCCCCGACCGGAAACGGAGCTGTTGGCGGAGCTGGCCTGGAAGCGGCTTTGGAAACGGAATGAGACTTTGGATGGGGTGTTGCCGGCGATGCTGGAGATCGGCGTGGGCACGGGTTGCATCAGCCTCGCCGTCGCGGCGAACGCGCCGGAAGCCCGGCTGACCGCCGTCGATTGTTCGAAGACGGCGCTGGAGTTGGCGCGCGAGAACACGATGTTCCATAACCTGCAGGATCGGGTGGCTCTTATCGAGAGCGACGGTTTTTCCGGTCTGGCTGACGGCGCAGAGTTCGATCTGATCGTTTCCAATCCGCCCTACATTCCTAGCGCCGAGATCGAAACCCTGGCGCCCGAGGTTCGCGACCACGATCCAAGGACCGCGCTGGACGGCGGCGAGGACGGGATGGATTTTTTTCGCATGTTGGCGGAGCACGGCGCCATCTGGCTGCGTCCAACAGGCGCGATGATGTTGGAATTTGGCGATGGGCAGGCCGCGGCGTTGACGGAAATCTTTGCGAACTGCGGCTGGATTGTGGATGCGGTCGAACGCGATTTGTCGAACCGGGAACGGTTCATCATTGTCAGCCCGAACCCGGCGTGAGAAGAACGTGATTCGTTTGCCATTTGCCATCGGCCATCTGAAATCTGAAATCCGGAGTCTGCGGCTCACAGGATGGACGCAATCCGCCTTCGCCTCCCGGCTACGGCGCGACAAGCACGCATCACGTAATACAACACCATGGACAGTTTGCTCATCAAAGGCGGGACGCCCCTGAAGGGGGAAGTGGAAATCAGCGGGGCCAAGAACTCGGTGCTGCCGATCATGGCGGCGACCCTGCTTACGCCCGAGCCCTGCGTCATCCGCCGCATTCCTGATCTCAGCGACGTCAAGTTCATGACGCAGATTCTCGAGTCGCTCGGCGCGACCGTGGAGCGTCTGGGCGAGGGCGAGATCCGCGTGCAGGCGAAGAAGATCAAGAGCGTCGGCGACTACGAACTCGTGCGCAAGATGCGCGGCTCGATCTGCATCATGGGGCCGTTGCTGGGCCGGTTGCGCAGGGCCAAGGTCTCCCTGCCGGGCGGCTGCGTGATTGGCGCCCGGCCGATCGATCTTCACCTGAAGGGCATGAAGGGGCTCGGCGCGTCGATTTCAATCAAGGAAGGGTATGTCAATGCCCGCGCGCCCAAGCTGGCGGGCAATGAAATCTTTCTCGGGGGGCGCAGCGGCCCGACGGTTCTGGGGACGGCCAATGTGATGATGGCGGCCGTGCTCGCGGAGGGCGTCACCATCATTCACAGCGCCGCCTGCGAACCGGAAGTCGTGGACCTCGCCGATTTTCTCACGTCGATGGGCGCGAAGATCCACGGCGCCGGAAGTCCGACCATCACCATCACGGGCGTCAAGTCGCTGCACGGCGCCGAGCATGACGTCATTCCCGACCGGATTGAAACGGCGACCTTCATCATCGCCGCCGCCGCGACCAATGGCGATGTCACCATCAAGGGCGCGCGGCTCGATCACCTGCAGGCGGTCGTCGACAAACTGGAGGAGACCGGCGTCATCCTCGAACGCAACGGTCCGGAGGTGCGCGTGCGTCGGAAGCGCAAGCTGAAACCCATCGATGTCACCACGCAGCCCTATGCCGGCTTTCCCACGGATGTGCAGGCGCAGATGAGCGTGCTCATGACGCTGACGCCCGGGATCAGCATCATCACGGAGCGGATCTTCGAGAGCCGCTTCATGCATGTCAGTGAATTGTCGCGTCTCGGGGCGGATATCTCCATCGAGGGTCCCAGCGCAATCATCAAGGGCGGGGCGCCGCTGAGCGGGGCGCCGGTGATGGCCAGCGACCTGCGCGCCTCGGCGGCCCTGGTCATCGCCGGACTGGTCGCGGAGGGAACGACCCAGGTGAACCGCATCTATCACCTGGATCGCGGCTATGAGAAGATCGACGACAAGCTGCGCGGTCTGGGGGCCAGGATCGAGCGGGTGAAAGGGGAATAGGCGACAGAAACTCAGCCTGGTCTTCCGGGCCGGTTCAACTCCCGCAGCAGTTCGTATTTCAGCTTCACCTCCCGCGCGTTCATCCGGGCGATGCGCGCGCCCTGGGCGCCATCCAGGAAGCCTCCCTTGAAGAGGTAGCCGCGGAGCCAACGAAAGGCGGCGCGTGAAAGGGGCGCCAGCGGGCCGGCCTTGCGGCCGTTCTCGTGTTGGGTCTCGGCCCAAAGTCGCGCGTATTTCTCGCAACGTTTCCAGTGATCCGACGCGTCCCTGAAGGAATGGTGGTGCAGGTCGCCGCGCAATTCGAGCACGCGGCCCTCAACCTCCAACCGTTCGTGGACCCGCCCCCCCTCGAACCGCGCCTTGGAACGGCGGACCAGACGAAGAATCCGGTCCGGATACCAGTCGCCATGCCGGATCCACCGCCCCTCGTAGAAGGTGCAGCGCGGCACGGACCAGCCTCCGACGCCCGCGTCGGAACCCTGCTCCTTCAAGGCCCGGATCTCGTCCCGCAACGGTTCTGAAAGCACCTCGTCCGCGTCGAGAACGAACGCCCATTCGTTTGCGGCCAGATCGATCGACAACTGCTTCTGGTCGCGATAGCCGAGCCAGTCCTGATGCTTCCAGAGCGCCCCGAAGTCGCGGGCGATCTCCTCCGTCCGGTCGCTGCTGCCGGAATCCACGACCACGATCTCGTCGGCCAGATCGGCGCAGCTCTTCAATGCGCGGGGGAGGTTTTCCTCCTCGTTGAGCGTGATCGTGCAGAAGGAGATCTTCATGCCGCCGCGCCTTTCTCATCCGCAGCCAGCTCCAGCGCCCGCAGGGTTTCCTCCACGTTCCGGTCCAGTTCCAGCGCGTCCGTGTCGATCCGGCCCATCGTCATGCGTTTCGACGCCCAGTGGCAGATTGCGCGCGTCATCGCCGGGACATCGGCTGGATCGTCAAGGACGGTCCCGTTGACATCGTCTTCAATGACCTCGCCGGCGCCGTTCTGCCGCGTCGTGATCACGGGCAATCCCGCCGCGAGAGCCTCGAACACCACGTTGGAACAGGGCTCGTAGATCGGCGGGAAAACGAAAAGGTCCGCGGCGGCGTAGGCGTTCTCAACGTCGCTCATGGCGCCCGCGAAGATGACGTTGCCGGGCGCGCCCGCCGGTTTGCGTCCCTTGCCGACGACCAGCAGACGCACGCGGTTCCTGGGCGCAAGGGGCGGCTCCGTCTCGTCGTCCGCCTCATCGGCGTTGAGCCGGCCGGGCGACTGGTCCCGCTGCGCGGACTCCAGTACGGCCGCGGCGGCCAGCAGATACTTCAGTCCCTTGCGCTTCCAGCCGGAACCGACAAAGAGCAGGAGGAACTCGCGGTCCTCCACGCCGAACCGCTTTCGCGTCTCCGCGCGGGCGCCCCGGTGAAAACGGTCCACGTCGACGCCGTTGCGGACGAGGTGGATCCGATCCTCGGGAAATCGGAAATGGTCCAGGATCTCCTGCTTCACCATGTTCGAATTCACGATCACGCGACCGGTGTTGGCCGGGTCGAAGGTCTGGGACTCCAGCCGCATCAGGTTGCGGTGGAACGCGCCGCCGCCGATGAACGGCCTCGACCACCAGGGCGCGAACTGCCGCCGCCGCTCCAACCAGACCCGATGCACGCCGTCGCCCGCGCGATACACATCCTGCTTCAATGTGCGCTCCAGGCTGAACACGCAGTCAAAGCGCTCCCTGGCGACCGCCTCCTTCACCGCCCCGGCAAAGCGGACGGGGCGCTCGGCGCGGGAGCCGGTCACGGCGATGGAGTGAAGCGATGCGCCGGCGGGCGGCTGCTTCCAGCTCTCCGCGAAAAGGTGAATCTCATGCCCCCGGCCGGTCAGCGCCTCCATGAGCCGCTGGAGATACAGCTCCGCTCCGCCCGTGGCGGCGAACTGTCGGCGGATGAGGGCGAGTTTCATGCGCCTTCGGACGGCGTCGCAGTCGCGGCCTTCTTGACGCCGACAAAGATCAGGTCCAGCGCAAACAGCGCGCGAATTCCGAAGGGCAGCCACGTGAACACCGGAATTCCCGTGCTGCCGCCGCCCAGCAGATGTCCCGAGATCGGATGGATCTCGACCTTCTCGAAGAACGATCCCAGTTCCTTGCGGACGAGCTCGTGCGAATAGGAGCGCAGGTGCGAAGGATCCGATTCGTAGGGCTTGCCGCGGAGGAATTTGATCCTGTTGCGCAGGCGGAAGGCGTTGGGCACCGAGCCGATCAACCGCCCGCCGGGCTTCAGCACGCGCGCAATCTCCTTCAACGCCTTCTGGGGGAAGCGAAGATGCTCCATGACCTCCGAGAACACCACGGTGTCGAACCGTTTATCCTCGAAAGGGAAATCCTCCGAATCGGTGTCCACCCAATGCCCTTCAAGACCCAACCGCTGCTCGAATTCCTTGAGCGCGTTGCGATCGACATCGATGCCGACCACCTTGTTCCCCTCGTGAAAATGCTGGGTCAGGTTTCCGGCGCGACATCCCACCTCGAGAATGTCCCGCTCCCTGCCGATCAGTCGGACGTAGAGGTCCTTGCGCGCCTCGTCGCCGTAGAGGTAGTCGTACTTTCCGCGGGATTGAAACTCCTCGTAGAATTCAGCGACCTGGGATTTCTGCGTGTTCTCGCTCATGCGCAATCAATGGTGACGGCGAGAGGATTAACAAAGCGGCCCGCCTTTGAACACCATTTACTCCGGCAGGAAAGTCTTTCGATCACGCCCCGCTTCCCCCATTTTCCATGGGAACGAGCCAACCATGAAGAGACAACTGCTTCTGATCCTGGCGGCCGGCGCGGCCGCGCTGACCCCGTCGCAATCCCACGCCGCCGGACAACCGCCGAATGTCGTCATCCTCTACGCGGACGACATGGGCGTGGCCGACGTTTCCCACGGCGACAGGACGGCGAAGATCCAGACGCCGAACATCGACCGTCTGGCCAGACAGGGCATGACGTTCACCGATGGGCACAGCTCCTCCGGCATCTGCACGCCGAGCCGTTTCGCATTGCTGACCGGGCAACATCATTGGCGCCGGTTTCATGGCATCGTCGGCGCCTTCGGCGGGACCGTTTTCAAGGATGGTGAGTTCACCATCGCCAGGATGTTCCGGGAAAGGGGTTATCGCACGGGCTGCTTCGGCAAGTGGCACCTCGGCTGGGACTTTGACGCGATTCGCAAACCCGGCGTGACGAAAAAGGACTGGCCCAAGCCCGGGTCCTACGATTGGACCAGACGCTTCCCGGGCGGCCCGCTGGAGCGCGGTTTCGATCACTACTTCGGCGATGGGACGATCAACTTCCCGCCCTACTGCTGGATCGAGGGCGACCGCTTCCTGACCATCCCCACCAGGCCCGTGATCAAGTCGCAACCGCTGGCCGGAGCCGGCACGTTTCGCCCGGGGCCCATGGCCGAGAGCTGGAACCCCTACGACATCCTCCCGACCATCACGGAGAAGACGGTCGAATGGATCGCCGGGCAGAAGAAGGACAGGCCGTTTTTCGCCTACCTCGCCTTCAACTCGCCGCACTACCCGATTGTCCCGAACAAGGAATTCCACGGAAGGTCGAAAGCCGGCTTCTACGGCGACTTCGTCATCGAGACCGACGCCATGGTCGGCAAGGTCCTGGCCGCGCTGAAAGAACACGGCTTCGCGGACAATACGATGGTGATCTTCTCCGCCGACAACGGCCCGGAGAACGCCGCCTTCCAGCGCCTCGAAGAATTCGATCAATGGAGTTCCGGGAAGTTTCGCGGCGTCAAACGCGACCTCTACGAGGGCGGTCACCGCGTGCCCTTCATCGTGCGCTGGCCGGGGCAGGTCCGGGCCGGCTCGGTCTCCGATGAGACGGTCAGTCAGGTGGACCTGGCCGCCACCTTCGCGGAAATCGTCGGTTACAAACTCGGCCGGGACGAGGCCATCGACAGCTACAATCTCCTGCCGGCGCTCAGGGGCGAGGACTACCGGCGCCCCTTGCGAACCGCCACCGTGCAGAACACCTCCGCGAACAAGTTCGCCCTACGTCAGGGGGACTGGGTCCTGATCGACGCCCCGTCAGGCGCCGCGAAAAAGGAGTCGAAGAGTTATCTGGAGCATTTCGGATTGGAGCCCTACGGCAGGGGCAATCCCGGTCTGCTGTTCAACCTCAAGGACGATCCGCGCCAGTCACGGAACCTCTACGCGGAGCGCCCCGAAAGGGTGAAGGCCATGCGCAGTCTGTTGAAGCGCTACCTCGGCGGAGAGCGTTGCGCGCCGGCGAGGTGGTGAATGTCTGGTGGCTCCGGTCCGCCGTAATGCGCCTGGACGCCGTCCTGACGGGGTGTCCGGTCCCGGCCTACAATGCAGCGCGCGGCATGCGGAACCTGGAAGCAAACGGGCTCCGGGGTCCGCATTCCCCGTTACCGGGTCCATTCCCTCCCCGCAGGCCCTGACCGACTGTTCTTGAAATCGCGCGTTGATGAGGCGCTAATGGGCGCGGCCGCCAATTGCACGATGACACCGAATGTTTCAATGGCCCGCATCGCCCTCTGCTCTGTTGCGTATTTTGTCGCGTATGTCGTCGGAGCCTACGGCGCGGACTGGCATGTGTCGGGCTACGGCGATCTGACCTACCGGACAAAGCTCCTCCAATGCGCGGCCGAGGCGGCCCTGTTCCTGTTGCCGTCCGTCGGCCTGCTGATCTGGGCGTGCGGACGTTGTGAGCGGGCTGCGCTGGAGCGGCTGCGCGATCTCAACCTGTTCGTGGAATATGCGGGCGCGCTCGGCGCGGGCGCCGTGATCGGCGCCTTGGCGTCGGCTTCATTTGTCGTCGCCGGCATCTGGTTTCCCCCGGCGAGAAACCAGGCGTTCGCCCTTGCCGCAGCCGGCGCCGCCCTCATGCTGTTCATTGTCGGCGCGCAGTCCCGCGCGGAAGCGGTCTTCCGCGTCATGGAAGCCGCCGCCTGGGCGACGACCGCCGGCCTCTTTTCGTGGATCCTCTTTTACCGTTGAACCGACCTGCCATGGACCAACCAGAACTGCTCATCAATTCCGTGTTTCATCCCTCCGACTTCTCGGAAGGGGATGAGACCGCCTTCGCCCACGCCCTGAAGATCGCCCACGCCCTGAGCGCGGAACTCTGCCTCATGCACGTCCGCGAACCCATGGAGAAATCCTACTGGGCCGACTTCCCCCATGTGCGCAACACCCTGAAACACTGGGGCGCCGATGCCGATGCCCTCTGCCGTCTGGCGGTTGTTGTTGTGACCGATGACGCCGCCCACGACGCCGCCCAAAACGGCGCCGCCGAGTTGATTGTCGGAAAACAGCTGGGCCTTGGCCCCGCCGGCCAACAGCAACATCAGGGAAAACAGCGCGACTCGTTTCATGGCAATCACATGAATGGGACGTCCCCAGCCCGTCCGTATTCACGGCGCGGCAAGATTGCCTCATGATCGACCGAATGCAAGTGGAACGGGACGGGATCGAATCCGTGGTGAAACACCGCAGCTGGAGCGCGGCTGTGTCGGAGACCAGCCGCAGCAACGCCGATCGCGAACGGCGTCGAGGGTTTTGCTCCACGCGACCCTGTCTCCCGAACCGCTGCGGCTGATCCCGAGGACGGGACACAGCCGCGCCCCGTAAGGTCTCTATCACTGCAGATCGCGGCGTTTCATGTTCCCGCGTGACTTTCAGTTTCATTCCCCCCACATTTTCCCCGCTTATGGCTGGCAGAAAGAAACAGAAACCCGTCTCCCGCAGCGGCCGTTTTGCGGAAGGTCCGGGCCGCGATGTCGAACAGTTCAGTGAATCCATCTCCTTCGACTGGCGGCTCTGGCGGCACGACATCGCCGGCTCGATCGCGCACGCGACGATGCTCCAATCCATCGGCGTCCTGTCGAAAAAGGAATTGAACGACATCAAGCGCGGGTTGAAGGAGATCGGCGGCGAGATCGAGGCCGGGAGGTTCAAGTGGAAACCCGAGCTCGAGGATGTCCACATGAACATCGAGGCCGAACTGACCCGCCGCGTGCCTGCCGGAGCCAGGCTGCATACCTCGCGTTCGCGCAATGATCAGGTCGCCCTCGACATGCGGCTCTGGCTGCGGGACGAGATCCTGGACCTGATCGGCGAAATTCACGCCCTGCAGGAGTCGTTGGTCGGGCTCGGCGCGGCCAACAAGGACGTCGTCATTCCGGGTTACACCCATCTTCAACGCGCCCAGCCCGTTCCCATCGCGCACCACCTGCTCGCCTATGCCGAGATGTTCGAACGGGACCAGCGCCGCCTCGTCGATTGCCTCGACCGGGTCAATGTCTGCCCCCTGGGCAATTGCGCGCTCGCCGGCTCCACCCTGCCGTTGAATCGCGAACTCGTCGCCGAAATGCTCGGTTTCGTGGACGCCAGGGGCAGGGCCCGACTGACGCAGAATTCCATGGATGGAATCAGCGATCGTGATTTCGCGGTGGAATTCTGCTCCGCCGCCGCCCTGATCGCCGTGCATTTGTCGCGTCTGGCGGAGGACTGGATCCTCTGGGCCAGCGCCGAGTTCGATTTCATCCGTATCTCCGACGCCTACACCACCGGCTCCTCCCTGATGCCCCAGAAGAAAAATCCGGACATCGCTGAGCTGGCCCGCGGCAAGACGGGACGGGTCGTCGGCAACCTCATGTCGCTGCTCACCCTCCTCAAGGGGCTGCCCATGACCTACAACCGCGACCTGCAGGAGGACAAGGAGCGGCTGTTCGACTCGGTCGACACCGTGCGCGCGACCGTCCGCCTGACCGCGGCGATGGTCGGCGCAACCGCCATCAATGCCGACGCCTGCCTCGCCGCCGCCGGCGACCCCACATTGCTGGCCACCGATCTGGCCGACTACCTCGTGCGCCGGGGCGTGGCCTTCCGCGAGGCGCATCACATCGTCGGCGCTGTCGTGGCCCTCGCGGAAAAGAGCGGCAAGGCCCTGAACGAGCTGACCGTCGAGGAAATGCAGGGCGTCGATTCACGCATCGGCGCCGACGCGCCGATGGTCTTCAATCTCGACACGGCCCTGAAGACCCGGACGTCGACCGGCATGCCGGGACACAAGCAGGTCGCCAAACAAATCAAACGCTGGCAGCGGGCGCTCTCCGGCGACTGAGTCCATGGCCGATCCCAACGCCGACCTGCTGACCGATCTGCTGCGCCGGGTCTCGCGGTCCTTCTATCTCACGCTCAAGGTCCTCCCCGCCTGCGTCCGCTCCCAGATCGGCCTCGCCTACCTCCTCGCCCGCGCCACCGACACCGTGGCCGATACCGGAATCATCGGTGTCGATCGCCGTCTGGATGCCCTGTCCCGGCTGCGCGACCGCATCCTCGGCGAATCCGACCGCCCGTTGGATTTCGGAGACCTGGCCGAAGAGCAGGGCGATCCCTCCGAACGCGAACTCCTGACCCGCATCGAAGACGGCCTGAAACTGCTCGACCATTGCGATCCCGACGACCGAACGCTCATTCGCGAGGTCCTGAAGACCATCGTCAGCGGACAGGAACTGGACCTGAAACGCTTCGACGTCCCGCGCGCCGCCGCTGACGCGCCCCGGGTCCTGTCGCTGCAATCTGACGACGATCTGGACGACTACACCTACCGCGTCGCCGGATGCGTCGGCGAGTTCTGGACCAGGATCTGTCGGGCCAGGGCCTTTCCCAGGGCGCGTCTGGATGAGGAGGCGTTGCTGGCGGACGGAATCCGCTTTGGCAAGGGGCTGCAGTTGATCAACATCCTCCGCGATCTCCGCGGCGATCTCGAGCAGGGACGCTGCTACCTGCCCGCGGACGGGTTGGCGAAACTCGGCCTGAATCCCGCGGACCTCCTCGACCCCGCCTCCGAGCCCAAAATGCGCCCGCTCTACGACGCCTGGCTCTCCCGCGCGGAAGAGCATCTCGCAGCCGGTTGGAACTACACGCTCTCCCTCCCCTGGACGCAGCCCCGGATCCGTCTCGCCTGCGCCTGGCCCATCCTGATCGGCGGCCGGACCCTGACCCGCTTGAGGGGCGCCTCAATTCTGGAATCCGTCCAAAAATTGAAAATCAACCGCTCGGAAGTGAAGCGAATGATGCTCTGGTCGGTCCTGCTTTATCCCTTGCCATTCTTGTGGGGCCGCCTTTATGCTCCGCAATCCAGTCAAAATCAGTAAAAACGGCTCACATTCAGCCGCTTGCGATGGGCTCTCTCTCCCCGAACAATCAACTCATACGTGCAGTCATGAAATCGTATTTCCTCATCCTCGCCCTCAGTCTGAGCCTGTGGTTTGGGTCGCTGGAGACCGCCAAGGCGCAAAGCAATCCGTCCGGCGGCCAGGAAGGCTCCGAGAAGCAGTTGACGGACCGGCAGAAACGGCGGCTCGAACGCGAGCGAAAGAAGGAGGCCGAACGTCGGGCGCGCGAGTATCAGAAGGAGCTGGAACGCCGCCGCGAGGAGGCCGAAGCCAAGGCCAAGGCCGAAGCCCGCGCCCAACGCGACGCCGAAGAGAAAGCCCGCAAGGCGGCCGAAGCCAAGGCCAAGGCCGACGCCAAGGCCCGGCGCGACGCCGAGGAGAAGGCCCGCCGCGAGGCGGAAGCGCAGACCAAGGCCGCCAAGGAGGCCGAAAAGGCCCGCATGGCCGAACTTGAGAAACAGAAGCGCGCCGCCGCCAAGGCCGAGGAGGAGCGCCTGCGGCAGTTGAAGGCCGAGGCCGACGCCGCCCGCGCCGCCGCCGCCGAATTGAAGGCCGCCACGGCGGCCGCCGAGCGCGAGGCCGAACGCGCCAAGGCCAAGGAAGAGGCCGATGCCAAGGCCGCCGAGAAGAAGAAGGCCCGCGAGGAGGAAAAGGCCAAGCGCGAGGAGGAAAAGGCCGCCAAAGCCAAGGCCGAGGCCGAACGCAAACTTGAGGAGAAGAAGCGCAAGGAGGAGCTCGCCGCCCAACGCGCCAAGGAAGAGGAGGAGCGTCGCAAGCAGAAGGAGGCCGAAGAGGCCGCCAAGGCATCCGCCAGCGCTTCCGCCGCATCCGTCGCCGCCCCGGCGCCCGGACGCTCCGCCACCGCGGGTCGCGTCGGCAATGTCTCCATGTCCCAGGTCACCAACCTGGTCGAGGCCGAGGCCGCGGCCAAGAACCGGGCCCTGGCCGACCTTCGCCAGAAGGCCCTCCTCGACGCCGAAGCGCAGGCCAAGGAGAACAATCTCAAACTCATCCGCGGAGCCATCACCCCGACCGCCTCCATGATCGGTTACACCGATCTCGACTACGTCTCCCCCCAGGAATTGAAGCGCCGCCAGAAGGAGGAGGAAAAGCGCCTCAAGGCCGAGGAGGAGAAGCGGATCAAGGAACAGAAACTCCGCGAGAAGGAGGAAGCCCAGCGCCAGAAGGAGGAGGAGCGTCGCCGCAAGGCCGAGGAGGAGGCCCAGGAACGCCTGAAGCAGAAGCAGCTGGAAGATGAGCGCAAGGCCGCCAAGGAAGCCCAGGCAGCCGCTCTCGAAGCCCGCAAGGGCTCCGCCGCCACTACCGCCGCCAAGCCGAAGGATGATCCCGAGGCCGGCGGGAAACCCAACGCCGAGGAGATCAAGCGCCGCGAAGCCCGCGCCAAGGCCGACGCCGAGGCCAAGGCCCGCAAGGCGGAACTGGATCGCCAGCGCGCCGAGGAGCGCGCCCGAGCCAAGGCCGAGGCCGAACTGGCCGCCAAGGCCCGCCAGGCCGCGCGTGACAGCGAGGCCGCCGCCGAGGCCGCCCGCAAGTCCGCCGACGAACAGGCCAGGATGGCCGCCCGCGAGGCGGAGAAGGAACGCAAGCGACAGGAGGAGGAAGCGCGCGCCGCCGCCAAGGCCAAGGCCCGGGAGGACGAGGCCCGCGCCGCCGCCGAGGCCGCCAAGAAACTTGAGGACGATGCCCGTGAGCGCGCCATGGCGAAACCCGCGCCCGCCGAGGATCCGGACGCCAAGAGCCGCGCGGAACGTCGCGCCGCCGCCCGCGAAGAGGCCCGCCTGAAGAAGGAGGCCGAAGAAAAGGCCCGCGCCATCGCCCGCGCCCAGGCCGATCGCGAAAAGCGCGAAGCCGCCGAACGCAAGAAGCAGGAGGCCGCCGCCCGCGCCGCACAGGAGCAACAGGAAGCCGCCGCCAGGGCCGCGCAGGAAGAAATGCAGGCCGCCGCCAAGGGCGCCGCAGACAGCGCCCGCGAAGCCGCACGCCAGGCCAGGGCCGATTTTGAAGCCGCGGAGAAAGCCCGCGAGAAGGCCGCGAAGGAGGCCGCCTCGCTGCGCGAACGCCAGGAACGCGAAGCCGCCGAAGCGCGCCGCCGTGAAGAGGCGCGCCTGAAGAAGCTGGCCGACGAAAAGGCCAGGGCCGCCGCCCGCGAGGCCAGGGCCCGCGGCGAGGAGGATCCCGAGAAGCGCGCCAGGGAACTGGCCCGAATCCAGAAGGAGAAGGAAGAGGCCGCGCGCAAGCAGGCCGAAGCCGAAGCCAAGGCCGCCGCCGAACGTCAGCGCGAAGCCGAGCGTCAGGCCCGCGAAATGGCCCGGGCCAAGGAAGAGGCCGAGGAGAAAGCCCGCAAGGAAGCCGAGAAACAGGCCCGCGACGCCGAACGGGCCGCCAGGAAGAAGGCCGATGCCGAAGCCAAGGCCCGCCGCGACGCCGAACGCCGCGCCAAGGCCGAAGCCGAGCGAATGGCCGAGGAGGAGGAAGCCAAGGCCAAGGCCGCCAAGCCGAAGGAATCCGATGACATGGCCAAGGTCCGCCGCGACGCCGAGCGCCGCGCACGTGAACTGGAGCGCGCCCGCAAGGAGGCCGAAGAACGGCGCCAGAAGGAATTGAAGGACAAGGCCAGGGCCGAAGCCAAGGCCAAAGCCGAGGCTGAGAAACGCGCCGCCGAGGCTGCCGAGGCGAAACAGCGCGAGATGGAACGCGCCGCCGAGCGCGCCCAGGCCGCCGCCCGCGCCCAGGCCGAAGCCGCGCGCAACGCCGCCCAGGCCGCGCGTATGGACGTCAAGGACGCCGCCGACGCCGCCAAGGCCGCCGAAGCCAGGCGCGCCCGGGAAGAGGCCGCCCGCAAGCGCGAGATGGAGCGCGAAGCCGAACGCCAGCGGAAGGCCGCAGAAAATGCCGCCCGCGAGAAGAAGGAGGCCGAAGAGAAGGCCGCACGCGAGGCCGCCAAGGCCAGGGAAGCCGAGGAAAAGGCCGCCGCCAAGGCCGCACGCGACAAGAAGGAGGCCGAAGAAAAGGCCGCACGCGACGCCGCCAAGGCCAGGGAAGCCGAGGAAAAGGCCGCCGCCAAGGCCGCACGCGACAAGAAGGAGGCCGAAGAAAAGGCCGCACGCGACGCCGCCAAACCCAGGAAAACAGAGACTCCGAAGAAGACCGACACTCCGAAGAAGACCGAGTCCAAACCGAAAAAGACGGAGAAGAAGTCCGACAAGAAATCCGACAAGAAGTCCGAGCCCGAGGCTCCCAAGAGCAAGCAGGACCAGCTCAAGGAACTGCTCGAACTCTACAAGGCCGACAAGATCACCCCGCGCGAGTATCACCAGCGCCGCAGCGAGATCCTCAAGCAGTAACCATCGGAATCGTTTTCATCACAGCCCGCGGAGCCACCCCGGCTCCGCGGGCTTTTTTTCTGGCCGCGCCAGACTGCAGACCGGAATTGATGAAGCCGGCTGGAGCGCGGCTGTGTCGGAGACCAGCCGCAGCAACGACCGGTGTGAGGCCCATCGGCAATACCATGAGCTGCGTTCGACAACAACGTCGCCTCTCAAACACAGAGCGCACAGAGGGAAGGAGAACCACAGAGAGAAAAGCTCCCCCTCTGTGGTTCTGTGGGTTCTTTGTGACCTCTGCGTTGATAGGGAAGCCGCTGGCCACGCGGATGGCGGGAAGGCAACCCTGCCGCTCCTGCATCCCCAACCGCAGCGGCTTGTCCCGAAGACAGGAGTCACCTCGACTCATTGGGATCTTTGGTCTGTTTGTTTGGGATTTGGAGCTTGGGATTTGGAACGGGCGCAGTTCATCTTTTGTGCGCCTTCAAGACGGGACGCCTGCGCATCGCGTTG
>JAYPEY010000022.1:51756-66307 GCA_038126035.1 Verrucomicrobiales bacterium | reverse complement strand
CAGATGGCGAAGTTCGAGGAGGCGATGAAGAACGAGGACTGGGGGCATCAGCCCTGTTGAGCTTCAGGGACGATTCTGAAGACGGCGGCCGGTCCGGGGGCGGTTTCGACGGCTCCCTTCAATAGTCCGGGGATGTCGAGCGCGTCTGAATCCTCCGTCCGGGGGATCAGGATGCCGGGGCGGGCGTTGCGGGACCGGATCGGAATCAAGGGGAGGTCTGCAGGAACGGCCGCGTTTGGCGCGAGCGTTTCGAGGAGTTTGTTCAGCGTTTCGGAGGAATCCACGAGGACGGCGACGGCCAGCCAGTCCGATTCCGGATCTGCGTCGGCGGGGTGGCGCTTTACAAATGCAGGGATTTCAAGCAGGCCGACCCGCCAGGCATCACCCGGCGGATGGATGGCGAGCCAACGCTTCATGGAGTTCGGAATCTCCCATGTTTCCTGCGATGGTCCGTCTACGCCGAGGGAACGGCAGGGAAACCGGAATTGTCCGTCCGTTCCGTAGGTTTCGGCCGCGAGCAGCAGGGTGATCCTCTCCGCGCCAGGATCGAATTGAATGCTCTGCGGATTCTCCGGCAGATACATCTTCATGTCGTCGCCGTAGACCTCGGGCAGCGGGGAGAAAAACGAATCGTCCGGCGACTCGGCGGCGTTGACGCGTTGGGCGATCTCCCTGGCGATGACGTTGTAGCCCTCGCGATCGTCCTTCCAGTGAACGGCTGCCTGCGCTGTTCCGGCGATGACGGCCAGCCCGAGCGCGACGGAGACGCCGCGTTGAGTGGAACGGTCGAAGGTCTTCCAGGTTGCGGCGATGGCGAGCAGGGCGGGCGGCAGCAGGAACCCGAGCGTGCGGCCGTAGGGGGCGGCCCCGGACAGGAGCGTGTAGCCGAGGATCGCCGTCAGGGAGATCATGAGAGTCAGCGCGATCCAATCATGGTCGAGGCGGCGGTTGGTCATGGCGGCCGCGCAGACCAGTCCGATCACGGCGACCCCCATCCACCAACCGGGAAAGACGACCCAGGCGGCGTGCCAGAGGACATCGATCATTGCCGGGAGTGAATCGAACGGAGTGCCGTAGCGGCTTCGCGCGTGGCGGAATTCGCTGAGGTGGAAAAGAGCAAACACGGCGATGAATCCGCCGATGATCGCCGCCTGCCAAAACCAGTTGCGGAGTTCCTTGTCTTTCCAGAGGCGAGTGAAGCGTGAGAACGGATCAGGCTCCGGTGGCTGCGGTTGGTCTTCGACACAGCCGCGCTCCGACTGCGCCCGCCACAGGAGAACGAGATACAGCGGCGCCAGCCAGGCAAAGGCGAGGGAGGCGGTGTTGAGGAACAGCGCGACGCCGATTGCGATCAGCGCGAGATTCGTTCGCCGGCTCAAACCCCGGCTCCGGGCGTGTTCGACGAGGCTGATCTGGGCCAGCAGGAGGGCCAACATGAAGGCGTAGCCCCTGGCGGTCTGGCCGTAGTGGACGCTGTAGGCGTTGACCGCGAGCAGCATTCCGAACCCGGCGGCCAATCAGGCGCTTCCGGTCCAGCGACGGCAGAGATGCATCAGGAGAAAGACGGCTCCCAACGACGCCAGCACGGCGGGAACCCGCATTGACCACTCACTGAAGCCGAAAACGAAACAGGACGACGTGACTGCCAGCGAGTTGACCAGATGGTTGTTGGGGTCCCACTTCTGAAAGAGCGCCTTGCCCACGCCCTTGGCAAGGCGCTCCAGGTTGAAGGCTCCTTCGCGTTCCATGGCCTCCATTGTCCGGTCGTAATGGAAGCTGGTGTAGAGGCGGGCCGAGGCCGCCTCGTCGCGACGGAGGGGCTGGGTGAGCGCGGGGGAGAGCCGGAGAAAGGCGGCGATCGTCAGGACGGCGACCGTCAGCAGGGTTGTCTGACGGCGTCTGGATGAGGCGGGAGGCGTCCCATTTTCATCGGCGTTGGGCATGCGCTGGATGAAGGGGGGGCAGCTCAGGCAAAGTTGATGTTTCCGATCAAGCCCGATTCGCCGGCGGATTCGATCAGGCGAAGCAGAGCTGCCCGCTCAAGGACGCGATTCTTGCGCCGTATCAGAATAATGATTCCGGGATGAGGTCTCCCTTCGGCCAGGGAAAGGAAGTCGTCGCGGTTGCAGGTGATGAGAATCGCCTCGTTCTCGCGCGCATGATCGAGAACATCGCTGTCTGGGGTTGTCGTTTCCAAGACGTTCAGCAGCAATGTCACGTCATGTTCCAATTCCTCAAGGACGTATCGGGTGGAGTCCGGAACGTCATTGTCGAAAAGGAATTTCACGCGTCAGGGGATTGCATCTGCCGGGCGATGAGAACATCGACTTCTCCGCGATGGTCTTCGTAATAGGCCAGGCATTCGTAGACATGTGCGCGGGTAAGTTGGGGGAAGGAGTCAGTGATGAGAGAATCCATGGATTCGCCGTTCTGAAGCAGGCCAACCACATCGTGTACGGCGATGCGCGTGTTTTCGATGATTGCATTTCCCCCCCGCACGCCAGCTTGCCGTGTGATGTAGCGATAGGACTCGGTAACCGGTTCCGTGGCGGCAATCTATCAGCGATTCCGGCGATTTCAACTCCGACGGCGAAGTTCGAGGAGGTGATGAGGAACGAGGGTCGGGGGCGTCAACCCTGTTGATGGAGGTTGATTGGGTGAGCCCAAGGCGAACGTCGAGCGCCCGACTTTAAACGTCCAGGAGGATTGAAGTTGAGCGTTGAACGTTCGTCATCGATGCTGCGCGCGGGATCGCTTTACAATCTCGCCGTGCCGCTTTTGCCGCGGACGTATTTGTGGCAGTTGACGCAGGTGATGGTCATCTGCACGTAGGCGAGGGAGGCGGCGTCGATGTTCTTCCTCTGCGCGGCTTTCTGGAGGGACATGGCATTGCGGCTGAATTCCTCGCTGAAGATGCGGTATTCGTCGGTCTGCATGGCGCGCCAGGCTTCGGTCTGACTGAGCCGGAGGAGGGCGGCGGCATTCTTCTCGATGACGTCGTATTGTTCGGTGGCGACGCCTTCGAGGACCTTCTGGGAGTGGGTCAGCTTGCGCTTCATGGCGTCCTTGGTGTTGGCCTTGAAGCTGGGCGCGAATCCGGAGGCGAGGAGGGCAACCGCGGCGATCGCGGTCCAGAGGGAGAGTTTCTTGGTCTTGGTCATGATCGGCCTTTCTCGGTTTTGAAGCGCCGGCGGGCAGGCTCGCCGGCGCCGGTGTCAGCCCAACCCATTCGGGCGGGTTTCGTCAAGTCGCGAAACCGAAGCGATGATGCACGGCTTCATAGTCCTCGTCCAGGGCGGCGCAGATGTGGCGGGAGGCGACCATGCCGGCCGCGGTCCGGAGCATCTGGGTGAACTGCTTTTCGGGCAGATCGACGCCGTCGTGACGAACGGCCACGATGCGGACCTTCTTCTCCAGCAGTTCCGCGAGGAATTCCTCGCAGGCCACCGGGTCGTCGGTCCGGAAGTCGTACTCTTCGGGCTGGTGTTTGAACTCCAGGGAGTAGACGACGTGATATTTGGGTAGAATGCTCATGGCTTCATGCGCGTTGAAGGTTGGCGTCGGGACGCGGCCGACGCATTCGTTCCGCCCCTGATTTGAATGGGGGCGGCCGGCGGGGCTGCAGCCGGGGAGGGGCGTCCACTGGCGTTTCCTCCCCCCGAAAGCCTGATCTGCTTGAAGAATCCATCGGGCGTCGGCCGGACTGCCTGAAAAGCAGAGAGGCCGCCTCTTTCGAGACGGCCTCTCCAGTCACACACACTTCCAACCTACCCAAATCCGATTTGATGACTCCGATCTTCCCACTCGTGGAAGCGATCTTGTTCATCGATCAGCTGGGGACACCATTGGCCGGATCCGTCCATGGCGCAGCCCATGGGTTGCCCGTTTGTGGCTCAATCTTGCTGGAGCCGGGTTCTTCATGTTTCGACGAATTCATGCTCGTTCTCCCGGACAACGAGGACGGGACATGGCGCATGGCGCACGACGTTCTCGGTGACGCTGCCCAGCAGGACGTGCTTGATGTTGCTGTATCCGTGGGTCGACATGACGATGAGATCGATGTTCTCGCTCTTCGCCAGGTCGACGATTTCGGTGGCGGCGCGCCCCTCGCGCACGACGAGGGAGGCGGTCATCTGGTCGGAGTCCAGGGACCCGAGGATTTCGCCCAGTTGTTTCTCCGCATCCTGGATGAGATCCTCGCGGAGGGTCGGGAGGTCGATGCCTCCGAATCCCTCGGCGACCATGTAGTTCAACGAGGAAACGTGCAGCAGCACGACCTCGGCGTGGAACTGTTCGGCGAAAGGCCCGGCGTATTGCAGGGCCTTCTTCGAACAGGCGGAGAAATCGATGGGGACCAGGATTCGTTTGAGTCCGATGGGCGGAGCCGTGGTGGAATCGGTGGCGTTCATGGCATTCTCCGGGTTGAGGGTTCAGGTTTCGATGAATTCGTGCTCCTTGTCCCGGACGACAAAGACGGGGCAGGGGGCGTGTCGGACGATGCGTTCGGCGGTGCTGCCCAGGATGGCGTGCCTGACGACGCGTTCGTTGTGGACGCCGGTCACGATCAGGTCGGCATTCCAGTCGCGGGCCTTCTCGACGATGCCGTTGGCGGCGACCCCGCGGAGGATCTCGCATTCTCGCGGGACGCCCGCGCTGAGTTCGTCATCCGCCATCTGGAGGGTCAGGACCTGGGCGTGCTTGACGGCCTCGGACTCCACGCGCTCCTGCGCAATCGGGCCCAGTCTCAGGGAAATGCGCTCGATGTCGGTCAGATCGACGACGTGGAACAACATGACGGTCGAGCCGTAGATCTCGGCAAACCGGTTGGCGTAGCGAAGCGCCTTGCGGCAGGTCTGGGAGAAATCGACGGGAACCAGGATGCGTTTGAGGCCGATGGAAAATGCGGGGGATTCGGAGGAGACGGGCGAGGATTCTTCCGTGCATTCCTGCCCGGAAGCGGCGGCTGTTTCTGTTTCGGCGCTCATTCTGGATTCCTTTCGCTTCCAGAGTGACGCGCCGCTCAAACCTGCGCCAACCATCAATTGTTGCGGCCTTGTCCAATTTTTGGCCAAGTCTCCGGGCGGCAGGGAGGCGGCGGGGGCGGGGTCACCGAAACGGCGGCAGCACGTAGCGGATGAAGATGAAGATGGCGGCGGGAACGGCGATCAGCGCCCCCAGGAGCCCCAGCACGACGAACAGGTAGACGGAGGATTTTCCGGATTCACTGCGGGTGGGTTTTTGAGCCTTGCGCTGACGTTTGGCGGCGGAGCGTTTGCGCGCGGGGAGGATGCCTTGAGGGAGATCTGGATCGTTGGCGACGAGTTCCCGGACGTCGAACATCTCCGGCTTTCCCTTGCCTCCGGGCGCTTTGTTGTCGTCGCTCATGACGTCGGAGCGCGGGCGCGCGTCAGCGCGCGACAACGGTGTCGCCTTCGAGCAGTTCCAGGCCGTCCGTGCCCTTCATCGGGTTGGCCACCGAGTGGGTCTCCTTGACCGTGACGATCTTGATGGCCCCGACGGATTTCCCGTCGCGACGGACGTCGAACTCCATGTCCTTTTCGACGCCGTGATTGGAGCCGATGTCGAGCACGACAAAGACGAACTTGGGGTCAGAGGCGGTGATCCGGCCCTCGAGTTCGAGTTTGGTGTTGGACCGCTTGTGATCGGCGATGAACTGATCGAGAAGCTCCTCGCCGATGAGCGGGATGACGGCGTGCTGGCTGTTGATGGAGCCGGTGAAGCTGCGTGTCCAGACATCGGCCGGGGCGGTGAAGGTCTGCCTGTGCGCGGTGAACTCGACCCGGCGTCGAAACCGCAGGATCAGCGAAAGGAACTTCCCGGCGGAGTCGGTGTCGATGGTCGCCTCCAGGCTTCCGGATGAGGGTTCCGAGCCGAGTCTGAAGCCGGCTTCCGTGAGCCGTTTGCCCATGGCCTTCCTCAGGTCGTCGCCGTCGATCTTGTTGTTTCGGGCGCTGATTCCGGCGGTGACCTTCAGGTCGATGTTGAACGTGTTGTCCAACTCAAGCCCGATCAGGGAGGCCCGCCTGACGGGCTTGGCCGGCGGCGCGTCCGCGGCGAACCCGGAGCCCGCCGCCAGAAGCGCGGATGTCAGGAACGCGGTGATGAAGAGCCGGCGCGCCATGGCGGGATAGAGAGGGGGCGCGATCAGGCCGCGCTTTCCTGTTCCAGCTCTCCCTTGACCTCGGCGATCAGTTTTTCCAGGCGACGGCCATACTCGACGTAGTTGTCGAACATCGCGTCGTCGCTGGCCGCGGAATCGGCGTCATGAAAGACGACGACCATGTGCGGTTCGATGGAGATGCCGGCGTCGTAGCCGTGCTTGAAGGCGTCCTTGAGGATGTCGCGCACACGACCCTGGCCTTCGCCGGGGAAGTTGTAGTCGGCGTCGTTCTTTGCGGGGTTCCAGGTGGCGTCCTTGATGTGGATGTGCGCGGAATGCTCGCGCATGTGTTCCCAGAACTCCCACGGGTCCTGTTTGGGCCAGGGTTTTTCCTGCATGCGGTCGGCGTTGAAGATCGGGTTGGCGGTGTCGAACACCCACTTGAGTCCGGGCACGTTCCCGATGAGTTCCTCGGCGTGCTTCCAGCTCATGCCGCCGTAGTTCATGCAGTTCTCGTGAACGGGTTGCAGGCCCTCGTCGAGGAAGCGTTGGGTGACCTCCTTGACCCGGTCGAAGACGGCCTGGGGAATGGAGTCCTCCTCGTCGCCGGGCTTGAAACTCATGACGCGGATGTACTTCGTGTTCAGACGCTTCATCCGTGGGATGGCGCGCTCGACCTCGGCCAGGGTGACGTCGAAGGGCGTCTCGACGGTCTTCTGCCAGTTCATGACCGTGGAGCCGAAAGCGTAGACCCCGACGCCGGCGTCCTTGAGCTTCCGCTCGACGATGTCAAAGGCCTCGTCCGGGATCTCGTGCAGGTTGGCCTTGTCGAAGCCGGGGACCTCGACGCCGCGCATCTCGATCCATTTCCAGCCGAGTTCCTGCGCGGCCTTGATCTGTCCGTCAATAGAGTTGGCGCCTTCGTCGCCGATGCCCATCAGTTCCATAGGATTTTACAGTTGAGAGTGGTTTTGAGTTGAGAGTGGAGGTTACTTCCTGAAGGACTTGGTGAAGTCCTCCTTCGGGGCCTCGACGACCTTCTTTTCGAACTGGGATTTTTCGATCAGCTCATTGAGCTTGTCCTCCCAGGCCTTGGCGTCGAGGGGCAGTTCGACGGTCTGGTCGATGAGCGAGGAGTAGATCATGGCGTTGGCGAGTTCGATGGAGTTGATGCCTTCGGCTCCGGGGACGTTCAGCGGCGCGCCGTCGAGGATCGCGTTGACGAAGTTCTGGATGTAGCCGGCGTGGGGCATGTCCGCGTCGCCGAAGGGGATGCCGATGGTCCACTGGTCGGGTTGGGCGAAGCCGATCTTGGAGGTTTTGTTCCACTCGTCGGCGGAAACCTCGTTGCGGATGAAGGTGAGCTTGTCGTGCTCCAGCACGAGCTTGCCGCGGTGGCCGGCGATCTCCAGGCGGTTGGTGCCGGGGATCTCGCCGGTGGTGCTGAGAAAGGTCCCCGTCGCGCCGTTCGCAAATTCCATGTAGGCGGTGATGTTGTCCTCGACCTCGATGTCATGGAATTTGCCGAGTTGAGCGAATCCGCGGACCTTGGCGGGCATGCCGAACATCCAGGAGAAGGTGTCCAACTGGTGGAGGCACTGGTTGATCAGCACGCCGCCGCCCTCGCCCTTCCAGGTCGCGCGCCACTCGCTGCTCTGGTAGTAGGCGTCCGATCGGAACCAGTCCGTGTCGATCCAGGTGATGCGGACGATCTCGCCGAGTTCACCGTCGTCGATGAGTTGTTTGATCTTCTGATAGCGCGGCTCGGAGCGCATCTGGAACATGCCGCCGAACACGACATTGGGATGCTCCTTTGACTTGGCGATGAGCCGCTCGGCGTCGGCCTTGTGCGCGGAGATGGGCTTCTCGACCATGACATGAACGCCGGCCTCCAAGGCCGCGATGCCGAGGGTGGTGTGCTGGAAGTGGGGGGTGGCCACGATGACGGCGTCGACTTCGCCCGATTTGATGAACGCCTCGCCGTCGGTGAAGGTCTTCAGCCCCTTTTCGGCGTAGGGGACGGTCGCCTTTTCAAAGGCGTCGCAGACCGCGGTGAGTTCGCAGCGCTCGATTTTTCCGTCGAGCAGATAGCCGGCGTGAAATCTGCCGATGTTTCCCAATCCGATGATGCCGATGCGTACCTTGTCCATGGTTGTCGAAGTTTTGAAATGCCGTTGAGAATCAGTGAATTTGTGTCAAAGCGAGCGGGGAGTATCACGAGGCGCCATATGGCGGACAAGGGTTTTTTCCGACAGGCTCCATCTTCAATCCGGACTGGGAATATCCCCTCCTGCAGGATCGCTTTGCTGTTTCGGCGGCTTCACCGGGCGACTTGGGGTCAAGTCTTGGGGGGATCCTGTCGATGGTGTTCTCAGGCGGGATGCCACTTTGGAGGGCTTCCCGCCCCTCGAACACTTAATGAGCCTGTCAAGAATCGGCGGAATCTTCCGGAAACGAGCGATGTTTCCGGTGGCGTTCCTGTTGGCAGTCGTCGGTCCGGGCATGGCCTGGGGCGGCGATGATGGGGGCGCGTTGGCGGAGGAGAGGAAGGTCCCGGTCCGGAAACAGCTGGAAACGACGAAATTCATCATTTTCTCGGCGTGCAGCATTTCGTATCTGACCGGATTCAACTGGCAGAGGCCGTTTGCCCAGAGCTCTCGGCGGGACCTGGTCACCCTCGAGCATTTCAATGACAACCGTTTCGGGGACCTTTTCCTGTTTCTGGATGCGGCCAATCTCGGAACCTACGGACGTGGGAGTCCAGGGACGAGGGTGGACCTCTACGGTGAGGTGTCGCCTCGGCTGAGTCTGTCCAAACTGCGTCGGCGCGCCCCGTCGCAGGGGCTGATCAAGGACTTCTTCCCTTATGCGGGAACGCTGGAGTTGGGATACTCGGGCAGCCTGCATCACATCAACAGGACCTTTGGCGCGAATATCGACACCACCCATCTGGCGCAGTTGCATGGCGTGGGGGTGGACCTGAATCTGCCAGGTTTCCGTTACGCGAACCTGAACGCCTACTGGCGCGACACGCAGGACGTTCCGGGCAGCGCCTGGCAGGTGACGGCGGCCTGGGGGCGGCCGTTCCGGCTCGGCGACGTGGATTTCATGTTCAAGGGTTTCGCGGACCTGGCGGGGCCCGAAGGGGGGCTTGTCACGACGCTGCACGTCTCGCCTCAGTTGTTGTTTGACGCCGGGGCGCGCCTGTTCGCGCGGAAGGAGCGACTCTGGCTGGGCGTGGAGCTGGACGCCTGGGTCAACGAATATGGCGTCCGGGGGCAGAATGACTTCGTGCCGCAGCTTCTGCTGCAACTCACCTTTTGATCATGCGACTGCCGCTCGCCATCCTGCTTTGTTCCGCGTCGATCGCCTCGGCGTTGGAACCGGTCACCCTGCAGCTGAAGTGGCTGCATGCGTTCCAATTTGCCGGTTACTACGCGGCCCTGGAGAAGGAATATTATCGTGAAGCGGGTTTTGAAGTGACCATCCGTGAGGCGACTCCGGGGGGCGATCCGCACAAGGCGGTGATCGCGGGCGAGGCGGAATTTGGCGTCTCCGACAGCGGACTGTTGCTTCATTGGCACGCGGGCGAACCGGTCGTGGCTCTTGGCGTGGTGTTTCAGCATTCGGCGATCGCGTTGGTGGCGTTGAAGGAAGGAAATTCCCAGTCGGTTCACAGCCTGGCGGGGAAACGGTTGATGCTGACGCCGAATGACGTCGAGTTGAACGCCTACCTGCGACGTGAAGGGCTGCCGCCGGGAACCTATCAGTAGATCGACAACAGCTTTGACATCCAGGACCTGATCGAGGGCAGGACGGACGCCTTCTCGGCTTACGTCACTGATCAGACCCACACCCTCGAACGCGCCGGCATTCCGTATGTGACCTACAGCCCGCGCGCCGCCGGCATCGATTTCTATGGGGACAATCTTTACACGACGCGGGGCCTGCTTGAGAGCCGTCCGGAGCGCGCCGAGGCTTTTCTGGCCGCGAGCATGCGGGGGTGGGTCTACGCGATGAGTCATCAGGAGGAGATGGTCGACCTCATCCTGGACCGGTATTCGACGCGCCGTGACCGTGAGTCGTTGCTTTACGAGGCCGAACAGATGGTTTCGCTCATCCAACCCGTGTTGGTCGAGATGGGCTACATGAATCCCGGTCGATGGAGGCATATTGCGGACACTTACGCGGAGTTGGGAATGATGCCGAAGGGCGTCGATCTGAAGGAGTTTGCGCATGATCCCAACGCCGGCCTCGATTTGCGGTGGTTGTATCGCGCCTTGGTGGTGTCTATTCTCGGATTGCTGGTGGTCGGCGGCGTGGCCCTGGCCTTTTACCGGCTCTCCTCCCAACTCCTTACGGCCAAGGAGGCGGCGGAGGCGGCGAACAAGGCCAAGACGGAATTCCTGGCCACCATGAGCCATGAAATACGCACGCCGATGAACGGGGTGTTGGGCTTTTGCACGCTCTTGATGGAAACGGAGATGACGTCGGAGCAGCGGGAGCATGTCCGGGTCATCAAATCCTCCGGCGAGTCGTTGCTGGAACTCATCAACGATATCCTCGATTTCTCCAAGATTGAAGCGGGCAGGATGGTGCTGGAGTGCGCCTCCTTCGATCTGAAGGACGTTGCGGACGAGGTCGTCCGGTTGCTGGCGGGGCAGGCGAGGGAGAAGGGGGTTGAGGTTCTTCTGCGTATCGACGACGGTTCGAGGTGGAAGGTCGATGGCGACGCCTCCCGTGTGCGGCAGGTTCTGTTGAACTTCGTTTCGAACGCGGTGAAATTTACGAGCGAGGGGTCCATCAGCATCCGGCTTTCCCGGAAGGGCGAGACCCGTTTCCGGGTCGAGGTGTCGGACACCGGGATCGGCATTGCGCCGGAGCAGCAGGGTGCGTTGTTCCAGAGGTTCACCTAGGCCGACTCCTCGACCACGCGCCGCTACGGTGGCACGGGATTGGGGCTGGCCATCTGCCGGTCCCTCGTGGAACTCATGCACGGGGAAATCGGTTTTGAAAGCGCGGTCGGAAAGGGCTCCACCTTCTGGTTCGAATTCCCCTCAGCCTGCGGCGGGGCCTGCGAGTGTCGGGGGGCGGATTCAGAGACACAGACTTCCGCGGAGCCGGGAAGCGCCAGTCATGCTGCGCGGGGCGATCGTACCAGCGACGAGGAAGGGCCTCGGGTTCGAGTTCTCGTCGCGGAGGACAATCTGGTCAACCAACGGCTTTCGGTTCGCATGCTGGAAAACCTGGGGTGTCGCGTGGGGCTCGTATCCAACGGCGTGGATGCGGTGCAGTCCGCTGTCGAGGGGGATTACGATCTGATCCTGATGGACTGCCATATGCCGGAAATGGACGGCTACCAGGCCACGGAGGAGATTCGCCGGCGGGAGGCGCACGGAAAACGCATTCCAATCGTCGCGTTGACCGCCAGTGTCATGAAGGAGGATCAGGAGCGCTGCATCTCATCCGGAATGGACGGATTTCTCAGCAAACCGCTGTGTCCCGAGGAATTGGAACGACTGGTGAAAGAGGGCTGGGGCGTTCACTCCGTGGATTGAGAGGGCCTGGGGCTGGATACTGGGTTCTGGATACTGGATACTGGGTTCCCGCATCCCGCATCCCGCATCCCGCATCACCACAACCACGTGATCAAGGGCGCGACTGCGAGCGCGGGGAGCCAATCGTTGATGGGGAACTTCCGGCCTGTCTGGAGGATGATCAATGGCAGGCACATGACCAGCATGCCGTTGGTCGCGGTGATGGAGGCGACCAATTCCGGTTCAATCCGATTGGCTGTCCACATGGCGGCCAGGGTCAGGGTGCCCTGGTAGGCGGCGACGGGAATGACGGAAAATATCGATCCCCAGCCGAAGATGCGGACGAAGGCCATCATGGAGAGCCCGTCGACCGCGGCCTTGATGACAAGGACCTTGTAGTCGCCGTTGACGCCTTCCTGCAGCGCGCCGAACAGTGCCATGGGACTGACGCAGAAGAGCAGGGCGCTGGTGACGAAGCCGTCGTTGAAGTTCTTCCTGCCGGTCTTTTGGGAGGCGTTCATCCGCTCCTGCGCGTGATGGCCCAGCTTCGTGAACAGCTTCTGGATGCGGATCGCCTTGCCCAGGGCGTTGCCCAGGATCAGCGACAGGAAGACGATGAAGAATGCCTTGAGGAATCCGAGGAAGCCTTCGACCAGTTGGAAACCTTTCCAGAGCAGGATTCCCGAAACGACATAGGTGGCGAGGGCCATGACCTTTTGCAGGCTTTGCTGGGTGGCGGGCTTCATCTGGCCGCTCATGACAGCGCCCACGATCCCGCCCAGCAGAATCGCGCCAATGTCGATCATGGTTCCCAGTCCGATCACGCGAGGACTCAAGCGGATGAATGGTGGGGGGACAATGGTAAAATGGGGTTGCGCGCATCGCGTTGCGGGCCGCTTGAGGCCCCCCTTGAGAAGACGAACTTCAAACGTCCAACTTGAGACTTTAAACCGGAGTTTGCGCGTTGCGGGCGATGTCTTGCGTTGGGAGTTGGAGGTTTGGAGTTGAGCACTTTAAGCTCGTCTTTCTCTCGGCGTTTGACTCCGCCGGCATCCTCGTCTTACATCACGCCCATGTCTGAAAAGAGAATCCAGGTGGCGCTGATTGGCGCGGGAATGTTTGGCGGGGATGTGCACGCGCGGGCTTACGCCGACGCGCAGAAACACGGCATTGCGGGAACGCTCGGCCGGGTGGGACTTGATCGTTGGACGCGCGACTTTGCGGACGTGCAGTTCGATCTGGTGGCCGTGGCCACGCGTTCGGAGGCCTCGGCGCAGAAGGCGAGCGCGAATTTCAAGGAGTGGACCGGCCACGAGCCGAAGCCCTATTTTGGCGACGCGCCCTGGGAGGATGTGCTGCGTGATTTTCCGGATCTGGATGTCGTGGCGGTGGCCACGCCGGATGACCTGCATACGCCGGTTGTGCTGGCCGCGCTCAAGGCCGGCGCGCATGTGATCACCGAGAAACCGATGTGCCTTTCGATTGAGGAGGCGGATGAGATCATTGAACTGGCGCGGGAGAAGAACCGCATCGTTGCGGTGGACATGCACAAACGTTACGACCCGGATCACCTGCGCATCCGCGACGACATTTCAAACAAGATCGGCGAGCCGATCTACGGGCAGGCGTATCTGGAGGAGCCATTGGAGGTTTCGACCAGCACCTTCAAGTGGGTCGAGCAGAGCGACCCCTTCAGCTACGTGGGGCCGCATTGGACCGACCTGATTCATCACTACTACCGGAGCAAGCCGGTTTCGTTGACGGCCGTGGGCCAGAAGAAGCGATTGGTCCGCGATGGCATCAACGCCTACGACGCCGTCCAGGTCCGTGTGGATTACGCGAACGGTCTCAGCGTGCATTACCACAACAATTGGATCACTCCGGACGACTTTGAGGGGCCGGTGAACCAGGGCCACGAGATCGTCGGGACGGACGGCAAGGTGGAGTCGGATCAACAATATCGTGGCTTCCGCTTCTGGACCAACGGCGGGGGCAGCCGGACCTCGAACAACCATTTCACCCGCGATGTGAAACGCCCGGATGGCAGCCACGCCTATATTGGTTACGGCGCGGACAGTCTGACCGTGGCCCTGGTCGCCGTCTGCCGGATGAAGTTCCTCGGGGAGACGCGCGACGATGTGGCGGAGATCTATCCGACTGCCGAGGACGGGCGCATCACCGTGGCGATCGTCGATGCCGCTCGCAAGGTGCGGGACTTGAACTTCAAATATCTGGAGGAAGGGAAGGGCGCCTGCGTTTCGGCGCGCTTCGACGAGAATGGCATCACCATTGTGGATCCCAATCGCGCGGACGAAGGGGCGGATGCGGTGTTTGAGCGGATTTACGAAAAGCCGATTTGAGCGTTGGAAGTGGGGGAGTCATGCACAGTCATTTCTGTCCAAGTTGCGGTCAGGCGCTTCTTTACGGCAAGTGTGAGAAGGTGGCCGAACGAGGGTTGACTCATACGCTGTGTCCGCGGTGCAAGGTTCATGCGCAGCATCCGGGGGAATGTTCATCCTTTTGGGAATCGTGACGGCGTTTGGGGGAAGTGTGGTGATTGCTCTGGACAGCGTTGGATTGGTGGTTGGCGGCGGCTTCATTGTTGTTGGACTGATCCGATTGGGCAGGCAGTTCCTTGCGTTTCGGACGGTTTCCAAAGTGGAGAAGAACCATGATTCCCTGGATTGCTCTTGATGAAGCTGATTCTCACGGCCAGAGCGATTGTGAGAGGCATTCGGGCTGAAGGCCCGGACGCACAAAGCCCAGACCTTCAGGTCTGGGTGACGCGAAGCCGTTAAAGGTGCGGGCTGAAAGTCCGCGCGCGCTATTGCAAGATCACGACGCGCGCGCCCCTTCAGGTCGCCACAATGTGTTTACCGCTTTTCCCTGGGCT
>JAYPEY010000022.1:0-51656 GCA_038126035.1 Verrucomicrobiales bacterium | reverse complement strand
CGACGCGCGCGCCCCTTCAGGTCGCCACAATGTGTTTACCGCTTTTCCCTGGGCTTTGTGCGGATGGGCTTTCAGCCCATTAATGAAGATGACATTGCAAACGCTGGAGCCCTCGCATGTTGAGTCGAGAGCTGAATCCGGCCCCTACACAATCCGGTTCGCCGCGCGCATGCGTTTGGCGTTGTGGAGGTGGAGGAGCATGGCGGCGGCGGCGGCCTCGGGATCGTGGGCGTTGAGCGCGTCCTTGATGGCGAGGTGGTTCTGGTAGCCCTGCTTGAGGCCCTCGGGTGAATCGCCGCCGAAGTCATAGGAAAGGCTCTTGTAGCTCCAGCACTTCTTGATGGTCTGTCGGATGGGCAGGCTGCCACAGTGGTCGGCGATGATCTGGTGGATCGCGTAATCGAATTCCCTCGCCGCATCCTGCCAGAGGTCGCCTTTTCCCGGACGCGCGGCTTCGGCGAGTCGGTCGAGTTCGGCCAGGGCGTCTTCGGTGATGCGGGTTGCGGCGCGGGCGGCGGCCTGCGGCTCCAGCAGGATGCGCATTTCGTGCAATTCCACCAACCAGTTCTCCGCGCCCTTGCGAACGACCGCGCGACGATTGCGCTCCTGCCGGATGATGCCATCCGCCGTCAGGCGCGCCAGGGCCTGCACGACCGGGGTGCGGCTGACGCCGATTTGCTTTGCCAGCTCCGTGCTCTTGAGGATGGAGCCGCTGGGCAATTCGCCCCGGACGATGCGCAGGAGAATGGCGTTGTAGGCCTCATCGACCATGGAGTTGGCGGTGGCGCTCATGGCTGAAACATCCAAGGGCGATTGAGAGAGCGCAAGGATTTGCGGCGATGAATTCCTGCCTGACGCTTTGACGCGGGGCGGGACGGCGGTCAGACTGCCCCGGTGATGAACGTGTTTTTCCAGATGCGTGTGTTGGGGTTGATCGGCGTTTGCGTGACGCTTGCGGCCGGCGCCGCGGATTACGTGGAGCCGAAGCTGACCATCGCCAACAAGGAGATCAACGGCAGCAGCGGTTTGGTCCCTTCGTTTCTCCATCAGGGGGTCTTCTTCACGCACAACGACGGGACAGACAACCGGATCTTTGCCTTCGATGACAAGGGGTGTAACCGCGGCACCTGGAGTTTGGAGGGCGTTGAAGGCCACGATTTTGAGGAGATGGCCTGGTCGATGGCCCATGCGGATCAATTGCTGCTCCTGGCCGACACCGGGAACAACCGCAGCCCCGAAAGAAAACCGGCGGATGTGTTTCATCTGCATCTGATTTATGCGCCGGAGCCGCTCGATCCGAAAGACGCCGAAAAGCCGCGGGTGATCAAGCGCGACAAGATCACAACCATCCCGTTCCGCTTCGAGGGCGGACGCGAGGATTGCGAGGCCATGGCGATCGATTGGATCCGCGGGCAGGTTCTGCTGATCAACAAGGTTGCGCGAGATGCGGCGCCCGAAAGCGGCAGTGTCACCAATGTCTACGCCCTGGATTATCTGAAGGTGTTGGAATCGCGGTGGAATCGCGAGATCGATGGGGGGGAGGGCGCTCCGCTGGTTGCGAAGAAGATTGTGAAAGCCATGCCGCCCCTGCCCGAGCAGATCACCGGTATGGACATCGCCCTCGATGGCTCCAAGGCGGTGATCCAGACTTACGACGACGCCTATGAGTTCGACTTCGACACGGATTGGGCGACGACGTTTTCGAAGCCCTGTTCGCGGAAAATTCCGGTGCGGGTGGAACCGACGGGGCATCCGAAGAATTATACCTTTCGCGAGGCAATCTGTTACGGCCGCGACGGAAAGTCGCTCCATATCACGCGCGAGTTGAGCAGTTGGGAGATCGAGAACACGGACCGGCGGACGCCGTTGTGGAAGATCAGGTAGACCGTAGAACGGAATTCATTCCGTTTGCCTGGCGTAGGGAGGCGGAGGGCTCTGGGGTGGTTCGGGGCATTGGGGGGCTGCTGGGCGTTGACTTTGCAAGTCCGGGCGCGCTGCGAATGGGATAAATCCCGTTCTACGTGAGCCGGGTGCGCGATCGGATGTAGAACGGAATTCATTCCGTTTGCCTGGCGTAGGGGGGCGGAGAACTCTGGTGTGGTCCGGCGCATTGGGGGGCTGCTGGGCGTTGACTTTGCAAGTCCGGGCGCGCAGCAAACGGGATGAATCCCGTTCTACGGCGCGTGGCGTTCACCTCCGCAACAAATACGTAAACAGGTCCGCCATGGACTGCTTGTCGATCGCGGCTTCGAGGCCCTCGGGCATCAGCGACAATCCCGAGGCGCGGATCTCGCGGATCTCGGACCGCAACACGGCGCGGCTTTGGTTGTCGGCGGTTTTCACCACGATGCTGTTCGCCGTCTCCTCGGCGATGATGCCGGAAAGAGACTCATCGTCCTTCAGGTCAATGTTGTATTGAATGTAGTTTGGCGACACTTCGCGATTGGGATCGACGATGTGGACGAGCAGTTCGTCGGCGGTGCGATTGCTGACCGTTGAGAGGTCGGGGCCGATGGAATTGCCTTGGCCGGTGAATTGATGGCAGGCCATGCAGGCGGTTTCGTAGACCTTCTTTCCTCGCTCGCGATTGCCGGTCAGTTTCAAGGCGTTCTGGTAGTCCTCCAGAACCTGCCTGCGCGGGCTGATCCTGGAATCGGCGAAGATGACGGCGGCTCGGTCGCGGAGTTCTTGGTCGCGGTTGCGCAACAGCAAGGTTCGGCGTGTCGCGCTGATCTGGGGCAGGGGAATGGCTCCCGATTCGATGGCGTTGAGCAGCGCTGGAATGCGATCGGAACGGGCCATGAGCGCGGTCAAAGCGGCCTCACGCGTGGGGGGCAGATAGGACGGCCAACCGGCCAGCAGGATGGCGGCGACGCTTGAGCCCGTGTTTGCGGCCAAAGTCTGGATGGCGGTGTCGTGTATGGCGGAAGGTTGGCCGGGCGCAAGGAGCGCGCGGTAGACCGGTTCCGACTCTTCAAGATCGGTCAACGCCAGGACGCGGATCGAGTCGGCGCGGTACTCTGGCGGGATGGACTTGTCGGTGGCTTCCTCTTTCGCCTGACGCAGCAGGCCGCTCTGGAGATTGGCGAAGAAGCTGGTTGGTGTGATCATGGACGCCAAGGTCTTTCGGGTCTGCCGGGTTCCTTCATGCAATCCGAGGAGTGTGTGCGTCATGGTTGTGGATGAGGATCGCGCGTCGTAAGCGGCGGCGTTGAGGACAACGTTGATGTCGGCCGCCTCTCCGCGCGCGCCGATGATCCGGGCGAGGCTTCGGATGAAGGAGGCGCGCTCCCGGCTGGCGAAGCCGAAGGACTGCTTGAAAAGCCCGACGGGATCGTGATGCGCCGAACTCAGAACGGCGGTCTCGATCCACGGATGGCCGGGATTGTGCGCCGCGATGACCGCGAGAGCCTTGGTCGACTCTGGTGAAGGCGCTTCGCCCAGGCTGAAGGCGAGTTGGAAGCGGACGCGGATGTCGTTGTCGATGCTGAGCTTGAGCGCCTTGGTCAACAGCTTCGGGGAGTTCTTGAGCCGCGATTCGGAGAGGCGGATGGCATGTTCCCTGACGCGCGGCGAATTGTCGTTCAAACCCGTGAGCAGGTCGTCTTCGTTCAGGGAATCCAGGCCTTGAAGCGAATACATTGCGTGAAGCCGGGCGAGCGGATTCGCATGCTTGCCGAGCATGTCACGCATCGGCTTCACCGCATCGGCGGCCTGCCGCTCGAAGATCAGGCGATGGGCTGTCTCACGCTGCCAGGCGTTGGGATGCGCGAGCAGGGCGACGAGTTCTGCGGTGGATGCTCTGCCCAGGCGGGGAGGTTTGCCGGGCTTGAAATCGCCGGGCGGCGTCACGCGATAGATGCGCCCCCGGTCGCGTCCGCTTTCGAGATCAAGACGCGCGCGGATGTCGTCGGGGATGGACCAGGGATGTTCGATGTTTTCCCGGTACATGTCGCAGAGGTGCAGGGTTCCATCGGGCGCGTTGAGATAGTTGACCGGACGGAACCAGTTGTCGGTTGAGGCGAGGAACTCGGCCTTCTCATGCGCGGGCGCGGCCTTGAAGGTGACGCCATCCTGCCCAAGGATCTGCCGATGCGTGAGGTTGTTGGCGACTTCGCCGATGAAGACGTTTCCGTAGAACGATTCCGGGTAGGCGGAGCCGCGATAGACGGTCAAACCGCTGGAGGAGGTGAAGTAGCCCTGGGGCGCGAGTTCGCTGCGGGGATACTGGCGGTCCATGAGCGTGGCCCATTGGCTGGCGCGAAAGGCGCGCCAGGGCTCCGGTGGACTGATGGGATACACCGGCACGCGATCACCGGATTCGGCGACGTCGTGGATGGACCTGCGCACGGGAAGGTGTTTGTTGCGAGCGAGGTAGCGGTTCGGCAGGACGGCGTGCTGGACGGGGTTGCGGATGTTGCAGATGAAACGTTTGCCCCAGTCGTCGAAGGTGTTCCCAAAACGCGCGCCGCCCGCGAGGATTTCGAAGTCGCCGGTGTTCGGATCGATGGCAAAATCGTTGCGTCGCAGGATGGCGGGCTTGGAATCGGCGTTGTCGCCCGGGCGGATGGAGCCGCCGTTGCTGGAGCCGGCGATGTAAAGACGATGGTCGAGTCCCCACTTGGGGTTGTTCATCACGGCCTGCACGTTGAACTTGCGGAAGCCGGTGAAGACCCTGCGCTTGATGTCCGCCTTCCGGTCGCCGTCGGTGTCCTTGAAATACCAGATATCCGGGGTGGCGAGGACGAAGACGCCGCCCTTCCAACAGGCGATGCCGGTGGGCCAGGAGAGCTTCTCCGCGAAGATGGTTCCGCGATCGAACCTCCAGTCGCCGTCGGTGTCCTCGAGGATGCGGACGCGGCCGATGGGGGCGTCGGTGGTGTTGTCCTTCCAGGCCTCGTGCGCCTTGGCGTCGGTATAGGGGTAGTCGCTCATCTCCACGACATAGGCCAGGCCGTTTTCATCGTAGACCATGTCCACCGGATCGGTGACCAGCGGTTCGGCGGCCAGCAGTTCCATGCGGAAGCCTTCTTGAAGGCGGAAGGTGTTCAGGGCCTCGGCGGGAGACTTGGGCGGGATGGAGGGAAAGGGGGCGGGCTTGGGCTCGGCGGCGAGGGTGAGACTCGGCAAGAGCGCGGCGACCGCGAGAATCAGCCATGAGCGGTTTCGAGGCATGGGCGATCTTTTGGCCAATTGCGGGTTAGGGTCAAGTGGGGGAAATAAAGGGCGTCATGGAATGCGGGGCAGCGTCTTGGAGTGCGGTCGTCTGGTCCGAAGCGTGCTGGTCGTTGTCTTTGTCAGTCTGGGCGCGCTGCAAATGGGATGAATCCCGTTCTACAGGCGGCAGACCCGCGGTCCGGGGAGGCGGAATCCGATTGAAGAATGGCAACATCCGCACAGCGGGTGGTCGGGGCGGAGCTAGGTTTGGCGCAATGTGCAGAGTGCATCGCAGTTGAGCCCGACCATGAAAGCGACCACCCCTCTTCGTTCATTCACTCGCGCCCTTTTCGTTTCCCTCCTTCCCGCGGCGGCATTTGCCGCGCCCGGCTCCGTGGATTTTCAACGCGATGTGCAGCCGATCCTGGCGGAGCATTGCGCCAGTTGCCATGGCGGCGTGAAGAAGAAGGGGGGGCTGAGCCTGGCGACGCGATCGGACGCCTTCGCGGACACCAAGTCCGGCGCGCCGGCGATCGTCGAAGGCGACGCCGAAGCCAGTGAGCTGATCGTTCGGTTGATCACCGATGATGAGGACGACCGGATGCCCCCGGAGGAGCCGCTTTCGGGCGCGGACATCGATGTGTTGAAACGCTGGGTGGCGGAGGGCGCCAAGTGGCCGGAGCACTGGTCGTTGAAGCCCATCGCAAATCCGCAGCCGCCGGCGGTCGAGCGGGCGGATTGGGTGCGCAATGCCGTGGATCGCTTCGTGTTGGCCCGCCTGGAATCGGAGGGGATCAAGCCTTCGTCCGAAGCGGCGCCGCGGACCCTGCTGCGGCGGCTGTCGCTGGACCTGATCGGACTGGCTCCCGATGCGGCGCGTTCGGACGCGTTTGCGGCGGCGTGGGACAAAGCGGGAGGTGTTGAGCGCGAACGGCTCTACAGCGAGGCGGTGGATGAACTGTTGAACAGTCCGCACTTCGGCGAACGCTGGGGGCGGCACTGGCTGGACGAGGCGCGTTACGCGGATTCGTCGGGTTACGAAAAGGACAGCGCCCGCGCGGACGCTTTTCACTATCGCGACTGGGTGATCAATTCGCTCAATGCCGACATGCCCTTCGACGAGTTCACGATCCGGCAGATTGCGGGCGACCTTTTGCCCGGCGCCTCGATCGACGACCGCGTGGCGACGCAGTTTCACCTGATGTGCCAATACAACCTCGAAGGCGGCGTCGATGCGGAGGAGGACCGGACCAAGCGTGTGGCGGACCGGGTGACAACGATCGGCGCGGTCTGGCTGGCGACGACCGTCGAATGCACCTCCTGCCATAACCACCCCTACGACCCGATGAGCCAGCGTGACTTTTATCGGGTGTATGCCTTCTTCAACAACACGGACCCGGTGGCGGTCTTTGCCGGAACGCCGCCCACGGACGCGAAAAAACGGTTGGAGGAGCGCGCGAAAAAGTGGGGCCCGATTGCGGACCTGATCGAACAGCAGGTGTCGGACAAGAACCTGGCCACGAAGCTGCAGGGGCAGCTCACGCAGATGCGCCGCTACGACAATGACAAGGGCTTCACCCGGGTGTTGGGCGAGCGCAAAGAGAACCGGCGCGTCACCTATCTTTTTCATCGCGGCAGTTTTCTGCAACCGGACAAGGAATCGGGCGAGGTGAAGCCGGCTGTTCCGTCGGCGTTTCCACAGGTGGACGCGGGAGGGAAATCGGAAGCGGACCGTTTGGATTTTGCGAAATGGCTGGTGGCTCCGGAGAACCCGCTGACGTCGCGCGTCACGGTGAACAAGGTCTGGATGCGTTTGTTTGGCGCGCCGCTGGTCAATTCCGTGCGCGACTTCGGGATGCGCGGCGCCGTCCCGAGTCATCCGGAATTGCTGGATTGGTTGGCGCACCATTTCATGCATGACGCGAAGTGGAGTCGGAAAAGCCTGATCCGCCTGATCGTGCGCTCGGCGGCCTATCGGCAGAGCTCCCATGCGCGTCCGGAACTGGCGGAACGCGATCCTGACAACCGGCTGCTCGCCTGGCAGGCGCGCTTCCGGGTGGAGGCGGAGATTGTGCGCGACCTGTTCCTGCAGACGGCGGGGCTGTTGTCGGAAAAGACCGGCGGGCCCAGCGTGTTTCCGCCGTTGGCGGCGGACGTCGCAGCCCTGAGCTATGCCAACAACTTCAAGTGGAAGACCTCGCCGGGCGAGGATCGCTACCGGCGCGGGCTCTACACCTTTTTCAAGCGCACGGCGCCCGATCCGAATCTCGTGGCCTTCGATTGTCCCGATGCCAGCATGACCAGCCCGGCGCGGGGTATTTCCAACACGCCGCTGCAGGCCCTGACGACGCTGCAGAATGAGGTCTTTCACGAGGCTGCGCAGGCCTTTGCCAAACGGTTGTTGAACGACGCGTCGCTGCCCGACGATGCGGCGCGGATCGATTGCGCCTTTGCTCTCGCACTGGGGCGTCCCTGCGACGTGGATGAAAGGAAGGCCATGGCCGGGTTGCTGGCCGAGGCGAAGGCCTACTACGCCAAGCAGGCCGAAGACGCGGCCAGGTTGATCGGCCCTCACCGCGCCGGTCGCGTCTCCGCGGCCGACAACGCCGCCTGGGTGGCCGCCGTCCGCGTGGCGCTCAATCTCGATGAATTCATGACCCGTTCCTGAATGCCATGAACCCGCAAAGCGAATCCCTCCTTCAGACCCGCCGCCAGTTTCTGACCACCTCGGCCAGCGGCCCGGGCGGCGCGGCATTGACCTCGATGCTGGCCGCCGATCAGGCGCGCGCGGCGGCGAATCCATTGGCGCCGAAGCCGACGCATTTTCCAGGCAAGGCCAAGGCCTGCATCTTCATTTTCATGGCGGGCGCGCCGTCGCAGCTCGACCTGTTCGACTTCAAGCCGAAGCTGAAGGAGTTCAACGGCAAGAAGCTGCCCGAGGACATGCTGAAGAACATGCGCTTCGCCTTCCTGCAGAAGGACTCGGCGACGCTGCTCGGCAGTTCGCGGGAGTTCAAGCAGCACGGTCAGGGCGGTATGTGGTTCTCCGACCTGCTTCCGAACCTCGCCAGGCGCGCGGACGACATCTGCATGATCAAGACCATGCAGACCAACCAGTTCAATCATCACCCCGGGCAGTTGGTCATGCAGACCGGCACGTCCATGTGGGGCTTCCCTTCGGCGGGGTCGTGGTTGTCGTACGGGCTCGGCACGGAGAACCAGAACCTGCCGAGCTACGTGGTTCTGACCGCGGGGCGGGGCACCAGCGGGGGCGCGACGCTCTGGCAGAGCGGGTTTCTTCCGTCGATTCATGAGGGGGTGCGCTTCCGGACCACCGGATCGCCCATTCTCAACCTGGCCAATCCCGACGGCCTGCCCACCTCGCTGCAACGCAAGGGGCTCGACGCCTTGGCGGCCTTGAACAAGAAGCAGTTTGATGCGACGGGCGACGCCGAGATCCAGGGCCGCATCTCGAATTACGAACTCGCTTTCCGTATGCAGGCGGCGGCGCCGGAACTGATGGACCTTTCCGGTGAGAAACAATCGACCCTCGACGCCTACGGGGTGAACCGTCCGGACCCGAAGAAGAAGGGCAATCGCGGCGGCGGCCCGGGCACCTACTCAACCTTTGCCAACAACTGCCTTCTGGCGCGGCGGATGGTCGAGCGCGGCGTGCGTTTCGTGAACATCTTCCACGCGAGCTGTGATCATCACTCCGGACTCGACGAGGGCTTGGAGCACAACTGCGGCATGGCCGACCAGCCGATTGCCGCCCTGATCGGCGATCTAAAGGAACGCGGGTTGCTGGATTCCACGATGGTGGTCTGGGGCAGTGAATTCGGCCGCACCTCCTTGGGCGAGAACCGGCCGGGCTACAAGAAGATCAGCGGCCGCGATCATCATCCCAAGGCGTTCTCTGCCTGGATGGCGGGCGGTGGTTGCCAGGGCGGCCTGAGCTACGGCGAGACCGATGAGATCGGCTGGGAGCCCGCGGTCGATCCGGTGCATGTGAACGACTTCCAGGCCACGATGCTGCACCTGTTCGGCATCGACCACACGAAGCTGAATTATCTCCACCAAGGCGCGGCGATGCGTTTGACGACGATCGCAAGGGAAGCGTCGGTGTTGAAGAAGATGGTGGCGTAGCGACCGCTCGTAGCAGCCGACGTGAGGAGGCTCTGATTCGAAGCCATGGAGCGGCGGTATTCCTGCCGCCGAAAGCCCCGAAGGGGCGATCCGATGGTAGCCGGTCGGTGGAAGGAGCGGTGCGACTGTAACCACCGGACCATAACAATCAACAACCACACGCCCCGGTAGGGGCGGTGAGAATTGTATGCGTGGGGGTTCGCCCGGTCGGTGGTTCTGCCGCCCCTGCCGGGGCGGGATCCTTCACGGGTGAATTGACCGGTGGTTCCGGTCGCTTTGCTTCCTCCACCGACCGGCTACCTTCGCAGCGGCCCTCCGGGCCTGTGGTGAAACCTGTATTGAAGGAGACGATAGCGCCCGGCTCAGTGAATCTCATAAATCCGGTCAGCGATCTTCCGCGAAAAGCTGTAAGAATTCCCGGATACGCCGCCGGCGCTTGGTTTGGGCCAGTCGTCTTCGGCTCCGGTGCCTGAGACAACCCGTTCCAGCAGCGTTCTTCGTTGCGCCTCTCGCTCTATGGCGGGCGGCGGCCACCACGCTGGATTGAGAGCTTGAACAATCGTGTGCAGCCCAGCGACGGCGAATCCCGCCCAGCCGATGTGAAGGAGCGGGTATTTTCGGATTCGCGCGCTCGTGTGCCTGCTGCGCAGGCAGGGCGGAGGGAATACCGCCCCTCCTTGGCACGGCGCTTGCGATCCTCAGAGTTGACGGTTACTTCTCAGCGCATGCCTTTTCCCGACGTCATCACCCATCACCTTCCCGACGACGGGAGCATTCCCAACAACCCGGAATTGCCGTTGTTGATCTATTCCGACGCCTTCGACCTTTCCGGTGACTCAAGGCGTGACGCTTCGTTGATCCTGGAGGTCTTTCACCGCAACAACTGGGGGAACTCTTGGGTGAACGGCGTGTTCGGCTATCACCACTACCACGCCGAGGCGCATGAGGTCCTGGGATGTTTCAGCGGATCGGCGACGGTTTTGTTTGGTGGGGAGCAGGGCGTGGAGGTCGAGGTGAAGGCCGGGGCGGTGGTGGTGATTCCGTCCGGCGTGGGACACAAGAAGTTGCGCGGCAGTTCCGACTTCGGCGTCGTGGGCGCCTATCCGCCGGGACCGAGCCCCGACATGAAGTAGGGCGATCCGGGCGAACGACCCAATTGTCTCGAAGTGATCGCCTGGACGCCGCTGCCGACGATGGACCCGGTTGCGGGAAGCGAAGGGCCGTTGATTGAGCAGTGGCGGATTGGGAGGTGAGAGGGCGCGCTCGGATGTAGAACGGAATTCATTCCGTTTGCTTGCCGTTGGAGGAAGAAGGGGCTTTGGCGTTGCCGTTCGGTTTGGGGCGCGACGGGAGTTGGCCTTGCAAGTCCGGACGCGCAAGAAACGGAATGAATTCCGTTCTACGAGGCGTGGCGCATCAGCTATCCGGAGCGACCGGGACGAGGAGCGCGAATTCGCCTCTGCGGTTGCGCGACCAGGCGAATTCGGTCTGGCCTGTCTCCGCAGGGCGGTCCTCGCCGAGGCTGCGGGTGTGGATGCGGTCGGGAGCGACCCCCATGCTCATGAGCAGTTCGCGAATCGTCAGCGCGCGGCGTTCGCCGAGGGCGCGGTTGTATTCCTCCGTGCCTCGGTCGTCGCAGTGGCCGTCAACCAGGACCGCGTTTCCGGTCTGCGTCTTCAAATACACGGCCACCTCCTCGATCTTGACGAGTTCGGCGGTCCCGATGTCGGAGCGATCGAAGGCGAAGTAGACGGTGTCGGACTTCAAGGCATCGGCATCGAGCCAGAAGTCGCCGAAGCGGATGCGGGTGGGGAGTTCCTGTTCAGTGGCGACGCGCGGGGTGTTGGAGGCTCCTTTTGAAGGGGAGCTCTTTGAGTCCGGATCTGTTTCGGAGGGATCCGGGGTTGGTTTCGCGATAGGCTCGGTGTCGATTGGCTCGGATTCGACGAGGTTGATTTGTGTTCTCGTGGGGGTGTTGTCCGGGGAGGTCGGGATCTGGTCGGCCGCGGCCAGCGGTTTGCCTGGTCCGGGAATGACAGTCAGTGAGGGATCCTTGTCGGATTGGCAGCCGGACGCTGCAAGCAGCAGGGCGATGCCGGCAATGGCGGTGATGCAGGTTTTGTTGGTCTTCATGTTGGTTCGTTCAAGCATTGGACGGGGATGTTGTGGGAATGCTCCCTTCCCGGTGGGGAGAAGCTCCCGCTGAGCCGGGCGTGCGATCTGGAGACGCGTTGTTTGCGGCTGCATCCCGGTCCATGCCTCTTCCGGATTGGGACAAGGGTCTGTAAATCCGTGCATTCGGCTCAGGTGAGCGGGAGCTTCGCCCCACCGGGCCTCGGATTGAGGCCGATGAATAGCCCCGCCGCCGCAACGTCTGTATGAACTTGCGGATTCGTGACTGGAATGGTTAACCAATCGAATTGAATCGATGCGACGACTGACTCGACAATTTCTGAACGGACTGGCTGGTGTCTGGCTGGCGTTGGGCGCTTTGGCGGCCCAAGGCGCGGAGGAGCCCGGGCGCGGCCACGCCATCTACCAGAAGCTCTGCGCGGATTGCCACGGCGCGCGTGGTGAAGGCGTGAAGGGCAAATACGACGATCCCTTGACCGGCGACAAGTCGGTCGATCGCCTCAAGCGGATCATTCATCGCTCCATGCCGGAGGAGAAACCCGGGTTGTGCGAGGACGCGGACGCCCTGGCCGTGGCGCGATACATCCATGACGCCTTCTACTCTCCGGCGGCGCAGGCGCGAAACATGCCGGCGCGCATCGAGTTGTCGCGGTTGACCGTTCGGCAATACCAGAACAGCGTCGCTGACCTGATCTCGAGCTTTGTCGGTTTCAATGGAGCCAGCGACAAGCGCGGCCTGCGCGGGACCTATTTCAAGTCGCGCGGCTACAGCAGCAAGCACAAGGCCTTCGATCGGGTGGATCCGCGGATCCGGTTCCAGTTTGGCGAGGGCAGTCCGGACGACAAGGTGTTCAAGGCGGAGGAATTCTCGATGACCTGGTCGGGGTCGATACGGATCGAGGATTCAGGCGAATATGAGTTCATTGTCCGGACGGAGAACGGCTTCAAGCTCTGGGTGAATTCCTCCGATACGCCGACCATCGACGGCTGGGTCGCACTGGGCGGCGAGCCGACGAAACATTCCGCAAAAGTCCACCTGCTCGGCGGGCGTCGCTACCCGTTGAAACTCGACTTCTTCAAATACAAGGACAAGACCGCGTCGATCGAGTTGCGCTGGAAGCCGCCGCACAAGGTGGAACAGACGATTCCCTCGCGCAGTCTCAGTCCCGACGGCGCGCGATCGACCCTCGTGGTCTCCACGCCCTTTCCACCGGACGACGGCAGTGTCGGGTATCCGCGAGGCGCGGCGGTGTCGAAGGCCTGGGACGAGGCGACGACGCGGTCGGCGATCGAAACCGCCAACACCGTGGTGAAATACCTGGGGCAATTGGCGAAGACAAAGGACAATGATCCGGAGCGCGAAAAGAAGGTGAAGGCGTTTTGTCGGGTCTTTGCGGAGCGGGCCTTCCGTCGACCATTGAGCGAGGGGGAGGCGAAGCTGGTTGTGGATTCGCAGTTTGAGCGGGCGGAGGATCTGGACACCGCGGTGAAGCGTTCGGTTCTGTTGAGCTTGAAGTCGCCGGCGTTCCTTTACCCGGAACTGGGGACGAGGGGCTCCGATGCCCATACGATCGCGAGCCGTTTGGCCTTGGGGCTTTGGGATTCATTGCCGGACGCGGCGTTGTTGAAGGCGGCGGCGGATGGGAAATTGAAAACGGCGGAACAGGTGAAGGCGCAGACGCTGCGCATGGTCCGCGATCCGCGGGCGCGCGCCAAGATGCGGGAGTTCTTTCACCAATGGCTGAAGATGGATGAGGTCGAGGACCTGGCGAAGGACAAGAAGCGTTTCCCGGGGTTTGATGAGAACATCATCTCGGATCTGCGGACCTCGTTGGATCTGTTCGTGGAGGACGTGCTCTGGAGCGAGACCTCGGACTATCGGCAGATTCTTCTGGCGAACCACCTGTATGTGAACAGGCGGTTGGCGAAGTTCTACGATTTCGAGGAGCCAGAGAAACCTGGGTTTGAGAAGGTCTCATTTGACGCGAAGCAACGGACGGGCGTCATGACGCATCCCTATCTGCTGACGACCTTCGCCTACAACGATTCGACCTCGCCGATCCATCGCGGCGTGTTCATCACGCGGAACATGCTGGGTCGGACCTTGAAGCCGCCGCCCGCCGCGGTGTCGTTTACGGACCAGAAATTCAAGCCTAACCAGACCATGCGGGAGAAGGTTGCGGAGTTGACCAAGCCCCGCGCCTGTCAGAACTGCCATGCGATCATCAACCCCCTCGGCTTCAGCCTGGAGCACTACGACGCGGTGGGCCGCTTCCGGACGCAGGAGGAGGAGGTGAACAAGCCGATCGACGCCGCGGCGGAGTATCAGACCGACAGCGGCGAGATCGTCAAACTCGAGGGCGCGCGCGATCTGGCGGAGTTCGCGGCGAACAGCGTCTCGGCCCAGCGCGGCTTTGTGATTCAGTTGTTCAACCATGTCGCCAAGCAGCCGGTTCAGGCTTACGGGGCCGACGCGCTGGAACGGCTTCAGGAGGCGTTCTCCGGCTCGGGCGCGAACATGCGTCGTCTGTTGGAAGAGGTTGCGGTGACCTATGCGACGCATCGCGAAGAGGAGAGGAAAGTCGCGTCCGCGAAATGAACGCGCGCTTCAGAAACACTCCGCCACCGAGGTGGGGCAAGCCTGCGGGTTTGCCGATTTCTCAGCCAGAGCGAGCAACGCGAGGCGCAGGCTTGTCGAGACGAAGCTCTGCGAAGGCTGGCGTCTCATTCGCCCTGGTGGCAGCTGCGTCGATTTCTTGCCTGGCGACATCCCTTCCGGCAGCTGACTGGCCCAATTGGCGAGGGCCGGAGCGCAACGGCGCCTCCCGCGAGGCCGGCATTTCGTTTGCCTGGCCGGAGAGCGGCCCGAAAGTCTTGTGGAAGGCCGCCGTGGGGACCGGCTTTTCCTCGATGGCGATCGCGAAGGGGCGCGTGTTCACCATGGGCAACGATGGCGACAAGGATTCCGTGCATTGCCTGGACGCGAAGACGGGGGATTCGATCTGGAAGCACAGCTACGACTGCCCGCTCGATCCGAATTTGTTCGAGGGCGGGCCGACCTCGACCCCGGCGGTGGACGGCGATCGCGTCTACACCATCAGCCGTCTGGGACAGGTATTCTGCCTGGCCGTTGCGGATGGGAAGGTTCTTTGGTCCCGCGATCTGGCGGAGGAAGGGGAGATGCCGGCGCCGGGCTGGGGGTATGCGGGTTCGCCCGCGATTCATGGAAAACAACTGCTGCTCAATGTCGGCGAGGCCGGCATGGCCCTGGACAAATTGACGGGCCGGACCATCTGGCAATCAGGACCTGAGGAGGCGGGGTATTCCACGCCGGTGGTCTTCGAAAAGGACGGAAAACGGTTTGGGATCTTCAGTTCCGGGAAATACTTCAGCGCGGTCGATCTGGAGAGCGGGGAGATCGTCTGGTCGCATAGGTGGTTGACGCGCTACGGCATGAATGCCTGCGACCCGGTGGTCGAGGGAGAACGGATTTTCATCACCAGCGGCTATGGCAAGGGATGCGCGCTGTTGAAACACGCTGCCGAGGAAGCGGAACTGGTCTGGAAAGGCAAGGCATTGCGATCGCAACTCACGGTCCCGGTGAAGATCGGAGGATTTGTCTACGGCATCGACGGCGATGAGAATGCCCGCGAACCGGCCTTGAAGTGTGTCTCATTCGCGACCGGCGAGGAGGCCTGGGCGGAGACCGGCGTGGGCTTTGGTTCACTGATCGCCGTGGATGGCAGACTCGTCATCCTGTCCGCGGCCGGCGAGTTGATCGTGGGAGAGGCGGATTCGGCGAAGTGGAAGGAGATGGCGCGAGTCAAGGTCCTGGAGGGGAAATGCTGGACGCCGCCCGCCCAGGCGGAGGGGCGGTTGTATTGCCGCAACGCGTTGGGCGACCTGGTCTGCCTGAGCCTGACGGCCGGCCAGGGGAAATGAAAAAGGCGACCGACTTTCGTCGGCCGCCTTCGATGGAGAGTTTTTCCGCAGGTTACTTTGCATTGGGATTGACGTAATCGGGGGCCTTGAAGCCGCCGTAGTCAGCGCCGTCAGCGATCCATTTCTTGAGCATGGCGAGTTGTTCCTTGGTGAGCGGATCACCCTTGGGAGGCATGATGTTCTCGTGGTCGGCCGGGAGGGCAGAGGTGGTGTAGGCCGTGCTCTTTTCCGGCTTGCCGGCGACCACCGCGAAGACCTTCTGGTCATCGTCGTTTTCGTAGCCGGCCTTGATCAGGTCGATCTTGTCCAGCCGGACGCCGCCCTTCGGTTTCTTGGTGCGGCCGGACTTGGCGTCCTTGTAGGGGGGCGCGTGGCAGCTCAGGCACTTGTCCTTGAGCAGCGGGTAAATCTGTTTGCCGAAGTCGACCTTGTCGGCGGCGGCGGCGGTTTGGGCGAGGCCCAAGGTAAGACCGGCGAGGCCGAACGTGATGGCGAGGCGTTTCATGGATTTCATCGGATGTCGTTTGTGTGCGTCGGATGTTTGGGGTTGCAACTGTGGTCGTCTGTCCCGGGTCCGCCAAGAAGCGGCCGGTTGTTCTGTTCAATAGACTTATCAAGTCGAATCAGAATTCGAAAGGAAGCCTTGCCGATTTTTGCAGAAAGGTTTGCCAAAATTGACGACGACCAAAGCCAAGGGAGTTCTGGCGCGCCTGCAGATCGAAGGCTGCTGCGGCTGATCCCGGAGCCGGGGCACAACCGCGCTCCGACGGCCCGGTTCACAGAGAGGCTTCCCGCAACCGTCAAACGCGCCGCTGAACCTCAATAGGCAAGGGAACGAAGACTAGGGAATCGATGGGGCCCATTCCTTTGTCATCATTCCCTTGTCAAAGCGTCCTGGAGCTGGGGACCTGGAATCTCCCGGCGCTTTCTTGGAAAGGGGGCGAGACCCTTTTTGAGGGGCTGGGGATAAACTCCGACGCTCGTCCGGTAGGGGCGTGTCATTCTGCGCCGAATGCCGCCAGCGCATTGTGGAGACCGGCGGCCAATTCTTCATTCGTCACGCCCGATTCGACGGAGAAGTTGTCGTAGAAGGACGGCAGGCTGAAGGTCGCTTTCAGTTGGGCACCCATGCGTGGAAAGGTCGTCTTGGCGGATTCCATGACCGTGGCGCCTCCGCGTGCGCCGGGCGAGGTGGACAACAACAACATGGGCTTGTCGGCCCAGACCTCGTATTCGGCGCGGGAGGCCCAATCGTAGAGGTTCTTGAAGGCGGCGGTGTAGGAGCCGTTGTGTTCGGCGAGCGAAATGACAATGGCGTCGTGCGAACGGATCTGGTCGAGGAACTTTCTGGCGTCGTCGGGAATGCCGTGAGCCTCCTCTTCATCCGCGCTGAAGATCGGAAGTATGAAATCGCGCAGGTCGAGGGTGGTGACCTCGGCATCCGGGATCCGGGCGGCGACATGATTGGCAAATGTGCGATTGATGGACTGGGAGCTGGTGGAGGCTCCGAAGGCGAGGATCTTCATGAGTGTATTTCTGTTTCTGTCAGGCGTGCGGTTTTGCTTGGGTTCGAGCGTGTTCGTCCAGCTTTAGACGAGGCGAAAGAAAAGGAACTGGGCGTGCTTCGCCGCTGAAATTTCGATCGGCTCGGGATGAGCGGTGACGGCGAGACCGTCTGCGCGGCCAAGCGTTTCGCCAAGCAGCTCGAGTTCGCCTTCGATGACCTGCAGCCAGGCGTGGGGGCGCTCGGTGTCAGACGGGGTTGTGAGCGATTGTCCGGAGTCGAGTCGACCGAAGGAGATCTCGGCATTCTGCCGGATGGCGGTCGCGCCCTCTCCGGGCGTTCCGGCGAAGAGCAGGGTGAGCGCATTCCCGGCCGCGTCCTCGCCCAGAAGTTTTTCCGAGTAGCGAGGCGCGCCGCCAGGTTGATCGGGGCGCAGCCAGATCTGGTAGAGCTCGGTGGGCGTGTCCTTGGAAGGGTTGAACTCGCTGTGGCGCACACCGGATCCGGCGCTCATGTACTGCAGGTTGCCGGGTGTGATAACGGAGCCGTTGCCCATGCTGTCGCGGTGTTCCATTTGACCGGAGACGACGTAGGTGAAGATCTCGGCGTCCTTGTGCGGGTGCGTGGGGAACCCGCCGCCCGGCTCGATGATGTCGTTGTTCATCACCCGTAATGAGCGGAAGCCCATGTGGTCCGGATCGAAGTATTCAGCGAAGGAAAAAGTGAAGCGCGCGCGCAGCCATCCGTGTTCGGCGCGTCCGCGTTCTTCCGCCGGGCGTTTGCGGACGGTCCAGGTTGTTGAGTCGCCGCCCGTTTGCGGTGTTGCTGTCGTCATGGGAACACCTTGGCGGAAGCGAGCCGCTGCGACCAATACCTTGTTTTTGTGGCGGGTATGCTTTTGGGTTATGGGCATGGAACTGCGACACCTCAAATATTTTGTCACGGCGGCCGAGGAAGGCAGCGTCAGTCGCGCGGCGGCGAGGTTGAACATCTCGCAACCGGCGGTCTCACGGCAATTGCGTGATCTGGAGGAGGAGTTGGGAGTGAGGCTCTTCGACCGCGGGTCGCAGGGAATGAGAGTCACCGAGAGCGGGGAGACGGCGTTGACGCATGCGAAGGATCTGCTGCGGCGGGCCAATGTCATGGTGTCGGCCATGAAGCGGCTTTCGGACAAGCCGCGCAAGGCCTTGCGGGTCGGGTTCATTCCGACGGCCCTGCCGGGATTTTTGGCCGAAGGCATGCGGCGGTTCAATGAGCGGCAATCGGGCGTCTGCTTGCAGATTCGGGAAATGAGCCCGCGGCAACAGGAAGCCGCTTTGCGGGCAGGTGAGATTGACTTGGCCCTGATCGGGACTGTCTGCCCGGAATTGAAGAAGGAGTTCGCGGCGACGGCCATTCACAGGACGCCGCTGAGTATTGTTTTGCCTGATCATCACGTATTGGCTCTGCGCAAGTCGATCGATCTGACGGAATTGGCGGACGAGCCTTTTGTCAGTCTGAACGAGCGGCATTTTCCCGGCCGGCCGCAACTGGTTCGCGAGTTGAGCGAGCGCGCGGGATTTGCTCTGGATGTGCGTGTGAAGGCCGACGGTTTGTCCGAAGCCCTGGGGATGGTGGCCGGCGGGGCGGGTGTCGCGGTCCTGCCGGCGGATGTGGATCGCCTGCCGCATTCGGGAGTTGTGTTTGTGAAGATGCGCAAGCCGCGGATGCATCTCACGTTCTTCGCCGCATGGCGGAAGGATGAGAACGAGTCGGATGTTTCGGAACTGGTGGGGTTGTTGAAGGAAGCGGCGTGAGAGGAGGAGACGCTTGCAAACGTCGATGATTAGGGCTTCGGGAGCCATTGCGCGCAGGGCTTCGCTACGCTCGCATGCTGAGATTCGGGGATCGCGGCGGTAATGCCCGCCAAGGCGGGGCACGGAATCTTCCTTTGCCCATTGCCCAGCCAGTGCGGGCGAGGCGATGCGCAGGCGCGTGGATCATGTCGGCCTCATTTGGAGAATGACTCAGCGCGCCACGCGGGCGTTGCCGCCGGACGCGAGTTTCTCCACCTCCTTGAGGGTCGCCATGGAGGTGTCGCCGGGAGTGGTCATCGCCAGGGCGCCGTGGGCGGCGCCGTAATCGACAGCGAGTTGAGGATCGCCGGCCTGCATGAGGCCGTAAATGAGCCCCGACGCGAAGCTGTCGCCGCCGCCGACGCGGTCGAAGATCTCGAGGTTCGGACGCTTGATGGATTCATGGAAAGTCCCGTCGGCCCAGCAGATGGCGCTCCAGTTATTGATTGTCGCGCTCTTGACCGCGCGCAGGGTGGTGGCGGTGACCTTGAAGTTTGGAAACGTCTGCACCGCGGTTTCGATCATCGCCTTGAAGGCGTCGATCTCGATGCTGGAAATGTTCTCATCGACGCCTTCGACCTTGAAGCCGAGGCAGGCGGTGAAGTCCTCCTCGTTGCCGATCATGACATCGACGTGTTGCGCGATGCGGCGGTTGACCTCCTGCGCCTTTTCGGGGCCGCCGATGGTCTTCCAGAGCGAGGGGCGGTAGTTGAGATCGTAAGAGACGATCGTGCCGTGTTTCTTGGCGCACTGGACGGCCTCGACGATTACGTCGGCGGTGGTTTCGGAAAGGCCGGCGTAGATGCCGCCGGTGTGGAACCAGCGCGCGCCATGGTTTCCGAAAATATCCTCCCAGTCGATGTCGCCCTTGCGGAGTTGCGACGCGGCGGTGGCTCCGCGATCCGAAACGCCGACCGCGCCGCGCACGCCGAAGCCGCGCTCGGTGAAGTTGAGGCCGTTGCGGACGTCGCGGCCGATGCCGTCGTAGGCGCGCCAGACGATGTGAGAGACATCGACGCCGCCCTGCAGGATGAGGTCCTCGACGAGGCGTCCGACCTCGTTGTCGGCGAAGGCGGTGACGACGGCGGTTCGCTGTCCGAAGCAGCGGCGCAGGCCGCGCGCGACGTTGTATTCGCCGCCGCCCTCCCAGACCTTGAATTCGCGGGCGGCGCGGATGCGGCCGTGGCCGGGGTCCAGGCGCAGCATGACCTCCCCGAGGGCGATCATGTCGTATCTGCAGGAGTCGGCCGGTTTGATGTCCAGGATTGCCATGATTCAGCAGGTGTTGCCGGCGGTCAATCAGCCGAACACGGCGTCCCATTCCGGTTCCTTGAAGCCGACGAGACCCTGATCGCCGATCAACGCGAAGGGGCGCTTGACGAGGTTGCCGTTGGCGGCCAGGAGGTCAACGGCTTCGTCGATGGACATGGCGGGCAGTCTGTCCTTGAGGGTGAGGGCCTTGTAATCGCCGCCGGAGGTGTTGAAGAGCCGGCGCAGGTCGCCGTCATACAGCTTCAGCATCTTCTTCAACTCGGCCTTCTTGGGCGGTGTTTCGCGGATGGGAATCTCGGTGAACGCGATCTTTCTGGCGGCAAGGTATTTGACGGCCTTGCGGCAGGTTCCGCAGTTCTTGTAGGTGTAGATCCTGGGGGAAGAACTCATGGGACGGCAGTAAAGCGGGCGGCGGGGCGTCGACGTCGGCGCGCGGTGAATGCGGGAAGCGGTTGGCGGCGTTCAGGCGTCCTGGGAGTCCTCCGAACCGGCGGTTTCGAGGATCCACTTGAGCTTGGCCATGAAGGCGCGATCGAGCACCTCCTTCACGAATTCGCCGATATGGGGTTCCTTGGAGGCGCTGCTGCCGGCGACATTCAGGGTCTGGATGTGGTGCTGATGCAGGAACGCGAGGAGATGCTGGGCCTGCGTGGCCGGCGGGTGGTCGCGTTTGAGGTGCAGGCAGGGCTTCCCGTAGGCCTGGGTGAATTCCTTGACCCGGGCGCTGGCGCCGGTGAGCTCGTCCCCGATGGAGAAGATCACGGTGCCGTCGGAGCCTCGCACGTTCCACTCGGTGCGCTGGAGGTAACCGGAGCTGGGCGTTTCCTTGAGGTTGTATTTCTTCTGCGCGTAGCCGTCCTCGCCGGCGCGGGCCCGGGGGCACCAGCCTCCGTGGGGAATTCCCTGACCGGCGGCGAAATCCATCGCGGTGAGTTCCGCGCCGCTGAGACCGCCGGAGACGAGCTTCTCGATCATGGCCTTGCGACCGAGGAAGTGCATGAGCGGCTCCATGTCCGTCTCATTGAGCGCGTGGGAGATGAGTTTGGCCTTGTCCCCGATTTCCAGCGCCTGGAAGAGCCATTTCCGGGCCTGTTCCAGCCGGCCCAGTTCGGTGGTGAAGAGGGCGATGTAATAGGGGATCATCGCGTTTTCCGGGAAACGGTCGACCACCTTGAGCAGCATGTTCAGCGCGCGCTGGGAAAGCTTCATCTCATGCAGGCAGACCGCCTGGCCCAGCCAGCCGGCGACGTCCGTCGGCACCGTCTCGCTGTAATCCTGCGCGGCGTCGAGGGCGGCATGCCAGCGTTTTTCCTGCTTGTAGATTTCGTAGCGCAGTTTGAGGACCTCCGGGTGTTTGCGCAGTTCCGGGGAGATGCGCTCGAGTTTCATTCCGGCCTCGAGACTGCGTCCTGACTTCAGGCATTCACGCGCCCATTCGAGGATGAGGGAATCTTCTCGGGCGAAGGGCTTGTCGGATTCGACCGAGGGCGCCTCCTCCACGGCGTCGGAGGACAACGCGAAATAATCCAGGTAGTTTTCGCGCATGATGCTCCAGATCTGCATGGCGAGGACGACGAAGGCGATGACGCCGATGGCGAACAACGCAATGCCGGTACGGTCGGAATCTGAAGCCAACAGAAGGATGGCTCCGACGAGGAGGGCTATACCGAGGCCCACGATCAGGGTCTTGACCGCGGGCGACATCCGGGTTTCAGAACTGGAGGACATGGTTCGGTTCAGAGGGCTGGCAGTTGGATGATTATTGGCCTGTCGCCGCGCAAGATCAAGACACATTGTGCCATTTGGCGGCGGATATTGGGTAAGGAATGCGGCTTTCGCCTCCATGGAGGCTGTGCTAAGAAGATTCCGGCGATCGGGGTTCCATTGTCGCGCGGAGCGGGGGGGAGGTGGAACCAGACCGGTCGCGCAGCCATGAATGAAGCGGAAATCATTGTAAGACACGGCGATACGCGGTTGGGGCGATTCCTTCTGGGGCCGGGTGAATACCACATCGGGTCCGGACCCAATTGTCATATTCAGCTGGATGTTCCGGACGTCGCGGCCAGTCACGCGATCCTGGTGTTTGAGGATGACGCGCTGCAGATTGAGGATCTGGGGAGCGAGACGGGGACGCAGGTCGGGGGCGCGAGGTTGGATGCCCCTTGCCAGGTGCGGCCGCCGCAGAGCATCCAGGTCGGCGGCGCAACCCTGGATATCAAGCTGGTCGAGGACACGGAGTTCATCACGCGTCCGCCCCAACCCGTGAGCGTGGGAGGCTCCGGCGGTTCGGTTCAGGAGTCGTTGAAGGGCCTGAGATACGAGGTGGGCTACATGTTCAACCAGGGATCGATGGGCGCGATCCATGGGGCCTTGGATCGCAACATCGGCCGCAACGTCGCCATGAAGGTGATCCTCGGCGAAGGGGAGCCGCCGCGTGAGCAGTTGCTTCGGTTTGTGCGCGAGGCGCAGGTCATGGGGCAGCTGGACCATCCGAACATCGTGCCCATCTACGAGCTTGGGGTGAACGATCAGAACCAGCTCTTCTACACGATGAAGTACGTGAAGGGGGTGACGCTGGAGTTCGTGCTCAAGCGGATCCGACGCGGCGATCCCGACGTCATCGCCGAGTATCCGCTCGCGCAGTTGTTGACCATCTTCCAGAAGATCTGCGACGCGGTGGCCTTTGCGCATTCGCGGGGGATCATTCATCGCGATCTGAAGCCCGAGAACATCATGCTTGGGGAGTTTGGCCAGGTGTTGGTGATGGACTGGGGGCTCGCGATGATCCTGGCCCAGCGCGAAGAGGAGACGGACCAGGCGCATCCCGGAATGAACGCGGCGGCCCTGGATCATCAGAAGCTCTCGGGAACGATCCTGGGGGACATCATGGGCACGCCCCAGTTCATGGCGCCCGAGCAGGCGGCCGGCAGGAACACCGAACTCGACGAGCGTTCGGACGTTTTTGCCCTGGGCGGCATTCTCTACAACATACTCACCCTCCGAGCCCCGTTGACCGGCGCAACCCTGCACGAGATTCTCTACAAGAACATGGAGGGCATGATCGACCCGCCGCTGGTGTTCAACGCCCGGACGAAGAACAAGAAACGGACCAAGGACGGCCGTCTGGTGCCCGCGGTGACCCTGCCGCACTGCCCGGGAAACCAGATTCCGGACACCCTTTCGAACATCGCCATGAAGGCCCTGGCGACGGATCCAGACGATCGCTACCAGACCGTGCGCGAATTGCAGGCGGAAACACTGCAGTTTCAGCACGGCATCGAGATGCTGGTCACCCAGCACAAGGGGTGGACGGCGGCGATTGTCGGAACGCTGACCTTGGTTGTGGTCGTCGTCTTCAGCCTGTTCCTCTCCGGCCAACTGCAAAAGAGCAAGCTGTCCGGGCTCAGCGACGCGGCGCCGGCCCTGGCGGAGTTGGCGCGTGAGCGGTTGGGTGAAGGGAATCTGGTGGAGGCCTTGAGCCTGGCGACGGATGCGGTCACGTTGGCTCCCGGCGATGCGGACATCCAGCTGACCAAGGCGGAGATCTGCATGAGCCTGGAACGGTTCGAGCAGGCGCTGGAGGCCTATCGCGCCGCGGCGGAGATCGATCCCGGTCTGGTGGAGGCCAACGACGGCATCACTCGGGCCAAGGCGGCGTTGGGAGGGGAACTGCCGGACGGCGATATGGAGCGGGAGGCTGGGCCCGAGTCAAATGAAGGCGGAAGCGCCGACGAAACCGGCCCTGACGAACAATGAACCGCCCTTTTTCATTCCGGTGGATGATTCTGAGCATGGCGGTCTTTGTGGCCATCGAGCTGGCTCTGGGCGGTCTGGTGGGGAAGTTGATCGTCGGCAAATATGCCTCGCTGAGCCTCAAGTTCATGCTGCAGGGCTTGTTGAATCTCGGCAGCTACTTCATTGGCGGGATTGTCATCGGGCTTGTTTCACCGGGGATCCGGATTCACGAGCCGGCGGCCGGCGCCTTTTGCGCGGTGGCGTTGATGTTGAGCCTGAGTCTGTTCACGCCCTACGCGTTGATCCAGTTCAGCGCGCTCAAGATGATCCTGGGGGGCGGCATCGCCTTTTGCCTGGCCATCGCCGGAGCCGTGATCGGGGAACGCCTGGCGGGGAACAAGATTCTGGAAGATTGAGATCGGCTCGCCGTCCTCCCTCGGTGTCTGAGACGGGTGTGCGCCCGATTTGTGTCGCCGAAGGCCTGGCGCCCGTTGCGAGTGTCTTGGCAGGGAGCGGCGACATTCCTGTCGCCGTGGCCCGGAAGGGGCCACAGATGCGCGAGGGAAGGGGGGGGCGAGCCGGAATGGGCGGGGGCGCTTGGGGGATTGTGTGCGCCGGGGCGCCGGCTGCGCCGGCAGGGCGACAGGAATGTCGCCCCTCCCTGGGGGTGGGAGCGCGGACCGTGGCCCGCGCTCCTTGAGGGTTCGTTGGTTGGGAGCCCTGTGAAAAAGAATCCGCGGGACAGCCAGCCCCGACTGTCTCGCGGATATTGATTCTCAGCCCCTCAAGTCAGCCGGTCTAGTCGCCCACTGCGATCGACCAGAGGCCGGAATGACGGTCAGTGCGGAGATTGATGTCGCCGAGCGTGCCGCGCGGGTGCTTGAACTCGACGTGTCCGTCGACGAAGAGGTAGTTCCAGCTGGCGCTGTGGATCTGCGTGGGGCCGATGCGCATGCGCGCCTGCACGGTCTTGGACCAGCCGCTGCCCCAGGGTTGACCGTCGGCGCCGTAGGCGGCCATGTGGTCCTGCGCGCGGGGGATCTCGGACCAGCCGGTGGCGCCGAGGTAGTTGCCGTCGTAGATGCGCTCGGTGACCGCGATGACCTGGGAGCCGTCCTGTACGACCTGGGCCGGCACGTTGTACTGGTGGCGGACGAAGATGATGTCGGTCTGGTTGTTGTCGCCGCGATAGCCGCGGGTGGCGTCGTTGGGGTCGTCCTTCCAGACGTAGCCGCCGCCGTTGGGCGCGGAGTTGTGGCCGTGGGAATTCTGCTGCCAGAGGAGGCCGACACCGGTCTGTGCGCCGGCGTTGGGCGGCCAGTCCCGGTTCTTGGCGGCCTGGTCATTGTCCGGGATGTCGGCGCCGAGCGGCTTGCCGGGATCGCCGGCGTTGACGCCGAGAATGAAGCCGGCGTTGCGGCCGCCGCTGTGCTGCGGCATGGCGTAGGAGCGACGAATGCCGCGCCAGTTGGTGCTGTTCCAGTCCGCGGCCGGGATCTTGTCGGCGGGGCAGACATAGGCCTTCTCCTCAGGTTTCACGTCCTGGTTGCGGACGGGGGACCAGTCGCGACGCCAGCGGCTGTCGGACATGGAGTAGCGGAGGCCGAGGTAGGACTGGAGGAGCTCATCCCAGGTGAAGAAGTGCGTGCCGCCCTGGTTCTTGATGCCAAAGGCGTAGGGGAGCTCGTCCTTGTTGTCGCCCAGGTACATGTGATAGGCGTTGCCGATGTCCTTGAGCTTGGCGAGGCAGGAGGTCTGCATCGCGTTTCTCTTGGCCTTGGCCAACGCCGGCAGCAGCATGGCGGCGAGGATCGCGATGATCGCGATCACCACCAGCAATTCAATGAGGGTGAATGCCCGAAGTCGGAACTTCCTTGTCAGGCGCGGGAAGAGGTCTTGCTTCATGTTTGTGTTCGGTCGGTTGTGTCTGTGTTTCGCGCCGATCGCCGTCCGCCGCGCTTGCTCGCGACTTCCCGGAATCGACACTGCTGTTTGTTGCCTGTTATTACGTCAGGACCGGACACGAAGTTTGTCCATTGTGATGAAATGGCGTCGGGTTGGGACGATTGAAATCAATTCGGATTCGGAGTGGCTAAATGCGGTTTGAAGCGTTGGGAAGGGGTGTTTCCGCCCAACGAAGGAAGATTTCTTGCGATGGTCTTGCGCCTACGAACGGGGCGGAGTCCTCATCTGATCCAGGGGTGGACTCCGGAAGAAACGATCCCGGCCTGGCAAGGGTGATGACGGAGGCGGGAATCGCGAGGAGGGCGTCGACGCTGGGGGATCGCCTTGATCAGACGGCGTCACCCAAAGCGGATCGCCTTGAACTTCCTGGTCTGCTCGGTCAACGCGGTTTCGACCGGCAGACGCTCCATCGAGGAGGCCCCGTAGAATCCGTGCACGTTCTTTGTTCGGTGAAGGACGTATTCGGCGTCCTCGGGCATGGCGATGGGACCGCCATGGCAGAGGACAATGACGTCGTCGCGCACGGCGAGCGCGGCGTCGGAGATGGCCTGGACCTCACGAACGCAATCATCCAGCGAAAGCGCGGTCTCGGCGCCGATGGAGCCCTTGGTGGTGAGGCCCATGTGGGCGACCACGATATCCGCGCCGGCGTGGGCCATCTGTTCGGCTTCTGTCGTGTTGAAGGCGTAGGGCGTGGTGAGCAGTTCCAGTCCGCGGGCCTGGGCGATCATATCGACCTCCTTGTCGTAGCCCATCCCGGTCTCCTCGAGATTCTGGCGGAAGGTTCCGTCGATCAGACCGACGGTCGGGAAATTCTGCACTCCAGCGAAGCCGGTGTCCTTCACCTGTTGGAGGAAACGGTCCATCTGCCGGAAGGGATCGGAGGCGCAGACGCCGGCGAGCACGGGGACGTTCTTCACCACGGGCAGAACCTCGCGGGCCATGTCCATGACCACGGCGTTGGCGTCGCCGTAGGGCATCAGTCCCGCCAGCGAGCCGCGGCCGGCCATGCGGTAGCGGCCGGAATTGTAGATCACGATCAGGTCGATGCCGCCGGCCTCCTCGAACTTCGCGCTGATGCCTGTGCCGGCGCCGCCGCCGATGAGGGGCGTTCCCTCGTGGATGTGACTGCGCAAACGCGCGAGGATCTCACTGCGTGTCATGATCGTTCTGTGATACGAGCGAGGAGATGTCCTTGAAAGACTTTCTTTTCCGGGCGGGTTGGTGAAGGGTGGACCCGTGAGAACATTGAGGAGCAGCCGGATTGTCGCCGGGTTTGTTGCGGCAACGATTCTTGCAATCGTGTCGGAATCGTCGTTTGCGGAGCCTTCCTTCGAGGGCAGGCCCGCGTCGGAATGGTTGAAAGAACTCAACTTTCCGTTCGAGGACACCGCGGCCGCGCGTCGTCGTCACAATCTGGCGACCAACGCATTCTTCAAGATGGGCGTTGATGCGATTCCTGCGGTCATCGGGCCGCTGAAGGAGATGGATTCCAGCCTCCGGAAGCAGTATCGGGATGCCTTCACGAAGGCGCCGAAGACATTGCAGAAGGCGCTGCCGTCGCCGTCCAATGCGCCCAAGCCGAATGACCACCACTATTGGCCCCGACGTGCGGCGACGGCCATGGCGGCGATCGGGCCGGAGGTGGTTCCCGAGGCGATCGACCTGCTTGACTCCTCCTCGCCAAGTGTTCGAAAGGCCGCGGTGAATGCGTTGTATTACCTTGGCGCCGATTCGGAGAAGGCCATTGAGGCATTGATAAGGGCGCTGGCCAATTCGTCCGCGACAGTGCGTCTCATGGCGACGATCTCGATATCGAGGATCGGACCGCGGGCGAAGGAGGCGGTTCCGTTCCTGATCCGAAATCTCGATGACTCAGACAAGGGGGACCTGCCCAAGAGTTGGGTCAACATTCGCGGAACCTCGATGGAGGCGCTGGTGGCGATGGGCGAGTTCTCGAAACCGGCCATTCCGTATCTCTACCGGATGACCGCGAAGAATGCGTCTGCCCGCATCCGGATCCAGGCTGCGGACACGATCTGGAAGCTGGAAGGCGACACCGATGCCATTGCCCCCATCCTGATCGAGCATTTGAAAAACTGGCGCCAGCACGACTACTCCATGAGAGGCCGCGATATGGAGCGATATGGAATCTTTCGGGCGATTGAGACCTTGGGGAAAATGGAGGAAGGCGGGAGCGGCGCGATTGCCTTGCTGAGGGAGATTGTGGACGACCCGGCCGCCGACGCGGGGCTGAAGGGAAAAGCCCGCAGCTCCCTGGCCAGGATCGAAGCGGACGCAAACGTCGGGAAGAAAACTGCTGAATCGGCATGGAGCGAAATCAGAGCGCATTTTTCCCCGACTGCCGAATTCGCCAACGACCTCGGCGACTTTCGTTCGCCGTTGAAGTTTGACGATGGCTCGCCGGTGAAGACGAAGGCGGATTGGGCGAAGCGGCGGAAGGAGATTCTGGAATTCTGGACCGATGCCCTCGGGGAATGGCCGCCGATGTTGAAGGATCTGGAGGTCGAGATGCTGGGCTCGGAACGACGGGAGAACTTCACGCAGCACAGGATCCGGTTCCGCTGGACGCCGGTGGAAAAGACCGAGGGCTACCTGCTGATTCCCGATGGCGAAGGCAAACGCCCGGCGGTGGTCACGGTCTTCTACGAACCGGACACCGCAATCGGGAAGGGGAAGGAGTATCGCGACTTCGCCTATCAACTGGCCAGGCGCGGATTCGTGACGCTGTCCATCGGCACGACCGAGAACTCCAACCGACGCCACTACGCGACCTACTGGCCAAGCCGGGAAAACGGCAAAGTGGAGCCGCTGTCGATGATGGGTTACGCCGCGGCGCAGGCCTGGCGGTTGTTGGCCGACCGGCCGGAGGTGGACGCGGAGCGGATCGGCATTGTCGGGCATTCCTATGGCGGCAAGTGGGCGCTCTTCGCGTCCTGCCTGTTCGACCGGTTTGCCTGCGCGGTCTGGTCCGATCCCGGAATCGTCTTCGATACCCGCCCCAGCGTGAATTATTGGGAGCCATACTACCTGGGCTACGAACCGCCGCCCTGGCGCAGGCGCGGCTTGATCACCAAGGACAATCCGGCCACCGGGCTATATCCGCGGTTGCTGAAGCAGGGGCGCGACCTGCATGAGCTGCACGCCCTGATGGCGCCTCGGCCGTTCCTGGTGTCCGGCGGCAGCGAGGATGGCCCGCATCGGTGGAAGGCGTTGAACCACACCATCGCTGTAAACAAACTGCTGGGATACGAAAACCGCGTCGCCATGACCAACCGCCCCGATCACTCGCCGAACGACGAATCAAACGAGGTGATCTACCGGTTCTTCGAACATTTCCTGGGAGATGACGGAAGGAACAGGTGAACTCGGAATGGGTAATCAGAACGGTTCCGAGTTCCAGATTCGGCATTCGACTGCCCCGGCGGGGCTCCGAGTCTTTACATCCGGTCTGTCGTCTCGAGGCCGAGCGCTTCGAGGCCGAGCTTCAGGACGCGGGAAACCAGATCGCAGAGAGCCAGGCGGGAGGAACGTTGCGGTTCCTCGGCCTTGAGGACGGGGCAGGACTGCCAGAATTGGGAGAAGAGCCCCGACAGGTCGTAGATGTAGTTGCAGAGCAGGTTGGGGCGGCACTCCTCGGCGACCGCTTCCAGCGCGAGCCCGAAAGCGAGGAGATGTTTGGCCAGGGCGAGTTCCGCGTCCTCGGTCAGGACGATGCTGCGCGAAGGCTCCGTCGTTTCCCCGGCCTTTCGCGCGAGGCTCTGCGTCCTGGTGTAGGCATAGAGCAGATAAGGCGCGGTGTTGCCGGCCAGGGCGAGCATCTTGTCCCAGCTGAACTTGTAGTCACTTTGTCGGTTGGGCATGAGATCCGCGTATTTGATCGCGCCGATACCGATGATGCGGCCGATCTCGCGGAGTTCGTCGTCTGAGAAGGTCGCGTCTTCCTTCTCTTCCTGCTTTGCCCTGGCCACGGCGTAGCCGCGCTCTTCGGCCTCGTTCAAGAGATCGGTCAACCGGATGGTCCCGCCTTCGCGGGTCTTGAAGGGCTTGCCGTCCTCGCCGAGAATTGCGCCGAACCAGACGTGGTCGAGGCGGACGTCCTCGTCCTTGCGCCAGCGGCGGAAGATGTTGAACAACTGGTTGAAGTGCAGTTGCTGGCGGCCGTCGGTGACGTAGATGATGCGCGCCGGGTTCCAGGTCTTGAGCCGGTGCTCCAGGGTGGCGAGATCGCTGGTGGTGTAGTTGGCGCCGCCGTCGCTTTTGAGGACGATGCTGGGATTGGGAACCCATTCCCCGTCGCGGTGGATCAGGAAGGGGTCGTCCTTCTCCGGCAACGAGCCGTCGGAGAAGACGCACATCGCGCCTTTGCTTTCCCCGGCGATGCCTGCCTCCTTCAATTCCTCGACCACGGCTTTGAGTCGATCGTTGTAGAAGCTCTCGCCCAGGGTCTCGTCAAAGGTGACGCCCAGTCGCGCGTAGACCTCGTCGAACTGGCTTTGGGACAGCGCGATCATCCGCTTCCAGATGCCGAGATTCTCCTCGTCGCCGGACTGGAGTCTGACCAGTTCCTGACGGGCTTCCTCCAGGACGCTCTCGTCGGATTCGCAGCGGTCGTTGATGAGCTTGTAGAGCCTCTCCATCTCCTCAAGCGCGTTGGCTTCGAGGGCCTCCTGGTTCAGCTCGTTCTTCCAACCGACCAGCAGTTTGCCGAACTGGGTGCCCCAGTCGCCGATGTGGTTGTCGCCGACGACGGTGTGCCCGAGCAGACGGTAGATCCGCTTCAGGCTCTCGCCGAGGATGGTCGAGCGGATGTGGCCGACGTGCATCGGCTTGGCGACGTTGGGCGAGCTGAAGTCGATGACGATGGTTTCGGGCCGGGCGGCCTTGTCGTAGAACAGGTCCCCGCCGTCGAGCGCGGTCTGCAGCTCAGCGGCGATGGCCTCGTTCCTGCAGCGGAAGTTCAGGAAGCCCGGGCCGGCGATCTCGACCGGCTCGCACCATTCGGAGACATCGAGTTTCTCGATGACCTGTTCGGCGAGTTGGCGCGGGTTGGTCTTCGCGGCCTTGGCCAGCGGCATCAGCGCGTTGCACTGGTAATCGCCGAACCTGGGGTTGGGGCAGGGGCGGACGCAGAGATCCGACACGTCGGCGTCCGGGACGACCTGGGTGATGGCGTCGCGGAGACGGGCTTCGATGGAGCGATGAATCGACACGGGACGAGATTGATTTGCGGAAGGGGCGTGGAGCGCGGGCGTCTCCGGCGGTCGCCTATTTCTCGGCGCCGGTTTTCGTGAGCAGCCCGATCAGGGAGGCGGCGTCGTCAGGCGCGTTCAACAGGGACTGGCGAAGATCCTTCTTGTGCAGTTGCTTGGCGATGGTGGCTAGGGTGTGCAGGTGCTTCTGGAACTGGCCCTGGGGCACGAGGAGGAGGGTGACGAGCTGGACGTCCTGATTGTCCAGCGCGGCGAAGTCGATTCCGGTCTTCGAGCGGCCGAACGCGGCGACGACATCGTAGATCAGGCTGGTCGAGGCGTGGGGGATGCCGATGCCGAAGCCGATGCCGGTGCTCATGGACTCCTCGCGTTTGCGCACGACCTCGGCGACCTCCTCGCGGTGCTCCTCGCGGATCTTCCCGGTGGCGACGAGGTTGTCGATCAATTCATCAATGGCCTGCCATCGGTCCGCGGCCTTCATTTCCGGGACGATGTTCTCCGGTTTGATCAGTTCGCCGAGCGTCATAAGCAAGAAATCGGTAATACGAAATTCAGGGTGGTTCCGGGTCTGCGGGCCGGAAATAAAAGCGGAAACAGAACCACATCGCCGGGGCTTTGACAACGCAAAGTCCCCGAAAAATTGCGGGCGCTTCAACTGCCCGGCTTGACCGCGGGGACATCCCGCAGATCATCGGGCAGGTCCCCGGGATCAAAGGTCTCCACCTCGACCCCGGCCAGGCGTTCAATGGGGACGCCGGGATCGAAGGCTCCGTTCGACCGGTCGATGACCACGCCGACCCCGACCACATCGCCGCCATGTTCCCGGATGATGTCCAGGGTTTCCTTCACCCGGCCGCCCTGGGTGATGACGTCCTCAACGACGAGGATCTTCTCGCCGGGCTCGATCCTGAATCCGCGCCGCAGGGCGAGACCGCCCTCGACCTTTTCGACAAAGAGGAAGCGGAGCCCGAGTTGGCGGGCGGTTTCCTGGCCGATGACCAGACCGCCCATGGCCGGGGAGACGACGGTCGTCGCGCCCAGGGAGCGGAGCCTGTCGGCCATGGCCCCGCCGAGGCGCTCCACCGCCGGCATCTGCTGGAAGGCCAGCGCGCATTGGAAGAACTGGCGGCTGCGCAAACCGCTGCGCAGAATAAAATGGCCCTCAAGCAGGGCGCCTGATTCGCGAAAGTGATCGAGTACTTCGTCTTTGGTCATCGGCGCATCAAACAGGAGGTCGGGCGATGTGACAAGCGCCGGGCGCTGGACGGGCGTCGCGCCGTGAAGGAATCCGGGCGGAGCGCGGTTGTGTCGGAGACCAGCCGCAGCAACCGGGGCGCCGGCCGGCCTCCATGCCATTCGGAGGCTTTCTCAGTCCCAAGGCCGCTGCGGCTGGTCCCGAAGACGGGACACAGACGCGCTCCGGCGGCGAGACGCCGCGGTGTGAGTCACCGCCCTCACCCCACGCACTTCTTCATGTAATCGATGCTCTGCGTCGCGATGGCCTCGGCTCCTTCCTCGAACTTGAAGACCTCGACCGACACATACCCGTCGTAGCCAACCTCCTTCAGGGCGGCGAAGATGGGGACAAAGTCGACGTCACCGAAGCCGGGGCCCTTGAGGTTCTCGTCGTTGGCGTGGAAGTAGGCGAAGTGCGGATGCGAGTCGCGGATGATCTCCGGAATCGACTTGTCCTCGGACGACATGGCCTTGCAGTCGATGATGATCTTGAAGGCGTCGCTCTGGAACTGTTCGACAAACTCGATCGCCTGCGCGGCGGTGTTGATGAAGTTGGTCTCGCTGGGGGCGAGGGGTTCGAAGCAGATGACAACGCCGGTCTCCTCGGCGCGCCGGACCGCGGGTTTGAAGGCCTCGGTGGCCCGTTCCCAGCCCTGCTCGAAGGTGACGCCGTCCTCGAGATTGCGCTGATAGGGGGAGCCCACGACGATGCGGGTTCCGCCGATGTCGTGGCAGAAATTCACCAGTTCGACCAGGTAGTCCGAGGTCTTCTGGCGCACGGCCTCGTCGTCGATGGTCAGGTGCATGCCCTCGGTCTTCACGAGGACCCAGTGAATGCCGGAGATCTCGATGCCGACCTCGGCGGCGGCGGCGCGGATCTCGCCGCGCTGCTCGGGGGTGATCCTGGTGACGTCGTTGTTGACGGTGAAGGGGGCTATCTCAATTCCGTCGTAGCCGGCCTTCTTGGCGAAGGCCATCGACTCTTTCATGTCCCAACCGTCGAAAATCTCGTTGCAGATGCCGAATTTGATCATGCGGGATTGTTTCCAGCCGGCGGCTGCGGTGTCGAGTCGAGATTGCCGGCGTCCCGGGGACAGGCCTTCGGACGGCGTCGTCGGTTCATCCGGGCAGTCGGAAGATGAACCTCGCGGTGGTTCCAGAGCCGACTTCGCTGACGATCTCGAAGCGGCCGCTGTGCTCCTCGGCTCGTTTGCGCATGTTGGCGAGTCCGTCGCCGCCGGCGGCGGTCGCCGCGTCGGGATCGAAGCCTTTGCCGTCGTCCTCCACCGCGACCGCAAATTCATTCCCCTCCAACGACATGCGCAACCGGATCTCCGGGGATCTGGAATATTTCACGGCATTGTTCATGGCTTCCTTGACCCCCATGAAGATGTCGTGTCGAAGCTCCGAATCGACCGGCCGATCGGGCAGTCGCGGGGGGACCTCAAGGCGGCAGCGGATGTCGGAGGGGTCCAGAAACTCCTCGGCGAAGTGGACGAGGTAGGTGGCCAGTTTGTCGAGGGAGTCATTCTTGGGATTCACGGCCCAGACAATCTCATCGAGTTTCTGGGACACCAAACGGGAGCGTTCGGCGATGCGGGCCGCGTTCTTTTCGACCTCCGCAGGGTTGTCGGGGTTGCGGCGGAGCAGTTCGCCCATGAGACTGATCTGGGTGAGGTTGGCGCCGAGGTCGTCGTGCATGTCCTTGGCGATGCGGGCGCGCTCGCCCTCCAGGGCGCGTTCGCGCAGCAGGTAGCGCAGGCGGTCGCGGATCTTGCGGATGGAGACATGGCGGACGAGCAGCAACAGGACCACGATCATGAGGCCCAGGAACCAGGAGGTGCGCCAGAAGGGCGGGAGCAGCTCAAACTCCAGCGCGGTCAGGCCCGGGGTTTCGACCCCGTCCTTGTTTGCCGCCTTCAGCTGGAACACATAGCGCCCCGGTCGCAGGTCCTTGTAGGTCGCCAGGCCGACTCCCCGGTGATGGACCCAGTTCGGCTCGAATCCCTCGAGCCGCCGGCTGTAGGTGACGCGATGCGGGTCCGCAAAACTGATCCCGGCGAAGCGGATGGAAATGTCCGTCACTCCGGGCGGAATGACAATGGGTTGGGAGAGATCGTAGGACGTGTTGTCGGCGCGCAGTTCCTCGATGACCACCGCCGGCGCGCGAGGGTTCTCCGCCATGCGCGCGGGATCAAGGATGGTCGCCCGCGCCCCGGTGGGAATCCAGAGCCGGCCGTCCCCGGCCTGCCACGACGACGGCTGGGCGAGGGTGTTGGAGGGCAACTCCCGCAGCCCGTCGGCCTCGTCGAAGACCGCGCATCGGACCTGTGGATGGAGCCCCTCGAAATGGTTTTCCAGAGCCGCCTTCTTGATGCGCAGAATGCCTTCGTCGGAGGTCAGCCAGAGTTGTTGCAATCCGTCCTCGAAGATGTCGTATACATGGGGCCCGTCGAGATTGTCGGCCATCCTGACGGCGCGAAACGAGGAGCCGTCGCGCCGGCACAGACCGCGCGACGTGCCGATCCAGAGATGGCCCTCCGCGCCGAGAGCCAGGGCGAAGATGTAGTTGCTGGGCAGTCCCCGGGCGTCCTCGGGGGCGTGTTCGAAATGGGTGACGCCGTCCTTGTCGATCCGCTTGAGCCCGCCGCCGTTGGTCGCGACCCAGACGACCCCGTCCGCGTCGGCGACGATGCGGGAGACGCTGCGTTCCTCGAAGGGGCCGTCATCGCGGGTGATGTCGACGGATTCAAAGGAGCCCGAACCGCGACGAAACAGCCCCTGGTCGTTCGTTCCGACCCAGAGGGTTCCGTCCGGGGCGATGTAAAGGGCGTTGATGGCGACGCTGGGCATTCCCTTCGCCTTGAGAAAGCGTTTTCCGTTGCGGCTGAAGTAGAGTCCCTGGTTGCGCACGGCGGCCCAGACGGTCCCGGCGGAAGCGATGCAGACGGCCTGGACATCGCTTCCGCCGAGCCCGTCGTCGGCGCCAAAGCCCTGGCTCTTGCCATCCTTGTGACGCAGGAGGCCTCCGCCCGAGGAGCCGATCCAGACGGAGCCGTCGGGGGCTTCACAGATGCTGCGGATGGGGAAGGACGCCTCCGCTTCATGGGTCGGGAGCGTTTCGAAGATCCGGCGCCGGATGCGGTGCAGGGAGCCATCGCCATCGCTGATCCAGATGTGATATTCCCGGTCCTGAAAGATCGCCAATACGCGCCGCCCTCGGAATTCGAATCCAAGCTGTTCAGGGCGGTAGACGGCGTTCTGTGTCGGCGAGTAGACGATGAGCCCCTGCGTTCGGGAGCCAATCCAGAGGAGGCCGTCCACGCTTTCGAAGGCGGCGGTGATTTCAGCGCCTTGTTCCGGCAGGGGGAGCGCGCCCGTGAGGCGGGTCGAAGTCTCGCCGTCGAAGTGGATGACCTCCCGGCCGGAAACAATGAGCGCTCCGCCCGAGCGGGACGGGGCAATTCTGGCGTCGATGGTCAGCGCGAGCCCGGTCGGGATGGCGCGATTGTCCCGGAGTTGCAGAAGGGTCAGGCCGGCGTCCTGGGTCGCGAGAATCCAGATGGTTCCCTGATAATCGCGCTGCAGTCCCCGCACGCGCGAGTTTGTCGGGAGGCCCTGGATGAGGGATCCGGCGGCCGTGGCGTCCTTGAGACGGAGGAGGCGGTTGGGCGCGGTGACGGCCAGCAGTCCGCCCTCGCCGGGAACGGCCGCGACGATCCCCATTTCCGGCATGCCTTCGTTGCGCCCGATGCGGCGGATGGAGCCCCGAAGATGATAGGAAAGACTCCCCCGGTCGGTCAGTATCCAGAGCCCCTCGCGCGGATCGCGGATCAGATCGGCGATGGAGTACCCGCGGATCTCCGGGGCCGTGTCCGGGTTGAAGATGCGGCTGGAGCGGCCGTCGAATCGGATGGCTCCCCGCGCCGTCCCCAGCCAGAGATAACCGTCCTGCGTCTGGGTGATGGAGGAAATTGACTCGCTGCGATGCAGGCGCGGCGACGGCGGCTCCCAGATGTCGAATTGAGGCGGCGCAAAAGGATCGGGAACGGCGGCCGCCATCGTCCCCGCCCACGGGACGAATCCGGCGAGAAGAAGTGGAGCAAGCAGGTTGTTTCGGGCCGCCATCGGAGCGGCTCATTGTGTCCGGAGCGGGGGCGCCGGGCAAGGAAAACGCCGGGGGCACTCGCGCCAACGACGAAACAAACATGGATTCGGATGCCCAACGGGTCTTGAATCCCGAACACCGGAACCTGGTAGGGGTTCGGGGGGAAAGAACTCTTGTCGGATTCCGACGTTGTGCGTCCATGAATGAACAGATGACACCAGTGGATGACATGGAATTGTTGCGCGAATTCTCGCGAACGCGGTCGGACAGCGCGTTTGCGTCTCTGGTGGACCGCCATTTGGACATGGTTCATTCGGCGGCGTTGAGACAGACCCGGGACGCGGACCTGGCCAAGGACGTTTCGCAGGCGGTATTCCTGTTGCTTGCCAGAAAAGCGTCGAGTCTGGGTTCCGGAACCGTGCTGGCGGGTTGGCTCTACCGCGCTGCGTGCTTTGTTTCGAAAGACGCCATGAAGGCGGAATACCGACGCCGCAAACGGGAGCAGGAAGCCATGAACCCGGAATTTGAGAGGCATTCAAACGATCTGATCTGGGAGGAGGTTGCCCCGGTCCTGGACGACGCACTGCAGGAGTTGAATGGCCGGGATCGCGACGCGGTTCTGCTGCGCTTTCTTGAGGACAGGAGTCTGCGTGAAGTGGGCGACGCGTTGCAGATCTCGGAAGACGCGGCGCAGAAGCGGGTGTCGCGGGCTTTGGAGAAGTTGAAGGAAATTCTCCGGCGTCGGGGCGTCACTGCGTCGCTCTTGGGCATTGGAGGGCTGTTGTCGGCCGACGGCGCGCAGGCAGCTCCGTTTGGTTTGAAGGCGGAGGCGGCGCTGGTCGCGACGAATGGCGGGGCGTTGGTTGGCGGATTGGCGGAGAGTGCGGCGACGGCAATGTTCTGGAGCCAGGCGAAGGGCTGGTTGGCTGGGGGCGTCGGAATCCTGCTTGCGATGGGCGGCGTTGGTGTGTTCCTGCGAGATGCCCCGGTCGAAGCGCGTTCCAGCGAAGACGTTCGGGGCGCCGAGATCCAGATCATGCCGAGCGAAACCGAGGCGATGTTCGCCGCGACGGTTCGTTCTGAGGAGGAGACAAAATTGGATTCAGCGATCACGCCGGTAGCGCCGGACAGGGAATCGGTTGAGGGGACAGCGGCTGTCGCGCCGACCGGAGGCATTCCGAACTCCGGAGCCGAAGTCCGACCGACTCCAATACGCGGTTCGATTGTGACTCACGCGGCGTCGTCAGGAACAGGTGTGCGAGGGCGCGTTTTGTTGAAGGGAACGCCGCCGCCGAACAAGGAGTTCAAGATGGATCCGTTGTGCGGCAGGCTGCACAAGGTCAACGAGCACGAGATTCCGTTCTACGTGGTGGGGCCGGATCGGGGATTGAAGGATGTGGTGGTGTTTGCGCGCGTTCCCGGCGGGGGGGCGTATCCGATACGCGATCCGGCTCTGCTGGATCAGGTCGATTGCGTTTTCACGCCTTATGTGTCGGCGGTTCAGGTCGGGCAGACGCTGCGGGTTCGGAATTTGGACGAGTTGATGCACAACGTCCATGTCACGCCGCGGATTGTGCCGGGGGGGGGCGGGCAACAAGGAGTTCAATGTGGCGCAACCGGTGAAGGGCATGACCAGCGACCTCGTCTTCGACGCGCCGGAGTTGTTCCTGCGCATCAAGTGCGATGTGCATCAGTGGATGTTTGCCTACGTTTCCGTCTTCGATCACCCCTTCTTCGCGGTGACGGATGAGTTTGGCGAGTTTGAGATAACGGGCCTGCCGCCGGGGGACTACGTGTTGGAGGCGGTGCATCGGAAAGTGCATTCCCAGAGCCAGGCAGATGGATACGTGGGGGAACGGGTGGCGATCAGCTTGAACGCGGGGGAGGCGCTTCAAGTGGAGTTGGAATTGGTGGTTCCGTTAGACGCGCCGTAGAACGGAATTCATTCCGTTTGCTGCGCGTTTGGCATTTCAAGCTGACGCCCGTGTTTCCGCAAGGCGTCCGGCATGCTGGAGGCTCAGCGCCTCCCAACGCCAGGCAAACGGGATGAATCCCGTTCTACGCGGCTGCGCAGGCAGGGCGGCAGGAATCCCGCCCCTCCTTGGAAAAGACAACGCCGCCGGGGGGGGCGGCGTTGTGGTGAATGAAATGGACGACAGATCCCGGCCTTACTTCCCGCGGCGGGCGGGCGGGGGATTGTTCATGGAGAGGATGCTGGTGCCGTTGAAGATGTTGCCGACGCCGCCGCTGATCACGCGCTTGCAGGGCTCGCCCGTCTCCGGGCAGTGCGTCAGCGCGTCGTCCTTCATGCTCTGCTGCACCTCGAACCGGCGCGGCTTCTGTCCCTTCTTCTGTGGAATGGTTTCGTACTCGTAGGTGGCCATGGTGAATTGTGGTTTATTGTTGGTGATTAGAAATGGGGGATTGGGATTCGTTCAAGATCTATTGACGGAAGCTCTGAACTCCCTGGGGCTAACTACGGAATACGCTGAATACACGGAACTCGAAAGCAGGAAGAGTTCTGCATCCCTTTCCGCGTATTCCGTGTCTTCCGTAGTTCAAAACGGTTTTCACTCATAATCCCACTTCATGATCCAGGGATCGTTGGTCTCCTTCTGGAAGGCCTTCATCTTGGCGATGTATTTTTCCAACACCTCCGCAAAAGCGGGGTCGTCGGCGAGGTTCTTGTATTCCTCGGGGTTGGCCTCGATGGCGAAGAGTTCGAACTTGGGGCGGTTGATGTATTCGCCGACGGTCTTGCGGCCGTAGGGGGCGTCCATGCCCTGCTTGTACTGCGCCTGGAAAGACGGCGCGGCCCAGAGGTCGGAGGCGAAGGGGTAGGGGAGTTGGTGGGCGATGTTCCAGATCAGCTTGTACTTCCGGTCGCGGACGACGCGCATGGGGTAATACATCTGGATCTCGTGGAAGGTGTGCGAGGCGTTGATCTGGTCCCAGCCCTTGGGCTTCTCCTCCCCTAGGATCGGGAGGAAGGAGCGTCCCTGGAATTGATAGGGGACGTTCTTCGCGTTCTTGCCGCGGCCGCGCTTGCGGGTGGCGAGATCGGTCGTGCGGTCCTTGCGATTGAAGCCGCCGGCGAAGTCGAGCAGCGTGGGGGTGATGTCGATGAAGCTGATCATCGCGTTGTTCTTGAAGCCCTTCTTCTTGAGGTAGGGATTGCGGACGATAAAGGGCACGCGCAGGCCGCCCTCGTAGACGGTGGTCTTGCCGCCGGGAAAGGCCATGCCGTGGTCGGAGGTGTAGAGGATCAGGGTGTCCTCCCACTTGCCGGACTTCTTCAGGATCTCCACCAGGCGGCCGAGTCCCTGGTCGATGCGCGAGACGGACTGGTAATATTGAGCGAGTTCCGCCCGGCAGGTCGGGGTGTCGGGCAGGAAGTAGGGGACGGTGACGTTCTTGGGATCGAAGAACACCTCGCTGACTCCGGGGTAGGCCTGCTTGTTGGGCTCGTTGCCGAAGCGGTCCGGGCCGTAGGGCAGCTCCGTCGCCTTGCCGCCGCCACGATGCGGGTCCGAGGTCGCGTAGTAGAGGAAGAAGGGCTTCTCCTCGTCGGCGTTGATGAACTTCTCGCAGTTGTTCGCCATCTCGACGGGGCTGCGGGAATTGCCGGGAATTTTCGTCTCGAAGAAGTAGACCTCCTCCGGGCCGTTGTGGTGCTTGCCGATGCGCGCGGTGCGATAACCCTTCTTTGCCAGCAGCACGGGCAGGGTCTGGACCCAGTCGTAGCTGCTGAACTTGTGGTAGCTGTGCAGGTGGCCGTAGTGGCCGTTGGCGTGGTTGTGCAGGCCGGTCAGGACGACCGAGCGACTGGCGCTGCAACTGGCGGTCGTGCAGAAGGCATCGGTGAACAACACGCCCTCGGCGGCGAGCTTGTCCATGTTCGGCGTGATGGCCGACGTGTCGCCATAGCAGCCCATGGTCGGGCTCTGATCATCGGTGATGAAGACGACGATGTTCTTCTTGGCGGCGAAGGTGGACGCGGCGGTCAGCAGCAGGGCGAGGGAAACGGGAATCAGGCGGTTCATGGTCGGGGAGTCTTGCGCGATTGCTTCGGTTTTGGGAGGGAAAAATGGGAGAGTTGGCGGGGGCGGCGTGGCGAGGGAGGGTGCGCGCAAAGCGCGTTTGATCCTGGCTCAGCGCAGCGCCTTGGCCTGACCGTCATGCACACGGAGCGTCCAACCGGTGAATTCAATGGAACCCCGAGGACACCACAGGCTGGTGAACGCGACACCCGGAAATTGGGGATGCGGTTCATTCACAGTCTTCCCGATGGCGGCGAGATCGCCCAACCATGAGCCTGCTACATCGCCGTCGATCACGACGGATACCTTGGAATTGGGGCCGCCCGCCGGTTCGACCCGCGCCACGACGCGACCGTGAAGCTTGGTCGCAATAGGTGGGTAATCGCCTATCGTCACGCCCTCCATGACAATCTTGGACCGATCGTTCCAAGATCCGAGAGCCAAGGGGACGATGAAATCCGAGCGGACCGGCAGGTCGATGTGAAATCTGTCATCCCCCGATGCGCGGGCAAAAGAAACCTCAATTTCATAACCGCGAGCGGTCATGGCAACCGGCGCGGCAATCTTGCCGGGTTTGCCGTCCGCCCGGAAGGAGAGCGCTCCGTCAGCCTTGACCCAGAGATTGCTCCCTCCGGCGTAATTCCCGACGCCGGGAATCCGGTCCTTCACCGGGTCGGTGAGGGCGACCAGGTCAAATGTCTGAAGCGGTAGCCTCGGGCTCTCTTTCGCCCCGACACTTGAAGTCGGCGTGCGTGTGAACGTTCCCTTGCCGGTGATCTCGCGGACCTCAATTCGCTCAAATTCCACAAGGCCATCGTCGTTGCCGACCCCGATCAGAGCCTCGTTCCTCAACTTCCAATTGTTGGAGAGCCGGAATTCTTCGTACTCCGTCGGCCACTCGACGGCCAGAGTCCCGTCAACGTATGAGCGGACCACGTTGTTCCGGACCTGCACGACCACGTCATACCTCCTGCCGAATTCAATTCCGCGTGACAAGGACGCGGAATGATCTGGAGCGCCAATTGGGGAGACGAAGTAGAAGCCCCGTCTGGTGTTGTCGAATCCGCCCATGCTCCAAACGAAACTGCGTCCGTTCTTGCAGAGTATCACCTCAACGCTTTTCTCGCCGCTCAGCCGTTTGAAGGTGACGTGGAAGTCGTATTCTTCGGGCGGACGGTAAGGTAGTTCAAGATTGGCGGATTTGAATGGTCGGGAGATGAGTCGTGAATTCCTCAGTTCCCATCCTCCCTTGATCGCGTCTTTGGCCACATCCACCCGGGGCATCAGATTGATCACGCCGTGTGGCGCGTCGGAGTTGGCGGAGTCCGACGTCACAGGCGCCATTTCCCTCGTTTCCTTTGGAAAGAACATTGCCGCAGCCAGCGCCACGAGCGCCAAAACTGCGACGAATGCCGCCCATTTTAGCGCGGCCCCGGACCGTCGCATCGGAGCCGGGTCATCCATCAAAGCTTCCGGCGCCGCCTCGAATTGTTCAGGGGAATACTCCACCACGGTGACGGCCTCCTCGGCGGCGACTTCCTCGCCCGCAACATACCCGTTCACCGGATTGCTCGAGACGTAGGCGCTGCCCGTGGACTGGATTTCGAGACCGATCCACTCCGCCACCGCGGCCGCGCTTGGCGGGCGTTGTTCCGGCTCCTTGGACAGGCAGGCCATGATCAGCGCGGCCACGTCCTCGGGGATCCGGTTCTCCAGTTCCAAATGCGCCAGCCTCTCGTCCAAGGGCATGGGCGGCTCCTCGCGAACCTGGTGCGGGATGTCTCCGGAGTAGAATGGCGGCTTGCTGGCGAGCAGTTCGTAAAGCGTGGCTCCCAGGGAGTAGACGTCGTCCGCCGTGGTGGGCGGTTGTCCTCGCATTTGTTGCGGGCTCATGTAGGCCGGCGTGCCGCTGATGCCAAGGTCCTTGGAAAGCCGGCTCAGGGATTCGGCCGCCGTGGCGGCCAGACCGAAGTCCGCGAGCTTCAACACGCCATTGGCGTCCACCATCATGTTGCCCGGCTTGAGATCGCGATGAATGACCTTCTGGCTGTGGGCGTACTCCAAAGCGGCGCACAGTTGCCGGACAAGCGGCATGAGGTATTCCCACGAGAACAGACGTTGAGGCTGATCGACCTTGAGAGCGCTCAGCGTCTTGCCGTCGATGAACTCCATGGAAATGAAGGGCGCTTCGCCCTCCGCTTTAAAGAGGTCATGGATGCGGATGATATTGGGGTGGGAGAGCTTGCGGCTCTTGAGCGTTTCCCGCCGCATGTCGGCCAGGGACTCGGCGTCGTGGCTGATTTCGCCCGCGAGGAACTTGAGCGCGAGGTCTTCCTCCAGACGTTCGTCCCGGGCCAGCCAGACGACGCCCATGCCGCCTTTGCCCAAGAAGCGGGTGAGCGTGTAACGCCCGGCCCCGACCCGCTGCCCCGGGCTCAGAGTGCCTTGGGCGTGAACTGGATCGTTCTCACTCATCAATCGTCGCTTTGGCCTCAGCAAACGCCGCTACGGCGGCGAGGTGATTTCCAATAACATTGCCACTGTCTCCTTCGAGTTCGCTTTCGGCCTTCTTCAGTAGAGTTTGCGCGGCGCTTTTGTCGCCCAACCGGAACCTCGACATGGCCTCAAATGCAAGCGCCGCAACATGTAGTTGGCGGTTTCCGCTTTCCAAAGGCATTTCCAGCAGGCGGATGACCTCGGGATGGTTCTCCCTGCGATACTCCAACATCGCCCGAAGCAAGTGGAACCAATCTCGCTCCGGCAGCAATTTCAATGCCTGCTTGGAGTGTTCATCGGCTTTCGCCAGCAAGCCGGGATCTTTTACTCCGGGGAATATGACGTATGCCTTTGCGGGGCGCGCCCAATCGAGCGGTTCCTGCGGCTTCGCATAAAGCTCGAAGAATCTCCGGCAATGTTCCTCGTGGGCGTCTCGAAACCTTGAATACTCCCCGGTGGCCGAGTAAAGCGTCCCCAGCAACAGTCCGCGGCTTGTGCTGAACTCGGGCGGATTCGCCTTCAAGAACGACTTGAGTTCGCGGGCGGCCTCAGCCCAGTTTTCCGCTCGAATGAACTCATCCACCCGCGCGATGTCGCCGCTGGAGTCGACCGCTTTTGCGGCCGGCGACGACACCACCGGTGAAAGCGCGTTCGCGCCGGAGGAGATGCTTCCGTCCGAGCCTTCTGTTTCCGCGGTGGTCGTCCGGACCAAGTCGTTCCCTTCCCGGCCTCGTTTGTTGAACGAGACGATCAGGATGCCGACCGCCAGAACTCCAACGATGGCCCCTATGAGACTTTTCGGCATGCTCCCTCCGCGGGCGGTTATCTCCACATCGGCGGAATCGGAGACCCTGTGGTCCACGACGTCGGCGGCACCTGAAGAAGTTCCATCGGCGCCGAACTCCCCCGCCTGAGGCGCGTCTGACGGCGGGAACGCGGCGGCCACAAATTCGCGGGTGTCCAAACCAATCCAATCGGCGATTTCACGCGCGCACGACGGCCGGGTTTCGCGTTCCTTCGCTAGGCGGGCCATTGTCAACGCCGCCACAGAGGCGGGTATTTCGTTGGCGAGTTCCAGTTCGCGCAACCGGTCTTCCATCGGCTTGGGCGCGAGATTGCGGATCTGATGCGGAATATCCCCTGTGAAAAACGGCGGCTTGCTGGTCAGCAACTCGTAGAGCGAGGCTCCAAACGCGTAGATGTCGTCGGAAGCGGTCGGCAGTTCGCCGTCCAACTGCTGTGGGCTCATGTAGGCCACGGTGCCGCTTACGCCAAGATCGCGCGTCATCTTGCTGATGGTTTCCGTCAGCGTGGCCGCCAGTCCAAAGTCCGCCAGCTTGAGCCGGCCGTTTCCGTGCAGCATCATGTTGCCGGGTTTGAGATCCCGGTGGGCGACCTTTTCCCGGTGCGCATAGTCGAGCGCGGCGCAGAGTTGCTGGACGACAGGTTCAATCTCCTCCCAGTGGAACAGACGATTCGGCTGAGCCGCTTTCAACGTTCCAAGGTTCGTTCCTTCCACAAACTCCATTGAAAGGAACGGCGGCTCGCCTTCCATGAGGACCAGATCGTGAATGCGAACGATGTTCGGATGGGAAAGTTTCCGGCTCTTGGTCACCTCGCGTCTCAGGCTGCTGACAGCCTCCGGGTCCGGCGTCAACTGCGGCGGCAGAAACTTGAGGGCAACCTCCTCTTCCAGATGTCTATCGTATGCAAGCCAGACCACCCCCATGCCGCCGCGACCCAGTTCTCGGCGCAACACATCCGTCCCTGTCCAATTTCTTGATCCGGTTGAAATCCCATGTAAGCCCGCTCAATAAACCGACGTTCGTCCGAACAGATCGCGGCGACGGCGGGAATATCTCAATGCGGCTTCGAAACGGCAAGCCGGAACAGCCGGTCGGGCGCGCTCGCGGGTCGATGTATGCGACAGCTTGGAAGGACTGTCCTACGCAAGGGCGGGCTGCCTTACCCCGGTTTCGCCAGAGTGACTGAAACACGGTGAGGCAGTCGCAGGAGGGGGAGCGGCCGGGGTAGGTGTAGCCGGAGTGGAGGCGGGTGAGTTGGCTGGCCTCGTGGGCGACCCCTTTCCGAGGACATCGCCTCGAAGAACGCCTCCCGCTTCAGTGTGCCAATGGCGCATTCGCATATTCAGCGGCGATACCGGCAAAACCTCATTTCCGAGCGGCTCACCGGAGCACAAATGCCTTGCCTCTGTAGATCCGCTATACGAACGAACTAAACTCGTAGGTGTCACGGCGGCACGCAAGCGAGGTCAACAACCGGCCCCTTTGGTGACATGCTCAAACATTCGTGGACTGATTCAGCGCCTATGGTGACAGGCTCAAACATTCGTGGACTGATTCCGCGCCGTTGGTGACAGGCTCGATCAGTGGCCTTGGACTTTGGCAAAGAATCGCCGGGGCGCCATGGATTGTGGTGGCGAGGCCCGGAATCACAAAATTTTGCGCCATCGGGCAGTTTGATCTTCACCTGAAGGGAAATCGCCTTATGCTCTCGGGATGGCGCGCAACAACATGGCGGGCAACGCGGTTCCTCGACAGGGTTCCGGCGAGATTCGAGGGTTTCTCCTCATCGCCGGGGCCGTGATGCTGTTGGCCGCCTTGCTCAGTTTTGATCCCTATGACACGGCATTTTCCCGGTATCCAGCCAACGAAGCAAAGAGCAACTGGATAGGGCCGATGGGGGCCTATCTCGCGCACGCGCTTTACTTCGTGTTTGGTTTGCCGGCGCTGATCCTAGCCGGGGCGATGGCGCTGTTCGGGGCCTCGTATTTCTGGAGCGCGTTGGAGCACATCAGGAGTCGCTGGCCCTGGCTCATCGGCTTCATGGTCGCCTGCATGGGATTGTTCCACCTGTATGAGCCGATTTTTGATTTCAAGGACTCGATGGACATCAGCAGTCCCGGGGGGCTGGTCGGGGAGTATCTGAATGTGTTGCTAATCGAGCGGTTCCTTGGCCAGATCGGCGGCACGTTCGTGTTTGGCTGCCTCTACCTGATGAGCCTGGTCTACGTCGCCGACATCGATGTGATGGCCTTGGCGCGGGAGTATCTGGATCGGCGGCAGGAGGCGAAACTGGCCCGGATGACCGAGGAGGAGAAGATCCAGCACAAGGTCGAGGCGCTGCAGCGCGAGGCGGACGAGATCGAGCGGAAGTTGAATCCCTTCGAGGCGCCGAAGGAAAAGCCGACCAAGGGAAGGCGGGGGCGGAAGAAGGTCGATCCGAAGCCGGAATTGGAAGCTGAGCTGGAGGCTGCGGCCAAGGAAATGCCGGACATTGCGACGCCGTTGGGCGCGGATCTGCAGCCCGTGCCGGAGCCGACAGTGCGTGACCTGAGCGAGCACGAACGCCGCAAGGCGGACGAGGAACCGGAACTTCCGGAAGAGGCGGAAGAGGAGCTTGAGGAAGACGACGACGCGTCCGCGGAGGCGGAGGAGGTTGAGCCGGAAGAGCCATCCGCCGAGGATGGCAGTGAAAATGAGCAGGAAGTGCAGGAGGGCGAGACGATCAGCGCGAGGGAGGTAGGCGCGGCCACCACCGAGGAGCTTCTGGGGAAGGCCACTTTGGGCGACGGAAATCTGTCGACAGACGAGGCCGCGCAGTCGGAGGGCGAGGCCGGCGGGGATGATTCGAAGGAGACTGAAGCCGAGGAAGAAGCGTCCGCGACGGAGGAGGTTTCGGGAGAGACGGATTCCAAGGCCGAGGAAGCAGCGGAGGAACCCAAGGCCGAGGAACCGGAGAAACCGGCGCCGCCGCCCTCCCCGGCCCCGAAGAAGCCGACACTTTCCTCCATCCGCGGCCGGATGGTCCCGCGGAACCCGAAGCGGATCGAGGTCGCCCAGACGCCGAAGATCGCAAAATACAAGCGGCCCGGCGCCGATTTCCTGTATGAGGCCGACGTGCCGGTGAAGCGGGGCGAGACCAAGGAGGAGTTGATGGCGAACGCCAAACTCATGCAGGACACGCTCAAGCAGTTCGGTATCGAGGTTTCGCTGGGGGACATCACCAAGGGGCCGACCATCACCCGCTATGAGCTGCATCCGGCGCCGGGCATCAAGCTGGAGAAGATTGCAGCCCTGAGCAACAACCTCACGGCGACGCTCAAGGCGGAGCGCATCAACATCCTGGCGCCGGTGCCGGGCAAGAGCTCCGTGGGCATCGAGGTGCCGAACCGGGTCAAGACCAAGGTGGTCATGCGCGACCTGCTGGAATCGCCGGAATGGAAGAAAAGCAAGGCCCGGATTCCCCTGGCCTTGGGCAAGGACGTCTATGGCAAGCCGATCGTGGCCGACCTGGCGGACATGCCGCATCTGCTCATCGCCGGCAGCACCGGCTCAGGCAAGTCGGTCTGCATCAATTCCATCGTCGCGTCCCTGCTCACCAAGTTCGCCCCGGACGAGATGCGTTTCGTGATGATCGACCCGAAGGTGGTCGAACTGCAGCAGTACAATGTCCTGCCCCATCTGGTCGTTCCGGTGGTGACCGATCCGAAAAAGGTGGTGATGGCGCTGCGCTGGGTGATCACCGAGATGGAGAAGCGATACCAGATCTTCGCCAAGGTCGGCGTGCGCAACGTTCATTCCTTCAACACCCGCAACAAGGGCAAAAAGAAGAAGAAGAAGGAGGACCAGTTCGAGCTCCGGTTGGACGGCAAGGCGGAGGCGGAAGGTTTTGCCGTGGAACTGGACGAGGAGATGGTCGCCAATGACGACGAGCAGATCCTGATTCCCGACCGGCTGAGCTACGTCACTGTCATCATCGACGAGTTGGCCGATCTCATGATCATGGCTCCCAAGGAGACGGAGGAGGCGATCGCCCGGATCACGCAGATGGCGCGCGCGGCGGGCATTCATTGCATCGTCGCCACCCAACGGCCGAGCGTCGATGTCATCACAGGCCTCATCAAGGCGAACATCCCCTCGCGCATCGCGTTCCAGGTGGCGGCCAAGGTGGATTCCCGGACCATTCTCGACGCCATGGGCGCCGACAAGCTGCTGGGCAAGGGCGACATGCTCTACCTGCCGCCGGGATCGGCCAAGCTCATCCGCGCCCAGGGCGCGCTGATCACCGATGAGGAGATTCAGGACATGGTCGACTTCATCGCGGAACAGGGCAAACCCGCCTACGAACAGGAGATTCACCAGCAGTTGCAGCGTCCGGCCTCCGACTTTGAAAGCGCGGGCAAGAGCGGCGGCGGCGGCGATGGCGGAAACGCCGACGACGAGATCATCGAGCGCTGCATCGATGTGATCCGCAGCGAGCAGAAAGCCAGTGTGTCCCTCCTGCAGCGGCGGCTCCGGCTGGGGTATACGCGCGCCGCGCGGATCATGGACCAACTGGAGGACCTGGGCATTGTGGGGCCCTCAAAAGGCGCGGAACCTCGCGACATCCTGATTGATCTCGAAGGGGAGGGGATGGACGGGGGCGGTCAGCAGTTGGTCTGATCCCGGAGCCTGCCGCACATCCCCACAATTCAATTGGAAGCGATGGGTTTCCGCGGACTCATGTCCGCCGCCGGGAGGCGGAATCAGGCGTCGCGTTCGATTGTCCGCTTGTAACCCAGGATTCCATCCGCGATGGCGCGGGCCATTTTTTCCCGATGCGCGGCGCTGGTGAGCTTCTTCAGTTCGCTCTGATTGGACATGAAACCGGCCTCGATCAAGACGGCGGGCATGGCGGCATTGCGAAGGACGGCGAAACGGGCGCGCTTGATGCCCCGGTCGCGCGGGGCGTCCGCGTCGATCAGCGCGCGTTGAACCTGGTGCGCGAGCAGGGCATTCTCGCGGTCGTGCCGGTTGCCCGGGTAGGCGACGGAGGTGGCTCCCCGGCCGCCGGCGTTCGTGGACGCCGCGCCCGGCGGGGTCAGACAATAGACCTCCGGCCCCTTGGCGGACCTGCCCGCGCCCGGCGCGGAATTGAAGTGGATGCTGATGAAGAGGTCGGCCTTGTGCTGGAGGGCGACCGCCGGGCGTGAATTGAGTTTCAGTCCCTTGTCCGTGTCCCGCGTCATGACGACTTTCAGGCCGGCGGCCTCCAATTTCTGCCGCACAGACTTCGCCAGATTCAGGGTGAGGTTCTTTTCGCGATGGCGGCCCTCGCTGTTCCCGGGGTCCGAGCCGCCGTGGCCAGGGTCCAGACAGACGGTTGCGATGCGGTCGGCCGGAGCCTTGGGCGGGTGCAGCACCGGCATGATCGTCTTTTCCAGGTCGATCAGGGAAACATAGGCCGCCCCTTTCCAGATGCGGGGCGCCTGCGAAAGCCAGAGACGCACGCCGTTCATCTCGGCCTTGGCGGAGCCGATGTTGAAGATGAGCCGGGACCATCGGCTGGTCGCCTCCAGCGAACGGCCCTTCTGCAGCCACTTCGTCTCAAATCGGATCGCCTCGGCCCACTCGCTGATCCGGACGTATCTGCCGCCGGACAGGCGGACCGGCTTGAGCCGGTCGATGACCGTGTCGGCCGACGCGCCCAACGTCAGCATGAAGAAAAACAGCAGCGCAATTCCCGCCCGGATCATAAGTGGAAATGTGTAGTCCATGAGCCCGGCGAATGGCAAGCATGAACGCCGTTGAAGGCGCATTTTTCCCGATGTGCGAAACGGTTTTCAAATCGGGTTGACGCTGCTTTGGCCAGTCCCTAAGTTTTGCTCCCCGGTGAAAGGTCGGGGCGGTTGCAGATCAGTCCTGCGGCCGTCGAACGTTGATACCAAACACGATTCCATATGTCGGAAAACTCGGAATTCAAAGCGGGCCTTGAGGGCGTTGTCGTCGCGGAAACCAAGCTCAGCTCGGTGCGGGGCGATGTGGGGCAGTTGATCTACTGCGGTTACGACATCGACGAACTCGCCGGAAACGCCAGCTTTGAGGAGATCGTCTACCTGCTCTTTCACCAGAGACTGCCCAACCAGGCCGAGTTGGACGAACTGAAGGCTTCCCTGGCCGGCAAGCGTGAGGTGCCGGAGCCGGTCATCACCCTGATCCGGGACCTGCCCAAGGATGCCCGTCCCATGCACGCCATCCGCTCCGCCGTCTCCGCCTTGGGGTGTTTCGATCCGAACGCCGACGACAACAGCCTCGAGGCCGCGCGCGAAATGTCGCTCAGTCTCCTGGCCAAGATCCCGGTCGTCACCGCCTACTTCCATCGCATCCGCCAGGGCAAGGAGATCGTTCACCCGGATCCGACGCTCTCCGAGGCCGAGAATTTCCTCTACATGATCGACGGTGAAAAGCCTTCGAAGGACAAGGCCGACACGATCGACATGTGCTATGTCCTGCACGCTGATCACGGATTCAACGCATCGACCTTCAGCGCCCGCGTGACGATCGCGACCTTGAGCGACATGTATTCGGCCATCACCTCGGCGATCGGCACGCTCAAGGGACCGCTCCACGGCGGCGCCAACGAAGGCGTGATCAAGATGCTTCAGGAGATCGGCTCGCTCGACAAGGTGGACGCCTTCGTCGAGAACGCGCTGGCGAACAAGCAGAAGATCATGGGCATCGGCCACCGCGTCTACAAGGTGCTCGATCCGCGGGCCCCGCACCTGAAACGCATGGCGCAGAAGCTCACCGCCGAACTCGGCGAGACCAAGTGGATCGACATGAGCGAACGCATCGCCGAGATGATGCTGGAGCGCAAGAACCTCAACGCCAACGTCGATTTCTATTCGGCCACGGTCTACTATTCCCTCGGCATTCCAACCGACCTGTTCACCCCCTTGTTTGCCATCGCCCGCACTGCGGGTTGGACGGCGCAGGTGCTCGAACAGTTGGAATCCAATCGCCTCATCCGTCCGCGCGCAAAGTATGTCGGCGCCGAGGGGTTGAAATTTGTTCCCGTTTCTGATCGTTAAGGCGCGAGGGGCATCCTGCCGATCTGTATCAAGAATCCGACCGGCGTGAACTGCGGGGTCGGTTCAGCACAAGCATTCCATGAACATCCACGAATATCAGGCCAAACAACTCTTCGCCCAATACGGCGTCAAGGTGCCTTCGGGCGAGCCCTGCACGACCGTTGAGGAGGCGAAGACCATCGCTGAACGCATCTTTGGAGAAGGCCACGCCAAGGTCGTCGTCAAATCCCAGATCCACGCCGGCGGGCGGGGCAAGGGGACCTTCAAGGACGGCTTCCAGGGCGGCGTGCATCTCTGCGACAGTGTCGAGGACGCGGTCGCCAAGGCGGAGGCCATGCTCGGCAACGTGCTCGTCACCAAGCAGACCGGCCCCGAGGGCAAGCAGGTCAACACCATCCTGATCGCCTCGGCCGAGAAGATCGTCAGCGAGTTCTACCTCTCCATCCTGCTCGATCGCGATAGCGGACGCCCGCTCGTCATGGCCAGCACCGAGGGCGGCATGGACATCGAGGAGGTCGCTGAAAAGACCCCTGAGAAGATCCTGAAGGAGACGGTCGATCCCGCCCTAGGTCTCATGCCTTATCAGGCGCGCAAGATCGCGACCGGCCTGGGCCTGGAGGGCAAATTGCTCAACCAGGGCGCCAAGCTTCTCCTGGGCGTCTATAAGACCTGGTGGGAATGCGACGCCTCGCTCGTCGAGATCAATCCGCTCTGCATCGTCGAGACCCCGGACGGCGGCCAGGATATCGCCGCGGTCGACGCCAAGATCGGATTCGACGACAACGCCCTCTATCGCCACAAGAACATCGAGGAGATGCGCGACCTCAACGAGGAGGCGGAACTCGAGGTCGAAGCCAGCAAATACGATCTCAACTACATCAAGCTCGATGGCAACATCGCCTGCCTGGTGAACGGCGCCGGCCTGGCGATGGCCACGATGGACATCATCAAGCACTTCGGCGGCGAACCGGCCAACTTCC
>JAYPEY010000021.1:18471-67753 GCA_038126035.1 Verrucomicrobiales bacterium | reverse complement strand
GCTGCCTGCTGAACTACATGTTCCACCTGCTCAACCGCCTGATGAACGGCATCAATGTCTATCCGGCGAACATGAAGAAGAACCTCGGACTCTCCCTGGGCATGTGGAATTCCCAGACCGTCCTGCTCGCCCTCATCCGCAAGGGCCTCACCCGCGAAGAGGCCTACGCCCTCGTCCAGCGCAACGCCATGGAAACCTGGGCCACCAAGCACGCCGGCCGCGACGACGCCGACTTCCTCGAACAACTCAAGTCCGACAAGGACGGCGCCAAGCATTTCAAGGACGGCGAACTGGAAGCCCTTTGCTCCATCGACTTCCATCTCAAGGAAGTGAACAATCGCTTCAAGGCGGTGGGGTTGTAGGATGGTTTAGAGTTGGTATGAGTTGAGAGTTGAGAGTCCGGACTTTCTGCCATCTGCCATTGACCATTTGCCATTGCGCGCAGCGCCTATGAACCTCGACCTCAGCGGCAGGAACATCGTGATCATCGGCGGCACGACCGGCCTCGGTTGGTCCGCCGCCACGGCGTTCATTGAAGCCGGCGCGCAGGTCGTGGTGGTCGGACGCAACAGCCAGAGCGTCCACACCGCCGCCGAAGAACTCGGCCAGAACGGCATCGCCCTGAGCGGCGACGCCTCGGACCCCGACACCGCGGAGATGGCCATCCAGACCGCGCGCCGCGAACTCGGCGGTTTCCACGGCCTATACCATGTCGCAGGCGGCAGCGGCCGCTCCCTGGGAGACGGCCCGCTCCACCTCGCCACCGACGAGGGCTGGCAATACACCATCCAGCAGAACCTGACCTCGGTCTTCAATTCCAACCGCGCCGCGATTCAGGCCTTTCTCGAACAGGACTCCGGCGGCGTGATTCTGAACATGGGCTCGGTCCTGGGCTTCTCCCCCTCCCCCGTCTACTTCAACTCGCACGCCTACGCCGCCGCCAAGGCCGCCATCATCGGGTTGACGAAATCCGCCGCCGCCGCCTACGCCTGCGTCAACATCCGGCTCAACGTCATCGCGCCCGGCCTCGTCGAAACGCCCATGTCCCAACGAGCGCAGCAAGACGACGAGATCATGGACTTCATCCAGACCAAGCAGCCTCTCGACGGCGGCCGCATCGGCGTCCCCGACGACCTCGACGCCGCCGCCACCTTCCTGATGTCCGAGAAATCCAAGTTCATCACCGGCCAGGTCCTCGCTGTCGATGGCGGCTGGTCCGTGACCGAAGGACAATGGAAGGATGAACAGGAATGAACGTTCAACGTCCAACGCCAAACTTTGAACGTTTAGCGTTGAGCGTTTAGCGTTGAACGTTCATCTCATGGCCTACTTCATCGGCATTGACCTCGGCGGCTCCAGCGTCAAGGCGGTGTCCATCTCCTCCTCCGGTGAAAAGCTCGCCGACCGGAATGTAGATTTTAGCGCCAGCGAGAAGATGCAGTGGGCCGACTGCGTTGCGGAGATCATCCGGGACATCGAAACCGAACAGGGGAAGCCGGCCGAAGCCGTCGGGCTCTCCGCTCCCGGACTCGCCGCGCCGGACGAACGCTCCATCGCCTGCATGCCAGGTCGCCTCGAAGGTCTTGTCGGTCTGAACTGGACCGAGTTTCTTCAGCGCGACACTCCGGTCCCCGTGCTCAATGACGGTCACGCCGCCGTCCTCGGCGAATCCACCCTCCATGCCGGCCGCGCCGCAGACAACCTGTTCATGCTGACCTTGGGCACCGGCGTGGGCGGCGGGGCCATCGTCAACGGCCAACTGCTCCGCGGACACATCGGTCGCGCCGGACACCTCGGCCACATCTCCCTCGATCCCGGAGGCGCCCCCGACATCTGCGGAATCCCCGGCAGTCTCGAAGACGCGATCGGCAACTGCACCGTCGAGGCGCGGTCGAACGGCCGATTCCAAACCACACACGATCTGATCGCGGCCCACCTTGCCGGCGATGAGTTCGCAACCAAAGTCTGGCTGAAATCTGTCAAGGCCCTGGCCGCCGGCATCGCCGGACTCATCAACGTCCTGGATCCCGAAACCGTCATCATCGGAGGCGGCATCGCCCGCGCCGGCGAGGCATTGTTCCAACCGCTGCGCGAACATCTCGACCAGATGGAGTGGAGCCCCACCGGCAACAAGGTCCGCATCGAGCCCGCCAAGCTGGGAGAATTCGCCGGCGCCCACGGAGCGGCTCGGAGGGCGGCAATTCCGTAGAGTCGCCTCTCTCGCCTGGTTGGTGGAACAGGGCTGATTGGCGACGCGACAAGACTGTTTGGAGTTCCGCGTTTACGCGGCCGACGCATCCGGCGAATCCCCACATGCCCACGTCCCGCCCGGTCGAAGGTCTTCCGCCTGAAGGCGGGACTCCGAACGGAAGAGCGCCATATGCTCATCAAGATCTCATCCACCTCTCAGCAGGGCGCCGAAGCAATTTGGTTCTTTCCCCACAGCCCTCTCCACCTATCTTCTCCGCGTGTCCGCCGCTTCAGAATATCTCGCCAAATGTCGTGAACTGACTGCCGTGGTCGAGGCGCAGGAATCCGCGATCCAACAGGCGGCCGATTGGTTTTCCGAAAGCATCCTCGCAGGGCGGATGGTCCATGTCTTCGGATCTGGGCACAGTCGGATCCTGGTTGAGGAGATGTGGCCGAGGTATGGTTCCTTCCCCGGCTTCAATCCCATCGTCGAACTCTCCCTCACCTTTCACAACCTGGTGGTCGGCGCGAATGGGCAACGACAGGCGATGTTTCTGGAGAATGTCTCCGGCCTTGCGGAGAAGATCGTGCGGAACTTCGACCTGTCGGAGAAGGACTGCGCCGTGGTCGTCTCGTCCAGCGGCTGCAACATCGTGCCAATCGAGATGGCGGAGCAGTTTCAAAAGCAGAGCGTCAGGGTCGTGGCGATCGTCAGTTCGCGGCACTCGGAAGCGAGCAGCAGCAGGCATCCCTCCGGGAAGAAACTCCAGGACTTCGCGGACCTCGTCCTGGACACCGGCGCGCCCGTCGGCGACGCCATGGTGCGCATCGAAGACCTCGACACACCCGTCGCCCCGGGCTCGACCGTGGGCGGCTGCATGTTAATCAATGCCATCAAGGCCGAGGTCGCCGGGCGGTTGACCAAGGCCGGCCAACCGCCCAAGGTCCTGACCGCCGGAGCCATCTGCGGACCGGAGAAGGCGGTTGAATTGTTCGAGGCCGCCTATGACGAACATGGCCGTCGCATGGCCGAACTTTATCGCAACCTCGGAAAATGAAGGACCATCCACTACGCACCACCGTCATCGGCAGCTACCCCTTTCCGGGCTGGCTGGAATTCGCCACCTGGCATCTGCAGGAGTTCGGCGAAGCGGACCGCGACGAGATGATCGAGGACGCGGTCACCGTCGCCATCCAGGATCAGCTCAACGCCGGTCTGGACGTCATCACCGACGGCGAACAGACCCGCCTGGATTTCAATCTCTCCTTCTACGGCTTTCTTGAGGGCATTGAGATGGAATCCGCGAGTCCGCGCAGCTTCGGCCCGCCCGCCCACGACCAACGCGGCAAGCACAAGATCACCGGTGAACTGGCGGCGCCGCGCGGGCTGGGAACGGTGGAGGATTTCATCCGGTTCAAACGCCAGGCCGCCAACCAACTCTCAACTCAGGCGGACTCCCAACCCTCCCCCACCCTCAAAGCAAGCGTCCCCGGCCCCTACACGCTGAGCGGCCGGCTGATTCCGAACAAGCAATACCCCGACCGCTGGGCCGTCACCGAGGCCCTGCTTCCCATCGTCCGCCACGAACTCACGCAACTCGTCGAGGCCGGCTGCACGGAGATCACCGTGGATGAGCCTTCGATGAGCTGCTACGCGCACCGGGAAAACCCCAGGCTCTTCGTGGACATCTTCAACCGCACGGTCGAACCCATCGTCGGCAGGTGCCGCCTTTCCACACACCTCTGTTTCGGGAATTTCAAGGGCCACGCCGTCGGACTCCGCCGCTACGCCCCGATGTTCCCCGAATTCCTCGACATGCATCTGGACGAAATCCACGTGGAAATGGCGAGCAGGGAGTTCTCCGAGCTTGAAGTCCTCGATGCGATCTCCAGGAAGCGCGATGTCGCGGTCGGCATTGTCGATGTGAAGAGCTACTACATTGAAACCGTCGAGGAGATCGAAAGCCGCGTGCGCGCCTGCCTCGAACACGCCCCGGCGGACCGGCTTTCCTTTGCCCCGGACTGCGGCCTCAGCCAGACCGCGCGTTGGGCGGCGAAGAGAAAGCTGCAGAACATGGTGGCAGGGGTGAAGAACGTCCAGGCGGGCCTGTAGCCAAAACCGTGAAAACAGAATTTGATCCGTGCTCATCCGTGTGGATCCGTGGTTAAGAACGCCATGAAGAAACCCATCCTCCAGGACGAAGCCTTCCTCACCGACGTCAGGGAAGCCGGCGAGACCGACCGGCGCAACTTTCATCTCTGGTGGCTGGGTCAGAGCGGCTACCTGATCCAATGGCAGCGCCGCCACGCCCTGATCGATCCCTACCTGTCCAATTCGTTGACGAAGAAATACGCGGAGACGGACAAGCCGCATGTCCGCATGACGGAGCTTGTCGTATCGCCGGACAAGCTGGATTTCATCGATGTGGTCACCTCCAGCCACAACCACACCGACCATTTCGATCCGGAAACCCTGAATCCGCTGCGGGAGAAGAACCCGCGGATGAAGATCATTGTGCCCGAGGCGAACCGGGCGGTATCCGCGGAGCGGTTGGACATTGATCCGGAGGAATTCATCGGCATGGATTCCGGCCGCACGAAGCCTGCGGGCGGTTTCCGCTTCCAGGGCATTCCCGCCGCACACAACGACCTAGACACCAACGAGTGGGAGGAAAACCTCTACCTCGGCTACATCATTGAGATGGGCATGTTCCGGGTCTATCACGCCGGCGACACCAAACTCTGGGACGGCATGGTGGATTACATCCGCCCCTTCCGCGTGGACGTCGCGATCCTGCCAATCAACGGCGACAGGCCCGAACGACGCGTCGCCGGCAACCTCGACGGCCGCGAAGCCGCCCAGCTCGCCAGGGACATCGGCGCCAGAATCGTCATTCCCTGCCATTATGACATGTTCGAGTTCAACACGGTGGAGCCGGATGAGTTCGTCGCCGCCTGCGAGGAGATTGGACAACCCTGCAAGGTCCTGCAGAACGGCGAGCGCTGGAGCGGCTCCGAACTGGATCGCCTGAAGTGAACGGGGCCACTGCGCAACCTGCGCCTTGTTGCGATCATGATTCCCCCCCATGGGAAACCCGGCGCGCCCGACTGAATGATGGATTTCACGCCTCAATGCGAACGCGTCCCAACCTCCTCCGAGGAAGCGGATCTGGAGCTCTGGCGCATCCATCTGAACCCGCCGCCGGAACAGCTCCCAGCCGCTGTCGCGCTCCTTTCCGCAGACGAGCGAGCGCGACGTGATCGCTTCAAGATCGAGGCGGTCAAACGCCGATTTGCCATCGCCCGGGCATCCATGCGACAACTTCTCGCCAAGGCCGCCGGAAGGGATCCGCGGGACATCCGCTTCGACTACGGCCCTCAGGGCAAGCCGTCGATCGCACGCGCGGGCAATCCAGGCGACATCCGCTTCAATCTTTCCCATTCCGGCGACACCGCCGTCCTGGCGGTCACGGTTGGACGTGAAGTCGGCGTGGATGTCGAACGCCTCCGCGACAACGTGGACTTCCAAAAACTCGCGAGGCGTTTCTTTTCCCCGGTCGAAGCCGCGACGCTGAACAGACTGGCCGGCGACGATCTGAAGCGCCGCTTCTTCCGGATCTGGACGGCCAAGGAAGCCTACATCAAGGCCGTGGGCCTCGGACTGCGGATTCCACTGGATCAGTTCGCGTTTCAGATCAGCGAAAACGACGCCCCCCGGCTGACGGACGCGTCGCACGATCCGCCGCAGATGCAACGATGGCGTTTCCATCAGTTTGAGTTTGGCGATGAATGCGTGGCGACCGTCGGCGTTGAACGGACACCCCTCAATCCCGCCTGACAGCCGCGCAAGGCCGCCCTACTCTGCCCCCATGGAAACCGTCTTCATCACCGGGGCCAATCGCGGAATCGGAATCGGACTCGTCCGCCAGTCGCTGGGCCGCGGATGGCGTGTGTTTGCCGGCGCCCGCGATCTCTCCGCCGCCGCGGATCTCCGCCGGCTTGCAAATCAGTCCCCCGATCAGATCAGCCTTCTGGCAATCGACGTGACTGATTCAGCCTCGGTGACCCAGGCCGCGCAATCCATCGCGGACGAGACGGCAGCCATCGACATATTGATCAACAACGCCGGCGTCTATCCGGAAGGGGGCGATGAGGCGCTTGCCGAAGTTTCCCTGGACCAGTTCAGGACTGCGATGGACGTGAACTATCTGGGAACGATCCGGGTGACCCAGGCGTTGCTCCCATTGATCCGGGCGAGTTCCCGCGGGAGGATTCTCAACATGTCGTCAGGCGCGGCCACCATCACGACCAAATCGGACGCGCGAAGGTACTGTTACGGCCCATCGAAGACGGCGTTGAACATGTTCACCCGGACCCTGGCTCACGAACTGGCCCGGGACGGCATCGTCGCGGCGGCGCTGAGCCCGGGCTGGGTGAGGACGGAAATGGGCGGTTCCGACGCAGACCTTTCGGTCGAGGAATCCGCGACGGCGATTGTCGATACCCTGGAGAACCTGAAACCGGAACAGGCCGGTCTTTTTCTGGACCGATTCGGGAATCCAGACGCCTACGAATGGTAGTCCGGGCGGGTTTTTCGGATCAACGGTCCCCCATCGGGCTCCCTGCCCTTGTTGACAAAGGAATGGACGCACGGAAATTCAAAACCAAGTCCTTCGTCCCCATTCCCTCGTCAGAGAGAACGCCAAGGATGAATGTGTCCCGTGGACTCAGCCCTGCAGCATTTCATCCACCACTTCCCAGAGTTGATGGGAACGAAAGGGTTTGGGAAGGTATTTGTCCGGGCGGTTGACGTATTTCTGCATGTCCTCGAACTGCAGGGTGCCGCTGGCGGAGATGCAACGAAGCCCGGGATGCTCGGCCTTGCAGAGCTGGAGCAGCTCCATCCCGTTCATCTTGGGCATCTGGTAATCGGAAATCAGCAGGTTCGGCTTCACTTCCTCGTTCATGAAGGCGGCAAAGGCCTCGTGAGGATCGCTGTAGGCCATGACCTCGTGCCCCTTCATTTCCAGCAGGGCCTTGACGATCTCCAGCACATCCGGCTCATCATCGACGACAAAGATCTTCGGTTGCGACGTCTGCGGACACGCCGTCTCCGATTTCATGTCTATGTCAATGTTTTCCGGTTCCATACCATCAGGGGCAGAGATCAAGCCCAATACGATATCTCCAATCGAAGAAACCGGGACACAGCACGCCACAGCATTCGCCCACGGTCCAAACAGGAGATCGTCCCTTCTAGCCGACAGACGCCAGCAGGACAAGGTCAAACTGATGCAAAAAACGCTACAGATTCCGCTCGGATCCCGGCGCTCCGCAAGATATGGCGCCAAGGGCGGATCATTGTATGCGCTCAACCGCCTCGACGGCCTCGACTCTGGCCACCTTCCAGCCGCGGTTCGAATCCGTCACTTCCAGCTCAAGGATCTGAACCCACGGCGTCGGTTCACTCAAGCCGTTGGCGATCATGGTCAACCGACAGGTTGCCGCGCCCTCCTCCTCGCCCAGCTGCACGAGAACATCCTTGAAAGTCACGGACAGGCCGCCTCCCATGGACTGGGCCGAGACCGCGATCTGTTGCAGGTTGACCTTCCCCTGCACGCGCCGCAGTTCCCCGCCCGGTCCCTTGGCGCGAATCTCGACATCCTCGGTGAAGAACCCCGCCAGTTCGGCCGCATTGGCCATGTGGGACAGCGGCTTGTCGCTGCCTCGAAAGGACGCGGCCGCGGAAAGTTCGGCCAGCATTTCACGGATTTCCGCCTCGTCGCCAGGAAAGAGGACCATCCAGACGCGAACGCCCCCATAGATCAGGATTCCAAGGACGCCAAGAATGACCAACAGCCTCTTCAAATCAAAACACCGCCTTTCCCACGATGCGGGAGCGATCGACCACGCCCCACGTGTGGAGGTTCATGCTCATGGATCGATTGTCGCCGATGACCACGTATTCGAAGGCTCCCAGGGTCTTCTCAGTCCTGGTCGTCCAGGACTCGTTCAGGGTCGTATAGGGCTCCTCGAGGGGATTGCCGTCGATATGCACAACGCCACCGCTGATTCGAAAGGTCTCGCCGGGCAGCGCGATGATGCGCTTCAACAACTGCACGCTCTCGCCGGTGAAAGTGACCCCCACCACATCGCCGCGCCTGGGCGTCGACTTCAAATACGACAGACGATTGATCAGGTTCACCCTCCCGTTACGATACGTCGGCTCCATGCTCACCCCATGCACACGGACCGGCAACGCCACAAAACGAAAGAAGACGAAGCATACCAGCACAATGGAAACCGCCCGGATCAGGGTCGCCTTCGGATTGCGGCCGATCAGGGGATGCCACCAACGAAAACCCGGCGGCGATTCCCGGACTTCAGTGGACGATCCTGTGTCGGCATTCATGGGCGTAAAGCGGTCGGCCCGCAAAAAATCCCGGACTGACAATCCGCTGTCGAATCAATTATCCTCCTCCGAGATGAAATCGCGCGAATCCCAGACCGACCGGATCTCCCGCCGAAGCGCCATTGCCCTCATGTCCGTCGCGCCCGCCGGACTGGCGCAGGTCGCCCGCCCCGCCGTCGGAGCAGGCGGCGCGTCCCAGTCAAGGCAGGCTGTCCTCGAACCGCTCATCCCCTTCCGACAGTTCAACCGTTTCGGCTACAAGGACCGCATCGGCAAACTGGCGATCAAGCCGGTCTTCGAGGGGGCCGGCGGCTTCTACGACGCCCTGGGACGCCAGCGCCAGGTCGCCTGGGTGCGGCTGGGCGGAAAATACGGCTATATCGGCCGCCAGGGCGACTTCATCATCCGCCCCGCCTTCGAGACCATCCGCGAATTCTCCGAGGGCTTCGCCGCGGTTCAGCTCAACGGCAAATTCGGCTTCATCAACGAGAACGCCCGGATGGCCCTTGAGCCAAAATTCGAGGAGGTCGAACCTTTCTCCAACGGCCTTGCCGCCGTCCGCCTCGAGGGAAAGACCGGCTGGGTCGACCGCAAGGGCGACTTCCACATCCGGCGCCCCGGCAGCGGCCCCGTTCAATAGCGCAACGGACGCTCAGTCCTCGCGGGCCGTGATCAGGATCAGGTGGTGGCCAAACTGGGTCTGGACCGGGCCTTGAACCTTGTTCAACTCAGCGCTGAACACGACCTGATCGAACTCCGGAACCATCTGGCCTCGGCCGAAGGATCCCAGCATGCCGCCGTCGCGTCCCGAGGGACACTTGGAATGCTCCTTCGCCAGCGCGTCGAAATCGGCGCCGTTCTCGATCTGGGTCTTCAGGTCGTTGCAGGCCTCTTCGGTCTCCACCAGGATGTGTTTCGCAGTCGCTCTTGCCATGATTCGTCTTTCTCGTGTCGGGTTGGGGTTGTGTCTTGTGTGTTCACAGGCGGATCGACTCAGACAAGCAGACCCGCGGACGGAGGCAGTGGTAACCGGGAACGGCCGGAATAACAACCCCAAGCCCGCGCCGACCCTCCATCCTGGAAACAGATTCCGTTTTCTTCGTCCTTGTTTCTCAATTAAAGTCCGGCCGCGCAGGGCGTCTGCACGGCATCCGCCTCGACTCAAATCAACAAGATGTGTCATGAGAACTGAAGAACTCCGCATTGGCATGAAGGTCAACCACCCCAATCACGGTCTGGGCGTGGTCAAGAGCATCTCCGAACAGCTCGCTGAAATCCGTTTTGACGACGGCACCCACACCGTCGCCCCGGAGACCAGCGGCATGGAACCCGCCGGCGAGCAGGCCGCCATCTCCGGTCTGCACGTGCCGCTCAATCTTTTCATTCAACAGGTCATCGAGGAGACCGTGGAGAATCTGAACCTCGTCGAACCGGACATCACGGTGGACGCGCTCGCCGAACGCTGGAAGGACGGCAGACTCGTCCTGCATCCGCACAATCCCGCGCTGCAGCCCAAGGAGGTCCCCCTGGAAACCTTTTTCCACAAGATCGTGATGATGCGCAACAACCTCCGGACGCTGGAGCAGAAGATCAACGCCCACAAGGGGCTCAGCGACAGCGAGAAGTTCGAATTGCAGCAGTATATCTCGCGTTCCTACGGTTCGATGACCACCTTCAACGTCCTGTTCAAGCGGACAGCGGACCAGTTCGACTCGGGGGCGTGAGCGGTCGCCGCCGCCCCCGATCGGAGTTCCCCGCAATGGATCAGGCAGGACTCAGGCGCTGGCGGCGATGGACCCGGGAAATCCGCCCCACCGTGGCGTTGGCGACGCCGGTTGCCGCCGGCATGCTGAGTCAGGCGCTGCTCGGCCTGGCCGACACCCGGATGGTCGCTCCCCTGGGCGTTGTCCCGTTGGGCGCCTGCGCCTTCGTGAACAATATTGTCCACCTGCCCCTCGTTTTCGCGATCGGATTGCTGACCGCCATTTCCATTGAGGTTTCCAACGGATTTGGAGCCAGGGACAACGACATCGTCGGCGAATCATTCCGCCATGGCCTGCTGATGGCCGCGCTGGCGGGATTCGGCACATTGATCTGCGCATTTCTGATGGGGTTGTTCCTGCCCGCATTCGGACAACCAGCGGATGTAACGGCGGCGTCCCACGGCTATCTCATGCTGTTCGCGGCCTCTTCTGTGCCCGGCCTGATCGCGCACGCCGGCAAGCTTTATGGCGAGGCTTTGAATCATCCCTGGGCGCCCAACATCATCCTGCTCGGCGGCGTCGGCCTCAACATCCTGTTGAACTGGATTCTGATCCACGGCAACTGGGGCGCGCCCAGACTTGGCCTCGAGGGCGCCGGCTGGGCGACGCTGATCGCGCGCACGGTCAGCGCCGCGGCCATGATCGCCTATGCCACCCGGACGCCATCGCTGGCCGCCTGGAGTCCACGTCGATGGCTCGCGCCGCTCCGCCCCGCAACCATCGCCCGGATGTGGCGACTCGGTTGGCCCGCCGCCCTGCATCACCTGGCGGAGGTTGCCGCTTTCGTCCTGGTCGGTTTGATGATGGGTTGGCTCGGCAGGGAGGCTTTGGCGGCCCACCAGATCGCCATGCAATGCGCGGCTTCCACCTTCATGATCACGCTCGGCCTGTCCGTCGCCGTCTGCGTCCGCGTGGGCCATGCGACCGGGGCCCGCCAACCGGGACGCGTGCGCCGCGTCGGCGTCGTCGGACTCGTCATGGCGACCGCGTTGATGAGTCTGTTCGCATCCATTTTCCTCCTGTTTGGACGGGGCATTGCAGCCTGGTTCGTTGAGTCGCCGGAATTGCGGCAACTGACCGCCTCGCTGCTCGTCATCGCCGCGTTCTTCCAGGTCGCGGACGGCGTGCAGGTCATGTCAAGCAACGCCCTGCGCGGCATGCGCGATGTGCGGGTCCCGGCCGTGATCGCCTTGTGTTGCTCTTGGGGCGTGCAGGTTCCCCTGGCGGCGACGCTCGCGTTTGGGTTCGACATGGGAGCGGCCGGCGTCTGGTGGGCGCTCGTGGCGGGACTCACCCTGGCCGCAATCTGGCTGACGGCGCGGTTCTTCCGACTCAGCCGAAGTCCTGAGCCCGAACTCGCGACTTCCCACCGCCCGCCGGTTTGACGCCCGGACGCCGACACAGTATTGGTTACCCATGCGTTTCAGTCCCCCATCGCACCGACGCCGAGGCCGCTCGCTGCCTTTCGTGTTGGCGACGCTCTGCGCCGTCGGGCTGGCCTGCAGGGACGAACCGGAAATGCAGATGACCGAGCCGGAACCGGAACCGACGCCGGAGCCCGTGTCAGTCGAGGCGACCGCTCCCGCGGAGCCCGAGCGCCCCGCAGTGGGCGCGCCCATGTCCACGCCGGCGCCGCTGATTCCCGATCGCCCCGGCCAGGGCGGCTCAAGCGAGATGGCGGCCATGGGCATGGATCCCGTCGCCGCGCGCGCCGCCCCTCCTGGAGTCCCCCTGCCAACGCCCCCGAAAGACCCCGGTTCCGTCACCTGGAACCGCTGGCGGGGTCCGCATCACAACGGCATCTCCCATGAGACGGACTGGATCTCCGAGTTTCCCCGCAGCGGCCCAAAGATCCTCTGGCGTCAGCGGATAGGCGTCGGTTTTTCGTCCTTTTCCGTCGCCGACGAGCGGGTCTACACCATGAGCAACGACAACGGCCGGGACCTCGTCCTCTGCCTGGACGCGGAGAAAGGCGTGATTCTCTGGAGTTCCGGCTATCCGGCCGAACTCGCCGGCGGAAAATACGAGGGCGGCCCCAGCGCGACACCGACGGTTCATCAGGGACGCGTCTACACCCTGGGCAAGGCGGGCCAGATGCTCTGCTTGAACGCGAAGACCGGCAAGACGATCTGGACGCGCAAGATCACGGAACTCACCGGCATCAAGGCGCCGCGTTACGGATTTGCCGGATCGCCTCTGATCCTGGGCGACCAGGTGATTCTCAACGCCGGCGCGGCGGGCGCGGCATTCCACAAGGACACCGGATCCCCCCTCTGGAGCAGCCGCGGCGTGGGCGGCTACGCCTCCCCCGTCCCATTCCAACTCGGCGGCCGTCCGAGCGTGCTGCTCTTCGGACAGCGAAACCTCATCGCGGTGGATCCGGCCAGTTCCGGCCGCAGCCTCTGGGGGCATCCATGGAAGACGGAGGACGACGTGAACGCGGCCGATCCGATCATTGTCCGGGACCGGATCTTCGCCTCCTCCGGCTACGGCGCCGGCTGCGCCATGTTCCAGTTGATCAACGGGGCTCCCCGGCACATCTGGCAGTCAAAGGCCCTGCGAAGCCATTTCAACCCCGGCGTCGCGCTCGGCAATTTCATCTACGGCATCGACGGGCAGGCCACCGGGCGCGCCAACAACAGCCTCGTCTGCGTCAATCTGGCGACAGGCAAGCGCATGTGGCAACGCCAACGGTTCGGCTTCGGCTCGCTGATCGCGGCGGGAGGGCGGCTGCTCGTCCTCACCGAGCTCGGCGAGTTGATCATCATCGAGCCCAATCCCCATGCCTACACCGAACTCGCCTACGCGCGCGTGCTGGGAAACCGCAGCTGGATCACCCCCGCCTTCTCCGGCGGCCGCCTCTTCGCCCGCACAGCAAAAGGTTCCGCAGTCTGCGTCGATCTCCGCCCCGAAAAACCGGAAGCCCCGGAAGTCGCCAAGGCCGGCGGAGCAGCGGAGTAGCGGAGTAGCGGAGTATTGAAAATCCTCCCGACAATTGCGCGGCGCTTCTTCTTCGCCCCGCCCGGCCATCTCGAATCCCGCCCATTTGAGTATTGAGATTCGGATGGGTTTCGGATCTCGGATTTCGAAATTCGAGTTTGCGTTCCCCTTACGGCACGCTGACGAGCTTGGCGACAACGACCCACAGCACGGCGATCAATCCGCCCGCCGCCAGCAGCGCGCGATTGCGGGCGACCCGCTTTTCATGCCGCAGCGGGCGCAATCCATGAATGCTCCCGGCGGCAAGATAATTGATCAGCTTCTTGTCCTCCTCCCTCGCGCCGAACAACGCCACACGGACTCGCCGGAACAGGCCGACCAGATCGTATTTTCGAACGCCGTCGTGGTTGTAGAGTTCGCGGGCCTCTCCGGCGGGAATCGCGCCCTCCTCCTCCGCGTCCAATGCCGCGGCGGTCTCGGTTGGCGCATCCTCGAAGATGGGATCATTCGCCGGGGTCGGCGGAGGCGCCGGTCGCCGGCGTTTCGGGGAAGGCGCGCCGATCGGCCGATGTTCCGGCGTCTGCGTCCGTGAGGGCCGGCCTTCGCCATGGGTCTCCAACCGGCGGATCTGTTTGCGGACGCGATCCAACTCGCGCTGCAACTCGCGCTGCTGCGCTTCGATCGGATCCTGATTTCGGTCAAACCAGCCCATGCCGCCAGAGAATCACTGTCGCATCAACGCGAAGACAATCAGGCCGCCGATGATCAGGACCGCGACGGCGACCGGCCAAGTGAGCGCGAATCCGAGCCGGCAGAAGTCCGTGAAAGACTGCGCCTCGGTGAAAGGTTTCACCGGCTTGCTCTCCGCCTGCTCCGCCTCATCATCCAGCAGGTTGGAACTGTTCAACACCGGCCACTTCAGCCGCGCCGCGTTCCACTCCATGCGGGCGTTCTCCACAGAGGCGGAATCCCGGGACAACTGGACGTTCCAATCCTCCGCGCGCCAGTTGGTCTCGTCGATCGCCTCGACCTTGACGATGGATTCGCGCAGGCCTTCCAGGGTGCGGGTCATCTGCTCGAGTTCCGCGCGCGCGTCGAACTCAGCCTTGTCCAACAGGGCGATGCCCCGGGTCAGATCGCGCAGGACCTCCTCGCGTCCCACGGCGCATTCATGTCGCCGTCGCTTGCTCTCCTCCAGGTCGCTCAGCTTCTGCTGCATTTCCTGCTGCTCGAGCTGCAACTGGGAAAGCCGCTGCTGCGCCATGCTGGCCTGCTCAATCAACTCCTCGTCGCTCAGGCCGCTCCCCTGAGGGGCCGGGGAGGCGTCGGCATGCGGCGACGCCGCCTCGCGCGACTCCAGGAAATCGCGATCGACGAATTCGGAATCATCGTGGTCCGGTGGCATGCCCGAAGTTTATGGATCCCGGACCACGGTGTAAAGCCGGCGAATGCGCCTCTACAACTCCGTGCTGCGCGCCCGGGCGGTTCCGAGCCGCATCGGCAGCCACAGCAACGCCGCGGAGACGGCGAGAAACACGGCCAGGTGCCCCGCGCCCGGATTCCCGGACGCCTCCTGGACCTTCCACCACGCCGCGCCCAGAGCCAGGGTGACCACCGAGAACACGATGTAGACGAAACTCAACACCAGGCACAGCGTGCCGCCGAATCCGCTCACGATCTTGCTCGGGTTGTCCTCCTTGAAATTCGGATACAGGGCCCCCAGTCCGACGGCCAGACCGGTCAAAGTGAAGGTCATCACCGTGACCACCCCGCTGAAGAACACCGTGCGATCCGCCGGAAGATTGAGCATCCGGCAGGAGAGCAGCATCAGCCCGATGGTGACAACCAACGCCGACAACGCCGCCAGCCAGAACTTGGTCCGGATCACCCGCACAATCCCCAGCGGCGCCATCCCGATGATCCAGATCCGTTTTCCCTCGAGCGAGAACTGGGGGTAGACGAAGCGCGTCGTCAGCGTGGCGAGATTGAGCGAACAGGCCCCCAGATTCAGGTAGGAGACCAGGTGGATCCAGAATGGATTCACCATCTGGTTGGAGAAATGCCGCAGATTCAGGATGTAGACCCCGAGCAGGCCGAAAAGCATCAGGGTCTGCCCCCATTGGGTGGTGTCCCGCCAGAACACCCGGATATCCTTCACCAGCAGGGCGCGCACGTCCGGATTCATCCAGACGAACAGCTTCAGGAACGATTCGGCAATCCCGTCCGACTCCGGCAGGGACCGCCGCCGGGAACTCCGCCGCTTGAACCACTCCCATTGCCCGAACACCCCGCCCCGGCTGCGCGCCGCCGAGGTCGCCTCATAGAAGATCGCCCCCAGCGAGGTGAACGAAAGGAAACCGAAGAACACCGAATAGCTCAGCATCACCAGGAAAAAGAAGGCGGCCGTCGCCACCGCGCCCTCCAGCCAGTGAACCACCCCCGACGACAACCAGTAACTCGGCAACAGCGGATAATGGGCAAAGCGCGTGCGCACCAGCAGACGATCCATCAACCCGAGAACGCGCGTGTCCTCGATGTCCTCCTGCACGATCTCGGGTTTCATGTAGACCGCCGCCGCCGCCAGGGCGATCAGAGCCAGCCCGATCATCGCAACCTGAAAACTCCGCCGATCCATGAACCGCGCCACATTGATCGCGCAGAACGCCCCCACCGAGGTCGGCAGGATGATGAACACACTCACCAGCCCCACGGTCATGGCGTAGAAATGCCAGGGCGCGTTCTGGTGCAGCCCGTAGGCCGCCAGCAGGGGCGCCACGAGGAACAGGAAGGCCCACGACGCCAACCCGCAGGTCTCAATGAACTTCCAGCGATAGATCGTCTGGAACGAAACGGGACAGGTCAGGAGAAAGGTCGATTCCCGGTTGCGAAACAGGTTCGTGTAGCCGATCACCAGGTTGCTGAACAGCAGCATGACAAAGAGGCAAGCGAACATGAGGAACAACAGCCGCTCGGTCAGGACCTCGCCCAGCCCGGGAAACCGCCCGACAAACCGCAGCCCCTTGTAGAAAAGCGCAAAGGAAAGGACCACATACCCGACCATGAATCCGAAGATCACGAAGCTGAGCAACCGCGACTGGCTGCGCACCGCGGCAAGCCTCCTCCACGACTGCAGCAGACTCACCCGCAGCAGCAGGAACATCGGCGAGGGGCCGGCGGCCTTGGCGGCGACGTCGTCCATCACCCGGCCGGAGCCTCCGCAGCCTCCGCCGTCAGGGCCAGGAAGCAGTTCTCCAGTTTCCCGTCCGATCCGCTCTGGCCGCGCAACTCGTCAAGCGTCCCGACGCCGGCAAAGGCGCCGCGGTTGATGATGCCGATCCGGTCCGCCATCTCCTCCGCAATGCTCAACTGATGGGTGGACAGAAACACGGTCATCCCCTTCTCCGCGCGTTCCTTGAGGATGTCCTTCACCACTCTCGCATGCTGGGGATCCAGCCCCACCATCGGTTCATCAATCACGAACACATCCGGATTGTGGAGCAGCGCCGCGGAGATGGCGATGCGTTGCCGCGTGCCATGGGACAGCCCCTCGATCGGCTTCCGCAGGTACTCATCGAGATGAAACCGTTCAATCAGCTCCTCCGATCTGGAGCGGATCTTCGCGTCCGGCATCTGGAACAACTGCCCGGTGAAGCGGATGAATTCCCAGGGCGTCAGCTTGTCGTAGAGAAAGGGGAAGTCCGGCACGTAGGCCATCCGCTTGCGGGCCTCCAACGGATCCTTCTGCACATCGATGCCGCAGACCCGCGCCGCCCCCGAAGTCGGCTTGATCAGTCCGGTGAGCATCTTGATGGTCGTCGTCTTGCCCGCGGCGTTGGGCCCCAAAACGCAGAAAAACTGCCCGGCCGGGATCTCGATCGAGATGTCGTTCACCGCGACCAGATCGCCGAAATTTTTGACCAGATGGATGAGTTCAATCATGAAGGAAGGGGATGCGGCTCAATGGACCAGCTCCTGGTTGACCAGGGAGATTTCGTAGGGCAACGAGACCTTCATGACCTCCCCCACGCGGCTCACGACCGCAACAATCTCGTGGTCCTCGGTCAGTTTGACGCCCAGACGATAGACCCGCGCCCGGGCCCCGTGCAGTTTGAGATGATCGTTGTGGGCCCGCCATTGAACGCCGGCCGCCACGTCCTTGACGCCCTTGGTCCGGACGCCGGGAGCGAACCGCCCCGCCACCCCCTCAAGCAACTGCCCCGCAAAGGGAACGCCCATGCGCTGGAAGAGTCTCCCCGGATCGAGCAGTTCATCAAAGGCGAACTCCTGTTCGAACGCGGGCGACCCGTCGGCAATGGCGTGCGTCAAGGTGAGCGTCTCCGTCTCCGCATCCGCCCGAACCTCCCAACTGTGCGGCCGCTTGATCACGCGGACAGCGACATAATTCCAGTTCATGTTCGTGTCGAACTCCGCGCCGAGATAGAAGCGATAACGGTTGGTGAAGGAGCCGATCTGGAATTCGCCGTCGCAGTCCAGGGTGTAGCTGTCGAGTTGCCGGATCTCGCCGACGAGTTGATCCGAGGCCATCTTGCGGCCGGTGGCCAGGTCCTCGCCGATGTTGGCGGACCAGCGCGCAAAGCCCGTGCGTTTGCCGCTGTGGAAGATCTCCAGGTGGGAGTTGTCCGGGGAGGTCAGCAGCCTTCTGGCCACCAACTCAACGGGCACCTCGCTGCCCGGCTCCCCGTCCGCCCGGAACTCCGAACGCCACAACAGGACATTCATCGTCACGAAGAACGCCGCCGTCAGCACAAACAGGATCCGGTGCGTCATGAAGGAAACGGGGCGCGTTAACGCTCCGGCGGAATTCGCAGGACCGTCCCCACCTTCATTGTCCGGGTGTTGACGTGTGGATTCGCCTGTTGCAGGCGCGCGGAACTCATGCCGTAGCGCAGACCGATGCGATAGAGAGTCTCGCCCTTCTGCACAACGTGGGTCGTCGCCCGCCCCGTTGACGGCCGCGGCTCCGGCTCGGTCGGCGTCGGCCGGGGTTCCCGCGGAGTCTCCGATGTCGATGTCCGCCGCGACGCGGCATCGGCCGTGCGTCCGGGCGTTTCCCCTCCGCCCCGGCCGGAGGTCCCTCCGCCCGCGCCCGAACCCAGTTCCGGCAGGTTCACCGCGCCCTGCCCCCCGCCCGATCGCATCAGCGCCTCGCGCAGTTTCTGGTTCTCGGCGCGCAGGTTGACCACCTCCTGCCCCAGCCCGTCCCGCTCCTCCAGAATCTGCGCGGTGACATCATCGACCGGGATCTGGCCCGCCTCGCCGGCCAACTCCTGTTTGCAGTTCTGGATCGCGTCCCGGATGATGTTGGCGTGCTGGTCCTCCGGCTTCAACGCCAGCAGCCTCTGGTAATGGTAGATCGCGGCCGCATAATCGCGCACCTCCTCCTCGCGATCATGGAGAATGCCCAGCTTCTTGTGCGCCGCCGCCGAATGAGGGTTCGTCTCCAACGCCTTCTGAAACGCCTCGACCGCGCCCTGGTAGTCCATGCTGTTCTGCAGGCTCTCGCCGCGCAGATACCACATTTCCTTCTCCTCATCCACTTTGCGATCATTCGGCGGACAGCCCGTCCACACAAGACAGGTCGCCAACGCCAGCAGACTGATTCGAACAAGAGACATGCCCGGGAAAATAGCCAATGCGTCCGGAGTGCGCAACTCCCGGTCGCCCAAGGTTTCCACCACGCCTCTACTCCCCCCGCCGGACCAACGCCCCCGCCCGCGCCCCGGTATGTTTGTCGTCCTTGACCGCAGCCTCGCCGTTCACGAACACACGTTTGAATCCGGTCGCGTAATGGTGCGGATCGGTAAAGGCGGCGTTGTCCTGGACCTTCTTCGGATCGAAGATCACAATGTCCGCCCAGGCGCCCTCGCGCAGGAAGCCCCGGTCCTTGAGGCGGAACGTCGTCGCAGGCAGCGACGTCATGCGCCGGATGGCGTCCTCCAAACGCAGGACGCCCAACTCCCGCACAAAGCGGGCCAGGCAGCGGGCGTTGTTGCCATAGCCGCGCGGATGCGGAATCCCGTGCTGCCAGCGCCGGACCCCGCTGTCCGCGGCCACCATGGTGTTCGGGTGCTTCAAATAGCCGATCAGGTCCTCCTCGCTCATGCTGTGAAAGACGCCCGAAGCGCCGCCGTTGGCGTTGATTTCCAGGATCATCTCGATCTGCGCGTCCAGCGAATCCGAACCCTTCACCTTCCTGGCCGCCTGCATCACATTCATCCCGTTCAGCGACGCGTCGTGCCTGTAATACGCGATCATCGCGTAATCGAAGTTCTCATGTCCGGACTTCGCCAGTGTCTCCTTCATCTCGGCGATCGCCTTCGCCTTCAGCTTCGGGTCCTGCATCCTCTCCTTGAACTTCCCGAGGCCGCCCTCCCTCGCCCAGGTCGGGATGCGGTTCTGGATGCCCGTGCTCGACGCCGGATACATGTACTGGTCCTGGGTGATGTCCAATCCCCCGGCCCGGGCCTTCTCGATCCGGGCCAACACCCTGTCGGTCTGCCCCCAATTCGCCTGCCCGGCCAGCTTGATGTGCGAGATCTGCGCCGGCAGGTCGGCCTTGCGCGCGATCTCGATCAATTCCTCGATCGCCTCGAACATCCTCCCCGCCTCGCTGCGCATGTGACTGACGTAGATCCCGCCATGCCGGGAGACCACCCTGGCCAACTCGACCAGCTCATCCGTCTTCGTGAAATTCCCCGGCAGGTAGATCAATCCGGTCGACATCCCCACCGCGCCGTCCTTCATCGCCTTGTCGACCAAAGCGCGCATCTCGTCCAGCTCCGCCTCTGTCGGCGGGCGGCGAAACGAGCCGCCCATGACCTGCGACCGCACGCTTCCCTGTCCGATCAGCGTTGCGACATTCGGCGAAACACCCAGCTTCTTCAGCTTCCCGAAATAACCGCCCACATCACGACGCGACGACCCGCAGTTGCCCAGGACAACCGTCGTCACCCCCATCCGGAGAAAATTCTTCGCCAGCGGATGCTCCTCGATGTTTTCCGCGTGCGAGTGCACGTCGATGAATCCCGGAGCCACAATCATCCCACTTGCGTCCACCGTCTCCTTCGCCCCGCCCCGAACCTTCCCGATCGCGGCGATCCTCCCGTCCTTCACCGCGACATCAGCGCGATACATCGGGTTGCCCGTTCCATCCGCCACCCGTCCATTGCGTATCACGAGATCAAACTCCTGCGCCCCCAACGACACACAGAACACAAAAAACATCGACAGACTCCATCGTTTCATGCGCGCCATCATAGCGACGACAACGAACGAATCGCAGCGCTTTTTTGACCGAAACCCGGCTGGGGACCTGCCGTCCCCCACAACGGAAGGACAGCCCGAAATCGCCGTCCTGCACCCGCACCCGGGGAATCGCCCGGCGCGCGCGTATCAGCTACGGCCTCCCGCCCGTCGGCATTCCAACCTCCGCCCAGATCATCAGATGATCCGAGAGATCGGATTCCACCGTCTCCAACCGGCGGATCTCCAGCCATTCCGACGCCAGAATCCAGTCGAGCTTCCGATCCGGCGACGCTGAGGGAAACGTGAATTCACCCGCGGCCGGCTCGACGGAAGCGGCAGAATGAAACCGCCCCTTGCCCAACAACTCATCCATCGCGTTTCTTCCGTCGGCGGCTTTCATTGCAAGTGGAAAACCGGACGGAGAGGAATTGAAATCGCCCGCCGCAATCAGGGGAATCCCAAGTCCGCGTTCGATCCCCAGCAACCGATCCGCCGCCTGCGTCCTCGCATCCTCCGGCGGACGGGATTCCAGATGAACGGCAAGAACCGCGACCTCCTGCCCATCCGGCATGGCCAACCGGCACAGGAGCCCGTCGTGATTCCCCGCCATAAGGGCCTCCCGTTTCGACCTCGGTTCGAAACGGATGCGTTCCGATTGGGCGATCGGCATCCGACTCAGGATGGCATTGCCGAACCTCCATGAGAAAAACGGCGCGGCGAAGTCGTAGTTGCGTTGTTCGACCACGAAGGGAAACCCCGCGGCTTCGGCGATGACGCGGGCCTGATCCAAGCGGCGACTCCAGTTGCAGTCAAAATCGCATTCGTTCAGAATGACGACGTCCAGGTTGAAACGTCGGATCTGGCCCGCAATGGCCAGCAACCGATCGAGGCGGACATCCCCCGGTTCCCCGTTCCAGTTGGAAACGTCCTCCAGGCCGCCGCGACCATGCGCGATGTTGTAACACCCGACCCGCAAGGTCTTGAAACCGGGCGTGGCGTCCGCCGCGTTAACCTCCAACTCAAGGACCGTTACCGCGTTCCATGGGCTCAGGATGCGCACCGCCAGATACCATGCCGGGATTGCCAGCAGGAGCGCCGCGACCACGGCCAACCTGCGTCGAACAACCCGGGACAGCCCGCTCACTCCCCCCGCTCCAGTTCCTCGCGGCGGGGGATCGATTCCGAGGCCCCCGCCCGCATCACGCTGAGAGCCGCCGCCTCGCAAGCCGTGTTCAGGGCCGCCTTAGTCTCCGTGCCCGCCGCCAACTCTGCCAGGAAGTAACCAATGAAGGCGTCGCCCGCCGCAGTGGTGTCCACCGCAGTCACCGCGATCGCCGGGATCGAGTATTTTTCCGCCCGGTTCGCCAGGATGGCCCCCTGTGAGCCAAGGGTCAGCACGATGGAAAGATTGGGAAACTCCTTCACGAGCGAGGCCAGCATGCGGTTGGGATCCGAATGGCCGGTCAATCCTTCGCCCTCGGTCTCGTTCATGACGATCCAGTCGACCAGTTCGAAGGGATAGCCCGCCGCCTCCGGGGTGATCGGCGCCGGATTGAACATGATCTTCAGCCTCCGCCCGGAGCCCAACCGGATGATCTCATCGACCGCGTTGATCTCGTTCTGCAGCAGCAGCCAGTCGCCGGAGCCGCATCCGTCCAAGGCCCGGTCTGCAGCGGCGGCGGTGAATCGATGATTCGTCCCTCCGGCGGTCACGATCGCGTTCTCCCCGTCATGGGAGACCTGGATGATGGCGTGCCCGGTGGCGCCGTCAATGACCTCGACGCCGTCCACATTCACGCCTTCGTCACGCAGGAAATCCCGGAGCCAGACGCCGCACTCCCCGATCCGGCCGACCATGGCGACCTCCGCGCCGGCGCGCGCCAGGGCGACCGCCTGGTTCAACCCCTTGCCCCCCGCGTGCCTCCGGTAGCCGCGGCTCGGCAGCGTCTCGCCCGCCGACACAAACCGATCCACCTGATAGACGTGGTCGATGTTCAGCGATCCAAAATTGACTATGCTCATGACAGCGACGCGCCACCGACTACACGGTCCCGGTGACGCGCCATTCAAAACCCGAAACAGGGGCCTTGTTCAAGCTCATAGACGTCCAAAACGAAACAGCCGCCATCGCGCCAACGCGAAGGCGGCCGCTCTGAAACCGTCCAATAGTCGCTGAATCAGTTGGCTGTCTTCTTGTCCTCCAGGGCCTTCAGGCGTTCGCGCAGGGCCTTGAGTTCCTTCTCCAATGCCGCGCGGCGGTTGCGCTCCGTCTCCAGCTCCGCCTTGAGCTCGGCCCGTTGTTTCTCAGCCAGCCGGGCATGTTCCTCGGCGCGTTTGCGCTGCAGTTCCGCCACTTTCCCGGCTTCCGCCGCCCGCTTCTCCTGCTCCACGGCCAGGTCGCGCTGCTTCACGGCTTCCTTCTTCGCAACGGACTCCTGCAGCCTGCGCTCGGCCTGCTCGTGCGCCCGGCGCGCCCGCTCCTCAGCCTCGGCCACGGCGCGTTCATGACGCTCACGATGTTCCAACTCCATCCGCTCACGCTGTTCCGCATGCTCGCGCTCCATCTCTTCCGGCCGGCGCGCCGCTTCTTCCCGGGGATGCCCCTCAAAGACCTCGCGACGAAACACCCGGACCTCGCGCTGCGGCGCGTTCAATGCCGCCAACTCGCGTTTGAGGCCAAGCAGGCGCATCTTGAATTCCAACGAGGCTCCCGGCTTCCCCAGGAACTGAGACTGCTGTTCCACACGCGCCACCGCCTCGGCCGCCATCTCGATCTGCTCGCGGACAATGCCGCGCTCGCGCTCCAGTTCTTCCGGACCCCGCTCAGGAAGGTGATGAATCAATTCCCGCTCCAACTGCAGTCGCTGCGTCCGCAGGTCGAGGAAGCGTCGATGGTCCACAGCCCCCGCATTGCGGCGGATTTCCTCCTGCTTCAGGGCCTCGTCCAACAACTCCATCTGCTGCCGGATCAGGTCGCGCTGCTCCTCGCTGGAGTCCGGTCCGCGGAAGGCATGGACCTCGCGCCGTTCCGTCCGCACTCTGCGCCCCGACGAGCGCGCGCGATCCAACTGCCGTTCAAGTTCGGCGATTTCATCATCCGAGCCGCGGCCGTTTTCCCGGCGCTCGCGCGCCTCAGCCAGGGCCCGTTCCAGATGATGGATCCGTTCCTCCCGCTCGCGCTGTGCGGCGGCCTCATCGCGTCTGCGTGGATCCCCGGCGCGTCCGATCCGGCTCCGTTCCTCGCGCTCCCGCCGCTCGATGCGTTCGCGTTCTTCCACTTCCCGATCCATGTCGCGCTGCCGCTCCCGCGGTTTCCGGTCCTCATCGTCCGGCCCCGCAAAGGCGACCAGGGACATCGAAGGCAATGCCAACCATGCCGCGGCGCCCATGGCGACCGAACCGCAGACGAACCCCATCCAGGAAGGACAGGCCGATACTGTTTTCTTGGTGTTCAACAACATGTCAGATCTCCGCGTTGATCCTGCACTGTCATACCCGACTCCGCACGCCGGACTGGAACGCCCCGGAACCATCGCCGATTCGGGGACCGCTCTCTCGAACCTGTTAGGCGCACGCTCCCCGCCTGTCCACCCAATTATTCAGAATGGGATTGGAAAAATCACAAAATCGTCCTAGTTCTCACGGCGTTGTCGGTCTCGGGACCGGCAGACAATACGATCATGAAACCGACCGACCTGCGGGGAATCCTCCGCTACATACCGCAATTTCGCCGCAAGACGTTTGTCATCAGCGTCGATGGCGCGGTCGTGGCCGACGAGAACTTCGCGAACATCCTGCAGGATCTCGCCGTCCTGCGGTCGCTCAACATCCGCATCGTTCTCGCGCACGGGGCGGCGGCCCAGATTGCCGCGCTGTCCGCTGACCGCGGGCAGGCCGCCTCCAATCTCGACGGCACGGGCATCACCGACGACGGCACCCTGGATCTCGCCATTGGCGCCGCCAACCGCGTCACCCATGAACTTCTGGAGAAGCTTTCCGCCCAGGACCTGCGCGCCGCCTGGTGCAACGGCGTCACAGCTCATCCTGTCGGCATCATCGGCGGCGTCGACCACCTCCACACCGGCAAGGTCGAACGCGTCGATGTCGAGATGCTCGAACGACTGCTCAACGACGGCATCGTGCCGGTGATCCCCCCCTTGGGCTTCGACGGCGAGGGCGCCAGCTTCCGCTTGAATTCCGACGCCGCGGCCCGCGCCCTGGCGGAGGCCCTTGGCGCAGTCAAACTCATCTATCTGACCACGGCCGACGGGCTGGTCCGGCGCGGCAAACTGATCCGCCAGATTCAGGCCTGCGAGCTCGAGACCGCCCTGAAAGACGTCGATCACGGCTTCGATCCCGAAACCGTATCCAAGGCCAGCCACGCCGCCCTGGCCTGCCGCAACGGAATTCCGCGCGCCCACGTCATCAATGGCTGCGTCAATGAGGGATTGCTCGCCGAGGTCTTTTCCAATGAAGGGATCGGCACCCTGGTCTTTGCCAATGAGTACCGGGCCATCCGCCCGGCCCGGAAGAAGGACATCCGGAGCATTTTGAACCTCACCAAGGAACCGGTCGCCAAGGCCGAGCTCGTGGAACGCTCCCGCGCCGAGATCGAGGCCGACCTGACGGACTACTTCATTCACGAGATTGACGGCAACCCCGTCGCCTGCGTCGCGCTCCACCGGCGCCCGGATCACGACTCCGCAGAACTCGCCTACCTCTGCGTCAATGCCTCGCACGAAAACCAGGGCATCGGATCCCGGATGGCCAAATTCGTCGAGGAGACCGCGCGGGCGTCCGGCGTGAAGCGACTCTTCACCGTCTCCGCGCAGACGTTCAACTTCTTCGCCAAACGGGGCTTTTCGGAGACCTCCCCGGACGAACTTCCGCCGGAACGGCGCGCCGCCTACGAAAGGAACGGCCGCAAATCCAAGGTCCTTGTGAAGGAACTGTCCCCGGAGTGACCTCGTCCGAACCGCCGACGTGAAAGAGCCGTCCTCAACCGAGACCGCCCCCGCGCTGCCGGAAGGACTCCTGCGCGCCTGCGAACTGCGCGGCGCGCCGCTTTCCACCCACGTGCTCACGGTCAATGCGGCCACGCAGCGGCTCGCCCATTTCCAATCCGGCGGCGACGGTTCCGGCGTCCTGCCGGACTCCTTCTCGCTGGTCCGCGAGTATGTCGTCTCCACCTCCCGGGTCGGGGTCGGCCAGAAGGAGGACTCCCATCGCACGCCCCTGGGGCTGCATCGCATCTCGGACAAGATCGGCGGCGACGCCCCCAAGGGCACGGTCTTCCGCGGTCGCCAACCCGTCGGCCTGGTCCAGGAAGGCCACCCGGACGCGCCCATTGCCCACCGCATCCTCTGGCTCGACGGCCTTGAACCGGGTTTCAATCGCGGAGGCGACGTCGATACCCACAACCGCTACATCTACATCCACGGCCTGGGCGACGAATCGCGCCTCGGCCAACCCGACTCCATCGGCTGCGTCCACATGGCAGCCGACGACCTGATCCCCCTGTTCGACATTCTCCCCGTCGACACACTGGTGTGGATCTCGGAAGAATGACGACCGTCCCCGACGCGCCATGTCTTATCCGGTCGCCAACCCTTGCCAAAAACCGCGCGTGAACAGGACCTTTCGGAGCGCGGCTGTGTCGGAGACCGGCCGCAGCCGCGCGGTTCGAGCGGGATGCCCCGGATTCTCCTCGCGCACTTCTGTCTTCAAACCCGCTGCGGCTGATCCCGAAGACGGGACACAGCCGCGCCCCGGACGGGGAACAAGCCGAAATGGAAAACGCCCCCCGCTCCGATGGCTCCTGGCCGCCGGGGTCCTTCTGTTCAGTCTCATCGCATTCCTCCCCGCATCCGCAACCGCGCAGGCGCCCGGAGACGTGCTCTGGACCTTCGACACGCTCGATGTCGTGCAGTCCTCCCCGGCGCTCGCCCCGGACGGCACGATCTACATCGGAAGTCACGATGGCAGCCTTTACGCCGTGAACCCCGACGGCTCGCAGAAGTGGCGTTTCCGCACGGCAGCCAGCATTCCCTCCTCGCCGGTCGTCGCCGCGGACGGCACGATCTACATCGGATCGCTGGACCGGACGCTCTATGCGCTGACGCCCGGGGGCCGGATCAAGTGGCTCCTGTCGCCGCGCAGTTCCATTGCCGCGACGCCGGCGCTCGGCCACGACGGCGATATCTACGTGGCCACGGCCTTCAACCGCCTCTACGCTGTCTCCCCGAGCGGAACCAAGTCCTGGGAATACAACGCCGGCGGCAACCTCGTCTCCTCTCCGCTCGTCGCCCCGGATAGAACCATCTGCTTCGGCTGCCAGGACCGCCGACTCTACGCCGTGTCGCCCGACGGCTCCGTCAAATGGACCTTCGCCGTCGGCGACAAGATCAATTCGTCCCCCGCCCTCGGCCCCAACGGCCGGATCTACGTCGGCTCCTTTGACGGCAGGCTCTACGCGATCAACCCTGACGGAACCAAGTCCTGGGAATACGCCACCGGCAACGCGATCCGTTCGTCGCCCGTCATCGGCCTCAACGGACTTGTCCTCGTCGGTTCCGACGACGGCAAGCTCCATGCCGTCAGCCCGGAAGGAAACCTCCGCTGGACGCATCTCACCGGCGGCCAGGTGCGGTCGTCGCCCGCCGTGGGCAGGGACGGCGTGGTCTACGTCGGCTCCTACGACGACACCTTCCATGCAGTCGGCCCCAACGGCGGCCAGAAGTGGAGCCTCAAGGCCGGCGGCCCGATCACCGCGTCTCCCGTCATCGACGCCAACGGCGTGGTCTATTTCGGCTCCTGGGACAAGAAGCTCTACGCCGTGAAATGTTCGTCCCAAGGGCTGGCGGACAGCGCCTGGCCGATGTTCCGCGGCGACGCCCGACATGCCGGCAATCTGTCCGCCGAACGCCCCCTCGCCGCGACGCTGCAACTGACGCACCTGGACTCCCAGATCGAACTCCGAGAACCCGCCATCGTGCGGCTCTTCGCCGCCTCGGCCGACAAGGCGGACCCCGTCCAACGCGTCGAGTTCTTCCGCGGTTCCGAGCGTTTGGGCGAGATCGGCGAAGCCCCGTTTGCCTGGGTCCTGACAAACGCGCCAGCCGGTTCCCACACCTTTCGCGCCAAGGCCGATTTTGCCTCGGGCCGAAAGGCGCAATCCCCCGCCATTGTGGTGAACGTGCGTCCCAGGCAATCCACGCCGCGGCCGACACCGACGATGGCGGACAAACCCAAACCGAGAACACCCGGGCCGCAGAAGCCTGTCACGACGCCCGCGGCGCCGCCAAAGCCCAAGCCGACGGTGGTCTCCAAACCGCCTCCGCCATCGCCCACGCCGGTCCCTCAACCGAAGCCAACTCTCCCGAAAACACCCGCCCCTTCCCCGAAGCCAAGCCTCGCCGGATCGTTCAGCGGATTGATCCATCCGACCGCCGTCATGGCTCACGACTCGATCGGCTTCATCAGCGTCGCGGTCGGCGATGACGGCAGCTACCGGGGCGAACTTCACTACGCCGGCCGCGCGCACGGCATCCGCGGCTCCTTCGACGAAAAGGGCTCCGCCGCCGCGCAGATTTCCCGCCGCCGCCAGAAGCCCGTCAACCTGCGGATGTGGATCGACGCCGACAAGGATCCGGACGTCCTCCTGGGCGTGGTTTCCAACGGCCGCGCCACCTCCGAGATCCTGGCCGACCGGCATGTCTACGACGGCCGGACAAACAAGGCTCCCCAGGCCGGCCGTTACACGCTCGCGCTCGCCGGCACGGCCGACAATGCCGCGTCGTTCTTCGGCAACGGCTTCGGGACGCTCATCGTCAGCGACCACGGGGAGGCGCAGTTCGAAGGCTGGCTCGGCGACGGGACAAGGTTCGAGCAACAGGCGCACATCTCCAAGAAGGGCGTCTGGTCCTTCTACGCGCCCGCGCATCAGGACAAGGGCTGCGTCGTCGGCTGGATCCGCTTCAAGGAACAGGCCTTCGGCGACCTGTTCGGTCAGTTGACCTGGATTCATCCGGCCGTGGAGAACGATGAGCAACTGGCCCGGGGCTTCACGGCCGAATTGTCCGTAATCGGCTCGCGTTTTTCACCCGACGCGGCAAAAGCGGGCTCGACGCTCCGGTCCGGATTCATCGCGCTTGCTGGAGACGGCTTCCGGGGCAGGACCTTTGTGAATTCCTTCACCCGCGACGGCGACCGCCTGGACTTCGCCCGGGCCACCCCGTTGAAATGCCGCGTGTCCCTGAATGCCTCAAACGGACTCATCAGCGGGTCGTTCGTCCATCCGCTGACCGGCAAGGCGGCCGCCATTCGAGGGACGATCCTTCAGAAGCAGGACTCCGCCCTTGGTTTCTTCCTCGGCCCCAATCGCGCCGGCCCGGTCAACATCGCCCCCGCCGGAACATCCGCTGAATAGGAGGCCGGGCGGCCAGCCTCGTCGCTTCAGACAGGCTCTCAGATCTCCCGCTCGCGCAACTCGGTCTTGAGAATCTTCCCGGTGGCGTTCCGCGGCAGGGCGTCCACCTCCACGATCTTCCGGGGAATCTTGTAATCCGCGAGCCGCTCTTTCAGGAACTGCGTCAACGCCTTCGCATCGATCTCCCCGCCCTCGTTGGCCGCGACGAAGGCCACGGGCATCTCCCCCTTGCGGGCATCCTGCCTGCCGACTACCGCGGCCTCCTTGATCCCGGGAAACTGGTAGATGACCTCCTCGATCTCCCGGGGATAGACATTGATCCCGTTGACCAGAAGCATGTCCTTCTTGCGGTCAGTGATGAAGGCAAAGCCGTCCTCGCGTCGGTAACCGATGTCGCCCGTGTAGAGCCAACCGTCGCGGATGCACTTCTCCGTCTCCTCCGGTCGATTCCAGTAACCCGTCATCACATTGCCGCCGCGGACGCAGATCTCGCCGATTTCCCCGTCCGGCAGTTCCTCGCCAGCCTCATTACGGACGGACACCTCGACATCCGGAACCGGCCTGCCGATCGACCCCGCCACCCACGGTCCACGCAGGGGATTGAAACTTACCACCGGACTCGCTTCACTGAGGCCATAGCCCTCGATGAGTGGAAACGGGAACTTTTCGTTGAAGGCGTTCAGGGTCTCCACCGGCAACGGCGCCGCCCCGCTGATCGCCACGCGCAAGGGCAGTTCCTTCGGCACCGAGTCGTGCAGCATCGCCCGGAAGAACGCCGGGATCGCCGGCATCACCGTCGCCTGATGACGTAGGATCTCGAGCATCACGTTCTTGGGCGGATGTAGGGACCGGATCAACACCACCGACCCGCCCAGGATCAGCGGCAACAGGTTGCAGACCGTCAGCATGAAACTGTGGAACATCGGCAGCAACAAGACGAAGCGGTCCAGTTCCTCGGCCTCCAGGATCTTCCGGCAACTCTCGATGTTGTGCAGGAGATTGCCCTGCGTGAGCATCGCCCCCTTGGGCCGCCCCGTGGTCCCGGAGGTATAGATGATCACCGCCAGTTCGTCGCTCCCGCGGCTGTCCGGCTCGGTCGGAGCCCCGCCCTTCGGCATTCCGCCAAACGATTCAATCTTCAGAATCCGCAGCCCTGGAACGGCCTCCTGCAACTGCGGCAGCGCCTCGTTCATCGATTCATCCGTGATCAGCAGCCCACAGCCCGAATCCGCGAGGATATACGCGACCTCATCAGGCTTGAGGAAATTGTTGATCGGCGTCACCACCCCGCCCGCCTTCTGGATCCCAAAAAAGGCGGAGATGAACTCCGGGCAGTTCTTCACCCAGATCGCGACCCGGTCGCCCGGACCGACCCCGTGCTCCCGGGACAACGCGGAGGCCACGGCGTCCGATTCGTCATGCAAATGTCCGTAGCTGCGGGTGTCATCGCCCCAGAAGACGGCCGTCTTGTCCCGGTTGCGATCCGCGGTCGCCGAAAATGCGGCTGCAAGATTCATGCGCGGATTATGGTGACCACCGACCCCCTGCAAAGAGGAAAAAGGACAAACGTCGCCGCCCGGACACGGATACACGCCCTCCCCGCTCAGTCCGTCCCATGGTCGCCGACCTCCTCGATCGCCTTCAGACAATACCACATCACCGCGCCGGACATCGGCGGATCGAGGCGCTCCAACTCCTCCTTCGAGCACCAGCGGATGTCGTGGTGTTCCTCGTCCGCCAGCGTCATCTCCCCCTCCTTCGGCCGGGCCCAGTAGATCATGCCGATGTGCTCGTGCGTGTCGCTGATGCGATGAATGTCCAGAAACCTCGGCGCGATCAAGGCTCGCGTGCCAGGCTCCGTGGTCGGCGGACGCTCCCCGATCAACTCCACCTCGAATCCGCTCTCCTCCCGCGCCTCGCGCAACGCCGCCTGCTCCGGATCCTCGTCCAACTCGATATGCCCGCCCAAAGGCAGCCACTTGTCCAGCTTGCGGTGGTGAATGACCAGGACCTTCCCGTCCCGGACAACAAAGATCGCGACCGTGAAATCGATGGCTTCGTGTATGTGAGGCATCCCGGAGACTAATTCCGAAACCCGAATCGCGAAATCTGAAACATCGCGGATTTGCCCGCATTGACCTGGATCCTCACGCCACAATCTTGATGACGGGCGTTCCCGGGTCGCTACACTCCGTGAATGCCAGTTTTCGGACGTCCCGCATTTCTGAACGCAGCGATTCTTGCCTGCATATTGCCGAACGCCTCCTTCGCCGCCGAACCCATCCCCCCGCACGCATCCCTGCAACCGGCCGGGCTCCACGCCTATGCCGACGCGGAATCCGTCGCGGCCGGGGACACGATCCGTTTTCATGTCAGCGCGCAGGGGCCATATCGTTTCGGCGTCGCGAGGCTCGGTCTCAAGGTCGACGACCGCGACAGCGATGAGTTCATCTTCGAATCGCCCAAGACCTTTCCCGCCAAGGCGCAACCGATCCATCCTGGTTCGTACATCCATGTCGGGAAAGGACTGCCCGCCGCATCCCCAATCGCCAAAAGCAACACTCGCGACCAGCCTGCCGCCAAAGCCTCTTCTGACCGCTCCGCGGCCACGGCGACAGGAATGTCGCCGCTCCTTGAATCGATTCCCGGCCTTACACTGGAGTGCTGGGTCCGCCCATGGAATCTCAAACGCTGGCAGGGCCTGATCACCCAGCACGACTACCCGGACAACAGCGGCTACGGACTCTTCATCGACGGCGAAGGCAAGGTCGCGTTCTCGCTCGGGACCGGCGGCGAATACGAAAAAGGACAGATGCTCCATGGCCCGAAGCTCAAGCTGCGCCAGTGGCATCACCTCGTCGCGGTCTTCGACGGCAAGGCCAAGCAGATCTGGGTCGATGGCAAACTGGCAGCCGAATCCCAACTCCCGCCCAACGCCCCGCCCCGCAAGGCCGGCCCCGCTCCGTTGCGTATCGGCGCCTACGGCGAAAAGGGGGCCGCCTCCAGTTTCCTCGACGGCGACATCGCCGCGCCCGCGATCTACACCCGCGCCCTGCTCAAGCCGGAGATTGCCAACCGCTTCAAGGACAAGGCCCTCGTTCCTCCTTCGCCCAATGGATTGTTCGCACACTGGCCGCTCGACGAGGAAAAGGGCGCGAAGATCCGCGACGCATCAGGCAACAGCCGCCATGGCCGCATCATCAATCACGGAACCTGGATGATCGGCGGCCCGTCCTTCGACGCAACCAAGGTCCCGCGCTACGGCGGCGCATACGATCCAACCAAGGACGAAAGCCGCGGACACGCCCTGCGCCTCGCGGCCGACGATCTCTACGACTGCCGTTGGGCCGTTTCACACAAATTCAAGGTCCCCAAGACGGCCAGGTCCGGAGTCTACGCAGCCTGGTTTGAATTTGAGTGGGAGGGACAGCCGCACCGCTACCCCGTCACCTTCATCGTCCGCAAGGCGAAGAACGCCCAAAAGGCGCCCATCGCCATGCTCACGTCCACCACCACCTGGCGCGCCTACAGCGGCGCGTGGTTCGCCGGGAACGTTCCCCGCGAAGACCGCTTCTGGCCCACCGGCGGTCCGGCCAGCGCTCCGGCAACCTCCCCGTCCTACAATTGCTACAAGGACCACCGGGCAGGCCAACCCACCTACCAGGTCGGCCTGCGGCTCCCCTGGCCTGCCGCTGGACCCGACGTCCGCTACAGCCCGCCGTCCATCAACTACAGCCACCTCATGCGCACCGAGCGCTTCACCCACGTCTGGCTGGAAAACGAAGGCTATGAATTCGACGTCATCACCAGCCTCGACCTGCATCGCGATCCAGATCTGCTCGACGGCTATCAGTCCCTGATCATCAACGGCCACGACGAATACTGGTCCATCGAGATGTACGAAAACCTGGATCGTTATCTCAAATCAGGCGGCAATGTCGCCGTGCTGTCGGGCAACACCATGTTCTGGCGCGTCAGCTTCAACGACGACCTAAGCATCATGGAGTGCCGCAAATACGGACCCAAGATCGGGGGCAGGAAGTTTGCGCAGGTCGGCGAGATCTACCACAGCCACGACCGCAAGCGCGGCAGCCTGATGCGCCACGCCGGCTACCCCGCCTACAAGGTCATCGGCATGGAATGCTCCGGCTGGTGGGGAGGAGCGAACAACGGCGTCTACACGGTCTACGACAAAAGCCACTTCCTGTTCAACACTCCGGAAAAAATCGACTGGTCGGATCGCGAGACCTTCGCCCATGGGGCCCAGGGCGGCTTTCCCCGCGCCGGCGGGCATGAAGGCGACGTGCGCTTGAGTTCCTTCGCAAACCCCACGGAGGCCATTCCACAGTCCGGCGTCATCCCCGACGAACCCAAGGGCATCCAGACCCTCGCCAAGATCGAGCGAAAGAACTCCCGGGCCCAGGATTACTTCGCCCGCTGGGTCAATGTCGACAAGGCGACCCTCGTCGACATGATCTACTGGAAACGCCCGCAGGGCGGGAAGGTCTTTCACGCCGGCGCCATCGCCTTCGGCTGGACGCTCGCCGCCGACCCCAAGCAGGCCGCGCTCATGCGCAACGTGCTCGCCGACTTCGGCGTCAAACCGACGACATCCAAGCGCGCGAAGAAGCCGAACATCGTCTTCATCCTCACCGACAACCAGGGAGCCTGGCAGCTCGGCTGCTACGGCAACCCCGACTTCCAGACGCCCAACATCGACCGCCTGGCGAAGGAGGGCGTGCGTTTCACCCGCGCCTTCGCCAACAACGCCGTCTGCTCCCCCACCCGCGCCACGTTCCTCACCGGACTCACCCCCAGCCAACACGGCGTCCACCGCTACTTGTCCGCCGGTCGCCTGCAGATCGGCCCACAGGCGAGGTACACCCTGGAGGAATTCACCACCCTGCCCGAAGTCCTGCATCACGCCGGCTACACCTGCGGCCTTTCCGGCAAGTGGCACCTCGGAGCCAACGCCACGCCCCAGGACGGTTTCTCCTTCTGGGTCACCAAGGAACACGGCCATTCCCCCGGCTTCTTGAACCAGAAAGTCCTCGAGGACGGCAAGACGAAGACCATTGAAAAACACCTTTCCGAATACTGGACCGACCGCGGCATCGAATTCATCGAGTCCGCCGCAAAGAAAAAGGACAAACCGTTCTTTCTCTACCTCGCCTACAACGGTCCCTACACCCTGGCCGGCGCAATCAAGGAAAAGGTCCCCTCCCCCTGGTCAGATCCCTACGTCGATCATCATCTGCCTTCGTTTCCTCGTCCGGGGAAGGTCCATCCCTGGCAGCGCAACCAGCAAGAACTCATCGGCGACGTCCAGATCGGGCGCAACCTCGCCGGCCAAGTCACCGCCGTGGACGCCGGCGTCGGGCGCGTCATGGAGACCTTGAAGCGGCTCAAACTCGACGAGGACACGCTCGTCATCTACACCGCCGACCAGGGCGCTGTCGCCGGCCACGCGGGCTTCTGGGGCATGGGCGATCATTCGAAGCCCCTCCACGCGCGCGATGGCACGATGAGCATCCCCATGATCTTCCGCTGGCCCGGTGAGATCCCCGCCGGACGGACCGAGGACGCCCTCGTCAGCAACTACGATTTCATGCCCAGCCTCCTCGGTCTGCTCGATCTCCCGATGCCGACCCAGCCCGTCCTTTCGCCCGGACGCGACTTCTCCGGGACATTGCGCGGACGCGACCTCAGGACCTGGGACAATGAGATGTTCTACGAATTCGAGAACGTCCGCGCCATCCGGACACTCGATTGGAAATACGTGGAGCGTCTCGGCGAGGAGCCTCCGGTTGAACTCTACGACCTCAAGACCGACCCCGATGAATTGAAGAACCTTGAGGCCGCAAAGAGGCACAAACGGCACAAAGAGGAATTGGCCAAGCGGCTCCATGCATGGTTCGCGAAGAACGCCGATCCGAAATGGGATTTGTGGAAGGGCGGCAAATCCAAATCGCGCATTGGAACGGCTCCGCAGTTTCGTTCCGTCCTTGGTCCCGATGCCGGACAGACCGACCCGCCATTGAAGTCCTCACCAAAGAAGCCGACGGCTCAACCCGGTTCCTTCAACCGCCCTGGCAAGGAAGTCACACCCGAGAAGGATCATTCCTTCAAGCTGACTTCGGGAGCGGCCTTCCTCTCCGGCGGTTCCGTGAAGGTCAACGAACGCGTCCAGTCCATCGCCTGGTGGAAGACCGCGAAGGACACCGCCCTCTGGAAACTGCGCAGCGTCAAGCCGGGCAACTACACCGTCATTCTCGAATGGGCCGCGCCCGATGCCTGCGCCGACCAGGAGTTCGTCCTCCGCAACCAGGATGGCTCGATCGACTTCCATTCCAAGGTCGTCTCCACCGGCGGTTGGGGGAAATTTATGGCCCTGGCCATCGGTAAAATCCGCCTGCCGCACACCTCGGTGAACCTCTCCCTGAGCCCGGCGAACGATCTCAAGGCGGAGGACCTGTTCGACCTCCGCCGCATCCGACTTCTCCCGGAAGGATCCGCCGAGATCGCGAAATACAAGAAGGCGCAACCCGCCGCAGCGTCCGCCCCGACGAAGACCCAACTCGCGCCGCGCAAGCAGATCCCCGGCAATGCGCCCCGCCCCGTCGCGCCGGGCCAGGACGGCGTCTTCACCCTGATCGCCGACACCGCGTCCGTCCACGGTCCCAATGCGGAGATCGTCCGCCCCCAGAACGCCATTGCCGGGTGGACATCGCCCGCCCACGCCGCCGTCTGGAAGCTCACCGGTCTGAAGTCCGGCAAATACGACGTCCACGTCGATTGGGCCATGCCGGATGTCACCCGCGGCGGCCTCCAATCGGCGCGCCTGTCGATCGATGGCGGCACCCTGCGCGTCGCGCCCATCCGCACCACCGGGGGAGCCGATCGTTACGCGCGTTACATCATCGGGACGGTCGAACTGCCCGAAGGCGACCACGCATTCGGCTTCGCGCCGAACGGAAATGTCAGTTCCACCTGGGTGCGCCTGCGTTCGATCCGACTGGTCCCCGCCGATACAGGCGAGTTCCGGATCCCGCCTCTCACCGTTCCTGAAGGTTTTGACATCTCCCCCGCCGCCATTCCGCCCCTGGTCCAGCACCCCATGATGGCCTGCCTCGACGACCAAGGCCGCATGTTCATCTCCGAATCCGCCGGCATCAACGCCAAGGCTCCCGAGCTTCTCGAAAAACGCCCCCACAAGATTCTCATGCTGGAGGACGAGGACAACGACGGCGTCTACGACAAGTCCACTGTCTTCGCCGAGAACCTCGTCCTGCCCAATGGCGCGCAGTGGCTGAACGGCTCACTCTACGTCTGCTCCCCGCCCTACGTCTGGAAGTTCACCGACACAAACGGGGATGGTAAAGCCGACGAACAAGCGCCGATCAATGGCAAGTTCGGCTTCAACGGCATGTCCTCCGCCTTCCACGGTCCCATTCTCGGTCCCGACGGCCGCCTTTACTGGTGCGGCGGACAACACGGCTGGACCTTGGACGATGTCACCTCAGGCTTTGACCTCAAAGGCCCGTGGACCAGCCGCGCGCCCGGAGTCTTCTCCTCGTGGCCGAATGGCGACGACACTGAAGACCGCGCGCACGGCGGCAAGGCAAACCCCGTCGAAGTCACCTTTACCGCCGAAGGCGAAGTTCTGGGCACGGTCGCGGTCTACGACGGCATCAACGGCCGTCACGACGCCGTCCTGCACTGGATGCACGGCGCGAAATACAACCTCAATCCGGGGCGCGGAACAGACCTGCCCCAGACGAGTCATCCGCTGCTTCCCCCAGTCAGCCGCCGCGGGTGGGTTGCGCCGCCCGGACTCACCCGCTACCGCAGCGGCGCCTTTGGCGAGGAATACAAGGACGACATCTTCCTCTGCGAATTCAACACCCACCGCGTCTACCGCCTTCAACTCGAACGCAAGGGCGCGAGCTTCACTTCCACCGACCAGATCTTCCTCGAATCCTCCAGCCCCTACTCCCATTTCACCGATGTCTTTGAGGACGGCGACGGCAGCCTGCTCGTCGTGGACACCGGCGGCTGGTTTCTCTACGGCTGCCCCACCTCCTCCATTGAAAAACCCGAAGTTCGCGGCGCCATCTACCGCATCCGCAAGAAGGGACAGAAAGACGCGCCAGATCCACGCGGATTGAAGATCGCCTGGGCAAACGCCAAGCCGACAGATCTGGTCGGTTTGCTCGACGATTCGCGTTTCAACGTGCGCGACAAGGCGACTCAGCGACTCGCCTTGCGCGGCGAATCTGCCATCCCGGCCATGGCCAAAACACTCAGCGACTCGAATAGCGTTCAAGCCCGCCGCAACGCGACCTGGACATTGACCCGCATCCACACGCAGAACGCGCGGGCAACTGTCCGTAGGGCTCTCGATGATAAATCCTTCTCCGTCCGGCTGACCGCCGCCCGCAGCGTTTCAACGCACCGTGACAAGGAAGCTCGCGGCAAGCTGGAGGAACTCGTGATTTCCGACAAACCCGCCATCCGCCGCGAATGCGCGACCGCCCTCGGTCGCATCGGCGACAAGGCTTCCGTTCCTACGCTCCTTCGCTCGCTCGAAACCGCAGCCGACGACCGCTTCCTTCAACACGCGCTCATCTATGCGCTTATCGAAATCGGCGACGCCGAAGCAGTCCGGGTTGGCCTGGACTCGAGTCATCCGCTTGTCCAACAAGGCGCCCTTATCGCCCTCGATCAGATGAAGGGCGGCGGACTGACCCCCATCGACCTGAGCGACGCCCTGAAGTCGGAGGACGCCACGCTCCGCGGCCACGCCATCCGCATCGCCACCAGGCGCAAATGGGCGGAACCCGTTTTCGCTCATCTTCGTTCAGGGTTGACCGCCCCGACTCCCGACTCTCTTCCAGCCCTGAAGCAAACGCTGGCCGCATTCGCCCACGAAGCACGGGTCCAATCGCTCATCAACGATTCCCTCGAATCGAGCGAACTGCCTGACGCAACCCGGGCCATGTTGCTCATGGTGATCGCGGACGCGAAGCTTCCCAAGTTCCCGAGCATCTGGACTCAACGCGTGCTGGAAGCATTGGAATCCGACGATCAAGACGTCCTGCGCGCCGCGCTGACCGCCAGATATCGGCATAAGATCGAAACGGAGAACGATCGACTGCTTCGCATCATTGGCAATCCCAAGTGGGACGAGTCGATCCGCATGACCGCGCTCGAATCCCTCGTCGCGCGCCTGCGCCCACTGCCCACAGGCGTGCTCCGTTCAATCTTGAAAGGGTTGGCCCCAAGTTCTTCGCCGGGAATCCGCGCCCGCGCCGCCCGCGCCTTGAAAGCCGCTCATCTCACGGCTGACCAACGGATGCATCTCCTTCCAATCCTAAAATCCTCCGGCCCCTTGGAATTCAGCGCCTTGCTGGACGCCTTCCATGCAGACATGGATCCATCATCCGGCGCTGCCCTATTCAACACGGTTGCCAAAGCTCCGGCCCGCGTCAGCCTGACGCCCGAGCGACTGAGGACAATTGCGAAGCGATATAACGACGAGAGCGTCCACAAACTCGCCGCCCCTTTGATCGCGGAACTTGAGGCCGCGGCGGACCGGCGCGAGGAGCGTCTGTCCGATTTGGAAGCCGGACTCAAGCCGGGCAATCCTGACCGCGGTGTCGCCGCCTTCACCAAGGCCGCCTGCAATGTCTGCCACATGGTGAAGGGCGCCGGCGGCGTGATCGGCCCCGACTTGAGCCAGATCGGAAGCATCCGGACAACCCGCGATCTGCTCGAAGCCATCGCCTACCCCAACGCCTCCTTCGCCCGCGAATACGAACCCATGACCGTCAACCTCAAGGACGGGGAATCATTGGCCGGACGCATCACCCGCGAGGACGAATCCTCCATCCATCTCATGAACGTCGCCGGGGAGATCTCGCAGATCCAACGCGCCGAAATTCAATCGATCGAAACCTCAGTCACCTCCCTCATGCCCGCCGGCCTGGAGCAGGCGCTCAGCAACCAGGAACTCTCCGACCTGATCGCGTATCTGCGGGGCTTGAAGTAGCCCAAGGAAGGGCGACATTCCTGTCGCACTGCCGGCAACGCCGGCACACCGGCGCGCACGACCTTCCTCACCGCCACGCAAATCCCGCGCACCCGCCCTGCTCTCGCGCCTCTCTGGCCCCTCCGGGGCCACGGCGACAGGAATGTCGCCGCTCCTTGCCAAGGCTTGCGTCCGGATTCCCTTCACTTCTCATTTGTGATAGAGTTGCGTGCGCTGATGAACAAGGAATCTCTGAATCGCCTGCTCGTCTGGGGACAAGCGCAACTCAAGAAGGCGAAACCCGCCCGGGTCGCCGCCCTGCTTTCGGTTCTCGGCGTCATCATTCTCTGGGCGTGTCTTCGCGAACCGCGCTATGACGGGCTCAGTCTGACTGAATGGCTGCACCTGGTCGGATCAGGTGATATGTCAGAGCATGAAATCGCGCAGGTCATTCACGAGGCTGGGCCGGAGGAGATCCCCCGGTATTTGAAGATGCTCAAAGCTCAGGATTCGCCTGCACGGAATAAGTGGATCCAAAAGATCAACAATGCGCCGTTCCTTGAGATTGATCCATTCACGGCCAAAGAACAACGAGACGCAGCTGCGGCTGCGCTGCGGACTCTTGGTCCCAAAGCGGACCAAGCATTTCCAGATCTCCTCGAAATGCTGAATTCAGAAGCTCTTGTCTACCACATCGCTCACACACTCCCCAGGATTCGGCGACTGAAGTGGAAAGTTCTCAAACGAATGTGGAACCAGTCGGACGAATACATCCGTGTGATAGCGTTGGACACCGCGCGCGATCAAGCCTTCGACGACATCCTCGACGGAAAGCCTCCCTCATTGGATATCCCAGACGACGTTCTGATAAAGGCCTTGCAGGATCCATCTCGCTACGTGCGGGGAAGGGCGATTCTCCCCGCTCTGTTCGTCATCGATAAGAACCCAGATATTCGTGCTCTCTTGGAATCCATGACACGCAACAACCTCAACCACGAAGAATCTGTTGTCCGCCACGCCGAGGCAGTTCTTTCTCGCGCCGATTTCAAGCGGTATGCCCTCAATCGGTTGAACGGCCCACTTTCAAGGGAAGTCCGCAGTCTCTTTACTGTGGATCAGCAAACCCGAATGATCCAAGCCGTCGAATCGCACAAACCTTGGTCTTACCTCTTGTTCTTACCGACAGCAAACAAGGCCGACGGCACACTCCACGATCCATCAACACCATGGACACTGGCTTGCATGAAACCTCATGCTCAGATTCACATTCTGAAATCAGCATTCGCCCATTCGGATACCGAGACTCGCCGCAACGGAATCGGCGCTGTTTGGTTCTCGTCTATCGTCTGTGATATTCCCGTCCGAGTTGACGCTATCCTCAACATCCTCCACGAACAAGACCCACAAGTCCGTCGTATTGCAATCCACACCCTGCGCCACGCCGTCCACACCAACGAATCCGCCCGCACCGCAGTCAGCCTGCGCCTGAAAGACGAAGACGCCAACGTCCGCAAGTCCGCCCAGGAGATCCTGGGCGGACGCGAAGGCTCCCCCTTGGAGTAGCGTTACACAGATCGCGACGCCGCCGTTCTTCGACACATCCACTGGATTGGATGGGAACACCCAGCAACTGTTGGCGCCTTCTTCATGGACTGATTCACGACGACTTCCGAGGAGCGCACGCGCATTCCCGCGCCAAGTCCGCATGCGATTCTGCTTCAGTCGCCGAACCAAATGGCTGTGAGCTATTGGCCTGGGCCGGCCCATTTGGCCGCTTCGCTGTTCAAGACCGGAAAAACACCGGAGCCTTGGGATTTGGAGCTTGGAGGTTGGAGCTTCTTATCCCCTCCCTTCTCCTTGCCCCGCAACCGTTTCGGTTCTACTTTCCTGCCGCGCGGAAGCGCCCCTGTAAACCTATGTCGACGTTGTCTGAAAAAATTGCCTGGGCCGTCTACGACTGTGTGTCGGGATCCCATGTGCTGGCGGACAAGAATCCCTTCACGATCGGCGGCGCGGGGGCGGATCTGGATCTGGGCGACAGCGAGGAGGGCGTCGATTGCGAACTCAAGCTGCTCAAGGGCTTCGGCGTCAGCCTGACCAACAAGCGCCCTGACTCCCAACTCCTCGTCAACGGCGAGGCGGTCAACTACACCGAACTGGCGCTGGGCGAGGATTACGCGGTCAAGGTGGGGCGCCATTTCATCGCCCTGCGCGGCGGCAAGAATCTCGAGACCTGGCTCTCCCGGCTGGATCACACGAAGTGGTTCCTGCAGGACTCCTTGACCGAAGCCCGCGACGGCCCCATGCCCGCGCTGAATCTCTGCCGCGTCGCCCGGGAGAACCGACGCCACCCCCGATCCGCCGTGCGCCCCATGGGCGTGAAGGCCGGCTTCCATCTGCAGAATCTCTGGGATGAATTCGGCCACGACGGCAGCGGCAAGCCGGCGGCGGATCACTTCGCCTTTGCGGCCGACGATTTACCGGAGGTCGATCTTGAGGAGGACGACGATGGCGGAACAGTGTTCGTCAATCCCGCCGCCGAGGTGATCACCCCGGTGATTCTTTCCGAGCAGGAATCCGAGCCCGACCTCCCTCCCATTCCCGTCGCCACGCCCGCTCCGGCAACCGGGGACGAATCCATTCCAGTCGGCTTGCCGGTCGCGACGCCCGTCGCCCCGGCGGCGCCCCCTCCCGCCGAGGAGATCCATGTCACCTGGGAGGATCTCAAGCGCGACGCTCCGGCTGCGCTCGCGGATCAGGGCCCGCTCCAATGCCCGGCCTGCTGGCTGCGATTCGACGCCGGGGACATCCTGCACATCGCCGTGCACGATTCACTTCGCGGCGACCCCATCCTCGGCGAATCCGCGGCAAAACGTTTTCTGCCGACGCGCTTCAACGACGAAGGCCTGGCTCTCGACGAGTTCGGCCTTCCCTGCCCGGACCTTGCCTGCCCGCATTGCCATCGGCGCCTGCCCGCCGGATTTGTCGGGATCCCCCAGCACGTGGTTTCGTTGTTGGGCGACACCAGCGCGGGCAAATCCCATTTTCTGACCTCATCCCTCTGCGTCCTGGCCGAATCGCTGCACCGGGAATTCGAGATCAGCCTTCAGGACGCGGATCCCGAGGCCAACGAGACGCTCAACGCCCGCCAGCGCGCCCTCGCCAACGCCAAGTCGCCGGAAGAAGCGTTCATCGCGCCGACCGATCGTAACGACGACTCCTACGACTCCGTCTCGCGCTACGGGCGCATGGCGCGCCTGCCGCGTCCCTACGTTTACCGCGCCAGCTCTCCCGGACAGGCGTTCGATCCCTTTGCGCTCGCGTTCTTCGACAATCAGGGCGGCGATTTCCAACCGGGCGCCGACACGCCGGATTCACCCGGCGCGCAGCACATCGTCCACGCCGGCGGACTGGTGTTCCTGTTCGACCCGTTCAGCAATTCCAACTTCCGCAAACTCCTCAACGACCAGAACGATCCCCAATTCGACGCCAAACCGCTCGACCGCCAGGAGACGCTGCTGGCGGAAACCCTGCTTCGCGCGCAACGCCACCTCAAGCTCGCCCCCGGCCGGAAACTCGACACGCCGCTCGCGCTCGTCGCCGGCAAACACGACGCCTGGTCGAATGCCTTTCCCCGCCAGGACCTGAAGCCCGTCGTCGCTGAACATCGACTCGACCTCAAGGCCATCGACGCCAACTCGGACAAACTGCGCGCGCTGCTCCGGGAGACCTGCCCCAAGATCGTCGCCGCCGCGGAATCGCTTTCCTCCGAAGTGCGTTACTTCGCCGCCAGTTCATTCGGCCACACACCGACCCGGATCGATGAGCAACGCATCGCCCCGGACCCCGCCCGCATTGCGCCGACGGGCGTCGACGCCCCCTTGCTCTGGTTGATGGCCCGGATGGAGCCGGATTCGACACTGACCTGATTGCCATGGATATCGCCGAAGCCAGACGCCTGGTGCAGCAGATTGTCGACTCGCTCGGCGATCCCCGACGCCAGTTCCAGGATCTCAAGCTGGCCCGTGAGTATGCCGAGGTCTGCCAGGCGGTGAACCTGCGACTCGAACAATGCGTGGCGCTGATCCGGGGCGGCCAGGTGGCGGCCGGTCTCCACCTCGCCGAGGCGGCCCCGGCCGCGCTCGATCTGATCGCTGTTCTGGGATTCCGCGAGGAACGCCAGTGGCGGACCCGCTGCGAAGGCAAGGATTTCCCGGTCCCCAAACCCTTCAATGACGATCACGTCCGCGCCTTGAACGAGGAGTTCTCCAGGGACATCAATGCCGATCACCCGCTCTACCGGGACTATCGGCAGGCAATTCTCCACGGGCGCGACGACCGGGCCCTGGCCGTTCTTCGTTTGATCGAACGACTGAAACCGGACAGCACGGACGCCGCCGCGGAGGCCGCGAGGCTGGAAAAGAAGTTCGCCCGCTCACGTCTGGAGAAACTCGAGCAGGCGGTCGAGAGGAAGGACGAAGGCGCGACCCTGAAGATCCTCGCGGGCCTCGAACGCCTGGAATTCTCCCCCGGCCAGGACCTCGACCTCTGGCGCCGCGCCCAGACAGTCCGTCTGCGCGCCCGGCTCAGACAACTCTCCGATCTGCGGGACAAGGACCGCTGGGAAGACGCCCGCAAGGTTGCCGACCGCGTGGACACGCTGCGCTCGGAGTTCCAACTCGACCTCGATGAGAAGGAGCTGGGCGCGCTCAAGGAAACGCGCGAGTGGATCAGAAAACGCGCGGCGGAGACCGAGGAGGACCGACGCTACCGGAAGGTCTTCGGCGAACTGCAGCACATCATCAACGTCTGCGAGGAGAAATACCTCGCCGTCCGCCGACGCCCCGTGGCGGAACTCCGCGCCGACTTCGAAGCCCTCGCCAAGAAGTGGCAGGAACTGCAACGCTTCGAACGCGCCGTCCCCGAGGAGTTCGAGGAGAAATTCGACAAGTATTTCCGACTGGTCCGCTACCAGGTGCGACAGCGCGAGCGCATGAACAAGCTCGCCCTGGTGACGATCACCCTGATCGTCATGGCCGTCACCATCGCCGCCGTCACCATCGTCCGCGCCAATCGCCGGGCCGGACAACTCGCCGCGGAACTCGAGCAATACGGCCGTCAACGCCAGCCCGTCGCCGCCGACCGCTTTCGCCAGCAGATCGTCACGAACGACGTCAGCCTGCTCGCCATCCCCAGCCTGAACGCCGCCTTGGCCAAGGCGAACGCCTTCATCGAACGCGAGGACAAGATCCGCCGCCTCGCCGAGGAAAAGGCCCTGTGGCTCCTCCAACAGGGCGAGGACGGCTTCGTCGAGTTCTCGCCCGAACAGTATCTCAAGCACTTCGCCGAAGCGGAGGCTCTTCAGCAGGCCGTCGCCGCGGACTTCGCGCCGGATGTCGAGGATCGTCTGATCGATTGCCGCAATCAGTGGGAGGCCTGGCTGTTCGGCGAACGCGAGGCCCGCAGCGCGCGCTTCGGCGAGGAACTCAACAAGGTCGAGAGGGTCGCCGCCGATTCGCTCGATCTTCAGAAGGGCGAGGACTCCATCCGCGGCGGACTGAAGGAGATCGAAGGCAATCTGCCGGTCCTGCAGGCCCTGGCCGCCCCGCAACTTGAGGAGCTCAAGGTCACCTCCGAACTCACCTTCCGCTTCCAGGCCCTGAACTGGAAATTCGACGAGTTCAAGCGCAAGATCGAAACCTGGGAGACGGTCCGCAAGAACCTCGCCGATCCGGACACCCTGCCCAACTTCGTCTCCACCCTGCGGCAGTTCCAGACCAGCGACTTTGCGCCGATCGAGAACGTCCGCCGCTCGCGCGAAGTCACCGCGGCCAACCCGCAGATCTCGGACATGATCCACGACCTGCTCGCCTGGAAGAACGACGGCATCCGCGGAACGATCGAGAACAAGGCCCCGCTGGTCGAATCTCCATCACAGGTCTCCGCCGCCGAACGCGCCGCGCTCAGCCTGCTGGCCGAGGATGAGTCCCTCAACACCCTGACCCGCATCCGCATCCTGGAGAAGCGAAGGCCCACCACGGATCCGGACCGAACACGCGTGATCTACATCAAGGGCGAAATCGAGAAGGACAAGTTCGGACGCCCCGCCGGTGAAGCCTATGACCCGACGGTCTCCCCGGATGAAATCCGCTTTGAAAACCGTCAATTCCCCGAGGCCGACTTTGTCCTCGAGGAACAGGGCCCTTCGCCGGAGAAACAGCTGTTCGTCGACTCGGGGCTGGCCGCCCTGGCTGACGGGACAGACTCCTCCTACGCCGCCGGCGCGCTCGAACTCATTGACAGCCTCCACCGCGACAAGACCGCCAACCCCGTCTTCCGGGCCTACCTGCTCCAACGGCTCTTCGAGTTGATCGATGTCCGCCCCGACAGCTTTGCCCTCCAGTGGGCGCCGGCCCTGAAGCCGCTCCGCAAAAAGCTGCTCGACCAGGGGGTCCTGGACATCCAACCGGGCGACTGGATCGTGCCCCGCCGCATCCAACGCTTCACCGCGCCGATGCAGGCCTACTTCAACGAGGCGTCCAAGGTGGAGATCAGGAAGCAGGCCATCTTTCTCCACAAGCTGACCACCCGGGCCGCCGAAGGCGGCTTCCAGTTCGTCGGCTACGTCGATCCCGACAAGAAGATGCCCACGGCGGTCGCCGACGCCGCCATGAACCTCGGCGAACTCTGGGGCTGGGCCGGCGAGACCAAACGCCCCGCCCTGATTTTCCGCTACGACCAGGCGGCCCTGGATTACACGGCAGTTCGTCAACCGCTGCCCTTCTCCCCCCTGTTCGTCTTCCCCGACGATCGACAGAAACTGGTCCGCATCATCGCCGGGTCGGTCGGCTACGATCCGGACACCGCAGCCAATCCGAAACACCTCCCCCAACTGTTCGTCGAATGACCGACACGCCCACCTATCCGATGCGCTGGCGCGGCCGGGAAACCGGCGACTTCAGCATTGCGGACATCGAGGAACGGCTGGACGCGCATGAAATCGGGCTCTGGCACGAGATCCAACACGAGGGACGCTGGGTCACGCTCAGGGAATTCATCGACGCCACCGGCAAGATCTCCCGGGCGCTCAAACGGAAGGCGATCGTCATTCCGCCGCTCGAGGCCGAACAGGAGGCCGAGGCTGCCGCTGCAACCAAAGGACTTTCCCGCCGTTGGCGCATGGCCTACGCGACCGTCGGCCTGCTTTACCCGACCATCAGCCTGATCGTGGCGTTGTTCGCCACGACCGACGCAACCGCCGCCATGGTCTACGCCGGCATTGGAATGGGCCTGCACAATCTCTACGCCAGCCGCTGGCTGGTCGGCGCCCTGCAGATCGCCATCGCGCTCACCTTCGTGTCGCTCGGCTGGACCACCCTCTGGCTCGGCTTCTGGCCCGCCATTGAAGTCATCTTCATCTGGCGCGACGGCCGCGGCTTCGCGATGAAATAGAACCACGGATGGGCACAGATGAACAACATCACAGGCATGCGAGTCGGTCTCATCCTCAACTTCAAACACGCAAGACTGGAATGGGAGCGGATCGTGCTATGAGCAGAAACCCTGATTCAATTGCCTCCGGAACGGTCAACGCGCGCAAAGCTTTGCACTCGGCGTTCAAAGTCACTCTCTCTGAATCTGATCCGTGTCCATCCGTGTTCATCCGTGGTTGAAAAATGGAACCTTCACTAAAGAAACAAACCAAGTCGGCGCGTTCGCCGATCGACGACATTTCGACCAAGGGCGTTGAGAGCCTGAGCTGGATCGAGCAGGACATCGAGAACCGCTTCGGCTTCTTCCGCGGCGGCCGCTACAGCAACGTCAACAAGGTGCTGAGCTTTGTCCTGGCCATGGCCCTGACCGCGGCGTTCTTCGCCCTGATCGTCTTCGCACTGGATCCCATCGACTCGGTGCACAAATTCACACTGCCCCTGATCCGCAAGGACAACACCTGGTTCACCGGCCCCTGCGTCTTCTTCTTCTTCTGGTCGATCACGATCCTGTTCCTGAAGTCGCGCAAGGTCTCCTTCCAGGCGAAGGCTCTCGACCTGACCGCCGTGCCGCAGCAGGCCGATTTCGTCATCACCGAAGCCACGGCCAAAACGGTTTTGAACCGCATTCACAACCTCGTCGATCACCCCCGTCACTTCGTGCTCTTCAACCGCATCGAACGCGCCCTGAGCAACCTCAGCAACCTGGGCGGCATCACCGAGGTCTCGACCATCATCAAGTCCCAGGCCGAGAACGACGAGGACCAGATGGCCTCGAGCTTCACCCTGGTCAACGGCATGGTCTGGTCAATCCCGGTCATCGGCTTCATCGGCACGGTGCGCGGCCTCAGCCTGGCCATCGGCGGCTTCACCAACACCCTGCAATCCTCCGACGATCTCAACGCGATCAAGGGCAGCCTGCAGGAGGTGACCGGCGGCCTGGCCTCCGCCTTCGAAACCACCCTCGTCGCGCTCGTGCTCGCGCTGATCATCCAGCTCGCCATCACCTTCATCCAGCAGAAGGAAACCGCCTTTCTCGATGAGTGCAACGACTACTGCCACTCACATATCATGTCCAAGCTGCGACTGGAACGGCACGATGAGCATGGGGGCGACGCGGCAAAGTCATGAAAACTCCGAGTTCCCAGGCCCGGCGGCGTATCCCTACGCCACGTCCCCTCTTGGGAGGGGATATTCTGCCCCGCCGGCGAAGCCGGAATCGAGGGGCAGAATCGGGTTGGGCCTGTCGCGCCGTAGCCGGGCGGAGGCGGATTCGCCCAAACTTGCCTGTTGCTCGGGAAACCGCCACGCAAGGTCCCTGCCCGGCGTCCCAACAGCCAGGGCGCTGCCGAAAGCCAGATGTCACTCCGAGCGAACCCACCCCGATTTCCTGCTCTTCCGCTACGCGAGAGCATGAAATATCCCCTCCGAGGAGGGGACCTTGCAATGGGACACGCTCACGGCCTTTGGGATTTGGAGCTTCCCCCCAGCATTGCCTCCGCCCCGCCGCCAACCGCTGAACGCCCTGTACCACCATGGCTCGCCGTCGCAAAATCGCCGCCCAAAAGGTCAGTTTCTTTGCCTTCCAGGACATCATTACGGCGATCACCGGCATCCTGATCCTCGTCACGCTGATCCTCACCCTCTTCATCAACAACCCCTCAGCCTTCTCCAAGGGCGACGGAACCCGCGAGGATCCATTGATGACGGAGTTGAATGAGATCCTGGAGGAGTTGAGCCGGGTCAATTCCGAGAACAAGGCCCGACAAATGCTGCTCACCGACGCCGCCTCCGCCCCCGACACCGAACGCCTTGACCAGGAGATCGACACCGTCAAGAAACAGGTCAGCGACGTGAAACGCGAATTGGAACTGACGCGGAAGAAGCTCACTCACAAACAGTTCGAAGCCGCCGCCCTGGCCGCCCAACTTGGATTGACGAAGAACAACAAGGAGAAGGAATCCCTGAGCGAACTCGAGGACGAGAATGAGAACATGCAGACCACTGTTCTCGACATGAAGAAGCGCATGGAATCAATCATCCGCGCCAGGAACCAGCTCTGGTTGATTCCGGACAACACGCCTCAGACCAAGGACAACCTGATGATCGTCGTCTCCAAGGATGGCGCCAGTGTGGAGAAGTTCGCGGCCCCGGACACCAGGATTGAGTTCAAGGGCTCCACCGCCCCCGGCGAGTTCATGACCGCCATGCGAAAGTGGAATCCTCAGGCTGTACACCTCGTCTTCTACGTCCGCCCTTCCGGGATCCGCCTCTTCAATTTCTGCAAGGCCAAGGCCCTGGAGGCCGGCTTCACCGTGGGCTACGACGCCATTGAAGAAGACAAAATGCTCACCTTCAGCGACGCGACCAGTAGTCAGTAGTCAGTAGTCAGTAGTCAGTAGTCAGTAGTCAGTAGTCAGTAGTCAGTCATCAGTAGTCAGTCATCAGTAGTCAGTATCTGCCATTTGCCATTGACCATTTGCCATGTCGGGCCTTCGGCCCGTCACCGCCATGCGCCGCCGCCTTCCAGAACAGTCCGACAGTCTTGAGATGTTGCTCGACACGATGTGCAACCTCTTTGGCGGCATCATTCTGATCGCGCTGTTGATCTCCCTGATCGCCCGCGATGCCGAGACCGCCAAGGACGTCACCGAAGCGGAGATCAAGGCCAAGGAAATGCTGGAGAAGAAACTGCAGCAGGCGCAGGAGGAATTGAAGCAGGCACAGATCTTCAACCAGAAACTCGCCGCCCAGCTGGGCGAC
>JAYPEY010000021.1:0-18461 GCA_038126035.1 Verrucomicrobiales bacterium | reverse complement strand
CGACCCCGGCCGATCGGAACAAATCAAGCTGCTGGAGCGCCGCGAGGATGTCGCCGATGCCTTCGACGAACTGAAGAAGGAACTCCAGAAAGCCCAGGAGGAACTCGTTCAGACCGCCGAATCCGTCGAGCAGATGGAGCAGATGAAGAAGGAGCGAGAGGCGGAGAACCAGTTGATGGCGAAACAGGAGGAGGAGGAACAAAAGCGCAACGCCGAGCTTGCCGCCGAACTGGACGACCTCCAGAAGCGCCTGACCCAGGAAATGAACCAGCGCGTCCGCAAGCTCCGCCTTCCCCGAGAACACGAGACCTCCAAGGAACCGGTTGAAATCCTGGTCCGCTACGGCCGCATCTACCCCGTGCAACTCTACGCCCGCGGAGCCTCCAGCGGCTTCAACAGCGGCATGATCAATCTGCAGACCGCCGGACAGGACCTGCGCGAACTCAGCCCCGTCCCCGGGAAGGGAGTCGATCCCTCCAACAACCTCCGCGGCCTCGTCAATTACTACAAGCAACTCCCGCGCAACGCCTACCTCGTCTTCCGCGTCTACGGCGATTCCTTCGGCCAGTTCAACATCGCCAAGGAAGCGGCCAGCCGCCTGGGCGTGGAATTGTCCTGGTCGCCGCTGGAGGACGACGCGCGCATCATGATGGGCTTCGGCGGCGGCGCGCCGCCTCCCCCGCCCTTGTAACAAACACGGATTTCGAAGCATGCAATTCCGAAACGACAATCCAGCGCGCCCCAAGGAGCGGCGACATTCCTGTCGCCGTGCCCGCGCAGCGGGCATACGAGCGCCCGAAACAGACAACGCCTCCTTCCCGGACTGAACCGCGCATGCAACAGAGCTGCTACAGTTGCGGACAGTTGATCGACCTCGTCGATGAGGCGGGCTCCGCCGTCGTCGACTGCCCCCACTGCGGCGTCCCGCTGCAGTTCACCGACCTTTCCGCCGCGCCGGCGGACAACGGCCTCGATCCCAACGACGAATACCGCAAGCCCTGGCAGGACCGGACCATCACCGCCGCCTCCATCCTGATCATGCTGGCGATCGTGATTCTCTGGATCCTGTTCCCCTCCCTGCGCGCCGGAGCGGGCGGAGGCGCGGGCGCGGTCTTCGGCAACCAGATGTCCGGTCCCGCCAGTCTGGAGGAGGAGCCGGCGATCGAATTCGGCGCCATGGGCAATCCGGATCGCCGTCGCAATCCCGGCAACGATCGCAAGGCCGCCGAGGCCGGCGAGGTCGTCTCCCGCGCCGGCGAAGGCGAAATGTCGCTGCCGGAGAATTCCGGAAGCTCCTCGCCCATGGAAATGGATGAGAACATGGGCAGCCTGACCCTCGCCGACCTGCCTCGAATGACCAACATCGTCATGCTCAGCGACAGCTTCGAGGCCAGACTCGCCGCCGCCGGCGCGCGCTCCGGCGACATCCGGATCTCGCTCATGTGGAACAACGTCAATGACCTCGACCTTCATGTTTTCGATCCCCGCGGCGACCAGATCTTCTACCTCAACCGCAAGGTCCGTTCCGGCGGCGAACTCGACATCGATCGCAACGCGCAACGCCCCCTCACCCAGAAACCGGTGGAGAATGTCTACTGGCCCGAGAAAGGAGCCCCGGCCGGGAGGTATCGCGTTTTCGTGCACCACTACCGCAACAACGGCGCCAAGGACCCCACCCGCTTCGTCGTGCGGGTCCTCGTGCGCGGCAAGTCGCGCGACTTCACCGGTGTCGTCCAGGCCGGCGAACGCCCCAAACTCGTGCATGAGTTCCGCGTGGCCGCGTTGCGTTGAGCCTTCGGCGCCCAGCTTGACGACGGCGCCCACCCAAACTAACGTGCCGGCATGTCAGTGGCTGAAGCGCTCAAGATCACGGCTGACGAATACCGGCTCCTGCCGGAAGGAGGTCCGCGCTATCAACTCATCGAGGGGGAATTGTACATGTCGCCGAGTCCGAATCGTTTTCATCAGATCATCGTCCGCAATGTCTTCAGGATTCTCGACAGCCATCTGAACAGTCATCCAATCGGGGCCCTTTATTTCGCCCCCTTGGACGTTCATCTGACCGAACACGACGTTTTCCAGCCCGATGTTCTCTATGTCTCCAATGAACGTTCCTCGATACTGGTCGATGAAGGCGTGCAGGGGGCGCCGGATCTCGTGGTCGAAGTCCTGTCGCCCGGCACGCAGCAGATCGACCGGGACCTGAAGCGCAAAGCCTATGCTGCGGCTGGTGTGGAGGAGATGTGGATCGTTGACCCGGCCGACCGGACCATTTCAATCTTACGTCTGCAGGAAGACGCGAACGAACCGGCCGCCATCCATGCGAAAGGCGCCTCATTCGAATCGATCCTCTTTCCCGGCCTCGTTGTCGACGGCTCCGAGATCTTCCACGGCTGAAGCGTCGAGGCGCCGTCTGTCCTGCGCATTTTCATTGCGCCCCGGTCGGGAATGAATACCTTCCCTCCCCGTTCGACATATGATTCTGGTCATCGACAATTACGATTCGTTCACGTTCAACCTCGTCCAATACTTGGGCGAGATGGGCGTGGAGATGGAAATCCGCCGCAACGACCAGACCTCAGTGGATGAAGTCCGCGAACTCGATCCCGAGCGCATCCTGATCTCTCCCGGTCCCTGCAGTCCGAAGGAGGCCGGACTCTCGAACGACATCATCCGCGAATTCGGTCCGAAGAAGCCGCTGTTGGGCGTCTGTCTCGGACACCAGTGCATCGGCGCGACCTTCGGCGGCGAGATCATCGTCAATCACCGGATGATGCACGGCAAGACCTCGCCCATCAAACACAACGGCGAAGACCTGTTCAAAGACCTGCCCAATCCATTGATCGGCACGCGATACCACTCCCTGGTCATCAAGCCCGACAGCGTGCCGGACTGTCTCGAAGTCACCGCCGAGACCGATGAAGGCGAGATCATGGGCGTGCGACACAGGGAGCTTCCCATCTGGGGCGTCCAGTTCCATCCCGAGAGCATTCTTTCCGAGGAAGGGCGCAAACTGCTAAGGAACTTCCTGGACCTGCGGAAAAGCTGACCGTCCCCGCCTTCCGGGCCCGGACTGCCTCCCCCCTCGGCAGCGAACGTCTGTCACGCCGTAGTTGGACGAAGGCGGATAATTTCGCCCGCCTCGACGACAAATCAGAGCCGTTCAAGGATCCGGTTCATCTCGGCGTCGGTGTTGTAGTAATGCGGCGTGAACCTGAGATACTTCCGCCCCCGCCTGTCCGAACGCACCGAGGCCATCACGTTGTTCTCCGCCAGCATGGCATGCAGGGCGTCCATGTCGGCGCCCTCCCGTTGCACCGTCACCGCGCCGCTGCAGTTCTCCCGTGACGCGTCCGCGTGCACGACTTCAAACCCCTTCGCCTGCAAAGCCGGAGCGAACCAGTCACGCTTCCGCAGCAACTCGGCGGCGATGTCATCGACGCCGATCTCATGGATCAGCTCCAGGGCGGCGTGCAGCCCAACCAGTCCGAGAAGATTGGCGCTGCCGACCTCGTATCGGCGCGCGTCCGGTTTGAACTTCAATTCCTCCTGCGCCACGAAATCGGGGCACTCGATGTTATGCCATCCATGGAGTTCCGGACGCAGCCGTTCCTGGACTTCCTTGCGCACGTAAAGAATCCCCGCCGCGCAGGGACCCAGCATCCACTTGTGTGAATCCGCCGCCAGAAAATCGACGTGATCCACCGTCGTGGGCAGTGCCCCCACTGTCTGGATCGCGTCGAGACAGAAGAGGACGCCGCGTTTGCGCAATTCCCGACCGATCGTCTCGTGGTCCAGTCGAAATCCCGTGGCGTAATGGCAGGACGCCAGGGCCGCGAGGAGTGTCCGCTCGTCTACCAATTCCAACACGTCATCCGGTTGAATGGCGCCAAAGGCTGAGGTCTCGACAAAACGGACCTCCACGCCCTTCTCACGCAGGGCCAGCCACGGATAAACGTTGGAAGGATAGTCGTCCATGCAGGCGATCACATTGTCGCCGGGCTCAAATTCAAGACCGCCCGCCACCAGGCTCAACGCCAGTGAGGTCGGCCCCACCAGGGCGACCTCGCCGACCTCGGCCCCGATCAAACGCGACGCCAGTTCGCGCGTCCGGTTCATGGCGAAGGCCGGGGCCAGGGTTTCCTGGTCGCCCAACGTGGAATGACGCGCATACTCCTCGATTGCTGTCGCGACCCGGTTCGGAATCGGACAGACGCCGCCATGCGCCACAAAGACCTTCTCCCGCGCCACGGGAAATTCCCGCAACCTCAACGCCTCGTCCGCATGCAGTTCCGCGACGGTCATCCCAAGGAGTCGGTGATCTGCTTGAAGTGATCCGTCCAGAACACATAGATGCGCCAGACAATGAAGATGGCCACAAGCCCGTAGACCGCGTTCGGAGCCCAGAACGCAAAGTGCTTCAACTTCCGGAACCCGTCCTCCTGATAGTAGGCGTGCAGTCGACGCAGGGTCTCGTCCATCTTGCCGCTATGCTCGCCGGTCTGGTAGAGCCCGATGAAATGCGACGGAAACACGTCATGCTCCTTGATGGCGTCGGAAGGCATCCAGCCCTCGTTCATCTTGGGGATCGACCGCAGCGCCGCGCGCTCGACCGTGGGCGAACCGCAGGCCTTCGCCGCGAGGGGCCAGGCCTGAACAATCCCCACCCCGGCATTGATCAGGGCCTCCAACGCCAGGGCCAGCCGGCTGAACGCCAGATGACGCCGCGCGGTCCCCAACAGCGGCACACGATGAAAGACTTTTTCCATCATCGACTGCCACAGACCGCCGCCCTCGCGCTGGGTCACGTAGGCCATCGAGAACAGAACCGCGTACAAGACGCCGAAAATGAGTCCCTTTTGAATGAAGAAAGGCAGCCAATCCCCCTGGATCAGGCCGATCAGGGCGCTTGGAGGAAAGACCACGATCGCCATATGAACAACCAGGGCCGGATAAATCGATTCCCCGATCACGCGTTTGCTCAACTCGGAACGTTCCCGGTAATATTCGGCGAGGAGGCGAAAGCACTCGTCCAATCGACCGCTCTTTTCGCCGGCCCGGATGAGGGACATGTCAAACATCGGCAGCCAGTCCGGCTCAGCCTCCAGCGAGTCGGCCACCGGATACCCCTGTTCGAGACAACCCACAATGGTCTTCAAGGGTCCGGCAAACGAGGCATGCAGAGGATTGTCCCGCTGATTGCGGAAGACGGTGGCGATGGGAATGCCTGCCTCGACCTGCGAGGCCATCTGGAAATACATCTCCCCCCTGCAGGAAAGATAACCGGGGGTGACGATGACAGGCATGAGAAGGCCCGCCCTGACGCCGCGGATCAGCCCGCGGCGCTGTTCAAGCTGTCAGCCAGGGCCGCCTTCGGCTTGAGGCCGACATGCTGCTCAACGACCTCGCCGCCCTTGAAGATCAGGATGGTCGGAATCGAACTGACGCCATACTGACCGGCGACGCCCTGATGCTCGTCGATGTTGACCTTGCCGATCTTGGCCTTGCCCTCGAACTCGCCGGCAAGCTCATCCAGGATCGGGCCCAGCATCTTGCAGGGACCGCACCACGGGGCCCAGAAATCCACCAGCACCGGCTGGTCGGACGACCTCACCTCGGAGTCGAAGTTGTCGTCGGTCAATTCGAGAATGTTTGCAGCAGCCATGAATCAGATTCGTGAATAGTCGTTGCCCTGTTGATACGCTGGATCAGGCGGCGGTCTTGATGATCTCCGCGAGCATGAGGACGCGGACCAGAACGCCGATACTCACCAGCAACACGAGAATGGCGAGGATCTTGTCGACCAGGCTGATGCTGGCGACGCCGGCGGGCTTGGCCTTCTTGCCCTTCTTGCCTTCAGCGGCTGCCGCGGCGGCAGCCGGCTTGGCGCCGGGTTTGCCGCCCGGTTTGGCCAGCGCCGGGGAGGCGGGACCAGCGGGCTTTGCGCCCGGCTTTGCCGGAGCAGCCGGAGGCGCAGCGGCCGCCGGTTTGGCGCCGCCCGCAGGAGGAGGCGGCATGGAAATCTTCACGGTGGATCCCGGAGCCGGGGGCTTGCCGCCCGGCTTCGCAGCCGCGGCGCCTGCCGGCTTGGGGGGCAGACCGATCTTGACCGTGGCCCCGGGCTTGCCCGCGGGTTTCGGCGGAGCCCCGCCGCCACCGGCAGCAAGGGCCGGAGGCGCGGCCGGCGCGGGAGCAGCCGGTGCGCCCGGTTTCTTCGCGGGAAGACCAATGCGAACCGTTTCCTTCGGTTTCGGCGGCAGGCTGATGCGCACCGTCTCCTTCTTCGGTTTCACTTTTGAGTCGTCGCCCGGTTTCGGCGGAACGCCACCTGTGGGTACATTGCTGTCGTCGGCCATAATGAGGGGGTGAAACTAGGTCTCTGCCCCGCCGGTGTCAAACTTTTGTTGGGGAGGCGGTTCCGCCGATTATCCCAAACCGGTCAGGCATCCTCCGACAGGGCTGTCCGAACAGCCGCGGGGAACAGCTCGCTCACGTCCCCCTCGATTCGAAGGGTCACTTCAGGACGATGATCGTGATCCGTATTTCCCCGGTTCACGATGGCGTAAAGGGCGCCGTTCATCGCCGCCATGAGAGGGAAAGTCGATGCCGGCGTCACCGAAAGACTCGACCCCAGTGCGATCGCCAGATCCGCGTCATGAGCGCCCTCCTCCGCCCTCCGCAGGTCTTCGCCGCGGAGATTCTGACCGAAACTGATGGTCGCCGGCTTGAGCCAGCCGCCGCACCCGCAGCGCGGCGGCCGCCGCGTCGATTCAAACTCCCGGAACGCCCCCTCGGGATCGCTCCGTGCGCCGCAGGATTGGCATTCCACCTCGCTGTTCGTTCCGTGGATCTCCACCAATTTGGCCCGGCTCGTGCCCGCTCGCTGATGCAGGCCGTCAATGTTCTGCGTCACCAGCGTTCCCAGTTTCCCCGCCTTCTCCAAGGTCACGCAGGCCTCGTGCGCCTGGTTCGGTCGCGCATCGCGAAAAGCCGCCCAGCCCTCAAGTTTGTAGTCCCAATGCTCGATCCGCGCAGCATCCGAGGACATGAAATCCTGATAATAGACCGGCTGGCCCCGCTGCCACACACCATTGGGCCCACGAAAATCCGGTATCCCGCTCCCGGTGGAGATCCCGGCGCCTGTAAACAACAGGATCGACCGCGCATCGCGGATCAAGGCGGCAAACTCGAGGAGCTCAGGGGTCATGTGGTCAGTGGTCAGTGGTCAGTGGGAAAACTATGAAGCCAGCCAGGGGAAGCGCAAGGAATCGTAGCTTCCTCCGGATCGGGACCAAGGCCCGCCTTCGCTTTGCAAGCTTCGGCGCGGCAGCCTTCGCCTCCGTTTCACTCCGGCGAAGGCTGGCGGAGAGGGCGGGATTCGAACCCGCGACACCGTTTCCAGTGCACGCGCTTTCCAGGCGCGCGCCTTAAACCACTCAGCCACCTCTCCATATCTGCCAGGAAAACCGAGGGCCAGTCACTGTGTAGGAGCCGGCCGCTCGACGCAATGTTTTTTCAAGCGTCAATGCAGTTCCGCGACTCACCGCCCTTTTCCCAGACGTTCCAAGCGGCGACCATTATTCACATTTTTAATCAATCTTAAAAAAAAGACTAATTTATCAACCGGCCTTGAATAGCGCCCCGATCCACCCAGTCGGGACTGTTGTAACGAACGCGCGCCGTCGGCGAAAACGACGGAAGAACAATCACCCTTTACCGGAGTCGACCTCATGAAAAAACGCGTCACCCAGGGAATTGCGCTGCTGCTCGGCCTCAGTCTCTTCTCACTTTTGTCCGCCTGTCATCATCACGACTACGCGTCGCCCCCGCACCGCGTCCATCGCAGCGTGCAATATACGCAGATTGCGCCTCCGGGAGTCGTCGGTGTCCAGCGAACAGAAACCCGGATCGAGAGCGCGGCGCCCGCCGTCGTCGTTCAATCCGCGCCGCCCCCCGCAACGACGGAGGTCGAACCTCCCGTCGCGTCGGCGCCCCCGCCGTCCGAAGCCGGAGCGGCCTTGCCGATCGAGCTTTCCCCCGGCGTGTCCGAGGTCGTCAAACTTGCGCAGGCGCAGGTCGGCGACGAGGTCATCCTGAACTACATCAACAGCTCTGCCACGGCGTTTCATCCCACTGCGGACGAGTTGATCTATCTGGCCGACATCGGCGTTTCGACGGACGTCATCAACGCCCTGATCAAGAAGGCTCCTTCGCCGGAACAGACCGGCGCCGAATACCTCGCGGCGCAGGAGCAGAGGGAAGCGGTCGCATCCACCGCCCCCGTCGGAACGCCAGCACAGCAGGTCGTCGTGGAAACGCCGAACGCCGCTCAACCCGCGCCCGCGCCGGTCGCGGTCGGGGGCCAGGTCGTGCAGGTCCAACAACCGGTCGTCCAGACCCAGACCGTCGTTTATGAGGTTGCTGAGCCCGCGACCTACTTCCAACCCGTCCTGGCCCCATACGGAACCTGGGTGGAAATTGCGCCCTACGGTCTGTGCTGGCAACCGACCGTGGCGGTGGTCGAATCCGGTTGGCGCCCCTACGCAAACCGCGGACGCTGGCTCTACACGGATCACGGCTGGTATTGGCAGTCGGATTACTCCTGGGGTTGGGCCCCTTTCCACTACGGCCGCTGGCATCGGCACACCCACCATGGCTGGGTCTGGACGCCGGGACGAACCTGGGGCCCCGCCTGGGTCAGTTGGCGGCGTTCAGACGCCTACTGCGGATGGGCTCCCCTGCCCCCGGCCGCCCGCTATCGCAGCGGCTTCGGATTCAGCTACCTCGACTCGAACGTGGGCATTCATTTCGAGTGGGGCCTGTCCTCCCATCACTACACCTACGTTCCCCTGCGCCACTTCCATTCCCATCATCCGCACCGGCACTTCGTCGCGCGCAACCACGTCCAAGACGTCCATCACCACACCTCAGTCATCAACCATCACCATTCCAGCCGGAAAAAGACTTTCGTCAACAGCGGCATCCCCAGGGACGAGATCGCCAAGCTGTCGCGCGAGGAGATCCAGAGGGTGCGGGTCTCCGACCGGCCGACCGGGAACCGCTCGGTCGTCCGGCCCGACCGCGTCGTGCGCAACGGCAATGAACTCACCATCTTCCGGGGCGGCCCACGCCGCGGCTCAGACAGTCGTTCCGGCGCGGCCACAACACGGGGCGAAGGCTCAACAGGCTCCCCCGGAGCTCCGCTTTCCGGCGCAACAGCGGCTTCAACAAACAAAGGCGGCCGCACGCTCACCGGAGCCGCTGCCGGCTCACGCAGGCGCTCCGAAACAAACCTCGGCCGAACCGACGCCCCCGCCCCATCCCAACGCGCGCTTGTCGGGCGAGTCGCCCCGGGGGCCTCCAAGGCGGGATCTTCCGCCAAGAGCAGCCTCGCATATTCCGCAAACCGTCCCAAATCGGGCGCGCGCCCGGCTCCATCCCTGCCCGGGAAACGTCCCAAGCCCCTCCCCAAAGGGATCGCGGCGTTCCAGACAGGCTCCGTCGGTCAATCCGCCGCAAGCACGCGGAGAACCGTTCCCAGATCGTCCGGCCGCGCGCAGTCGACGCCGCGACCCGTCACATCCTCGCCGCAACCGCTCAAGGCCCCCACGCGCACGTTGGCCGCTCCCCAGCCGGTGAGTTCCACACCCGGACCGGCCGCTTCCGCGCCACGGCCGATCACCTCGTCCGCTGCCTCTCCAAGGCCGAAGGCGGTCGGCTTGAATTCCCCCACCCCGGTCACATCCTCGCCCAAGCCTCTCTCCCCTCCAGCTCCGGTGACCTCCACGCCGAGGAGGCCGGCGACGCCCGAGCCTCTGACCATCGTGCGTTCGCCCGGACAACCGCGCCGTTCCGCGCCGTCGGTCGCGCCGTCCGGCTCCAGTCGCCCGACCTTCCGCCCGACTGCGAAACAAGGCCCCACCCCATCGCCGAGCCGACCCGCCCCAGCCAGGACGGTTGTTCGCCGCGCGCCTGTTTCATCAAGCCCGGCGCCTCAATCCGTTTCCAGGCCGACCGGCGGATTTCAGAATTCGCGCGCCACGCAGTTCCGGTCGCAGTCCCAGACCTTCAACAGCCTCAACCAATCCGGAACGCGCTCCCCATCCAGCCGCATCGCCGTCGCCCCATCCTCGTCCGGACAGCGGACGTTCTCCATTGCGCCGTCCACCCGCAGTGCGCCGCGCCCGACATTCAACCGGCCAACGCCGTCGCCCAGCCCCTCACGCGCCGCGCCGCAATCCCGCGTTCAACCCTCGCCGTCGCCAACGCCGCGGACGGTGACGCCACGGTCGACGCCATCCCGCCCGACGTTCAGCCGACCGGCTCCGAGATCCGTCGCGCCGCAATCTCGGTCCACGCCGTCGCGCTCCAGAACACCTGTCTCGCGCCCGGGAAGCCCGCCCTCATCGCGGCCGCGACCCAATGTCAACTGAACGGAGGTCGCGTATGAAGGGACGGACAAGTCATCGCTCCGGCCTCTCCGTGACCGCATTGTCGGGAGGTCTGGCGTTGCTTCTGAGCCTCTCCGTCTGCAACGCCGTCGGAGCCGCCCCGGCCTCAGTCTATTTCACCGAATTCGAGGCCGCAGAGGGCTACACTGACGCCAACGAGCTCAGCGGACAAAATGGCTGGGTCTCCGAAGGCTCGGGCGGCAACGGAATCCTCCCCGGGCGCTTCCAAGGCAGCGGCACCCAGGCCTACATTGGATTCCATCCGCCCCTGACCCAGGGCGAACAGTCCTTCTCTCTCTGGCGTCCCGTCAATTACGACGCCGTCGCGGAAGGCAGGCCCATTGTCACCTTCTCCGTCGCCATGGAAATCGCCGACTCAACCAACGGGAGTCGCGACGATTTCCGCTGGAGCGTCTACAACGCATCCGGCCAGCGGCTTTTCACGCTCAGTTTCAACAACGCCACCACCGAGATCTGCTACGCGCTCGACGACGGGGCCGGATTCCTGCCCACCCCCTATCTGTTTGAGAACGAAACGGTCTACACGCTGGAAATTGTGATGGACTTTGGCGCAAACCGGTGGACGGCGCGCCTGGGCAACGCCGTCCTGACCGAAAACCAGCCGATCACCACCACCAATGCGAACCTCGACCTGGGCGACATCGACGCGGTCTGGTACTACATCGACGCCAACGCGCCCGGTGACAATTTCATGGTGTTCGACGATTATCGGATCACCGCCCAGGAGCCGCCCGACCCCACGCCCGCCCTCCAGATCCTTTCTCTCCAGGAGGATGGAAAAACCCTGCTGCGTGTTTTCGGGTTGGCCGACAAGACCTACTCCATCGAGGCTTCCGAAGACCTCGTCTCGTGGACGTCGCTTAAAGCGTCCTCCTCCAGCGACGGGGTCATCGATCACCTCGACAACGCCTCCGCCGGCATGCCGCTTCGATTCTACCGCGCCCGGTTGGCGGATTAGCCCGCGACCGCGACCGCCCTTGTCGCGCCGGGGTCCGGAAGGGCCAAGGCGCCGCCGTCCTCCCTCGTCAGGCGCCCTCAAGAAATGTGCCCCGTTGATCAGAAAAATGTTTGCTGGCTTGTCGGGTTCTTGCGACAAAACCTCCTTTCCGATGCGCCGGCGCGACCTGTGGGCGGCAACGCCGCCAGTCCTGACCAACCGCCGTTCGTTCCGCGCGCGGGAATCAACTCTACATGAGCGACGCTGACTACATCAAAGGGTCCTGCGTGCACTGCAACGGGAACATCAAGTTTCCTGCAGGGGCGTTGGGCAGCACGATCGCCTGCCCGCATTGCAGCAAGCCCACCCCGTTGACCGATCCCAACGCGGCGGCCAGCGACACCATCAAGGGAGCCTGCGCCAGTTGCAGCGGGCGGATCTCCTTTCCTGCTGCCGCGGCGGGTTCGACGATCGCGTGTCCCCATTGCGGCGCTCAGACCGTGTTGGCCGCAGCCGGCGCCCCGGCCCCGGCCCCGGCTCCAGCGCCCGCCCCGGCGGCGCATCCCCAGCCGGCGGCGCATCGCCCCTCGCCTCCGGTCCCCGGCCGCGCGCCGGGCCAACAACTTTACAAGGCCCGCATCCCCAGCCGACGCGGCAAGTCCAACGGCATGATGTACGCGCTGATCGGCGTCGGCGTCCTCGTGCTCATCGGCATCGCCATCCTGATCACGGTCATCGTCCTGAAGAAAGGCGGCGATGGCGGAGGCGGAGGCGGGGGCGGCGGCGAGGGGCTGGAATTGCTCAGCCACAATATCCAACGCGCTCAGGAAGGCGGCTTGGTCTACGTTGTCGGCGTCGTGACCAATCACGACCCCGTCCAGTATTTCAACGTGAAGGTGGAATTCGACCTCTTCGACTCCGGGGGCCAACCCCTCGGCGAGACCGCCGACTACAACGGCAATCTGGCGCCCAACAAGGGCTGGGGATTCCGAGCGCTCGTGCTGGAGGAAAACGCGGCTGACGCCAAACCCAAGGCCGGCGGCGGCGTGACCGGGGAAAAGGACGGGGGCTGAGCCGGACCGTTCAATAATCCCGGAACGGCCCCCGCGGCTCCGCCGCTTCCATCTCCCTCTCCCAGTTGGCGAAACGCTCCTTGACCATCTTCAGGATCTCGGGACGCTTCTTCGAAAGATCATTCTTCTCGCCAACGTCCGCCGAAAGGTCAAACAGCCCGCCGCCCCGGCTGCTTTCCACCCATTTCCAATTGTCCACACGGGCTCCCTTGTCGAGACGCCGTTGCCAGAACATCTCCTTGCGTCGCGATTTCGCCTCACCGCGCAGAACCGGGAGCATGTCAAAACCGTCGTAGACCACGCCTTTGGGAAGCCCGGCCCCGACCGCCTGGCAAAGGGTCGGAAAAATCTCCATCGAAGTCAGGAATTCATCCGAAACCGTCCCCTCCGGAATACGCCCGGGCCAGCGCACAATGCAGGGAACCCGGATGCCGCCTTCGAACATCTGCCCCTTGTGTCCCTTCAATGGCCCGTTGTCCGCCGCGCCGCTGCCGCCGTTGTCCGAGAAGAAGATCACAATCGTGTCCTCCGAGTGGCCGTGCTTCTCCAACCGGTCGAGGATCTTCCCGATGGAATCGTCCATCGCGGTGACCGAGGCCTGGTAACGCAACTTGCGCAGGCCGCGATCCGGAACCAGCCATTCCCGACCCTTGATCGTCCGATTCGTGTGCGTCGGCTTCTTAGGCGCAGGATACATGGATTTGTATTTGTCCGGAGCCTGCGCGCCGCCATTGCGGATCTCGCGATCCAGATTCGAGGCGCTGTGGGGCGCATTGAAGGGGACGTAAAGGAAGAACGGCTTCTCATGATGTTGATCCAGAAACCTCAGGGCCTCCCGCTCGAAAAGATAGGTGCAGTAGGTCCCCTTGTCCTCCTCCGTCCGGGAATTGTTCCGATACATCGAATGAACGCCGTAGCGCTCGTGCGTGTAGTAGTCGATGCCGGTGTTCACAAACCCGTAAAAGTCGTCGAACCCACGGGCCAACGGCAGGAAGCGTTTGTGAATCCCCAGGTCCCACTTCCCGTAGATCCCGCTGACATACCCCGCCTGCTTCAACACCCTCGGAAGCAGGATCTCCCGCGTGTCCATGCCGCCGATCCGTTCGAACGTGTTGCGATACTCGCCCGGCTTGTAGAGGTAATCGTAGTCCGGCGCCTCGTTGCGATACATGTCATAGGTCCCGTTTCGTTGGGGATAGCGACCGGTCACCAGACTGCCCCTCGACGGCGTGCAGGCAGGCCAGGTGACGTAAAAACTGGTCAGTCGGACGCCGCCCGCCGCCAACCGATCCAGGTTCGGCGTGATGATATCCGGCGAACCGAACGCGCCCGCGTCCCGGTAACCCTGATCGTCCGAAACGATCAACAGGATGTTCGGGCGGCCGGCGGCATGGGTGGAAACGGCAAACAACAACGCAACAAGAAAGACGGGCAGCGAACGGAAATCTGCGGGACGTTTCATCCCGGCAATCTAGAGCCCATCCCCAAAATACCCAAGCCCCGGGTTGGCCGGGCAACAACAGAAAGTTTGACGTATGATGTTGAACGATGAACGTTCTCCGCCTGGACCGCATAGAGCCGTCCCTCCGCCGCGACGCCTTGTCCAACAACGCCATGAAACGCCTCCTCATTCCAACCCTCTTCATCGCCACGCTCCTGGCCGCCGCTTCCCTCCAGGCCGCCAGCCGTCCCAACATCCTCTTCTGCATCTCGGACGACCAGTCCTTTCCGCACGCGGGCGCCTACGGGACGGAATGGGTCAAGACCCCGGGTTTTGATCGCGTCGCCCGCGAAGGCCTGCTTTTCATGCGCGCCTACACGCCCAATGCCAAGTGCTCGCCCTCCCGCGCCTGCATCATCACCGGGCGCAACACGTGGCAACTCGAGGCCGCCTGCAATCATATCCCTATCTTCCCCCACAAATTCGCGAGCTACTGCGAGGTCCTCGCGAAGAATGGCTACTTCGTGGGCGAAACCGGCAAGACCTGGGCTCCCGGCATTGCCGAAACCGTCTATCGCAAGCCGCGCCAACTCGCCGGCAAGCCCTATGAAAAACGCCGCGCCAAGCCGCCGGCCAAGGCCATCTCCAGCAACGATTACGCCGCCAACTTCACCGACTTCATGAACGACAGGCCCGAAGGCCAACCCTGGGCCTTCTGGTACGGCTCCACCGAACCCCACCGCGCCTACGAATACGGCGTCGGCGTCAACAAGGGCGGCAAGAAACTCTCCGACATCGACAAGGTCTTCTCCTTCTGGCCCGACAACGAGACCACCCGCAATGACATGCTCGACTACGCCTTCGAGATCGAGCACTTCGACAACCACCTCGTCCGCATCCTCAACGAACTTGAGAAGCGCGGCGAACTCGACAACACCCTCGTCGTGGTCACCGCCGACAACGGTATGCCCTTCCCCCGGATCAAGGGCCAGGAATACGAACTCTCCAACCACCTCCCCCTCGCCATCATGTGGAAGAACGGGATCAAGAAGCCCGGCCGCGCCATCGAGGACTACGTCAGCTTCATTGACTTCGCCCCCACCTTCCTCGAGGTCGCCGGCATCGACTGGAAGACCAGCGGCATGAGCTCCACGCCCGGCCGCAGCCTCACCGACATCTTCAACTCGGAGAAGAACGGCGTCGTGAACCCCGCGCGCGACCACGTCCTCATCGGCAAGGAGCGCCACGACATCGGCCGCCCGCACGACTGGGGCTATCCCATCCGCGGCATCCTCAAGAACGACGTCCTCTACCTGCAGAACTTCGAGCCGACCCGCTGGCCCGCCGGCAATCCCGAGACCGGCTACCTCAACACCGACGGCAGCCCCACCAAGACCCAGATCCTCGAAATGCGCCGCGACGGCTCCAGTACGAAATTCTGGGAACAGGGCTTCGGCAAACGCCCCGGCGAGGAGATGTTCCGCGTCGGCAGCGACCGCGAATGCGTCGAAAATCTCGCCGCCGACAAGTCCTTCGGCGACCTCAAGCAGGAACTGCGCGCCCAGATGCTCAGGGAGCTCAAGCAGCAGGGCGACCCCCGCATTCTCGGCGACACGGACTACTTCGACAACGTCCCCTACGCCTTCGACTCCGGCCGCCACTTCTACGAACGCTTCATGTCCGGCGAAAACGTCCGCGCCGGCTGGGTCAACAAAAGCGACTTCGAGAAGGAGAAGCTGGATTGAGGCAACTCAAACCATCCCGTAGAACTCCTCCCAACCCCGCCGCGGGGCGGGTCCTTCGAGGAGGGCGTTGGCGCGATCGTTGTTGGTGAAGCGTTCCTTCTTGCGGTTGAAGTTCAGTTCCTCGTTCAGGCGCTGGCAGATGACGCCGAGCATGAGGGTCTTGGTCAGATCGCCGGCGATGCTGAAAGGCGACTTCGTCTTGTCGTTGCCCATGCAGGCCTCGGTGAAGCTCTCGCCGTGATTGAACTTCGGATTGCCCGCGTTCAACGCCTCCTTGTTCGCCTCGGCCTGATCGGCGGGGATGACGCTGGACTTGCCGGAATGCGAACCGCGCGTGATGGCGAACTTCCCGTCCTTGCGGTACAGGATCGTGCCCGCGCCCCCCAGCTGCGGCGCCTTGAGCGAACCGTCCTTCTGTTTCTCGTGGAACCGTTCGGGAATCTCCGGCTGATGATCCGCGCCGTCGCGCCAGGTCAACTCCAGCGCCGGATGCCCCTGGCGCTTCGGGAACTGCATGGTCAGGTGCGAACTGAGCGGAAAGATCACGTCATTGTGGTCGTCCATGCGCAACGGCGTGAGCTTCGTGGGCTGGCCCAGCTTCAGAAAGTCGTGGGCGAAGTCGATGATATGCGCGCCCCAGTCGCCGAGCATGCCGTTGCCATAAAGCCAGAAACCGCGCCAGCTGAAGGGGTGATACTTGGAGCTGAAAGGCTTCATCTCCGCCGGACCGCACCAGAGATCCCAGTTGAGCGTCTCCGGCTTCTTCTCCTCTTTCGGAAAGTCCGAGAAACGCTGTTTGGCGTCCATGAAGAACAGGCCCGGCGACTTCCAGGCCTCGATCTTCGTGATGTCCTTCACCACGCCCTCCCTGACCAGCTTCTCAAACTGCACCGAACCGCCGGACGTGTGCCCCTGGTTGCCCATCTGGGTGACCACCTTGAATTTCTTCTCCGCCTTCATCAACAGGTCCGCCTCGCGATACGAATGCGTCAGGGGCTTCTCGACATACACGTGCTTGCCCATCGACATGGCCAGCATGGTCGCCGGAAAGTGCGTGTGGTCCGGCGTCACCACGCTCACGGCGTCGATGTCCTTGTCCATCTTCTCCAGCATCACGCGGAAGTCGGCGAACTGTTGAATGCCGGGAAACTTCTTGAGATTCGCGTCCACACGACGCGACTTGAAATCCACATCGCAGAACGCGACCGGCTGCGCCTTGCCGCCGACGCAGAGACTGGGAATCACGCCCGACGCGCGACCGCCGATGCCGATGCAGCCCAGGTTCACCCGTTTGCTGGGGGGTAGTTTTCCGTCCGCGGCCCGGGCGCCGGTGACAAGGTAGGAGGGCAGAATCGTGAAGCCGAATGCGGCGGCGGCCGATTTCTTCAGGAAGTCGAGACGGGTGTTCTTGATCATGCGCAGATCATTGGAAGGGAATGGCGCAGATGAAAAGCATGAAAGCAAGGTCGCTCCGTGGAATCGGACGTGAGTCCGATCTGTCAAGCGCCCGGCGCCAAGGACGCCCAATCGAACCAAAGCGATCCGGCTGACGCGGGATTCCCCGCCGTTACAGCAACGACTGCTGCGCGCCCTTGCCGCCGGGTTTCAATCCCAGTCGCTCCCATCCCAACGCAGTCACCGTCCGCCCCTGCGGCGTGCGGTTCAAATACCCCTCCATGATCAGGTAGGGCTCGTAGACCTCCTCCAGCGTGTCGCGCTCCTCGGCCACCGCCACAGACAGCGAACCGATCCCCACCGGTCCGCCGCCAAATTTCACGCAGATCGTCTGCAGGATGCGCTTGTCCATTTCATCCAGGCCATGTTCATCGATCTCCAGCATGGCCAGGGCCCGGTCGGCCACGTCGCCGGTGATGGCGCCATCGGCGCGAACCTGCGCGTAGTCGCGCACGCGACGCAGCAGGTTGTTGGCGATCCGGGGCGTGCCGCGGCTGCGACGCGCAATCTCTTCCGCGCCGCGCTCATCGATTTCCACGCTCAACAACCTCGCCGAACGCACCACGATCTTCCGTAGTTGTTCGGCGTTGTAGTAATCAACCCGCTCGTGCATGGGGAACCGCGTGAGCAAAGGAGCCGTCAGCAGACCGCTGCGGGTCGTGGCGCCGATCAGGGTGAAACGCGGCAGGTCCAGCCGGACGCTGCGGGCGTTGGGCCCCTGATCGATGACGATATCCAGCTTGAAGTCCTCCATCGCCGGATAGAGATACTCCTCGATCGTCTTCTGCAGACGGTGAATCTCGTCGATGAACAGGACGTCGCCGCGCTCCAGATTGGTGAGCAGACCGGCCAGATCGCCCGGTTTCTCAATCACGGGGCCGGCGGTGGCGTGGAGGTTCGAGCCCATGCACTTGGCGATGATGTTGGAAAGCGTGGTCTTCCCCAGTCCGGGAGGGCCGCTGAGCAGGACGTGATCCAGCGCGTCGCCGCGCTGCTTGGCCGCGGTGACGGCAATCTCCAACCGCTCCTTCACCTTGGCCTGCCCCGTGAAATCGGAGAAGAGCGAAGGACGCAACGACACCTCCAGCGTGGCGTCAGGCTGGTTGAGGGCGTCGGTGATGCGGGCTTCGGACATGAGTCCGGGGAGGATGGGGAAGGGCCTTGAACCCGACAAGGAAAATGGGGGTTCGTTCGCGGTTCAGCCCTCTGCCCTCAGCCCTCAGCCCTCAGCCCTCTGCCATCTGCCATCTGCCATCTGCCACCTGCCCTCTGCCCTCTGCCCTCTGCCCTCTGCCCTCTGCCCTCTGCCATTTTCAACTTTGCTCCCTTGCGCGCGAA
>JAYPEY010000020.1:38804-72715 GCA_038126035.1 Verrucomicrobiales bacterium | reverse complement strand
GCGCCGTGCCTTGGATGCGGATTTTCAGTTCGGGCTTCCCCTTGTTCGAGCGGATCACGGAGCCGAGTTGCGCGCCGTTGACGGTGAACTCGATGAAGATCTTGTCGGTGGCGGCGATGGTGCGGCGGGCGTTGAATCCCTCGATGACGCCTTCGCGCGTCAGCTCCTTCACGTAGACGCCGCCGAAGGAGACGTGCGTGGAGATGTGGTCGGAACTGGCGAAGATGCCGAGCTTGAAGCCGTTGTGCAACGCGCGCTGGTAGACGCCGCGGTTGTGTCCCTCGTTGCGGAAGTCCTCGATGGGCGCGGGCGGTTTGGGAAAGCCCTTGGGTCCGCGTCCGGACGGGGTGTAGGGCTTGGTCTTCTTCAGGCCGACCGTGGGCTGCGGCGCGCCGAGGGCCTCGTAGCTCACGCGCGCGCCCTGGAAGATCTCGACGATGTTCTCCAGGCGGTTGTCGATGCGTTCATACTTGTCCCAATCAGTGCCCATGCCGCTCGCGCCGGTGTGGCTGATGATGGACACCGGACCGCCGTACTGCCGAAGCGCGCCCCAGAGTTCCATGGGGCTGATCTCCAGTCCGCCCGGGCGCGTGGGATAGAGGGCGTGCCAGGGCGAGTTCTCGTAGAGCTTGCGCTTGATGTAGACGATCGGGCCGCCGCGTCGGGCGAAGACGACGTTGCGATGGCCCTAGGGAAAACGCTGTTCACGCTCGTAGGCGTAGAGCGAATGAAACCGGCCCGGCGCGTGGAAGACATCGACGAGTTTCTGCGTCTGCCACCATTCGTAGGGATCATAGATCTTGGCGATGTCGGTGTGGTCCGAGGTGCCGAGGAAATCCAGGGCCGCGATGTCGTAGGCGTAGCGGTAGTGCTCGACGATGCAGCCGTCGAATCCCGTGCGGCAATTGGAGAAATCGGTGTGCCGGTGCAGGTCGCCCCAGAGCAGCGTGTAGGTCTCGCCGTTGATGGTCCAGGTGTGATGCTGATCGCGCGGCCGGTCGGGAGGGCTGGATGAGGTGTTGGGGTGAGGACATTTCTTTCACCCCTTCAAGGGTATTGAAGTGGGGTGCCTGCCAAATCACGGTAGGGACCTTTCGCCGAAAGGTCCCACTTCAAAGTCCTAAAGGGACGCAACCGCGTCCGCAGTGTTGTTTTTCGCGCCGGTCTTGATGTCGCCCGGAGATCCGGCGTCATTTTTCCTGAAACCTTTCGGGCCGGACCGGATAGGAACAGGTAGGCGCGGTTCTGTGGAGCGCTGAAACCGCCTGAATGGGAAAGCGATATGAAGACTGATCAGAACGGGGATATGTGGAACGAAACGGATCCGGGCCGCGGAGCCGGGGATTCGATGAAACGGGAGATGGAGCGCCTGGCGCGGGAGTGGGACGACACCCAGCAGGGCAAAGGCGGCGCAGGAACGGGCGATTCGGGCCCGACAGGCCAGGAGTTCTTGGACCGCGTCATTCTTTGAACGTCTCCGAATCCCGCCTTCTTTCCGCGTCCAACGCTGTAGAATTCCGCCCTGTCTTCGGCGCGCCGGGGGATCGCGCGATCTGAAATGGGCGCGCCACGCTTCAGCCCTTGTCGGCGCAGACGCCTCGGGTGCTCGCGTCGATGAAGTCCAACATCACCTTGGCGGTTTCCGAGCAAAACTCCTTCATCGCGTCGGCGAGGGCGTCATGGAGCTTGCGTTTGCAGCGGAAGAGCCGTTGGTAAAGCCGCTTCAACTCGATGCGTTGCTCGTTGGTGAAGCCGGCGCGACGCAGGCCCACGACGTTGAGTCCGCAGATGCCGTTGTCCCCGCGCGCGATGGTGTAGGGGGGGAGATCCTTGCTGATGGCCGAACCGCCCTGCATCAGGGCCAGCCTCCCGATGCGCACGAACTGGTGGGCCAGACAGTTGCCGGAGATGAACACATTGTCCTCCACGATGACGTGTCCGCCCAGAAGCGCCCCGTTCGCGGCGATCACCCGGTCGCCGATGCGGCAGTTGTGCCCGACGTGACTGTTGGCCATGAGGTAGTTGTTCGATCCGATGGCGGTCTCGCCCTCCTCGGTGGTCGAGCGATGGAGGGTCACATGTTCGCGGATGACATTCTCGTCGCCGATGCTGATGCGCGTCGGCGCGTCGCGGTACTTGAGATCTTGGGGCGCGTCGCCGATGACGGCGCCCGCGTGGATCACATTGTCCCGACCGATGCGCGCCACGCCGGTGATGTAGACGTGCGGGCCGACCTTGTTTCCCGGCCCCATCTCCACATTGGCGTCGATGACGGCATAAGGCCCGACCGAGACGGACGGGTCCAGTCTGGCGTCCGGATGAATGACAGCGGTTGGATGAATCATGAGTAAAAATGGCCGAGTTCCTTCAAGGAGACGAAATCCTTCGCGCGTTCCTTCGATCGGCGGCCAAGAATAATGTGGTCCAGCACATCGATCTTCAACAATTGTCCGGCGCGGATCAGGTCCCGGGTGACGCGGATATCCGCGTCGGAGGGCGTCGGGTCGCCGCTGGGATGGTTGTGGACGAGGATCAGGGCCGAGGCGTTGGCGGCGATGGCGGAGCGGAAAACCTCGCGCGGATGCACGAGCAGGGAATCCAGCGTCCCCCGGGAAACGGTCTCCACCCGGATCAGCCGCCTTCGGGTGTTGAGCAGCACGACCTGAAAATGCTCCACGTCATGGAGCCGGTTTTCCTCGCGCAGGAGGTCGGCGACGGCCTCCGGGCAGTCCAGTTGCGGGCTTTCCTTCGCCAGTTCCCTGGCCATGCGTTGGGCCAGGGTGAAGGCGGCCTTGAGGGCGATCGCCTTGTCGCGCCCCACGCCCTTGATCCGCGAAAGATCGGTCAATGAAGCGCGGGCGAGCCGGTCCAACGATCGGAACTCCCTCACCAGGTCCCCGGCGACGGCGACCGCGGAGCGCCCCTTGGTCCCGACGCGGAGCAGAATGGCGATCAACTCCGCGTCGCTGAGCGCGTCGGGCCCCTTCTCGGCAAGCCGTTCGCGCGGCTTGTCGCCGGGCAGCATGTCCTTGATGCGCACGCCCTCGCTCATCCGGCTTCGGCTTCCGATCTGACAAAAGGTTCAAACTCGCCCAGGAGATGGGGTGGGATCCGCGCGCGGATGGTTGTCTCGGCCCCCTCGTAATCGATTTCAACCACCTCGCCCATCTGGTGAAGGCGTGCGACCACGTCGGTTCGGGAGTGGGGGACGGACAGGTCCACAAACTCACGCACGGGGCGCAGCTTCGTTCCCAGCTCCCGCATGAGCTCGTCGAAACCCGTCTGACGAAGCGCGGAGACGCGGGCCGCGTCGGGATACGATTCCGCGAGGCGCCCGGCGAACTCGCCGTTCTCCAGCCGGTCCGACTTGTTGAAGACCATCATGGTCGGCTTGTCGCCGGCGCCCAGTTCGTCGAGCACGCGATTGACGACCGAAATCTGCTCCTCTGCCTGCGGGTGGCTGACGTCCACGACGTGCAGCAGCAGGTCGGACTGCACGACCTCCTCCAGCGTGGCCTTGAAGGAATCGACCAGGCTGTGGGGCAGTTTGCGGATGAAGCCGACCGTGTCGGAGAGCAGCACGTTCTGGTTGGTGGGCAGGCGCAGGCGGCGGGTGGTCGGATCCAGCGTGGCGAACAACTTGTCCTCCTGAAGGACCTCGGCTCCGGTCAACGCGTTGAAGAGGGTGGACTTGCCCGCGTTGGTGTAGCCGACCAGGGAGGCGGTCGGCCAGAGCGTGCGTCGGCGGCCGTCGCGTTGGGTGGCGCGTTGCCGCTGGACGGACTTCAGATCCAGGGAAATGCGGTGGATCCGCTCCTGCACGCGTCGACGATCCGATTCGAGCTGGGTCTCGCCATCGCCGCGCATGCCGATGCCGCCCTTCTGCCGGGAGAGGTGGGTCCAGAAGCGCGTCAATCGCGGCAACAGGTGCTGCAGCTGGGCCAGTTCGATCTGCAGCTTGCCTTCCCGCGTGCGCGCGCGCTGGGCGAAGATGTCCAGGATCAGCGAGGTCCGGTCCAGCACCTTGCACTCGAAGATCTTCTCGAGGTTGCGGCTTTGGGCGGGGGAAAGTTCGTCGTCGAAGATGACCGTGTCCGCCTGGTTGTCCCGGCAGAAATCGGCGAACTCATCCGCCTTGCCGGTCCCGATCAAGGTGGCGGCGAAGGGCTTTTCCAGTCGTTGGGAACCGTTGCCGATGATCTCGGCGCCGGCGGTTGTCGCGAGGCTGCCGAGTTCCTCCAGGGAGTCCTGCAGCTCCCACTTGGGCTGCGACTTCAATTCAACGCCCACCAGGAACGCCCGTTCGGTCTTTTTGTCTGCAGTTGATACCAGCGCCTTCAAATCACGTCTCGATTGCCGGGGCACAATAGGTGGAAAGCCGGGGAAATCGAGCAAATTTGGGTGAAGGCGAATACAACGAGGGGCGGGATTCCTGCCGCCCTGCCTCCGAAGGAGGCACAAAAGGCGCCGGTCACGATCAAAAACTGCGTTGCGATCTCAAACCGCCGATTACCCACTGATCGCTTCCGGCCCCGCAAGGGCCACGGCGGCAGGAATCCCGCCGCTCCTTGGAAAAGACCTCGCCGTCAGTTCCCGATCTCCGCCATCAGCCGGTCGGCGATGGAATCCACCGAGGCTTCGGGCGCGACATCGATCCAGCGCGGCGACATCTGGTTGCGGAACCAGGTCATCTGCCGGCGGGCAAACTGGCGGGTCCTGGTCTTGATCAACTCGACGGTTTCAGCCAATGACCGAACGCCCTCCAGATGCTCAACCACCTGCCGGTAGCCGATGGCCTGCATCGCGGTCGGATTGTCCCGGAGGCCCTTCGCAAGCAGCGCTTCCGTCTCGGCGATCAGACCCAGTTCGAACATGACATCGACCCGGCGATCCACCCGGTCGCGGCGGTCTTCAGATTCCCGCCGCAGAACCCAGAGATCCGGTTGCGATCCGGCCTCCCAATCTGCGCGCTGTTCCGAGAACGGGCGTCCGGTCAGGCGGATCACCTCGATCGCGCGCACAACGCGCCGGGGATTCTGCCGGTCAATCTGGGCGAAGGTCGCCGGGTCGAGTCGCTCCAGTTCCGCGCACAACGCTTCCAACGGCGCGGCTTCAAGTTCGGCCCGCAGTTCCGGATCGGGCGTCGGCGAATCGCCCAGCCCGCCGAACAGGGCCTTGAAGTAGAGCCCCGTGCCGCCGCAGAGGATGGGCGTCCGACCCCGCGCGGCGATTTCCGCGACGGCCGCCCGGGCCAATCCGACAAATTGCGCCGCGTCAAAGGACGCTGCCAGTTCGCGGATGTCGATCAGGTGATGAGGGACGCGCTGCTGCTCCTCTTTCGTGGGCTTGGCCGAACCGATGTCCAACCCACGATACACCTGCATGGAATCGACCGACACAATCTCGCCCCCGATCAGCTCCGCCAGGGACATGGCGACGGCGGATTTTCCGGCGGCTGTGGGGCCGGCGAGGTGAATGGCGCGGAGGGTCGACACACAGCGACTTTAGATCGACTTTGGGAGAAGACCAACCCCGAGCCTGCGGGGTTTGCAGGAGGAAGCGCAGTTCGGTCTTGGGCGCCTCTGCGACCGGACGCCAGCCTTCGCAAAGCTTCGTCTCGACAAGCCCGTTGGCCTCACCACGGAGGGGTATTGCTGCCGAGACTGTCCCAAGGTGGTAGCGGCGGACGTGAGTCCGCTCAAATCTACGAATCCGCTCTGAAATGAGCCGACTCACATCGGCATCTACGGAGATGGAAAAGGAAAACGGCCCCGATGCGAAGCTCCATAAGCATCGGGGCCGTTGTCGGGACTATGGTTCCGCAACCAATTCAGGTCGGCCTTCAGGCCGCCCCACATGAACCCAACGGTCACCCCTGTTGGCAGGTTTCGTGCCAATCGATATGAGCGGGTTCATGGTTGCGCGCTGTCTTGCAGGGCACCGATCGAAAATGAGCGAACTCACGTTCGCCGCCGCGGAACAACAGGAAACGGGCCGACCTTGCGGCCGGCCCGTTTTCATCGGTTGAGTGATTGCGCGTCTGGTTGGCGTTTCGGGCTTACTTCTTTTCCACGCCGAGTTCGGCGAGTTTTTTGGCGATTTCACCGGCGTGGCCGGCGGCGTTCACCTTCTTCTGGACGTGGAGAACCTTCCCGTCCTTGCCGATGAAGTACGTCCAGCGCTGGGAGAATCCGCGCTGTTCGTTCAACACGCCAAAGGCCTTGGCCGTCTTCTTGGATGGATCGCTCAGGATGGGGTAATCCAGGTTGAGCGACTTCGCGAAGTCGGTGTTCTTCTTCACCGGGTCACAGCTGGCGGTGAAGTAGGCCACATTGAATTTCCGAATGATCTGACCGCTCTCACGGAGCGATATGCATTCCTTCGTGCAGCCGCCGGTGAAGGCTTTGGGATACCAGGCGATGACGACCGCCTGCTTGCCCCTGAAGTCGGACAGTTTGTAGGTCTTGCCGTCGCTGCCCTTGAGGGAGAAGTCCGGGGCCATGTCGCCCGCCTTCACCTCGGCCTGGGCCGACGCGGCAAAACCCCCGATCAACGCCGCAGCGATGATTCCGGTGAGTCTTGTCATTTTTTTCATAGGTTTGTGTGTGCTTGAGCCGCGCATTCGACGTTCCGATGAGACCGCCAAATTCACTCGTCCTGTTGGTAACAGGCCGCCGCAGGCTGGTCGATGCAAAAACCGGGGCCTTCTACGTGTGGACCAGCCGCAGCAATTCAGGATACAGGACGGCGCGTGGTAAATGTTCGCCGCTGCCGATGCCCGGCGGCGCTGTGGTTGCGCCTTTCCGCATTGCTATTGTCCAAGATCAGGCAATGATTCCGGGCGACCGCCATGCCCACGCAATCCGACAAACCGCTCGTCCATCTGGATGGGATCAACAAGATCTACAGCGACGGCGCGTTGCGCGTGCATGCGTTGCGGGACGCGAACCTGCGGGTGAACCGGGGCGAGTTTGTCAGCGTCATGGGGCCTTCAGGTTCGGGCAAATCCACCCTGTTGCACATCCTGGGCTGTCTCGATCATCCGACGGAGGGACGATATCTCTTCGATGGCGAGGACACGGCCGGCTTCTCCGACGAGCGTTTGGCCATGACCCGCAACAAGCGCATCGGCTTCGTCTTTCAGTCCTTCAACCTGCTGCTGCGCGAATCGGCGCTGGAGAATGTTTCGCTGCCCCTGATGTATGCGGGGGAGGCGGACGCCAAGGCGCGTTCGATCGCGGCCCTGAAGCGGGTCGGACTGGGCGAACGCATGGGGCATCGACCGGGGCAGCTTTCCGGAGGTGAGCAACAACGCGTCGCCATCGCCCGGGCCATGGTCAAGCGGCCCGACATCATCCTGGCGGACGAGCCCACCGGCAATCTCGACACCCAGGTCGGAGCCAACATCATGGATGTCTTCCGCGATCTTCACAGCGACGGCCTGACCATCATCCTGATCACGCACAATCCCGAGATCGGCGCCATGGCGCAGCGACAATGGCGGCTGCGGGACGGGCAACTCAGCGAGGACGAAGCGGCGAAACCTTGACCCCCGTTCCCGGGGAGGAGGTGAAACGCGGGCCGGCACGGCGGCGATGAGAGGGAGAGTCGGAGCCTTTGAGTCATGAAGCGCCTGGGATCGGTTCAAGCGGCGACTGCTCTGCCGCGCTCCAACCCTCCGCCACTCCCTTGCGTCGCGCGTTCCGCGCTCCGTTCCGGTTCAGCTTTCGCGATAGAAGCGGGTTCCGAGCAGGTGGACCAGATCCTGCCAGACCATGGTGAGTTCACCGAAGACGGTCAGGGTTTCCTCGTCGGCGTCGTATTCCTCCAGCATCTCTGCAATCATGCGAAACCGTTCGGCCGGCGGCCTGTCTTCGCCGGCGTCGGTCAGGGTGTCCATCAGCTCCCGCGCCTCGTCGCGCAGTCGTCCGGCCCTGCCGACAATGCGCCGCGCGGTGGCGAGGCGGATCGTTCCTTCGGCGGCTTCCCGAAACACGAGGCACTCGAAGTCACGGCAATGATGGGGGCGGTCCGCGTAAACGGCGCAGCGACAATCATCGCCCAGGGCGGCGCAGGGCTGGGAAATGCAGGAAGGCCTCGGGGCCGGGCCGCCGCGTTTCCGCCGCGGGCGCAGTCCCGCCGACTTCAGTCCGGAGGCCTCGCTGTCGTCCCGCAGTTCGACATCCGCGAAGATGGAGCCGTCACAGCACAACCCGCACTTCAGGCAGAGCTTCGCGATGATTTCGTCGGGCGTCGGGGGGCGGGGATTCATGGGCGGGTCGGCGGAGTTGGCGCTTCGTTTCGGACATCGGGAGCGAGATAGGATCCCGGAAAGTCTGAAATGTCATCGGCGATCCGAGCCGGTGAGATCACAGTCATGCCCGCCTGCATCAAGATCAACGAGAAAAAGAAGATGCCCGCGCCCCCTGCTCCGGTGTCGGGGGGGGGAGCAGGAGACGCGGGCGCCAGGCACAATGAGCGCGACGCATGAAACGTCGCGAACCGGGGCACAGACTGGCGCATCCCGATCCCGGGGTTGTTACCCCGACGTAACTTCGGGGCGTCGAATCTGCAGAGGGCGTTGGAGCCTCAGTCCCGACCGGCCTCGCGGCTTTCGATCTGCGCAACCGCCCAGGCGGCATGCTCGGCGATGATCGGTTCGGGATCGCCGGCGGCGGCGCGCAAGGCCGGCAGGGCCGAGGCGTCGCCGATGTTCCCCAGCGCCACGCAGACATTGCGCAGCACGCCGCGGCGTTTGGTCCTCAGCAGCGGCGTTCCCTTGAACATCGCCTTGAACCCCGGCTGATCGAGCTTCAGCAGCTCCAGCAATCGGGGTTGATCCAGGTCCGCGCGCGCCGAGTCCTTCATCACTCGTCCCATCCGGGCAAAGCGATTCCACGGACAGGCCTCCAGACAGTCGTCGCAACCGTAGATGCGGTTGCCGATGGCGGGGCGAAGCTCCTCGGGGATCGGTCCCTTGAGCTCGATGGTCAGGTAGGAGATGCACAGTCTGGAATCAAGGCGAAAGGGCTCCGTGATGGCTCCGGTGGGACAGGCGGCGATGCAACGCGAGCAGGTTCCGCAGCGGTTGGCCTCCGGCGCGTCGGGCGTCAGCTGTGCGGTCGTGATGATCTCGGAAAGGAAGATCCAGTTGCCGAGGCGCCGGCTGATCAGATTGGTGTGTTTGCCGATGAACCCAATCCCGGCGCGCTGGGCAAGTTCGCGTTCCAACAGCGGGCCGGTGTCGACATACCAGAGCGAACGACCTTCCACGGCGGCCGCCTGATCGAGGAACTCGGTCAGGCTCTTCAGTCGCTCCGCCAGGACGTCGTGATAGTCGGTGTAGCGGGCGTAGCGGGCGATCCTGCCCTGCGGCGCAGCCGATTCAGCGGACGATTGGTCCGGGGAGGGGCGGTCGCTTCCGTGATCCGAGTAGGCTGTGGCGAGGGTGACGACGCTCCTGGCGCCGGACAGCACGAGCTGGGGATCGACGCGCTTGTGCGCATTGCGCTCCAGATACCCCATCTCGCCGTGGCAGCCGTCCTCCAGCCAGGCCCGCAATCGACCGGCGCCCTCGGGGGCCGCGGCCGAGGTGATGCGACAATCGTCGAAACCCAGCTCCCGGGCGCGTTGCTTGAGCTGCTTCGCGATGTCGGTCATGCAGCGCCCCGGGCCTCCTGAAAATGGTAGAGGAGCTGCTGGGCGACATCCTTGACCGAACGCATCTCCGTGTTGATCAGGATATCGGCCCGCCGGTAGGCGGACTCGCGCTGCCGAAGCAGTTCACGGATCTTGTCCTGCGCGTCAGGTCCGCTGAGCAGGGGGCGGTGGGACTGGTGGCGCACGCGCTGCCAGATCGCCTCGGGACCGGCCCAGAGGCAGGCGACGAGGGCATGCGTCTTGAGGCTCTCCAGATGGGCCTCATTGGCTCCGAGACCGCCGCCGGTGGAGATGATCGTCTCCGAACGCAGCGCCAGCTCCTCGACGACCCGCGCCTCCAGCTCGCGAAAGGCGGCCTCGCCGCTCTTCGCAAAAATCTCGGATATCGACGCGCCCGCGCGCTCCTCGATCAGGGCGTCGGTGTCCAGAAAGCGAAAGCCCAATTGATGGGCCAGGATCTGTCCGGTGGAGGATTTGCCCGTCCCCATGAAGCCGATGAGCGCGAGATTCCGGATTTGTCGTGGCTCGGCCATGCGGCAGAACCAAGCAAAAATCGGACGATATGACACGATTATTCGCGTGCGACGACGACCGGGGCCGGGACGAAAATTGGGGTGAAAAGGGATTTGCAATCCCCACAAACCCCGGTAGCCTGCGCGGCTTTTATGTCTGAAACCGGCGACAAACGAGAACGGGTCTTCCGTGGCGTCGCAGCCTCCGAAGGGGTCTGCGAGGGCAGGGTCGTCGTCTTGCAGAAGCCGGACGCCGACGTGCCGCATCGTTCAATCTCGCCGGATGAGATTTCCGACGAGATCCGTCGCTTTGAGGAGGCCCTCGCCCGCACGCGGCAGGATATCAAGGAGGTCCAGGAGAAGGTCAGCTCGGCCATGGACGCCAGCGAGGCGGGCATCTTCGACGCCCACCTGTTGGTGCTGGAGGACCCTTCCCTGATCGACGAGGCCATCCGTGTTCTGAAAAAGGACACGGTCAACATCGAGCAGGCCTTTCATCGCGCGTTGGAGAAATACACGGCGACGCTGGCTGCGGTGGACGACGCCTACCTCCGCGAGCGTGTTTCAGACATGCGGGACGTGGGCGCCCGGGTCCTGGACAACCTGACCGGCCGGAACAACGACGATTTCCTGGACCCCGTGACCGAACCGGCCATCGTGGTCTGCCACGAGATGCCGCCCTCCGCGACGGCCTGCCTGGCGGAAAAGGAGGTCCTGGGCATTGCCATGGATATCGGCGGGGCCACCTCGCACACGGCCATCATGGCCCGCTCACTGGGCATTCCGGCGGTGTCCGGCCTGGGCGACATCAGCCAGAGGATCGCCTCCGGAGATTACGCCCTGCTCGACGGCTACACGGGCGTCGTGACGGTCGATCCAAGCGAACAGACACAATTCGAATACGGGGTGCTGATCCGTCGCAAGCAGGATCTGGCCGAAAAGCTCGCCGAACTCCGCGACAAGCCGGCCACCACCCTGGACGGCAAACGCATCACGCTGTCCGCCAACATCGAGCATCCCAGCGACGCCCAGTTGGTCAAGGATTACGGCGGCGAGGGCGTCGGATTGTTCCGCACGGAATACCTCTTCATCCACCGGGACTCGCTGCCCAACGAGGACGAGCAATACGAGGCCTACGCCCGGGTCGCCCGGGAATTGAAGCCCAATCCGGTGATCATCCGCACGCTCGACCTCGGCGGAGACAAGTTCCTCTCCCACCTGCGCGTGCCCGAGGAGATGAACCCGTTCCTCGGTTGGCGGGCCATCCGATTCTGCCTCGAAGAGAAGGAGATCTTCCGCGCCCAGCTGCGCGCCATCCTCCGCGCCAGCGTGCACGGCAATGTCCGGATGATGTATCCCATGATCTCGGGCGTGGGCGAGATGGACCAGGCCAACGCGCTCGTGGAGGAGTGCAAGGCGGAGCTGAAATCCGAGGGGCGCGATTTCAATCCGGACCTGGAGATCGGCGCCATGATCGAGATTCCCTCCGCTGTCATGGTGGCGGACGGCCTGGCCAAACGCGCGAAGTTCTTCAGCATCGGCACCAACGACCTGATCCAGTATTCGCTGGCGGTGGACCGCATGAACGAGAAGATCGCGCACCTCTACCGGCCCACACACTCGGCGATCCTGACCTTCATCCGGATGACCATCGAGGCCTCGGCCCGCAACGGCCGTTGGACCGGCGTCTGCGGCGAGATGGCTCACGACCCGACCCTCGCCGTGCTGCTGCTCGGCCTGGGCGCGGAGGAGTTGAGCGTCGCCGCGCCCTCCATCCCCAAGATCAAGTATCTCATCCGCAACCTCGACCTTCAAAAGGCCAAAGATCTCGCCGCCGAGGCCCTTCAATGCGAGTCGGCTGCGGAAATCCTTGAAAAAGCCACGGAATTTGCGAAACAGACCGCGCCGGATTTGTTCACCGACGCAGACTGACATTCGCATTCCATGAAACTTCTCATCCTCGCGGCGGGCTACGCCACCCGCCTCTACCCGCTCACCCTCAATCAACCGAAGCCGCTGCTCAAGATCGCGGGCAAGCCCATGATCGAGCACGTCCTTGATCGGGTCCTCCCCGTCGGCGGCATCGACGAGGTCTACGTCGTCACCAACAACAAGTTCGCCCCGCATTTCGGGGAATGGGCCGCGGACTATGCGGCCCCCGACGGCGTCAAGGTCACCGTCATCAACGACGAATCCACCAACGACGAGAACAAGCTCGGCGCCATCGGCGACACGCATCTTGTCATCCAGAAGCAGGCGGTCGATGACGACCTGATCGTCGTGGCCGGGGACAACCTTTTCAGCGAGGACCTGACCGGCTTCGGCGAGGCCTGCCGCGAGAAGGGGACGCCGATCCTGGGATTGTTTGACGTCGGCTCCACCGACGCCGCCAAACCCTACAGCGCCGTCGAGCTGGCCGAGGACGGCCGGTTGATCGATTTCGTCGAGAAGCCCGAGAATCCCAAGACCAGCCTCATCGGCATCGCCCTGTATTTCTATCCGAAGGACTTCGTGGCCAAGGTCGGCGAATATGTCGCCACCGGGAACAATCCCGACCAACCCGGCCGCCTCATCCAGTGGCTCTACCCGCAGACGCCCGTCCATACCTGGACCGTCCCGGGCGATTGGTACGACATCGGTTCCAAGGAAACGCTCGACGAGGCGGACAAGGTGTTTTCCGCGAGGTGAGGCGGAGCGTCGGTCGCTGCGACCCCGTTCGGGGTCGATCGCATTCTTGATGGCATTCCCGGGGGTGGCGCCCGCTTCGGCGGACTTACCCCCGGCTACCTTGGCTGGGAACCCTTCGGGTTCGCTTTCGTGACTCTCAAACCTCTTCCTTCTGCAGATGGACGGGCGCGACGACCTCGGCGTTCGGCTTCAAATCCCGCAGGGTTTCCGCGAAGGCCAGGGTCGGCTCCTCCTCGCCGTGGCAGACGAAGATCTTTTTGATGTCGCCGGTGAGGTTCTCCACGTAGCGCGTCAATTCGTGCTTGTCGGCGTGGCCGGAGAAGGAATCGATGCGGGCGACGCGGGCGCGGATCTTGTGGGGTTCGCCGAAGATGTTGACCTCCTCGCGGTCGGACAGGATCTGCGCGCCCAGGGTGTGTTCCGCGCAAAAGCCGATGAAGAGGATCAGGTTGGCGGGGTTGCCGATGTTGTTCTTCAGGTGGTGCCGGATGCGGCCGCCCTCGCACATGCCTGAGGAGCTGATGATGATCGCCGGCTCCTTGAGGTTGTTGAGCTCCATCGACCGCTCCACGTGTCGGATGTAGGTGAGGTTCTCCATGCCGAACGGATTCGCCTTCTCGCGCAGGAATTCATAGATCGACTCGTTGAAGCACTCGGGATGCAGGCGGAACACTTCGGTGGCGTTCACGCTCAAGGGGCTGTCCACGAAGATCGGAATGCGCGGCAGTTTCCCGTCCAGGGTCAGCTGGTTCAGCGTGTAGACGATCGCCTGCGTGCGCCCGACGGAAAACGCCGGGATGATCACCTTGCCGGAATGGTCGAGGGTCTCGGTGATCAGTTTCAGAGCCTCGTCCGCCGCGCCCTTCTTGGACTGGTGTTCGCGGTCGCCATAGGTGCTCTCGATCTGCAGGAAGTCGACGTTCTCCACCGGCGCCGGGTCGCGCAGGATCTCGTGCCCGCCGCGGCCGATGTCGCCGCTGAAAAGGTAGCGGTATTCGCGGTCGCCCTCGCGGATGTCGAGCACGACCTGGGCGGAGCCGAGAATGTGGCCGGCGTCGACGAAGGTGAGCCGGACGCCGTCGGCGACGGGGATGGGGCGGTTGTAGCCGACGGCCACGAACTGCCGCGTCGCCATCTCGGCGTCGGTGTCGTTGTAGAGCGGCTCGACCGGCGGCAGGCCCTTCTTGGCGCGTTTGCGGGAGACGTATTGCGCGTCGTATTTCTGAATGTGGGCCGAGTCCTGCAGCATGATGCTGGCGAGGTCGCGCGTGGCGAAGGTGCAGTAGATGCTGCCGCTGAATCCCTGGCGGACGAGGTTGGGCAGGTTGCCTGTGTGGTCGATGTGCGCGTGGCTGACGATCGCCGCGTCAATCGTCGAAGGATCGAAGGGGAAGTTGCGGTTGCGTTCGATGCTCTCCCCGCGCCGGCCCTGGAACATGCCGCACTCGAGCAGGATGCGGCTGCCGTTCACTTCCAGGAGAAACATGGACCCCGTGGTCGTCCGCGCCGCGCCGCAAAACTGGATCTGCATGCCGGAAGGATGATCGCGCAAGGCTGCCCAAGGCAAGAGCGAAGCGAAGCCCCGCGCTCGGCGGGGCGATGTTCCGGCCGAACGCTCAGTCGGCCGGCGTCACGCAAAAGAGCGCCCGGCTGGAACGCAGCGGGATTCAATCGCCCCCTGAGCCCTGGAGCCAGGTGAAGGAGGAGCGTTCGAGGCTTTCGATCAGCGCCCTGGCGTCCTTGAAGCGGGCCGTCCCCGTTTCTTCGTCGCCGTCCAGGAAGCCGACCAGTTCCAGCTGCGCTTCAGGGGTTCCACGTTCGCGCTGAAATTTGCGCAACAGTTCCATCGCCGGCATGGTCGTCGTTCCCATGATTTCGACGAGCGGGAAATCGACGCGCCCGTCGAAGGCGCGAAAGATCAGTTCGGTGCAGACGAGCTTGTCGGTGCTGAAGAAATCGAATTCGAAGTCGTAGGGCTTGCCCGCATGGGCGAAGGCGCGGGCGATGCACTCCCGCCGCGCCTCCTCGGAAAGCTTCGGGCGCAGGACGCACACGGCGTCCGCCTCACCGACGGAATGTTCCATGGAGGTAAAGATCACGCCGGGGGCCAGGGCCTCGATGACCGCGCGCGGGTGGCCCGTCCGGTCGGGCGCGGTGAAGGATTTCCAGTGTTCCGCCACGCGCGGATCGTCCCGCAGACCGAGCGTCTCGAGCTGCGCAGGGGCTCCCAGGTACAGGGCGGCGTGCGACCAGTAACCGGGAAGAAAGGCGTTGGAAAGGACCCAGTTCCGCCGCTCGATGAGGATGTCGCCCGGTTGCAGTTTCGGGAGCAGCGCCGCGAGATGCTCGTCCCGGATCAGGGTCTGTCCGTCCCTCGGCGCGCGAACCTTCGCCTTGCCAATCCAGTATGAGATGAAGGTCTGCGCGCGATAGTACCCATCCTTGCCGAGGTTCTGCGCCTCCTTGAGCGCGACTCCCAGTCCGCCATCCGAGAGCTTCCCGCCGCGGGTCTCGATCTCCGAGACATTCCGCGCGATTTGATTATGAGACGAACGCCGCTCCGACTGTCGGCCCAAGCCCCGCGCCTCAAACTCCGGCAGTCGTTCCCGATAGGAGCCGACCGCCCGTTCCAGCTCCTGGCGAAGTTCGGCGTTCGTCAGGTTGCGATGAACCTGGTCGAACAGGCCGGCCGGCACGTTCCACAGCGGCTCTGGTTCGTTGAGCTTGCGCACGGCGTCGGGGCTGTCGATGAACTGCGTCACGAAGTCCAACGACGCCGCATAGATCGAGGTCGCCGCGGTCAGCGCCAGGAGCGTCGCGCGGAGCTGCATCCCGGGGTCGTTGATCTGGTCGAAATTCCGGTATTTCCAGACGATGCGCAGCAGTCCGGTGCGGCAGGCGATGTAGGTCATCATGGTCTGGCGCACGGCGTCGTTGTCCGCCTGCCGGACGAAGTTGCGGCGTCCCGATTCGAAGTCGGCGCGCAGATCGGCCACACGTTTTTTCAGGCGGTCCAGTTCGTCGGTGAGTCTGGCGAGAACCTCCTCGTCCGTCGCGATGGGGCCGGCGAGGGATTCGGCGGATCTCCCGGCAAGGCTGGGGCTGGGCGCTGAGAGTTCGCTTACGGTCCGCGGCTGGAACCAGCCGTAGGCCAGCGCCGCCGCGGCGATGGAGGCGGCCACAACCAAGGCTCCCCCGAAATAGCGCGCCGCGATCATCCACGCGGGTTTGGGCCGCTGTTCCTCGATGGGAACGCCCCGCGCCTCGCGATGCTCGCGGGACATGGTTTCCAACCGTTCGCTCAGGCGTTGTTGCGCCTCGCGCAGCGCCTTGAGCCGTCCGCGGCGGAACAGCATCCCGGATTCGCGCCACCAGAGGCGGGCCGTATCGCGCGCGCGGCGGCAGTAATCCAGGGCCCAAAGCCCGGCGAAGGGCATGACAAAGCAGATGGTCCACGCCAACCAGGGCAGGAAGTATTCTGCGAGCCATCGCCATGCCAGGAAATACCAGAGCGCGTAGATCGGCAGGCCGATGTAGAGCCGGTTCAGGGCGGTGGTCACCCGGCCGGGCTGGTTCAGGCGGCCGGCGATCGAACGGACGAGGAGGAACGGGACAAGGTGAAACAAGGTCCCGAGCCAGGGCATCAGCCCGGCGCACAGAATTGTGGCCTGCCGCAGCGCCAACCAGCCCGCCCACAAGGTCCGATAACGCACAAGCGGCGAACGCAACGTCAGTCCCGCCGCGGCGAGATTTTCACGATGTTCCCGGATTGCCGCGGCCGCCTCCCTGGCGCGCTCCGGATCCTCCTGCATGAACCAGTTGACGCCGTCGGCCAGGCGTTTCCGCTGCCGCAGGGCCGTGATCGGATCCCTGGCGCGGTCGCGCGACTCCGGATCGAGGACCTCCAGATCGCCGAGATAGGGCTCCCACTCCGCCTTGTCCAGATGGATCACCACCTCCTTCAGCCCCGCGTCGATGCGCTCGGTCAGGGACCGCATCGCCTTGCGCTCATTGCCTTCGTGATCGGCCAGCCAGGCGTTGACATCGATCGCCTCGCCGATCCGCGCCCAGACGCTGGTCCGGAATTGTTCCTTGCGCTCGTAATTCAACCCGATGGGAACGATGAACAACTTCTCCGCCCCCTCCGCCGCCGCCTTCAACGCAATCCGCGCGGCCCCTGATTTCACCTGTTCCACGTGGGTTTCATCGTGGCTCTTGCCCTCGGGGAAAATACCCACGTCCCTGCCTGCGGCGAGTTGTTGGGCGGCGACATCCAGCGATTCCAGATTGCGGCGCACCTGCGTCTTGTCATCGCTCGCGCGGAACGCCGGGATCATCCCCAGGGCCTTGAGGATCTGCCCCATCACCGGGACATCGAACAACGGGGCCTTGGCCAGGTAGTGAATGCGCCTGCCCGTGGCGATCCCCATGATGACGGGGTCGATCAGGGAATTGGCGTGGTTCGCGACAAAGAGGATCTGCGCGCCCTCCGGCAGCGGCGCGGCCGACTCCACCTCGATGCGCGGGTAATAGATCCGCACCAGTCGCCGGACCAGCCCCCGGCTGAAATCGCCGGCCAGTTCCGTTGGGTCGCTCACGATTCCCGTTCCCGGTGAAAGGCGTCATGGATCCCGCGATGTTTCCGGACCTGCTCTGCGATCCATTCCCAATCGCCGGCGTCCACCCGGTCGCGCTTGAAGAGCGGCCCGCCGAGACCAAAGCCGTCCGTCCCCGCCTTCAGATAGTCCCCGATGGATTCCAGGGAAACGCCGCCGGTCGCCATGATCGGAATCTCCGGATACGGCCCCTTCAAGGATTTGACGTAGGCCGGACCGCCCAGATCCGCGGGAAACAGTTTGACCATCGTCGCGCCGGAGTCCCACGCCTGCCAGACCTCGGTCGGGGTGAAGGCGCCGGGGATGAAGGGGAGACCCAACTCGCGGCAATGATCGATTACATCCGGAATGACGGCCGGGGTCACGACATAGGTCGCGCCGGCCTCGACCGCCCGGACAAGGCGCTCGCGGGAGGTCACCGTGCCGGCGCCGATGTTCATCCTCCCCTTGGCCGTTTCCACCGCGGTCCGGATCTGATCGGCCGCGCCCTCCGTGTTCATGGTGATCTCCAGATTGGTCAACCCGCCCTCAAGGCAGGCCTCGACGATCGGTCGGATCTGATCCGACTGGAAGCCGCGCAGGATGCCGACCAGGGGCAGCCGTCTGAACAGTTCGTGGGAGAAGGCGTTGTTCATTGCGCGTCAGTGTCGTCGGCTTCGAGCCATCGTTTCAACAGAAATGCGTGGCCGTGAATGGCGGCGCCGCCGGGAAGGTCGACGTTCACCGTCCCGGCCCGAAGATTCGGCGGTGTTCTCGCGGCATCGAGGCAGATCTCCGTCGCGCGGCGATAGCATTCCGCCAACCGGCCCGAACCTGCGATCAACAACGGCGCCACGCCCGAAACGCCCAACGCCTGCCGCATTTCCGATCCGATCAAGGCCCCGCTGAGAAATGCGCGGTTGGACGCATTCGTGTTCCCGTTCAAAATCGCGCGTGTGCGGGCCTGAAAGAGGGTCGCCTCCATGCCGGCTTCAAAACCGCGCAGCGCGCCTTCCCGGAAACTCCCGTCATCGATGGACGCCGCATCCGCGCCATTCGCAGTCTTCGTCGTCTGTCGCAGAATCGTGGCGGAGGTCAAGGCCTCGAAGACCTCGCCGGTCATGAAGGTGCGCCAATCCACGACGCGGCCTTCGGATACGCTCACGTGCTTGCTGTGGGTGCCCGGCAGGATCACGATTGAAGCGCGGGCGTATCGCCGAAAATCCGGATGGTTCAGGATGCCCAGGAGCTCCGTCTCCTCGCCCCGCATGATGTCCGTGTCGGTCGCCGCGCCGGAGACCAGAAACAATTCAAACTCCCGGCCGCCGGGAGAGGTGAATCCGATCCGTTCGTGAACGACGCCGGAACCATCCAGCTCCAACGGGACGGCCGTGTAGGGCAGTTCGCGCCAACCGATGGTCGATGTCGCCATCCCCGACAGCAGGACGCGCCGCGGGGCGTCCGTCGCCGGAGACCCGCGGAGCAGTTCATCCAGGCGATCTCCCAGAAAACCGGAGAACGCCGCCTCCCGCTCATCCTGTCCCGCATCCGCGTCCAGCGAGTCGTGAATGGTCCGGATGCCGGTCTCCCCGGTGATTTCGGCCGCCGCGCGAAGTTCCTCCGTTTCGATCAAACGGAGCCGGAATGAGGAGGTCCCCCAGTCGCAGCTGATGAATTGTGCGGGTTGCGTCATTGAATATCGACGGTCGCATCGGAGTATAGATACGCTTCGACGCCCGGCAAGTCCGTCGCCGGAGGTTGAATGGAACGCCGGCCCGGGCGTCGAATCGGCGGACGAAAACAACGAACAAGATGACTTCGAAGCTCATGGTCATTGCCGCGGCGATCGCCGTCACGTTGACGGTCGCGTCGCCGCGCGCCGCCGCGTCGCCGTCGGATCCGCCGAATAAGGCGGGCGTCAAAGGCTCGTCCCCGAAGGCGAAGGCGACAGCCGGGCAGAAGAAGCGCCGGGCCGTCGATGCGGGCGTGAAGGTGTTCGCCATCAAGTCCGAGGCGCCGGTCAAGGACAGCAGTCCGGACGTGGCTCCGCGGCTCAACGTGCGTCTGATCTGGGGCGCCACCTCCGAGGCGGCCGCCCAGACCCGGTTCCAGACCTTGGAGCCCGAACTGACCGAGAAACTCGAAAAGGCCTTCCCCTGGAAAAGCTACTTCAAGATTCTGGACAAGGATCTGGACGCCCCGCTCGGGATGAATGTCACCACGACCCTCAGCCCCAAGGCAAAACTGCGCGTGCGCGCCCAGAAGGACTCCAAATTCCGCATCCGCCTTTTCGGCGAGGGCAACCGCGTGGTCAACCGGATCGTGACCATCGGCGAGGACGACATACTCGCGTTGGCCGGCTACGACGAGCACAAGCTCGGTTGGTTCATCGTCCTCAAGCGCGCCCGCGCCGCCGCCCCGGATGCGCCCTGACTGGAGGCTAAAAGAATGTGACGAATCCGCCGGGGCATGGTCCAATTCCCGACCGGGTATTCCGGAATGGAACCGACAACCGACGCCCCGCAGTTCATGACTCCCCGCGCCCTGATCCCCGCATTCGCGCTTGCCGGCCTTGTTTTCAGTTTGGGCTACTGGATGGGCGGCAGATCCGTCGTCGCCCCGGATCCGGAACGTTCCTTGCCCGGGGCGCCGGACAACGCTTCGGCGGCATTCGCGCAACGTTCCTCAGGCGCGGGAATCCGGCCGGCTCCCGGCGCAACCGAGCGCGTCGCCGGCGCCCGTCAGAACACGCCCTTGGGCAGGCTGCTTTCCGAGGGCGAGCCGGCAGAGCCCTTGTCTTCAGAAGATGTCGCGGCCTACGTCCGCCTGAACAACGCCAACGCGCAGAGTCTCCTCGCCGCCTTTGAGACCGACAAGGACATGAACTGGCTGCGCCAGGCCGCCGGGGAGTTTCCGGACGACCCGCGCGTCCTGTTCGCCGTCGTCAACTTCGGCGACGACTCCATCCCCGGCGCGCGGCGGGAGTGGCTCGACAGGCTCGCCCGCGCGGCGCCGGAGAATGCGCTGGTCGATTATCTGTCAGCATCGGAACAGCTGAAGCAGGAGAATCCCGAAGGCGCGATCCGCGCCCTGTTGGCGGCGCGGGGGAAGACGTCGTTTGACGACTACACGATGCACACCATCCAGAGCGCGGAGGAGATGCATGCGCGGGCCGGGCGCGCCCCCGCCGAGGCCAAGGCCATGGCCGGAACCCAGACGCGCCTGCCGCATCTGCAGGAGCTGCGCAACCTCGGCCGCGAAATGGTGAAACTCTACGAAACGCGCAGGCAGGCCGGAGACGCCGCAACCGCCAACGAGATCGCCGCCGCGGGATTGAACATGGGCCGCCATATGAGCGTGGGCGCCGGAAACCGCTACCTGATCAACGAACTGGTCGGCATCGCGACCGAGAAGGTCTTCCTGGACGCCCTCGATCCATCGGCCGAACACCCTTTTCTCGACCGCCCGCTCGCCGAGTTGCAGCAGGACCTCCGGAAACAGAAGGACAACATCAAGACCGTCGCCGCTTCGGTCGATCTGGAGACGATGTCCGACGCCGATGTCGTCGCCTATTTCGACCGCATGAAACTCTACGGGGAATACGAGACGCTGAAGTGGTTCTACGAGCGGAACGAACCGTGAAGCCGATTACTCACGACACCGGGGCCAGATGCTCGGCGACGTGGGTGCGGTAGGCCTTGAACGCCGGGACGACCCCCGCCAGCGCGCCGAGCGCAATCATTCCCAGCGGCGCCCAGAGCATCACCTTGTGCCAGACGAACGGCTCCAGAACCGCGCCGGTCTGCTGCCGGATCAGGTTGGCCGCCATCGACATGATCACCGCGTAGAAGGCGAATCCGATCAGGACCCCGAGCGACGCGATGGCTCCGGCCTCCAGCACCACCGCGCTGAACACGGTCGCCCGACGCGCGCCCAACGCCCGCATGATTGCGATGTCCCGGCGCCGCTCGTTCATCGAGTTGTAGATGCTGGCCAGGATGGAGCCGATGGCGACCAGAGCCACCAGGTAGGCCACCGCCTCCAACACCTTGTCGAACCAGCCGATCTTGTCGAACAGCTGCGACATCACCGCGCCGATCGGAAAGGCAAAGGTCATCTTGTCGCCCTGCTTGTTGTACATCTGGTCGAGCATGAAGCCGGCTGTCGGAGCCCGCAGCTTCACCAGGACCGCGCTGACATCAGTCGCCGCCTTGGGGTCATGACCGGCCATGGTCTGCAGGCCCTGGATGGGGATCCAGATGACGCGGTCGGCCGGGGTGTTGGTCGGCTTCAACACGCCGACCACGATGTAGACATCCGCGTGCCGGGCCTCCTCGTCGAAGATCAGGCCGTGGTAGGGATTGAACTTGTCGCCGACCTTCAGTCCCAGCCGTCGCGCCGCAAAACTCCCGACCACGGCCTCCTTGTAGCCGTCCTCGAAGATCCGGCCGCCCGGCAGAACCTCGTAGGTCTTGTCGCCGTCATAGGCGTGGTTGAAGAGACTGGTTTCCGTGCCGACCAGTCGATAGCCGCGGTAGTTGTCCCCGACCGCCAAGGGAACGGCCAGTTGCACGGCGCGGTTCTTCCTGATGAACTGGTAGTCCGACCAGCGGATGTTCCCGGGCGACGCCTCCAGGTGGAAGATGGCGTTGAGCACGAGCTGCAGCTTGGAGCCCCGCGCGCCGAGCACGGCGTCGAAGCCCGCGGTGACGTTGGTGAAGGTCGCGTGCGACTGCTCCTTCACCACCCAGACCGTCATCAACAAGCCGACCGCCAGGGCCAGCGAAAGCGCCGTCACCGCTGTCGACAGCAGGTGCTGACGCAGGCTCTTGAAGACGATGCGGAACAGCGTCATGCCCCGGCCTCCCCGGGTTGCAGCGCCGCGCGGTTGACGTCGTGCAGCGCGTGGACATCCTCAAACTGGTCCAACACCGGCTGGTCGTGACTGACCAGCAACAGGGCCGCGCCGTTCTCCCGGCAGGCCTCCCGGATCAACTGCAGCGACTCGCGCGAATTTCTTGGATCGAGGTTGCCTGTCGGCTCGTCGGCCAGCACGAGCTTCGGTCGGTTCGCCAGGGCGCGGGCCACGGCGACACGCTGCTGCTGGCCGGTGGAAAGCTGCCTGGGATAATGGTTGAGCCGGGACTCGAGGCCGACGCGCTTCAGCAGGGCCGTCGCGAAATCACGGTCGGCGCCCGGGCCGAACGACATGCCGAGCAGGACGTTCTCAAGGCAGGTGAAACCCTGCAGCAGATTGAAGGTCTGGAAGATGTAGCCGATCGTCGTGGCCCGGAGACGGTCCCGCTCCGGCTCGCCGAGATCCGACATGGCCTTCCCGTCGATGAAGATGTGACCGGAATCCGGCTTGAGTATGCCGGCAATGAGGTTGAGGAAGGTCGTCTTGCCGGAGCCGCTTTCGCCCCGCAGGCCGACCTGTCGCGCCTCGCCCAACGAAAACTCCGGCACATCGACAACCGTATGCGTCCCGCCCTCAGGGGACGGGTAGGCCTTGATCAGGTTGGCGATTTCCAGGAGCGGCACAGCACGGACGTTAACGGTTTGTCGCGCCGTCGCCAATGCCGATTCTCCACGCTCCAGGGTTGGGGGGCGCGGATTGCGTTTGAGGGAAGCCGTTCAAGCTCCTACGATGCCGTCATGTCCAAGGCCCTCGAACGCCTGACCAAGGCCGAATTGATCGAACGGCTCCGCAATCTGGAGTCGGACGGCGGGCCATCGTCGCAGGCATTTGAACGGGAGGAGCGGCTGCGCGCCATTCTGAACACCGCGGTGGACGGGATCGTAACCATTTCCGAGGCCGGCGTCATTGATGCCGTCAATCCCGCGGTCTGCGATCTCTTCGGTTATGCCGAGTCGGAGCTGATCGGGCGCAACGTCAACATCCTCATGCCCGAACCGGATCACTCGAAACACGACGGCTACCTCCGGAATTACCGCGAGACCGGTCGCGCCAGGATCATCGGCGCCGGCCGCGAGGTGGTCGGCCGCAGAAAGAACGGGGAGGAATTCCCCGTGGATCTGGCGGTCAGTGAAATCCGGCTTCCGGATCGACGGCTCTTCACCGGCTTCATCCGCGACATCACCGAGCGCAAGGAGTCGGAGGCGGCCCTGCGGCGCTACGAGCGGATTGTCTCCGCCTGCGATGACATGCTGTCGTTCGTGGGGCGGGATTATGTCTATCGGGAGGTCAATGACGCCTACGTCCGGTTCCACGGAAAACGTCGCGAGGAGATCGTCGGGACCACCATCGCCGAGCTCTACGGGCAGAAATTCTTCGAGCGGGAGATCCAGCCCCGGGTGGATCGCTGCCTGACGGGCGAGGACCTGCACTACGAGACGATGTTCAACCTGCCGCGCCGCGGGCCGCGTTGGCTGGATGTGCGACTCAGCCCCTACCGGCGTTCGGACGGCTCGATCACGGGCTTCGCTGTCAACGCCCGCGACATGACCGAGCGCAAGGAGCTGGAGAAGCAGATTGCCGACAGCCGCGTGGAGGAGCAGCAGCGCATCGGCCGCGAACTTCACGACAATCTCGGGCAGCAGCTTACCGGGATCGAGTTCATGAGCCAGGCGCTCTGCGACCGGCTCGAGGCCACCTCCAACAAACACGCGGCCGACGCGGCCCAGATCGCCGAGTTGACCCGGGAGGCCGTCTCGCACACCCGCGCGCTGGCCCGCGGCCTGAACCCTGTGGTCTTCGAGGCGGACGGGCTGATGGCGGCCCTTGAACAACTCGCGGAAAACAGCGCCCGCCTCTTCAAGACGGACTGTCGTTTCCACTGCGACAAGCCGGTGTTGGTTTCCGACAATTCAGTGGCGACGCACCTCTACCGTATCGCGCAGGAGGCCGTGCACAACGCCATTCGCCACGGCAAGCCCTCCAACGTGGGGCTGGCCTTGAGCCAGACCCGCGAGCGGATCATCCTCTCCATACGCGACAACGGCAAAGGCCTGCCCAGGCGGCTCCCCAGGAAACGCGGCATGGGCCTCAATGTCATGCACTACCGCGCCACCCTGGCCGGCGGTTCGCTCGTCGTGCTGCGCTGCGACGGCGGCGGCACCGAGGTCGTCTGCACCATCCACAAAACCCCGGGCGCGGCCAAACCCGCCCGGAATCAGAAAAATGACCGCAAAAAAGAAAGTTCGAAAGACCGGGGCGCGAGCGGCGGGAAGTGAATCCGGCGCCCGTTCGCGCGGACGTCGGATTCTCGTGGTCGACGACCATCCCATCATGCGCCAGGGCCTGGCCTCGTTGATCAACAGCGAGCCCGACCTCAATGTCTGCTGCGAGGCCGAGAACGTCGCCGACGCCCTCTCCCTGGTCGAGCGCGACGAGCCGGACATCGTGATCACGGACATCAGCCTCCCTGGAAGGAACGGACTGGAGCTGATCAAGGATCTGCAGGCCGTGCGTCCGGAGATTCCCGTCCTGGCGCTGTCCATGCATGACGAGACGCTCTACGCGGAGCGCGTCCTTCGCGCCGGCGGCCGCGGTTACGTCATGAAACAGGAGGGCGGGCTCAAGCTCATCGAGGCGATCCGCCGCGTGCTCGACGGCCAGATCCATGTCAGCGAGAAGATGTCCTCCCGGATCCTGGAAATCTTCTCCGGCACGCGCGGCCAGTCCTCCAAGTCTCCGATGGAACGGCTGACGGACCGCGAGTTCGAGGTGTTTGAGCTCCTGGGCCAAGGGCTTGGCACACGCGAGGTCGCCGGGCGTCTGAACCTCAGCGTGAAGACCATCGAGGTCCACCGCGGCAACATCAAACACAAGCTCGGCGCCAAGTCCGCCCCCGATCTCGTCCGCCAGGCCGTGCGCTGGGTCGAGATGGAACAGGGTTGACCCGGATGTTTCTCAAACATCCGGGAAACTCGAATGTCGAAACTCGGAATCCGAAACGGGCAGGGGTCGTTTGAAACATTCGCGATTCGCCCTTTCGAATCTGCCTCGAATTCCGGATTTCCCGCGCTGTCAACGCGGGCTAGATGCCGTTGTTGATGAGGTCGAGGATCGGCAGGAACAGGGCGATCACGATGCTCCCGACGATCAGCGCCAGGAACACGATCATGATCGGCTCCAGCAGGGAGACCATCCCGGCGACGGCGTTGTCGACCTCCTCGTCGTGGTTGTCCGCGATGCGGGACAACATCTCCGGCAGGGCGCCCGGCTGCTCCCCGATGTCGATCATGCCGACGACCGTTCCGGGAAACACGCCCGAGGCGCGCAGCGGCGCCGAGATAGTCTCCCCTTCCTTCACACTTTCGTGAACGGCGCCGACGGCGTCCGCGACGACCGTGTTCCCCGCAGTCTCCCTGACGATGGTCAAAGCCTGGAGGACCGGCACGCCGCTGGAGATCAATGTGCCGAAGGTCCGCGCGAAGCGGGCGATGGCCAGCTTGCGAAACACCGGCCCGAGCAGCGGCATCCGCAGCTTGCCGCGATCCACCAACCGACGTCCGAAGCTGGTCGCGGTGAACGCGCGGAACAGGGCGAAGCCCGCCGCTAGGCACGCGACGCTCGCCCCGAGATGGTCGCGCAGGGTCTGACTGATCTGGAGCACGACCAGCGTGAACTTCGGCATGGTCCGCCCGTCGGCCAGGTCCGCGAAGATCTCCTGGAATTTCGGAACCACGTAGATCATCAGCAGCGACAGGATCGCGACCGCGACCACCAGCACGGCCACCGGGTAGAACATCCCGCTCACGACCTTTCCCTTGATGCGCTGCGCCTTTTCAAGGAACTCGGCGAGACGGTTCAGGACGACCTCCAGCACGCCGCCGAGTTCGCCGGCCTTGATCATGTTCACATACAGCTTGTTGAACACCCGGGGATGCCGGGCCATGGACTCGCTCAACGAGGCGCCTCCCTCGATGGAGGTCATCAGTTCCTCGGTCACCGCGCGGAGCCTCGGATTCGTCTCCTCCTCGGCAAGGATCTTCAGGCCGCGCAACAGCGGCATCCCGGCATCCACCAATGTCGCCAGTTGACGGGTGAAGGCGGTCAGCGCCTTCGGCTTCACGCCGCCCCGCAGGAGAGGAATCGAGATCCTGAAATCCCGCCGCAGTCCGGGCTTTGTCCGCGCGCCTTTCGGCGTTTGGGTCTCGTCCTCCCCGGCGTCGAGGAGCTTCCTCGGTTTCGCCTTGGCGGACGCCACCCTGGTGGGGAAGAATCCCAGTTCCTTGATCCGACGGATGGCTTCCGACATTGAGCGATCCCCGCGTTTCTTTCCCCCGGGAATCAAGGGCGACATAGATATACTGCGACATACGACCTGGCAGATGGCGTTCCCGAACGACCGGGGACGAAGTTGATTGGGTTGTGAAGAATCTGACCGGGCGTGAAGTGTTTCCTCACGCGGGAATCGACCTCTTTTGACTGGCGGGGAAACATGACATTTGTATGAATCCTGTCATGTCAGAACCGGAGGATGTAAGGGACGACGAGCGCGAAGGCGCCGACAACGAACGCGAGTTGTTTAAGCGGATGATCCGCGAAGGTGTTGAGCAACGCCGGCAGGATGGGGCGCGCGAAGAGATGCAGGGGAACGGCGGCTGCCTGGGTATCCTTTTCAGAAAAAGACAGCCGCAACTCTCCGATGACGAGAGGCGCGAGCAGATGAAACAACGCCTGCACGATCGTCTGGGGCAGATGTCCGACGAGAATCGGGAGGCCGCGCTCGAAATGTTGGGGGATGCCGCCAACACGGCGAAAGCGGGCGGATCCGGATCATTCCGGTCAGCCCTTGAGGATTCCTTTGCCGATCAAGGCGCGGCCATGTTGGGCGAAGCGCGGGAAGCCCTTCAGCAACTGGTCGAAAGCCGCGTGGAAGACCGTCGGAACGCCCCGGCATTGGAATGTCCGATACGTGAGATCGACAGGCCGGCATGGCTGGGCGACGAACCCTTCGTCGATTGGATCCAGGCGCTCGAAGGCCGCGGCTTTCAATTGTGCGGGACCTATGAGCGCCCGGACCTGCATTGCGAATTGGCGGCGTTGGGGCATCCCGAATTGAACTGCGGCGCAACCCTCTATTGCCTGCCCGGAATCCAGATCATGGAGTTCTTCAGCGCGAGCGAATCCGGCGATGTCCGCGAGGCGTCCAACTACGCTCCGGCCAGGTTTGCCGCGCTGCCGGAGTGGTTCGAGATGCGCGTGGAATACTCCGGCGGGATGGAGAAACAACTGGACCGGTTTCTGGAAGGCCACAACGCGGATGCCTGCTCGCCCGTCAACTCTGAATCCTACGTCGCCCTGACCAGGGACATTCATCATCGACTGACCGCATGGAAAATTGAACGCGGCGGCGAAACCTGGGATGAACTCCGCAAACAGATGGAGGCCGGCGGCCATCTGCCGGAGGATCCCGACGAACAGGCGGATTTCATGGACGTTGTGCGTCGCAATGACGCCGAACGACATCTTAGCGCCTGGTGGAAGCTGCAGAGCGACGCGCCCCGCCCGCTTGAGGAGGTCATGGAAACCCTGGTCATCATTCACGACGATCTGACGCCGGATCTGTTGCTGCAGGATTACTGGCGCGTCTCGGAGAATTATCGATTCAGGGAGCGGGATCTGCCTGACCTGCCGCCCCGCGAAGCCTGGGGCAAATTGATGACGGAGCTGGGCAACCCGATGAGAAAGGTTATGGAGAAGAAGACCGGATTCCCGGCCGATTACTACCTTCCGGCCGACTGACGATTGAGGACTGCGACAAGCGGGGAATCGTTCTCAACCTGAACCATGTGGCGGCTGCCGGTCATGGAGCATGACTCACAGCCGGACGGCGATTCCGGAGATGACCGGCGCGAATCGACGCTGTGCTGCCGCGCTTGGGACAGGCTGGAAGCCCTGTCCTACTGCGGACGGCGGGCACGCGCTTCAGTTCCCGGAAACAAACTCCCGGATGACATCGATCTCCTCGGGTTCGGCGAATCCGTGTTGTTTGCGGAACTCCCGCCAATCGATCTGAAACCCGGCGTCCTGCAGCGATTCGATCTGGGGGCGGGTGTTTTCGATCGGAATCACGGGATCGGCGTCGCCGTGGGTGACCAGGAAGCGTTGTTCGCGCGCGACGGGCGTCGCCTCCGCGATCAGGGTCGAGGGTTCAAAGACCTTGCCGCTGATCCCGATCAGGCCCCCGTATCGTTTGTCGAGGCGGGCGCCGACATCGAGGGTCATGAGACAGCCCTGGGAAAAACCGAAGAGAAAGGTCTCCTCGACCGGGTGCCCCTTTTCCGCCACGACGCCCAGCAATTCGAACAACAGTCCGCGACTTCGGATCACGCCGGGTCTGGCGTCGCCTTCGTAGTCGTACCAGGAGTAGCCCATGTAATAGGCGTCCGGGGCGTTGACCAGGACGTAGTTCATGTCCTTCATGCCGAGCGCGTCGGGCAGCCAGGTGTAGCCATTGGCGCTGTCGCCGAGACCGTGCAGCACGATCATCACGCGGCGTGATGCGGCCTCGGGGGCCGGAATGAAGTAGGCGTCAAGCATGCCGGGAGTTGAACCACAGCCTCGCGGCGGCACCAAGCGTCAAGTTGGCGACGGCGCGCGCGGCGCGCCCTAGTACGCCTTCGTCTTTCCCGGGACGGCGATGGGATACCAACCATCGGCGTCGGGCAGGACAGGCGGGGTGGAATCCATGGTGAGCTCCTGCCCGTAGGGGACCAGCTCCAAATCTGAATTGAGGGCGGTCGCAAACTCGATCTTGTTGCCGGAATAGGTGGCCATGCGTCCGAGGATGGCGGTCATCGTGCTGAGCGCGCCATATTCGGCCTCCATGTGGTGGTGGTTCTCACGGATCGCCTTGAACAGGGGGTAGTGCTCAAGTTGGTGGCCCTGTTCGCTCTTCTTCAGGCGTTTCGTCCAGGCATTTGGACCGGTGATCTGAAAGAGCTTGCGCTGCTGGACAAGATCAGCCGAGCCCTTCGTGCCCATGGCGTGCTCGCTGACACTGGTCCAGCAGCCGCGGATCTGGCGACATTGGCTGTAGCAGCGCGCGCCGTCGGCAAATTCGTATTCCACCTGATGATGGTCATAGATCTGGCCGTTGATGCGCTTGTTGCGCACCTGGCGTCCGCCCATGCCCTGAGCGCGCACGGGAAACCCGCCCTTGATCCAGTTCATGACGTCAATGTTGTGGATGTGCTGCTCGACGATGTGATCGCCGGACAGCCAGGTGAAGTAGTACCAGTTGCGGATCTGGTAATGCATCTCCTTCTCATCCGGCAGGCGCTCCTTGCCGGCGCGGGCATTGCCGTCCCAGTAGACCCGCATGGAGACAATGTCGCCGATGGCGCCGTCATGCAGGCGGCGGACGGCCTCCTGGTAGGTGGGTTGATGCCGACGCTGCATGCCGACGCCGACCTTCAGTCCCTTCTTCTTGGCGATCTTGGCGGCTTCCAGAACCTTCCGCACGCCGGGGGCATCGGTGGCCACGGGCTTCTCCATGAAGACGTGCTTGCCCTGCTTCACCGCCTCCTCGAAATGGATCGGGCGAAATCCGGGCGAGGTCGCGAGAATGCAGACATCCGCCTCGGCAATGGCCTTCTTGTAGTCCTCGAATCCGGTGAACTGCCGATCCGGCGGCACGTCCACCTTGTCGTGATGCTGGGCGCGAATGGAGCTCAGGGACTTGGCGATCTGTTCGTCATCGACGTCGCACATGGCGACCAGCTTCGTCGGCCCGGGCGTGTTCATGGCCTGGACGCAGGCTCCGGTGCCGCGGCCGCCACAGCCGACCATGGCGATCTTGATCGTGTCGTCGCCGGCGGCGTGGGCGAAGCGTTCGACCGGAAGCGCCGCGAGGGCGGTCGCGGCGACTGCGGTTTTTTGGGGAAGGGGACGGGGGAAGGATTGGGATGCGCTCATAAGTTCTGTTCTTTGTTGATAACAAGTCCCCATTCGAAATTGATCAAGAAAGTTTGAAACCCAAATGGAAATCTGTTTCTGCATTGTGATATGAGAATTTCGAATCGGAAAAGAGCGTGGAACGGGCGCGAATGCGGCGAGGTCGCCAGGTTGGTCCTGATTCTATTGGCGGTGGGGGCGCTGGCATTGGCGCTGCCCTATCTTCTCAGCCGGAGGGTGACTGTTTCGAAGAATTCCTGCGTCGCGAATCTGATGCAGATCGACGGGGCCAAGAAGCAGTGGGCGCTCGAACACAGAAAGGGCCAGGACGATACGCCAACCTGGGCGGATCTGGTCGGCGAAGGGAAATACCTTCGTGTGAAGCCGGCGTGTCATGTGGGCGGAAGTTACACGATCGGGCAGGTCGGCGTTCGGCCGACCTGCGGCGCAACGACAAACGGATTTCCGGACCATATGTTGCAGAATCCGTGAAACCATTTCGGAACTTCGTTTCTGCATCTTGGCAGCATGAAAACAACCAAACCACGCATTCCATGGATCGGCGCGGCTCTCTTGGCGGTCGGCTGCGCTCTTGTGTTCATCGGCTGTCAGATGACGAAGACCCGCGTCACGCGATCCCACGTCACCTGCCTGGCGAATCTCAAGATGATCGACGGCTTGAAGATGCAATGGGCGCTGCAGAACAGGAAGTCTCCCGACGATACGCCGACCGGCGTGGAGCTCTGGGGGACCGAAGGCTACCTGCCCGGAGAGCCGAAATGCCCGCAGGGCGGCATCTATTCCATCAACAACATCAGAACATTGCCTTCCTGCAGTCTGGCGGACAAACATCCCCATCACGCGCTCAAGAAATGAAATTACGATCCCAGTATTTGATCAGGAGCTCCGAGCATTGCCCGGCCGTGGCGTGGATCGAACACGTATGCCGAGCGATGCTCGGCGCTCCGATTGGCCGGGGCGGAAAACGATCCTCCTCGACACGATCGCAGCGAGGCGAACTGATCTCGGCCCTGTTGCTGGTCCTGGTTCTCCTGGGCCTGTTCACGATGGCCGTCCTGCCCAGCCTGCGTTCCAAATACAGCGAACCGCGTGATCTCTGCGTCGTGCAGCTCAAACAACTGGACGGGGCCAAAAAGTCCTGGGCGGCGAAGAACAACAAGGCTGCCGACGCTGTTCCGACGGAGGCAGACCTGATCGGCCCCAGTGGATTCTTTAAGAAGATGCCGGTTTGCCCGGAAGGCGGGGTTTACCGGCTGAACGCGGTCAAGGATCTGCCTTCCTGCACGCTGGCCGGCAATCCACATTATCACGTCCTGCGTGAGCCGGACCACATTCGCCCGGCGCCCAATGCCGAGGCGTTGAAGCAGTGAGCAGGGGAAGGGCCGCCGCCTTTTCTTTTCGCCAGCCGCGGGCGTTCACAGGCTCAGACCATCGGGGCGGACGTCCGTGTGCGAGCCCGGAGTCCGTTGTTCGGGGCGCGCTCGGTCATCCGCAAGCCTGCTCTTTCGGGTGGATTTTTCGCAAGAAATGCGCATTATTCCGCCCCGGCGATCGGGAGTATCAGTGAATTGCCAATGACTTGCGGGCCAGACCGAATTCAAACCAAGGACAGCGCGTCTCCATTCACGCGCCTTGGTGTCGCCTGCCTTCGTGGCGTCGGGCGACTTGTCCGGGGCGCCGCCTTGATCGCGTCATTGGCGTTCGCGGCGAATATCCTGGCCTCGGCTGCTCCCGAAAAGTCGGCGATGGATCTGGCAGCCGAGGAGCATCAGCGCCTTTTTGAGAAGGAGCGGTATCCCTCTGCGTCGGCCTGCAGGACCTGTCATCCGGGGCATTATCGTGAGTGGGCGGTTTCGCAGCATGCGTATGCGCAGCTCAGCCCGATCTTCAACACGATGCACGCCAAGGTGGTGAAGTTGACCAACGGGTCCAACGGCGATTTCTGCGTGCGCTGCCACACGCAGGTCGGCATGAATCTCGACGAGCCGGTTTTCATGAGCAACATGGACCGGAATCCGGTTTCCCGGGAGGGCATCACCTGCGTGGTGTGCCATCGGCTTGAAAACGAATACGGCAAGGTCAGCGGTCGCTTTGCGTTGGTCGAGGGCGATCTGAACACGCCGGTGTTCGGCCCCAGCGGAAATGCCGAACTCCAGCGCGTCCTGCAGGAGCCCGGAACCTACCAGGTCACCACCGATCCGGCGGAACAGGGGCGCATCGTGCATCCGGAGGTGAATCACGCCCCCCAGCTCACGACGTCGGGTTTCTGCGGCGCCTGCCACGACGTGACGTTGAAGAACGGTTTCCGCCTGGAGGAGGCCTTCAGCGAATTCAAGAATTCCCCGGCCGCCAAGCGCGGCGAATCCTGCCAGGACTGCCACATGGGCCGGGTTCCGGGAAAGAAGTCCGGCTATCGTATGGAGCCGGCGGCCATCGTCGGCGGCGTTCCGACCCAGCCGCGCAAACGCACCAATCACATGTTCCCCGGGCCGGACTATTCGGTCATCCACCCCGGCATCTTCCCCCACAACCCCAAGGCCGCCGGGCTCGCCACCATGCGCGAATGGCTGGCCTTCGACGACAAGGCGGGCTGGGGGACGGACGCCTATGAAACGAAGGCGGACAAGAATGCGAAATACCCCTCCCGCTGGCGGACCATCGACGACCGCTACGATGCCCGCGCGGTGATCGACGAACAGAAGAAGCTGCTCGCCGAAATGCAGGAGCAGCGGTTGGCCATCCTGCGCGAGGGTTATCGACTCGGGGAACTCAAGGTGACGCGCGCCACGAAGCGCGGCCTGCGCTTCGATGTCGAGATCCGCAATGGCACGGACGGGCACAATGTCCCGACCGGTTTCGACGCCGAGCGTCTCACCTGGCTCCAGGTCACGGTGACGGATCCGGCGGGCGAGGTCGTGTTCCGGTCCGGCGATCTCGATCCCAACGGCGATGTGCGCGACCTGCATTCGCATTACGTGCACGACGGCAAGCTTCCCCTGGACAGGCAGTTGTTCAGCCTGCAGAGCCGGTTCCTCACCCGCAATTTCCGCGGCGGCGAACGCGAGCAGGTGCTGCCGATCAACTACTCGCTTGACCCGTTGCCCTTCGTCCGCCCCGAGCCCTTCTCGGTGATTCTCACCGGGCGGCCCTCCGACGCCCGCAAGCACAAGAAGGGGATCGGGCCGCTGGAACACCGGATCGCCTCCTACAAGGTGGGCCGCTCGGATCTTACGGGCGAGGGCGATTACCGGATCAACGTCAAGCTCATGGCCGCGATGGTTCCCGTGAATCTCGTGCTGGAGATCGCCGACATGGGCTTCGACTACCACATGGCGACCGAGGACGTGACCTCGGCGCTGGTTGCCGGTCACATGACGCTTTGGGACAGGACGGTCTCTGTTTCGCTCGATGGCGACAAGCCCGCCTTCGATCTCGCCGGCTCGCCGGAACCTTCCCGCAAGGATGGCAAAGGGAACTGATCATTCGCCCGTTTCGCGGCGGTCGCGAGTCCGGTCCCTTGCCTGCGTCGTGCTGGCGATGCTGACGGCGGCGTTGCATGCGGGGGCG
>JAYPEY010000020.1:0-38704 GCA_038126035.1 Verrucomicrobiales bacterium | reverse complement strand
CATGCGGGGGCGGCATCGGCCGCAGTGTCGGAGCGCGTTCTCGACGATCAGCTCAACCGGATGCGCCCGCGTGGCAATGCCTTCCGTCAGATTGCGGACGCCTTGTTCTCTGGAGATTCCGGCCAACACGCGACTGAAGATCTGCCCCAGCTTCAGTTGACGGGGTTTCCGCCGCGTCCGCGCCCCCTGATCGAGCTCGGGGACAAGTTCCTGGGGAACGGCAACCTGCGGCAAGGTTTCAAGCTGCCGACCGGCGCGGTCTGGACGCCCAATTTCTGGGTCTACGGCAGTTACCGCACGGCCGTGCAGAGCTTTGATCCGGGAGCCGCGCCGCGCTCGACGGAATGGGTGAACCGACTGGACCTGTTCGGCAACCTGGAGCTGTCGCCAACCGAGCGCATCGTCATCGGCATTCGTCCGCTGGATCACAAGGGCGACTTCACCGGGTTCAACTTTGAACCCGCCAATCGACGGGGCTTCGAGGAGCATTTTGATGAGACCAGCTTCCAGCCGCGCACGCTCTTCTTCGAGGGCGAGTTTGGCGAGATCTTCCCCGGGCTTGATTCCGCGGACCTCCGGAGTCTCGACTACGGGCTTTCCGTCGGGCGTCAACCGCTCCGCCTGCAGGACGGGTTGCTGTTGGAGGACAGCGCGATCGATCTGTTTGCCATCACGCGCAACGCGATCCTTCCGCGCGGCGGGTCGCACCTGCGCATGTCGGCCCTGTTCGGTTGGAACGAGGTGGATCGCGCAAACAACCTCGAGGAACAGGACGCCTACCTGCTGGGGCTCGACTCCTTCCTGGACCTGAAGCGCTCCACGCTCGAATGGGACCTGCTTTACGTGCTGTCGCAGAACCAGAGCGACGGCGTCTACGCCGGCCTCGGCGCGGTGCAGCGACTGGGAAAGATCAACACCACCTTCCGCGTCGCGCAATCGATTGCGGTGGAACAGGAAAACGCCCGGGTCGGAACGGGCACGCTGTTGTTCAGCGAGTTGTCCTACACGCCGGCGCACACCCATGACATCGCCTATCTCAACGGCTTCTGGGGCATCAATGAATTCACCTCCGCCGTGCGCGATCCGTTCTCCGGCGGTCCGCTCGGAAGGACCGGTTTGACCTTTGCTGCGGTCGGACTCGGCCGCTACGGAAGTCCGCTGAACAACGGCGCGGCCAACGCCGCCGGCGGCGCGATCGGCTACCAAATGTTTCTCGGCGAACAACGCCGCCGGCAGATCATCGTCGAGGGCGGCGGGCTCGCCTCGACCAACGGCGACGCCAATTCAGCCGAGGCCGCCGCCATTCGCTATCAACAGGCCTTCGGCCGTCGGACGGTCGTGGTTCTGGACGCCTTCGGGGCCCTGTTGGAGGACAGTGAGGAGTCTTTCGGAGGGCGCGTGGAGTTTCTGGTGAAGTTTTGAGTCATGGCGGCCGCGTGGACAGTTCAGAGCACAGGACAGCGCCTGCGCGTCATGCCGGTCCTGTTCGCCCTGGCGCTCGCGCTCCATGAGGCTCCCGCCGCGGAGACCGCCGCCCGCTTCGACGGCCCGGACAACTGCGCGGAATGTCACCGGCCCATGCACGCCACCTGGATGCACACGGCGCATTACCGGACCTTCACCTCAGCCCATCGCATGCGCACCGGACGACGCATCGCCAACCGCCTCGGCATCGGGCGGATCAAGCAGTCGGAGAGCTGCGCGAAGTGTCATTACACGACCCAACCCGACACCGCGAAATCCGGACTGCCAATGGCCGGCGTCTCCTGCGAATCCTGCCATGGCCCGGCCGAAAAATGGAATGCGGTCCACGCGGATCCCACCGATCCCGATGCCATGAAAAAGGCGGAGGCCATGGGCCTGATCCGGCCTGGCAACGTGGCTGGCATGGTGAACCAATGCTTCCGGTGTCACACGGTGAACGACGAACGCCTCGTGAACGACGGCGGACACAATCCGGGCAGCGACTTCGAGATTGTCGCCTGGCTGGAAGGCGAGGTGCGGCACAACTTCATCGGATCGCGCGGCCTCCACAACGCCTCCACGCCTCCCGAACGCAAGCGCCTGTTCTACATCGTCGGCCAGATCACCGCCCTCGAACGAGCGATCCGGGAATACGCAGGGGGCAAAGGGGGCGGCGACTACGCGGAGACCCGCGTCACCCGTCGGAAACGGGCCCTGAAGCGCCTCCGGGCCATTCAGGCGCGCGTCAAGGTCGACGCCCTGGAGCGCATCATCGATCTTGGGTCGAAGGCGGATCTGAAACCGGGGAATGGTCCGGCGCTTCAGCGCACGGCGGATTCCATCCGGGAGCTTGGACGGAGGTTTGCGTCCGACCGCGACGGCGACGGCCTTGCGGCGGTGGACGATCTGCTCCCCGGGATCGAGGAGCATGTCGGCGACGTGTTCCGGCCCTGATACCCGCGTCAGCAGATTCCAACCTCTCCGCAGCAGCCGACGTAAGGAGGCTCATCTTTCCGGCCGCGCGAGGGCGAAGTGAGCCTCCTTACGTCGGTTGCCACGAAGGTTCGTCGCTTCCTTCGGGCTCTCACGAGCCCGCGTCTTCCATCAACGCCTTGGCGCGCTTCTCCACCTCGCCCAGCAGCGCCTGTTGGATGGGATTCAACTTGCCGCGCCAGAACGCGCCCACCGGAATGGCGCCGAAGTCGTCCAAGGGGAGGCAACGCACATTCTTCGGCAGCCTGCGATCCGGGATCATCACCGTCACCCCGATGCCGAAGTCGTTCTCCACATAGGTGTCAATGAGATCGAGTGAGTTGACCTCGATGCCGATCGGCCAGTCGACGCCGAGCTTGGAGAGCCCCTTCTGAAACAGCCGGCTGACGGCTTCGTTGGACGGCAGGCTGATCAGGGTGTCGTCGATGCGGTCGCGGGTCGTGATGTCCTGCAGCGATCGGATCTTCCGCCCCTTGTTCACCAGCAGGACCAGCGGCAGTTCGATCAGCTTCTGGGATTTGATCCCGGCGGGCGGGCGGCCTTCGATCGCGGTGACGGCGAGGTCGATTTCCTGTTTGGCCAGCCATTCCTCGATGTCCGGTTGGAGGCCCTCGCGCATGGTGAGCTTCAGCTTCGGGTATTTCCCCCGCAGGTTCTTCAACATCGCGGGAAGATGGTCGCGCAGGATGATCGGCGAGGCCGCGATGCGGATCAGGTGGGTGGCGCCGCCGATGAGTTTCTCGGCCATCGATTCCAGGTTGCCGAAGAAGGGCTGGATGAATTCGTAGAGTTCCTGGCCGGCCTGCGTCAGTTCGAAGGGGCGCCGCTGAAACAGGGTCAGCCCCAGGTAATCCTCCAGTTGGAGGATCTGTCCGCTGATGGCGGGTTGCTGGATGCCGTAGGGCATGTTGCGCGCCGCCTGGCTGATTCCCCCATGGCGGGCGACGTAGTAGAACAACTCCAGGTGATGAACGTTCATGGCTGAAAGGCTTTTCCGGTCCGGGTCAGTCTCCCCCAATCGCGCACGGATGACAAGCCGGCCCGGATTTCCGGATCAGGCCTCCGAAACGCTGCCGTAGAGGTCCGGCCTCCGGTCGCGAACGCGATGCACCTCGTGTTTGTCGGGGATCTTCACCAGATGTTTCTGTCGCGCCCAGGCGGGATCGACCTCCGCGTAAATGACGGCCTCCTCCGTGTGATCGGCGTGGGCGATCAGGTCGCCCGTTGGATCGGCGCACCTGGATTGACCGATGAATTCAGAGCCGCGCTCTTCGCCGACGCGGTTGACTGCGAAGTAGTAGAAATGGTTCTCGTGCGCGCGGGCGTTGATCAGGTATTGCGCGCCCTTGCGTGAACCCTCGGGCCAGTTGGTCGGCAGGGCGACGAGATCGGCCCCCTTCAGCATCAGGATCCGCGCAGCCTCCGGAAACGAGTAGTCGTAGCAGATGTTCATGCCGACGCGGAGTCCGGCCGTCTCGTGCACGGCGAAGTCCCGATCGCCCGGCGTTGTGAAACGGTCCACGCCCAGCGCGGGCAGGTGGGCCTTGCGGTAGGAGCCGATCAGGCCATCGGGGCCGACCATCGCGCAGGCATTGAAGAGAAGGTCGCCGTCCCGTTCCAGAAGGCCGAAGATGGCGGATACGTCGCGCTCTCGACAGGCTTCCGCGATCGATGCAACCGCCGGTCCGGGGATTGGTTGGGCGCAGGCCATGGCCTCCTCCCGGCTCTCGAAGCAGTAGCCGGTGATGGCGCACTCGGGGAAGATCACGAGACGGGCGCCCGCGTCCGCAGCCTCGGCGAGGCGCGTCTTCATTCGCCGAAGGTTGGCGGAGGGATCGCCCAGATCGACGTTCATCTGTACGCCGGCGACGCGGATGGGGGCGGGCTTCTTCATGAACTGTCGTTGCAACGCGCGGACTGAGGGCCTTCCGGTGACAACCCCTGCGGGGCGCGCGGAAATCAACCGGGAATGAGGGCCTTCGCCGCGGCCGCCATGCGTTGGGCCACCTCGTCGACAGAGCCCTCGGCGTTGATCTCGGTCAGGAGGTTCCACATGTCATAGTAGTCGAACAGCGGCTCGGTGCGCAGGTGGAAGGTCCGCAGGCGGTGGCGGACGGCTTCTTCGGAGCGATCGGGACGCTCCACGACCGCGCCGCCGCAGTCATCGCACACGCCTTCGGTTGCGGGCGGATTGAATTCCGTGTGATAGGAGGCGTGGCAACCGCGGCAGACGCGCTGGCCCGAGATGCGGGCAAGCAGGGTGGCGTCGCCGGCGCGGAGATGAAACACGGCGTTGAGCCGGCGCCCCAGCGTGGACAGGATCTGCGTCAAGGCCTGCGCCTGGTGCAACGCGCGCGGAAAACCGTCCAGGACAAAGCCGCGGTCCTCCGGCACGTCCGCGAGGCGCTCGCGCACCATGGCCTCGGTCAATTCATCGGGAACCAACTCGCCCCGGGCCATGTAGTCCCTGGCCTGCAGGCCGAGCGCCGTCTCCTTCTCCAGGTGTTCGAGAAACAGGTCGCCGGTGGAAATATGGATCAGTCCGAGATTTCGGGCGAGCCGGGCGGCCTGCGTTCCCTTGCCTGCCCCGGGGCCTCCCAGCAGGGCGAGGTCCAGTCGCGCGTTCGCGACCGGCTGCAGGAACACGGTCTGCGAGGAATCCGGCCGTCGCAGTTCCCTGGCTTCCGCCCTTGTCGCCGGGGCGAAGTCTCCCGCGCGCACGCTTTCCGCCGCGGCGTGAACCGCAGCCTCCACCTCGTCGATCGGCTGGTTCGCATCGACGACGATCAGTCTTCCCTGCGACTGGTAGTAATCGACGATGGGTTCGGACTCACGATAGAAGGTCCTCAATCTGGCCTCGATCACCTCGGGCAGGTCGTCGGGGCGTTGGTGGAACTCCCCGCCGCAGACATCACAGACGTCGCCTTTCGGCGGTCGGAAGGTGAGGTGGTAGGGTTGCTGACAATTCACGCAGATCACCCGGCGCGCCATCCGGTCGGTCAGCGCCGCATCGTCAGCTTTCAGGTAGATGACCGCATCGAGCCGACGGTCGATGGAGGCCAGCGTCTCATCGAGAAATCTGGCCTGAAAGAGGGCCTTGGGAAAACCACTGAGCGCGAGTTGTGAGTCCGGAGCGAACTGCTCGAGGCAGTCCTGCATCATGGCGTCGACGAGGTCGTCCGGCACGAGTTCGCCGCGATTCATGTACTCCTGCGCGGTCAGGCCCAGTTCGGTGAGCTGCGTCAGGTTCCTGCGGAACTGTTCGCCAGGCGAAACGAGCAGCAGATCGAATCGCTGCGTCAGCGCCAGGGCGTGGGTTTCGTTGCCCGCTCCCGGCGGGCCGATGATCGAGAGGTTCATACGAAACAGGGCCGGTCACTGCGCCGGCTTCTCGGGCGCGGGCTCCAGCGAGGCGGCCTCGCGATAGAGTCGCGCGAGTTTCAGCAGCAGCGGTTCCAGGCGGGCGTAATAGTCGTCCTCTGAGAGCTTCTCCCGGGATTCGCGCAAGCGGACGACCTCCAGTTCGATCCGGTCGCGGCGGGCGCGGAGTTCGGGCGGCATCCGGCGTTCCTGTTCGCTGCGGAGGAGGTGGAACTGATGCGCGCGGGCGCCATCGAGCGAGGTTCCGTCCTTGGCCTTCTTGACGGCGCGGATGCCCCGGAACCAGGAGGCCGGCGTGCCCTTGCCGTCGCCGTTGTCGTCCAGCAAGGCGTGCTCGGTGGCGATCCTGCCCTCGGATTCATACCATTCATCCACCCGCCGAGACGCGGTCAGCCAGGCTTCCAGCAGCGAGGTCTGGCCGTCCTTGTCGAGATCGGCGTCAGGGTCGTTGATCGCCTCGGAGATGTGGCGGCCGAACCGCGAAAAGTTGATCTCATCGCCGCTCTTGGTCGCGGTCACGACCACGCGATCCGGCGCGGCCAGTCGGGAAACAAACGTCCCGCTGGCGGAAGCGGCGACGACCACGGCGGTGGGGCGGCGGAACTGTCTCAACCAGGCGGCCAATTCCTTGGCGCTCACGTCCTCGCCGCGGAGATTGAATCTGGCGGTGCGTCGATCAAAGGTGCCGTGACCCAGGAGGACGAGCCATAGCTCCGCCCCGCCATTCCTGGCCTCCGCCTCGAGCGCGCTCTTCAGGGCCTCTTTGTCCGAAGGGGCGTCCGGCGCCTTCTCGTCGAGTCCGATCGCCGTCAGCCTCGCGCCGGCCGCGCCGGCGGCTTCCGCCCAATGTCGCGACCACTCGGAGAAGGCTGTCGTGTATTCCTCGCTTCCTCCGGCGCCGGCGACGATGATGACCGAAGCCTGCGTCTCTGATTCGGCGAACGCGCCGCCTCCGGTGAGCAGCAGGAGAAGGAAAGCAGTCGCCGATACGCCCGGGCGGAACAGGCGCTTCCGGAGCGCGCGAAGAGCCGCGACGCCGGCGGGCGCCTTGCGCGGCATGAGGACCGCCCCCGGGAACTGGGTTGTAGAACGATTGTGCGACATCGTCAGGGCGCGACTATAGATGCCGCCTCCCGAATACCCAAGCCCCGCGTTGTCACAATTCACCGCCCGGGGAGACGCCGATTTGGCGGCCTCACTTGTCCCCGATCACATACAGATGCGACTGGGTGGCGATGTAAAGGCGGCCGTTCGCGTAGACGGGGGTTGAATAGATCGGTCCCTGCAGGTTGACCTCGAGCAGGGGATCGCTCTCGGGATCCCAGTCCGCCCTGGCGGGCAGAATGACGACATCGCCGTCCTCGTCGCCCAGGTAGACCTTGCCGTCGCCGACCAGGGCCGAGCCCCACAGGTGCGCCAACGAGTCGTAGACCCACTGCTTCTTCCCGGTCTTGGCGTCGAGGCAGTAAAGCAGCCCTGTGTGATCGCAGACGAAGACGAGCCCGGTCGTGGGATCCACCGAGGCCGTGGAGAGCGAACGGTTGATCTCGTCAAAGTTCCAGAGCTGCTTTCCGGTCTTCGCGTCGATGCAGACGAAGTTGCCGACGCCGTCGCCATGTTCCGGGTCCTGGCCGATGGCGACATAGATCCGGCCGTCGTGGTAGACGGGGGTGGCGATGATCTCGCTGGGGCCGTCGGCGTCCGGGTACTTGATCGCATTGCCCTTCTCATCCTTCTTGTACTTGTCCGGCACGCAATCGACGCTCCAGATCTTCTGCAGAATGCCGATGCCGTCCTTGTCCTTCTTCGGTTTGGGATCGAAGGCGTAGAGCACGCCGTCGCCGCCGCCGAAGAGGACCATGCCCTTGCCGTCCACCTTGGCGTAGCCGGGCGAGGACCAGTTGGCGTGGAACATGCGCTTGCTGATGCCCTCGGCCTCCTCGCCGATCAGTTCGCCGGTTTTCTTGTCGAGCGCGATCAGGCAGGGAGCGGTCGGAAAGGGGATGCTTTCGTGCTCGCCATCCTGTCCGTTCGAGGTGGAGCAGAAGACGGTGTCGCCGACGACGAGGACCGAGCTGCTGGTGGCGTTGTGGGGGAAGATGCCGAGTTCCTCGCGCATGTTGTAGACCCAGATGATGTCAGCGTCCTTGGGGCCGACCTCGACCTTGGAGTCGCCCGCGGGCGTCATGAATTTCGCCTCGTCCTGGTAGCCCTGGTTGCCGTCCTTCAGTCCCTCGGTGTCGAGGCAGATGATCTCGCAGCGATTGCCCACGATGTAGAGGCGGTTGCCCTCCACCGCGGCGGCGGAACAGAGGCCGATATATTCCCAGTCGCCGACCTGTCCGGCGGCGAGTTTGGGGCTGACGAACTGCCAGAGGAACTCCCCGGTCTTCTCGTCGAAGCAATAGAGGTTGCTGCGGTCGCCCTTGTGACGCTCATCGCGCGGGACGTCGTTGTTGGTGCCGACGTAGACCTTGCCGCCGGCGACAGTGGTGTTGCCGTAGGCGGAGGAGCCGAGCTTGAGCACGCGCGCGACGTTCTTCGTCGTGGCCATGTCGATCTCCTCCGAGCGGCGTTTGAATTGGCCGGGTTCAAACTTGTCCGGCAGGCCCTTGGCCGGAGTGTAGAGGTTCTTGATGGCGGAGCCGCCCCACTGCGGCCAATCCTTGGCCATGGCCGGAAGCGTCGCGGCGCCGGCGAGCGCGAGACTGAAAAGAAGGGTTCTGATCTTCATGAGTGCGTTCAGTTGGAAATCGGAAGTGTCGCGAAAACTCAGTTTTTTTCCACCTTGATGTTGGAAAGGGGGAGGAACTGCCGGCATCCGGCCGCCCTCCTCGGGAACCTTGACCGTCGAGAGCGGGCGGTCCCTTCGACAAACCCGGACGTCGGGCGGAAGCGTTCCTGCGGCGTCCCGGCGATCAATCGTCCGGCGTGATGGTCCAGTAGCCGGCCTGCACGCTCGTGTCCGTCGAGTCCACGCCGATGCTCTCTTCCGGGGTCAGGGTCTCAACGTGGCCGTCGGCCATCATGTAGTTGAAGCGGCCGAGATGGAATCGCTGGACGTTGTTGTAGTCGTCCCGGTTGATGTTGCCGATGAGGTGTTGGCGGGCGTTGTTGATGGTCTGGAACTGGAAGGAGCCCTGCAGCATCTCCCAGCGGACGCGCTCGGTGTAGATGATGGTTTCCTCGGGCTTGAGGATCAGGTCCTCGAAGAGGGCCTTCTGGCGGCGGGGGATGGGATCGACCGGATCCTCCGGCTCCCAGTCCGCCGTGGGGCCCGAGGAGACGTCCCAATTGAAGCCGACCCCGGTTGCGTTCTTGGGCGAGGGCGGCCAATGGTAGCCGTTGGGGCCGACGTTTGGAGCCCAGGAGGGTGCGGGATTGCGGGCCATGGCGTGGGTGGGCATCACGTAGCTGCGGCCGCCGTTGTTGTAGCGGGTATCCGAGCGGCGGGCCTTGTCCGAGGGGCATTTGAGCAGGCGGTTGCCATCGTTGTTGGAATCCGCGGGGCCGCCCTGGCCGAGCTGCGGCTGCGAACCGATCAGCTGCTCGTAGCGCGCCATGCCGGATTCACCGCCGAGGTAGGTGAAGAGCAGATCGTCCCAGGTGTTCGCTGTCCCGGCCCGCCAGCGAAGCACGGCGTAGGGGATCTTGTCGCCGTTGTCCCCGGAGTAGGCGAGGGAGGCGTTGAAGATCTCCTTGAGATTTGACGCGCAGTTGGCCGTCCGCCCCTTGGCCATGGCGTTGTTGACAGCCGGGAGCAGTATGGCCGCGAGCACGCCGATGATGGCGATCGTGACCAGCAGCTCGATCAACGTGAAACCGCCCGCCTTGCGGACGTCCCGACGGGGCGATGGATGGGAGATTTTCATGACGTTGCGGAAATGGGGTTATTCAGCGGCTTCTTCTTCCTCGAGCGTGACCTCAAGCGTGACGCCGTTGATGCGCACCGTCTTTCCGGTGGGCAGGTTCGGGAGCGCCTTGAGATGCTTGGATTTGAGGAGTTGGTTGATGTCCGACGGGAGCGAGCCATTATCCTCGTAATAGGCTTCGACCGCCACCTGGAGGACGTAGATGAGGGCGGTGTCGCCTTCCTTGGCCTTGCTTGCATTGATCGCCGCCTCCACCTTTTCCGAGGGGATCTGCTGGGTCGGCGAGGGCTCGGCCACCTTCTGGGGCGTGGAGCCGGGAACAGGCGGGACGGACGGAACGGGGGGCGGCGCGTTGGGGTCGGGTTGCGTGGCGGGCGCGGCCGGGGCGGCGGGGCCGCTGGCCGGCACTTCCATCACCACGTCCTCCATTTCCAGCTCAACGGCGTTCTCGTCCTCACCGCCGCACCCGATCAACAGGCAGCCGGCAATGGCGGACACGAAGATGGTCTGAATCTTCTTCATCAATTCTGGGCAAAAGACGCGTTTTCAGGGATTTTCCCGCAGGATGACGCGTTTGGGTACCAGTAGCACAAGAAACAGCCTGCTGTCACGCGTTTAGGGCTGGCCCATTTGTGCTACCGGGCTGGAATCCGGTTCAACGTGTAGCAGGCCATCTCATGCAACAGGGGCGCGCCTTCCTTGGATTTGAGCCCCGCCGCGATCAACTCGTGCACGTATCCCGCGCGCAGACCCTCGACCTTCAACCGGGCCCGGAGCCCGTCCTCCGACACGGTCACGGCCTTGATGCCGCAGGTCTTGGCGTCGATCTCCTCACTCCCGTAGCTCTGGTGATATTGGTAGGTGTAGCTGGACAGCCGGTAATTCTTTGGATTTGAGGCCGTCTTGCGATTCACGGGCTGGGTGAACACCAGCTCAAAGCCGTCCGGCTTCGCCCGCATCTCCCTGATCTCGAAGGGCGTTTTGCCGGTCCAGACCAACCGTTGCAGCCCATAGGCCCGGTCGCCCAGCGAATTCCAGCCGCGGTTGCTCTGCCCAACGAACATGGAGCCATCGCTTCCCCATTCCATCCGCAAGGCCGCGGATTGCAGGCCCTCGCGGAAGCGGAAACAGGCGCCTTGATACTCGCCGTCCACTTTCTCGAGAAAGACGCGCAGGACGAAGGACATGGTGAATTCGCCCACGAACATCTGCCCGGCGAAGGGGCCGAACTTGCCTTCCGTCGTGTCGCAGAGCACGTCCGTGGCGCTCATGCCCATCTTGCGGTAGGGGAACCAGACCGGCGGCAGTTTGTATTCGGGGATGCGCTTGGCGGCCTCGACCACAGTGATCTTCTGCGGGAGCTTGCCGTCGATCTTGAAGGTTGCGCCCGGCAGGTCGCAGAAAGGCAGCGCATCGGCGTGCCCGTGGAAGGCCTCTTTGCGCACATGGATCAATGGGCAGGTCGCAAACCAATTGCCCTGTTGGTCCGTGGCAAAGATGTCTCCCTCCAGATTCATCCCGATGCCGCAGGGCGAACGAAAGCCGCCGGATACCGGCTCCATCGCGCCATTGGGCTTCACCATCAGGCTCCAACCGCGCCAGGCGTCGTCCTTCGCCGCCGCGCCCTTGCCGATGGAGCAGTTCAGCGTGATCCAGGCATTGCCCTGCTGGTCGAACTGCGGCCCGTAGGCGTATTCGTGGTAGTTCCCTGTGACGCCCCAGCCCTTGGCGATGGTCAGGTATTCATCGGCCGTGCCGTCCTTGTCCGCGTCGCGGATCTTGGTCAACTCCGTCCGTTGGACCGTATAAAGCGCGCCATCGCGCCAGGCGAGTCCCAACGGTTCGTGCAGTCCGGTGGCGAAGGGCTTGTAGCTGACGCTCTCGGGATTGCCCTGCTCGGCGTTCTCGATGATCCAGATCTCGCCCTTGCGGATCGCGCAGGCCATGCGCCCGTCCGGCAGCAACGCCAGGCCGCTGACCTCCAGCTTCAGGTGGTCAGGGATCGGATAGTTGATGAGTTTGTAATGGTCGGACTCCGCGGCGTGGAGAGCCCCCGCCGACAGCAGCAAGAGCGCGACCTGTAGAAAGCGTTTGTTCATGGTTTCAAGTTCACCAGCTCCAATCGATCACAACCTTGGCCTGTTCTCCGGGGCGAAAATTCAATCGTGTCCGCATTTCCGCGCCCTCCGCGGTCTTGCGAATCGATGTCCCGAATGCGCGGGGCTGCACGAAACTCCATCGCGCCGGCTTGCTGTCCTTGGCGACGTTGTCCGCCTTGACGCGGAAGATCAGCGGTCGGATATCGCCCTTGATCGTCAGCGTCTGCCGGGCGGTTTTCCCGGCCTTGCCCGGCTCCACAGTGTCCTCAATGTCGAGGCCCGCGTAGTGATAAAGCATGGTTGGCGCGCCCTTGGCGCTGTTGCGGAAACCACGAAATTGCGGCGCGGCGCGGAGCTTTCCGTCGGATTCCAGGAACGGAAACAAAGTCGTGGGTTGGGTGAACTCCTTCCCCAACGGTTTCGCCAGCGGCGTGAAGCGGTCGTCCCAGGTGCCTTCGGCGTCGAGGAATCCGCCCCGCCAGAACATCGACCAGTGGACGTTCTTCGAATCGAACGCCGCGTGCACGCCCTCCGGGAAACCGACTGCGATCGCGTGCATCCCGGCATTCTCCATGAAGGTGCGGAACACGATGGGCTTGTCCTTCGGCTTCAACTCGAAATTGCCGGTCTTCTCCAGACCTTCCGGCAGACGGCTCTGGTCGATCTCGCCCAGGTAGGCCCAGATGCTGTCGATCTGCCGCGAGGTGGAATTGCCGTTGCCCTTGAGGACGGGCTTGCCGCCGGGCCAGAAGGCCGGCATGCGCGTGCCGGGTCGGAACTTCGCCGGATCGATGAGGTAATCCCGGAACCACTCCGGACGCAGGCGTTTGGTGGCGTTGGCCAGATCCAGCGCGCGGATGCCGAGCGAGCGGTTGCCGTTCAGGTCGTGGCAGGCGATGCAGCTCAGCCCCTTCGCCCCGACCAACGCCCGGCCCCACATGTTCCGGCCCACCTGGTTCTCCTCGTTTTCGCGCGGTGTGGGTTTCTCGTCCTTGGGAATGTCGAGCGTCGGGAACATCGCGGTCAGTTCCCGCGCCTGCGCCTCGCCGAAGTCCGGCATGCGCGTGCTCATGTAGGGCCGGACCGCGCCGTTGCCCCGCATGATTTTCGCCATGGCATCCGGGCGCAATTTCCGCCCCACGCCGGTCAGGGTGGGCGGAAAGCGCCCTTCGTCTTCGAGGTCCTGTCCCGTGGTGTGGAAATAGATCCGCCGCCCGTCCTCCGGCCCGCCGAGCCTGTCGCGCTGATGGCAGGCGAAACAGTTCAGCGCGGTCATCAACCTGCGTGAACGTTCGGCAAAGGAAACCTGCGAGGCGTTCGGAAGGTTGTCCAGGGCCGCGGCAAGCGCCGCGCGTTGTCGGTCGTTGAGATTGTAGAAGGGGATGCCGGCGATCGGCGTGGAACTCAGGCAGCCCCACTTGTGCGAATCCGCCAACGCCTTCAACGGTCTGGCCTTGAGGCCCGATTGAACCGCCCTGCCGCCCTCGTTCAACCGATGGCAGGAGGCGCAGCCGATCTTCGCAAACGCCGCCTTCCCGACGCCGATCCTCGAGGCGTCCGGTTTGACGGCCGGCCATTTGGTCGAGGCCGGATTCGCCTGGATCAGATAGGCGGCCAGGTTGACGCGCTCCTGCTCCGAGGTCGGAACCCGCGGCATGCGCGCCGAAGGACGATGCTTCAGGGGATCGGCCAGAAAGGCCGCCAACCGATCGAGGTCATACTTGCCGCCCACGTGGTTCAGCGAGACCGAAGGGACCTCGCGCGCGATCTCCGCCGCCGCGGATTCGCCGCCGGTTCGGTATCCGGCCTCCGGCTCGTGGCAGGCAACGCAGCCGATGGTGTGGAACAATTCGCGTCCGGACTTTGCATCGGCGGCCTTGCGGGCCTCGGCCGACAACTGTGGGGACCCGCCCTCAAGTGAACCAAAATACTGCGCCAACGAATCGGTGAGCAGGTTTCTCCCGTTCGCATCCGAACCCGCCAGCAGGTCTGGCATGACCGTTCCCACTTTGGTTGCATGCGGCGACTTCAGCCAGCCGGACAGCCAGCCTTGATTCACCCGCGATCCGATTCCGTCCAGGCCCGGCCCCATTCGCGTGGGAAACCGATCCGCCAGGTCGCCGCCGACCTGATGGCAGTTCACGCAGCCCAGTTCGCCGAGCAGCAACTCGCCGGCCTCAATGAGATCCGCGTTGGGCGCGGAATGAAACCGCTCGTAGCCGACCGACAGCGGATTCGCCGACAGTGACCCCGAGGCCGACAAAATGACCGTCAGCGCGGCCAGCGTTCGCTTGAATGGCAGATCGCACATGGCAAATGGCAAAACAGCCCGATCTGTCCCGGCCGCAAGAATGCGCGAAAGGCGCGAAGAGAAAGCCAGGAGCGTTGTCATGATTTCAATTTAGGCCTTTTGTGCCTTTTTTGCGGCTAAACCCAATAAACTCAACCCTCGGCGCGCTTGTCGCGTTCCTCGTCCAGCAGCTTCATCCAGGGGCCGATGTAATGGCCGTGGTCCCAGAAAGTGCGACCGCTGATCAGGTTGCCGTCGATCACACAGGCCTCGTTGACAAACGTCCCGCCGCAGACCTCCAGATCAAACTGGCATTTGGGCACGGTGGCCATGCGACGTCCCTTGACCCGATCCGCCCGCGCCGGAATCTCCACGCCGTGGCAGACGCTGGCGATCGGCTTGTTGTTGTCGAAATACCACTGCGTGATCCGGATCAGATCCTCGTCGTCGCGGATGTACTCCGGCGCGCGGCCGCCGCTGAAGAAGATGCCGACATACTCCTCGGGCTTGATGTCGGCGAAGGCGATGTCCGCATGCATGGAGTAGCCCTCCCATTCCTTGGTGATGGTCCAGCCCGGCTTCACCTGGTGCATGACCATCTGGTATTCGCGCTTCTCCGGCGCCGCGATGACGGGCGTGTAGCCGCCCTCGATCAGGCGGAAGTAGGGATACATCGTGTCCACCGTTTCGGTGGCGTCGCCGATGACTATGAGGACCTTGTGTTCCATGGATTGAGTGTGTCTTGGTTTCTGATTCAGGTGTGCGGGATATAAGCGGCGACCGCGCGAATCCGCAAGCTTGGGAATGGGCCGACTTCCATTCAGGAATGGAGACAGGGGAATGGAGACACGGGAATGGAGGCAGGGGATTCCTCTGTCTTCATTCCCTTGTCTTTCTCTCTGTGGCCCTCTGCGTTCTCCGTGCCCTCTGTGTTTGAACAAACGCCTCCGATCCAACCGAGCCCTGAACCCACCTCGCCAATCCTGTTGAAAGTTCGGCCAATCCAGCGCATGTGTTGAATCCAGCAGACCGACACCCTGACCGCGTGAACCGAACAATACTCAAACCGCTCAGCGCTCTCGCTGTGACGCTCGTCGCGCTTTACTTTGTTGCCGCGTCCGCCCACGCCGCGTCCTCGCCGATCAAGATCGACCTCGTCAGCGAATCGAAGGCGATTGTCCCCGGCGCCCCCTTCACGGTCGCGATACGGCAGCGCATGAAGGCGGGTTATCACACCTATTGGCGCAACCCCGGCACGGTCGGTCTCGCCACCAGCATGGAGTGGAAGCTGCCCGAAGGCTTTTCGGCCGGCGAGATCCAGTGGCAGCTCCCCGAACTCACCACCATGGCCGCCTACACCGTCTGGGGCTACGAGAAGGAGGTTCTCTTGCTCGTCGACATCACGCCGCCCGATTCACTCAAGCCCGGCGACAAGGTCGTCCTCAAGGGCGACGCGACCTGGATGTGCTGCGGCAAGCAATGCCATCCCGGTTTCAAGGAACTCAACCTGGAACTCCCTGTCGCCGCCAAGGCGAAGAAAGACAAACGCCTCAAGCGCGCGTTTGACAAGGTGCGCTCCCAACAGCCCATCCAGAGCGACGCCTGGAAGGTCGAATGCGCCGCCAAGGGCAACGGCTACACCCTCCGCATCACGCCCGTGTCAGAACCGGCGAACAAGAACCCCGGAGACATCCGCTTCTTCGATTACGACCGCCAGATCAGCTCCGACAAACCGCAGGTTCTCCAACGCGATGGCGACAGCTTCGTCCTCAAGCTGAAAGCCGAGGAACACACGCCGGATGAATTGGAGATGTTGAAGGGGATTCTGGTGGCGGAGAATGGGTGGGAATCCGAAGTTCCCGGCGTTGTCATGTTCATGAGCAGGACGATCGATCGCACGGGGAATGGCGTTACGGGCGTCCCGGCATCGACCATCAAATGGCACGCTCATTTCGGCGGGTTGAACAGCATGCCACATACGGTTCTCAGCCTCATGGCTCGTGGTTTCTTTCAATCCGCGACTGCCGACGTTGAAGCGACCATCAGGAAGTGGATTGAAACTCATCCGGACGCACGAATTGTCATCGTTTCCTCTTGGGGACCAACACTCGCAAACGATCCCAAATCTCGCACTGCATATATCTGGATCGTCGATGGCGCCGACTCGCTGAACCAGGAACTCGTCAGACGAGGTTGCATTCCGTATCAAACCCAGATTCTGTCCAAGGCACAGAAACTGTCGATATCGGACAAGGACTACCAGGACTTCATCGCAAAGATAAAGGAAACGGGAATTGCCGCAAGAAACGCAAAACGTGGAATCTGGAGCAAGCCGTAGACCGCTCCGCTCCGCTCCCAACTGAATTGCGCGCTTCCGAGGGACTCTGGAGCTTTCGCCGGTTCTCAAATACGCGCCCTGACCTTGATCGGCAGCCTGCGTTCTACAACAGCGCCTCCATCTCCCGGGCGCCATGCAGAATCCGCACAACCTCCAACGGCTCTGAATCGGGTGTGAAGACAATCAGGTAATTGAACACCCCAAGAATCTCAGGTCACTGTCAGTCAAATCAGACCGGCGATGCCCAATCCCCTGAGAACGCGCGACTCTCCTGATTCCTTCCAAGATCTTCTCCGCGACCCGGTCTGCAGGTTCGACTCCCTTGTTCTCCCCCAGGTAATCCCGGATCTCATCCAGATCGGCGCTGGCGGATCTCGTCAGGATGAAATTCATCCGAGCGCCGCCCGTCGCTCAGTTTACGAAGGTCGCCTCGTTGGTCTGAAGGAGGGCGTGGGCAAACTTCTGCCAGGCGTCGGGTTCGTCGCGCTTGTCCTTGGCGTCGCTGTCGTCCCCGGTTTTTACGTCGAACTTCAGGGCGGCGAGGATGAACTGCCGTCCCAATTCCATGTCCTGTTCGTCGGGCGGCCGCTGGTAGATCAGCTTGTAGAGGAAGCGTATCTTGTCGTCCTGATTCTCGAGGGCCTTGAAGTCGTCACGCGAGGTGAGGTTCTTGGCCAGTTCGACCACGAGCGGACTGTTCATCATGAACAGGGCCTGCTGCGGGATGGTCGTGTCGTAGCGCCGGCCCGAGGTCATGTCGGGATCGGCGAAGTCGAAGTCGTTCAGGACGACCGAGAGATTGCCGCGATCGATCTTGGCGTAGACGGTGCGGCGGCGGGAGCGTTCGTCGGTGAGGTTGAAGGGCTTGCCGCCGACGGTGCGGTCCAGGGTGCCGCCGATGGCCAGGAGCGAGTCGCGCATGACCTCGAACTCCAGGCGGCGGAGATTCTGACGCCACAGGAGCTTGTTTGAGGGGTCGACCTGGGCGTAGCGGGGATTGTCCTCGCTGCTCTGGCGGTAGGTGTTCGAGAGGACGATCTTGCGGATGAGCTTCTTGATGGACCAGCCGTTGTCCATGAAGCTGCTGGCGAGGTGATCGACCAGGAAAGGATGGGTCGGGGGATCGGACATGACGCCGAGGTCGTCGGGGGGCGGGATGAAGCCCACGCCGAAAAGATGCTGCCAGACGCGGTTGACCATGACCCGGGCGGTGAGCGGGTTTTCACGGCTGGCGATGTCGAAGGCGAGTTGCAGGCGGCCGCTCTGGTTGGGCGGGTAGGGCTTGCGCATGTCGCCCTTGATGATGCGGATGTATTGTCGGGGCACGACCTCGCCGCGCTCACGCGCGTTGCCGCGGATGAAGATCGGCGAGTCGGCGATCTGCTTCTTGTCCCGCACGATCATGGCCCGCGGCGGCGCGCCGGGGTGAGAGGCCTCCAGTTCGGCGATGCGGGACTTCAGCTGCACCTCGCGGCCCTCGAGGCCGCGGGAAAGGACACGGCCTGAGCGCAGGCGCTCGAAGGGATGTTTGGAGGCGTCCTTGGAGCGGTCCACCATGTAGGCCATGCCGCGGATCGTGGAGTAGCTGGGATCCATCAGGCGGCGCGAGCCCATTTTCTTGGAGGTTTCGTGGGCGTCATCGGCGGCGTTGAAGAGTCCGACGTAGGCGCCGATCACCTGGCCCATGTTGGCGGGCACGCCGCGGAACGCGCGTTTCACGCGGGCGTTCACGCTCTTGCTCTTCTGCAGGTCGAGCACGATCTTGCGCGCCTCGTTGGGGAAGCCCGGTTTCTTCGCAGCCTCGCGGAAACGGTGGAACGGGCCGAAGATGTTGTAGAGGGGGCTGTTTCGGTTGTTGCCCTCGCCGAGGACGCGCTGCCAGTATTGCCCGATCCAGCGGCGGTCGTTGAAGTTGAGCTTGTTCTTCTCAAGGATCTCGGTCCATCGGTCCCGGTCGCGCGCGCCGTTGCTCTCGGCGTAGGCAAACATGAAGATCTGGGCCTTGTCGCGGCACTTCTTGAGCCACTTGTTCACGTCGTCCGTGTAGAACTTCTGCAGCGCGGCCTGGCGTTTCTCATACTCGGCGGCGTAGGCCTTGAACTGCGTGGTGGAGGTGTCGGGGCGGCCCATCAACGGATACTTCCGGAACTCGTCCGGTTCGTCGCAGCTCGCGAAGACGCCGCGCAGACTGTAGTAGTCCTCCTGGGGAACGGGATCGAACTTGTGGTCGTGGCAGCGCGCGCAGGACACGGTCAACCCCTGGAACGCCTTGGTCACGGTGTCGATGCGGTCGTTGATGATCTCCTCGGCGGCACCGCCGAATCGGTGGCCCAGGGTGAGAAAGCCCAGGGCGGCGATGGCGTCCTGGGTCGCCTCGCCGCGCTGGAGCATGTAGTCGCCGGCGATCTGCTCCTTGATGAACTGGTCGTAGGGCTTGTCCGCGTTGAGGGAGCGGATGATCCAGTCGCGGTAGACCCAGGAGTAGGGGTAGATGTAGACGGAGTTGCGGCGCGCGTCGCCCTTGGTGTCGGCATAGCGCGCCACGTCCATCCAGTGCCGTCCCCAGCGTTCACCAAAGTGCTTCGAGTCGAGCAGGCGGTCGACGACCTTCTCAAAGGCCTTGGGGGAGTCGTCGGCGACGAAGGCCTCGACCGCTTCCGGCGTCGGGGGCAGTCCGATGAGGTCGAAGCTGGCGCGGCGGATGAGGGTGCGTTTGTCGGCGGGCGCCTGGGGTTTCAGGTCGGCCTGTTCCAGTCGTGCGAGGACGTAGCCGTCGATTTCGTCGCGGACCCAGTCGCGCTGCGTCACGGCGGGCATGACGGGTTTGTGAACGGGTTTGAAGGCCCAGTGGTCGACGACCTTCCTGGCGTAGCCCCAGTTTCTTTCCAGGGCGCTGCCGCCGCTGCCGCCGGCGCCCGCCACGCTGTTGGGCGACACCGTGGAACTCGGGTAGGGGGCGCCCATCAGGACCCACTGCTTGAAGGCCCAGACCTCCTTGTCGTCGAGTTTCTTGTGATTGGGCGGCATCTGCAGGTCCTCGTCATAGTATTCGACGGAACGGATCAGCAGGCTTTGTTCGGGATGGCCGGGCACGACGGCGGGACCGGTGTCGCCGCCCTTGAAGAGGCCCTCCTTGGTGTCGAGCACGAGGCCGCCCTTGACCTTGTGCTTTTCGCTGTGGCAGCGGTAGCAATCGTTGGCGAGGACGGGGCGGACCTTGCTCTCGAAGAATTCGATCTTGGCCTTGGAGAGGTCGCGGGCGGCTGTCTGAAAGACCAGCGGCGCGCCGAGGAACACGAGTGGAAGGATGACTCTTTTCATGGGGCGGGGTCGGAGGGTCCGGGTGTGCAGGAGGCGGGCGTCAAATGCGCCAGGTTCAACTTCGCGCAGGCGGTCAGGCGATGATCTTGGAGACGACGTTGCCGAAGTTGTCGGTGAGGCGGAAGTCGCGTCCGTTGTAGCGATAGGTGAGCTTGGTGTGGTCGAAGCCGAGCAGCGCCATGATGGTGGCGTGCAGGTCGTGGATGTGGACCTTGTTCTCGACGGAGGCATGGCCGAATTCGTCGGTCTTGCCGTAGGCCATGCCGCCCTTGACCCCGCCGCCCATGAGGACGGTGCTGAAGGCTCGGGCGTTGTGGTCGCGGCCGCGGCTGGCGCCGTCGCCGCCGGCGGTGGCGGTGCGGCCGAACTCGCCGTTCCAGATGACGAGGGTGCTGTCCAGCATGCCGAGCTGCTTGAGGTCCTCGATGAAGGCGGCCATGGGGTTGTCAATCTCGCGGGCCTTGGCGGGGAGGGCGGTCTGGAGGTTGTTGTGATGGTCCCAGCCGCCGGCCCAGACCTGGACGAAGCGCACGCCGCGCTCCAGCAGCCGTCGAGCCATGAGGAACTGCCGGCCCTGGGCGGTGTTGTCGGCGCCGTAGCGTTCGCGGACCTTCTGCGGCTCCTTGGAGATGTCGAAGACCTCGGTGGCCTCGGTCTGCATCTTGAAGGCCATCTCGTAGGCTTCCAGGCGCGACTCGAGGGCGGCGTTCTTGGACAGCTTCTGGCTGTGCTTGAAATTGAGCTTGTGGATCAGGTCGAGTTGAAGCCGCTGCGCTTCGGGGGAGGTGTAGGGGTTCCTGATGTTGGCGATCATCTTGGACACGTCCTTGATGGAGGTGTTGATCGCCGTGCCCTGGTAGACGCCGGGGAGGAAGGCGGAGTTCCAGTTCTTCGAGGCTCCGGGGGGATTGCCGCCCGGACGCAGGGAAATGAAACCGGGCAGGTTCTGGTTTGTTGTTCCGAGGCCGAACACGACCCACGAGCCCATGCTGGGCTTGATGATGCGCAGCGAGCCGGTGTTCATCATCACCGTCGAGACGTCGTGCGCCGGGATGTCCGTGAACATCGAGCGGATCACCGTCATCTCGTCGGCGAATTCGCTCAGCTTGGGCCAGACCTCGCTGATCGGGAGGCCGGAGCGGCCCTTGGGCGTGAACTTGAAGGGGGAGCCGTAGGCCTTGCCGTTCATGTTCGGCAGCGTGTTGCCGTCCTGCGCATTCAGCGTCGGTTTCGGGTCCCAGGTGTCCACGTGCGAAGGGCCGCCCTGCGCAAAGACATGAATGACGCGCTTGGCCTTCACCGGGAATTGCGGCTGCTTGGGCGCCAGGGGCGAAAGGCTTGAGTTCGCGTGGGCGTCTTCGGACGCCAACATGCCGGCCATCGCCATGGCGCCGAATCCCGTGCCGGCGCGTTCGAGGAATTCACGCCGACTGAAGCAGGGGGCGGCGTTGACGGAATGAGGAGGGAGGGGGGAGTTGTTCATCGTTTCTGCTGCGAAATGTTCCATGCGCTTGACGCCAACCTGCGACGTCGCTGGACGATCAAAAGCCGCACGCTCGTTGCCTTCAGCGACGCCAATCGCGGATCGATAGCACCATCCGTTCGGTCGGGGGCGGTCGCCATGCAGGAATTGCGCGAAAGCGCCCGATCCTTGCGGTGGGTGGATGGATCGAAGCCTCTCTATTCCCGGGGCGCGGTTCAGTTTCTGTGACTTTCCGCGATAGGACGCCTGCGCATCGCGTTGCTCGCTCTGGCTGAGAAATGGGCAAAGCCGCAGCTTGCCCCACCTTGGTGGGGTATTGCTGCCGCAATACCCATTTCTCAGCGTGCGAGCGTAGCGAAGCCCCGCGTGTTCGACGTTTCCTGTGCCATACATTTTAAGACCTGCGTCCCGTCGTCCGGGCGGACTTCTGAAAAGTTGGCAGGCAATCGTGACTGTGGGAGGGTTGCCCCGATGGCCAAGGATGCAACATCGCCGCCGAAGAGCGAATCAAACCAGCCGGAGGGCGAGGAGTCTGGCGCTCGAATCCGATTGAACTGGTTTGGCCGGATTGTGGTCGGCGCCGTGGTCCTGCTGGTCGGAGCCTGGCTCTACATGTTCTTCACAGCGCGGGCGGCGCGGGATCGGCCGCCTTTGCCGAACCCGAACGGGTATGACGATTTTCTTGCGGCTGCGGATCAATTGGGTTCGTTCAGTTCGCGCATGCTGCTGACGAACGATATCCCATTGTTTGAACGGGTCCTGGCGACCAATGGCCCGGCGCTTGCGGCGTTTCGTCGCGGCTTGGCGCGCGAGTGCCGCGTGCCCTTTGAATTCACCGACCAATACCTGGGCAGGCACGTGAAGGACCTGGGGCGAATCAAGGAGATCGCCAGACTGGTGATTGCCGAGGCCGCCGTGGCGAGGGCGCAGGGCCGGCCACAGGAGGCGACGACGATGGCTCTCGAGGTCGTTCACTACGGGCATCAACTCACGCGGGGCGGCGTCCTGATTGACGACCTTGTCGGGGCCGCCAACATCGCCATCGGCCTCAACGACCTGCGGGTGAACCTGGACAAGATGGACGCGCAAACGGCGAGGCGCGCGGCTGTCAGGCTGCTGGAATTGGATGCCGGACGTGAGCCTTTCACGGCGATCATGAAAAACGAGCGGGACTTGATACGCGGACTCACCCCGGGATTGCAGGGCTTGTTTCGGCGCGGCGCGACCTGGCTGGAAGCGCGTCGCGCGATACGGTCTGTGGGCCATCGGCACGATCAAAGGAGGGCGCTGCTGCGGATGTTCGCCATCGAATTGGCGTTGCATGCGCATCGGCTGGAAAAGGGATCGTTGCCCGAATCGTTGGCGGACATGAAGCCGGAGTTCCTGGAGGAAATTCCGAACGATCCTTTCACCGGCGGTCCATTTGTTTATCGGATCACCGACTCGTTCGAACTCTACAGCGTCGGGCCGGATGGCGTGGATGACGGCGGGAAGGCGGTTGCCCGCGGCGAGTGGGACCTTCGCAAGCCGAAGGGGGATGTCCCGACTGGCGTGCGGTAGGATGGCCTGTTCGACGACGAGCAATCCGGCAATTCCAAGAGAAAATCAACCCGTCTCCGAGACGCCGTGGCCGTGACCCCTGCGGGGTCAATCCGGCTTGCGGTATTCGAACCGGGGGTGTCGCTCCGCTCAACCCCCGGCTACCGAGGCTTTGAACCCTTCGGGTTCGGGTCCCGAACTCACCGCAACTCCTCTTTGAAGAATTTCGCCGCTGCGTAGATCATCTGGTTGAACCAGACTTGGCGGCCGATGAAGGCGTGCGGCGCGCCTTCGATCACCAGCAACTCATTGCGGATGCCGAGCGATTTCATCCGGCCGCGGAACTTCTCGGCGCGCGTGCTGGGATCGTCGGTTTCGCCGGTGGTGAGGAGGACGGGCGGGTCGGACTTGTCGAGGTGATGCAGGGGCGAGGCGAGGGTGTAGTTTGCCTGGTTTTCTTCCAGCGTTCCGCCCAGGAACTGCCTCCAGATCTTGCCGCGTTCCTCGACGGCGGAGATTTCCCTTGTCCGGTCTGACAGCAGGTCTGTCTGCGCGCCCATGGGCACGGCGGCCTGGATGGCGCTGCTGAATTCGGCATTGCCTCCGGCTCCTTCCAGCGCCTTTACCCCGCCCGAGGTTGCGAGCAGCGCGGTCAGGTGGCCGCCGGCGGAAAGTCCGATGGCGCCGATGTGTTTGGGGTCGATGCCAAGCTGGTCCGCGTTCGCGCGCAGGTAACGCACGGCGGCCTTGCAATCATGGATGGCCGCCGGAAAGGGAGCCTCGCCGCTGAGGCGATAGGAGATGGTTGCGGCGACGAATCCGCGCGCCGCCAAGGCCTGCGCCATGGCGCCGTGGCCGGCCCGATTGCCTTTCCACCAGCCGCCGCCATGGATGCAGACAATCGCCGGCAGGTTGCCCCATTCGCCTTTCGGGCGATAGATGTCCATCTGCATCTCACGGTCGCCATGGCGGGCGTAGGTGACGTTCATTCTGGTGTGAAGGCTGTCTTTGATGTCGCTCGGAATGGAAGTGCGGGTGTTGGGGCCCGGCTTGGGCGTCGCCACGCCGGCGGGGCGGGCGTCGGCGCGCATTTCCTGTTGGAACAGGACGGCCATGCCGCGCAACTTGCGGACCATTTCACCTCGCGCGGGTTTGGATTCGCCCGGGTCCTTGGCGAGGTCGAAAAGCTGCAGTCGGGGATTCAGATAAAGCTTCCAATTGCGGAAACGAACGGCGGCGAGCGCGCCCTGGCTGCCATGGTAAAAGAAGGCGTCGCTGTATTCGTTGCGGTTGATCAGCTCCGCCCATTCGCCGGGCGGGTTCCAGGCGCGACGCAGGGGGACGGCGGCATTGAGCGATTTCTTTGCGGCGGGCGGCGGCACGAATTTTGACTCGCCCTTCAAGACCGGAGCGATGTCGCGACCGTCGATCACCCGTCCTTCAGGGACCTTGATTCCGGCCAACGTCGCCAGGGAGGGATACCAGTCCATTGCCCGCACGGGCGCACGCGCGGTGACGCCTTCCGCGATGCCCAATCCCGGCCCCCACGCGATGGCAGGCACGCGGATGCCGGCTTCGTAGGTCGAAAGCTTGCGGCCCTGCAGTTTCTGCTCCGGGGTGCGGCCCGGGCCGCGGCCGTTGTCCGAGGCGTAGACGACCAGGGTGTTGTCCGCGATTTTCAGGCGTTGAAGCGCATCGAACACGCGGCCGACATGGTGGTCCATTTCCTGGATGGCGTCGCCGTATTCGCCCCACTCGGATGAGCCCTTGAACTCCTCGCCCACGCCGAGCGGGTTGTGGAGCATGGTGTGCGGCAGGTAGAGGAGGAAGGGGCGGTCCCTGTTCTTCTCCATGAAGCCGATCGCCTCGTCGGTGTAGAGGCGGGTCAATTCTGCCGGATCGGCCGGTCGTTTCACTTCCCTGCCATTGCGGATCAGCGGGACGCCGCCCTGCTCCTCGAAGTAGACGACCTCGACGGGATCGAGATTGTGCAGCAGTCCGAAGTAGTGATCGAAGCCCTGATTGTGTGGGAGGAAGGGCTCGTGAAAACCGAGGTGCCATTTGCCGATGCAGGCGGTGGCATAGCCGTTGTCCTTGAAAAGTTCAGCCAGGGTCAGTTCATCAGGGTGGATGCCGGTGTTGGAATCCGCGCGATGCACCCAGATGTGATTGCCGACCCGGCGCGGGTAACAACCGGTCAGCAGCCCGGCGCGCGAGGGGCTGCAGATCGGCGCCGCCGCGTAGTAATCGGTGAAGCGGACGCCCTCCCTGGCCATCGCGTCGATGCGCGGCGTCTTGACCTCGGTGGCGCCGTAGCAGCCGAGATCATAGTAGCCCTGGTCGTCGACCAGGATGAAGACGATGTTGGGTGGTTTGTCTGTGGCGGCGGTTGCGGTGAGTTGGAAGAACAGCGCTGCAAGAACAGCAAAGAACAGGGCCGCTCGTGATGACTCTTGCTTGCGTGCGAAGTCGCCACACGTCGTAGCGTAGGCGTCCTCGCCTGCGGGTTCGCCGGGCGTCCTCGCCCGGTCGTTCATGACTTGCGGCGGGACGCCGCCAGAACCCGCAGCCGGGACGGCTGCGCTACGAGCCTGGTCCGTGGATAGCTTCATTGCCAATCTGCCTTGATTCGAACTCATGCGTTTCCCCTGACCTGCCTGCGGATCAAAATATTCGTTCCCGCGAGAGATCCTGGACATCGACCAGGCCGATCGCCTTGCCGGCGCCGTCGAGGACGACGATTTCATCGATGCGGTTCTGCTCGAGGACGCGCACGGCCTCGGCGGCGAGGCGGCCGCCTTCGATGGTGATCGGACTGCGGGTCATGTAGTCGCTGACCGGATGATCGGCGATGTTTCGATCGTTCTGGTAGCCGCGCACGAAGTCGCCGTGCGTGAAGATTCCCTCGAGCTTTCCGTCGTCGTCCGTGGCGATGACGGCGCCCGCCTTGCAGCGCTTCATGGCGTCCAGCGCGTCGGCGACCGAGCTGTCCGGCCGCAGGATGGCGAGTTGCCCGTCCTTGCGCATGATGTCGGTGACGCGGGTGAGCAGTTTTCGTCCGAGGTTGCCGCCGGGGTGCAGTTCGGCGAAGTCCTCGGCGTCGAAGCCGCGGGCCTTGAGCAGCACCATCGCCAGGGCGTCGCCGAGGGCGAGCATGTTGGTGGTGCTGGAGGTCGGGGCCAGATTCAGTGGGCAGGCTTCGGACCGGACATTCACGTCCAGGACGACATCGGCGGCCGCGGCCAGGGCGGAATCCGGTTTTCCGGTCATGGCGACCAGGCGTCCGCCGCGGCGTTTCAGGTGCGGGAGGATGTTGATCAATTCGGTCGTCTCGCCGCTGTAGCTCAGGGCCAGGATCGCGTCGCCGGTGGCCACCACGCCGATGTCCCCGTGCAGCGCGTTCTGGCAGCTCAGGGTGACCGCTGTGGCGCCCGTGCTGTTCAGCGTTGCGACGATCTTGATGGCGATGTTCTCCGACTTGCCGACGCCGATCACGACGATCTTGCGCTGCGCCTCAAGCGCGGACCGGAGGGCGCTTACCGCCCCGACAAACGAGTCGTCGATGCGATCGGAGAGTCGCTGCAATTCCCCGATCTCCGTGGTCAGGACGGCCTTGGCGGCGGGGATGAATTCGGATTCGTCCATGATGTCGATGCTGCGCGGTGTCGTAATGAGAAGTCGGCCAATTGTTGTGATTGAGAACAGTGAAACCATTACGCCGCAGTCATCGGCGAGGCAACGAATTTAGGGGCGCGAACGCCGCATCCGAGAATGACGACAAGACCCCGGATCGACAATTGCGCCGCGCGTGCATCGGGCGCATTGGCATTCAGGAGGGAGGGTGGGGATTTGTCGGGCGCGCAAGTCGCGTCAACGCGGAACTCCGAACATTCAGGCCGCCCCGGCAATCATGCCCCGGTCAATGGTCGTCCACGTTGCGGAACAAAATCCTCTCGTCGCGATGTGCCGTCCGTCCTATTTTTCGAAGCCATGAGCGAATCCAGATCCAGTTCGCGGCGAAGATTCATCCAGACCGGAGCGGGCGGCGTGGCGGGCGTCTTTGCATTGGGCGCGGGGGAATCTCAAGCCGAAGCGTCCCAACAGCCTTCCAGCAGACCGGATCTTTCGCGAGGCGAGGTCCTGCCGACTTCGGGATCGGTGTCCGCCGATCATCGTTGGCTGCTCGAGAGCGCCCGGCGGGTTCCGGTCGCCGGGCGGAGCGATGTCCTGGTCTGCGGCGGCGGGCCGGCGGGAGTCGGCGCGGCGTTGGCGGCGGCGCGGGCCGGGGCTTCCGTGCAGTTGATTGACGCGGCTGGTTGTCTGGGCGGGGTCTGGACGGCCGGTTTGTTGACCAAGATCCTGGATTCGGAGAACAAGACGGGCATCATGGCCGAATTGCTCAGGGAGTTTTCCACGCGGGGCAGCGGGATTGCGCGGAAGACAAAGGGCACGGTCTACGATCCGGAGATTGCCAAGCTCGTCCTGGAGGAGCTTTGCGTCGAAGCCGGCGTCCACATCCAGTTGCATACGCGGTTGGCGGGCGCGATCAAGGATTCGGGCAACAAGCTCACCGCCGTGGTCACGGAGTCCAAGTCGGGCCGCCAGGCCTGGCTGGCGGAGCGGTTTGTGGATTGCAGCGGCGACGGCGATCTGGCGGCGCAGGCGGGGTGTGGGTTTGATGTCGGTTTTGGAAAGGACTGCGAATGCCAGCCCATGTCCATGCTGGCGTTGTTGACCGGTGTGGATCCCGACGCCATCCGCCCTTACATCCGCGAGACGGGATCCGAGGCCAAGCGGCGATTGTTGAAGCTGATGGAGGATCACGGGATGAACCCCTCCTATCGCGCGCCAACGTTGCGCCATCTACACAGCGGGATTTACTCGATCATGACCAATCATGAGTATGGCGTGCCGGCATGCGATGCCGGGGCGATCACCGAGGCTACAATCCGGGCGCGCAGGGAGATTCACGAACTGGTCAAAGGCATGCGGAAACTGGGCGGCCCGTGGAAGGACCTTTCCGTCGTGGCGACCGCGGAACAGATCGGCGCGAGGGAAGGACGACGGATTCGTGGTCGTTATCACGTGACAGCGCAGGATGTGGCCGACGGGCTGCGCCATGACGAGGCCGTCTGTCGGACGAAATTCCCAATCGATGTGCATGCGCTCAACAAGGCCGGCAACAAGGAGATTGACCGGAACTTCAAGTCAGGCGGCATGAAGCCCTACGACATACCCTATCCGGCGTTGGTGGCCGCGGACGTGGATGGCCTGCTGATGGCGGGGCGTTGCATCAGCGGGGACTTCGTCGCGCATTCGAGTTACCGCGTGACGGGCAATTCCGTGCCGATGGGAGAGGCTGCCGGGTTGGCGGCGGCGGTGTCCGTGAAGCGCAAGGCGTTGCCGCACGAATTAAAGTGGAGCGAGATCAGGCGCGGGTGAAGGGCAAGGAAACCACACGATCGGAGCGCCGAGCATTGCTCGGCATGTCTCCCGCGACTGAGCGCCGTGCCGAGCAATTCGCGGGGCGCCGAAACCCAACCAACCATCCAGGTACGCCAGCAGGTCGCGCAGTTCCCCGTCGGTCATGGAATAGACGAGTCCTTCGGGCATAAGGGAGCGATCCAGGTCGCGGATGGCGGCGACCTGGTCCTTGCCAAACGTCAGCGTGTTGCCGTTGGCGTCACGGATTTGTTCCTTGCTGTAGGAACGCAATCGAATGCCTGTGTGAATCGTGCCGTCCTTCAGTTCGATATCGCGCGGTTGGTATTCGGGAGCCATGGCGAGATTGGGTTGAAGGATCGCTTCCAGCAGCCAAGCGCGATCGCTCCGGCCGCCCACGGCGCTGAGATCCGGCCCCACGAACTTGCCGCGGCCCGTGTGACGATGGCAGCGCGAACACAGGGCGATCGATGCGTGATGAAAGATCCGGCGGCCGTTATCGACATCGGCATCCCCGGCCAATGCCGCCAGCCGTTTGCTCCAAGCCTGGGTGTTCATCGGTGAAGGACGGCCTTCCGCAAGCGAACCGGGATTCAACAAGGCCTCGGTCAGGTCGGACTTCGGCAGAATGTTGAGTTGTTCGGTTTGCGCCTTGGAAAGGGTTTGACCCCGCAGTGCGCGCAGGGCCTCGTCTCGAATGGGCCCGGGGCTGGACTCGGCGAGTTCGAGCAGCAGGGGCAGATGCTTGTCCGCCACCGCCGCCAAACCCGCCACGGCTTCGGCGCGGATCTGGGTCGGTTGCGCGCTGTCCTTGGCGACCTTTGCCAAGGTTGCCTGTCCCGCGGTGGGGTTTCCCGACAACATGCGGACTGTTTCCATCGACAACTCCGCGTCGCCCAACGCGATCAAACCGGCAAGGAATTCGGCGTTCACGCCCTTGGGGAATCGCAGGGTCGCGATCGTGCCGTCGGACGAGGCGCGTTCGGCGACGGAGGGCAGCAGGCGCAGGGCGTAGGCGCGGAGCCTCGCCGGACTGGCTTCATCTGTCACGCGCGCGAGCAGCACCTCGTTGTTGTTCAGGCCGAGTTCCGGTTTGCCGTTCAGGGTGTTCCAGGTTGCGATTCCGGCTTCGAACAATTCGAACGAAAGGTCGTGACGTTTGAGAAGGGTTTCCACCGCCGCCAAAGCCGGTTTGTGAACGGCCTCGGCAATCCAACGAAGCGTTTCAAACACGACCGCGTCGCTTTCGTCATTCAACATCAAGGGGAACCATGCCTCCGGTTCCGCGCCGGCGATGCGCAGCGCCGTCACGGCGGATACGCGACTGTCCACGTCCCAGCCCATGGCGGCGTCGGGTTTCCATCGCCTGGCCTGTTGCGCAAGTCGGCTCAAGGCGCCGTGCGCGATGAAGGGGTCCTCATCCTGCGCGAGTTCGAACAACCGTTTTCGCGAAAAGCGCGCCGGGCCGTTGCGAAGTTTCTTCGCCAGCCTGGCCGCGTCGTTTGGCGGTTCGGGTTTCCTCGGCGCGGCCCATGGGGCGAGATTCAGATCGATTTCCAATTTCCAGAGTCGGCCAAAGCCGTGGACGTTGTAGCTGCCGTCCACCCAGTCGGTGAGATAGAACACCCTCCTGCCGACGCTGCTGCGAAACTCGTCCTCGACGATGCAGGTCGGGCGGAAATAGCGCGCGCCCGTGGCGAGTTCGGTTCGGGTCGCGGTGAAGCTCGCGCCTTCGCGTTTGAGGGAAAAGTAGTCAATCCGGTGATCGCCCCACGACGGGATCAGCAGTCCGCCGGCCAGCGGCGCGATGCCGCAGGGCGCCTCGCCGGAAGGGTGTAGCATGGGCAGGGATCCCCGAAGGCCGCCATTCCACACGACGAAAGGATGATGCGCGCCCGGCCCGTAGTGGCGTTGATAGCCGTAGTCGCCGCCCTCGACGATGTGGAGGATGCGACAGGGAGGGCGCACGCCCGGATCATTCTCCGCCGCGAAGATCTCGCCATCCTCGCGAACGCAGAGCCCGAACGGATTCCACATGCCTTTCGCGATGCGCCGCAGTCGGGAGCCGTCGGCGCGACAACGGAAGATTCCGCCTTCGCCCGTTCCGGTTGCGGAACTGCCGTCCGTTCCGGTCAACGTCCATGCCTGTGAGAAGTTTTCCCCCAGCGCGAAACAGAGATCGCCGTCCGGATGCCAGGCGAGGCCGGACAAGCCGTTGTGGGGATAGACGGCTTCGGATGCCAGGACGGCGATGTCCTGTTCCTCGTCCGCCTTGCCGTCGCCGTCGGTGTCGCGGATTCGGAGGATGCGATCGCGCTCGGCGAGATAGACCCAGCCATCCGGGCCGAGTTCCAGATCCATGGTGTGATGGGTCTCGTTGTAGAAGACGTTGCGCGTCCCCATGCCTTCCTCGGCGAAGACCAGGATTTCGTCCTTCTTCGGTCCCGGGTAGCCCTCAGGCGGAAAGTGCGTGTGGCTGGCCACGACCCAGACGTTGCCTGCCGCGTCAATGTCCACACCGGTGGGAGTGACAAGATCCGGTTGCTCCCGGAGCATGGTCAGGGTGACGCCCGGCCGAATGGCCTTCGCTTCGTGGGGGCGTTCGGAGCCGATGGCCGGGACGCACAGAGCCAGAATGCCGCCCAGGAGGGCCGGAGGGAATCGCATCATCGAATGATTCTTCCGTCCGGTCGCGGGCCGTCAACGCAAATTGAAGCCGGATTTGAGTTGGTGGTGAAGTTGCTCCACCAACGTCGCCTGTTCCCGTGCGCCGGCGATGTTCCTCGTTTCCAACGGGTCAATGCGGTGGTCGTAAAGTTCGCGTTCGACGACGCGCCCGGTCTTCTTTTCGAACCAGGCGACATAGCGATGATTCTCCGTGCGCAGGGCGCGGCCCATGAATCTCTCGCGATAACGCTCCTGTTGGCTGAGCGCCTGCGTGGTGATTTTCTTTGACGGCTCATTCAAGACGGGGACGAGACTCTCACCCTCGAGATGCCTGGGCGGTTGTATTCCTGCCAGGTCGCAAAGGGTCGGATAGAGATCGACGAGTTCCGCGAGGTTGCGCGTGCGGGCCGGGGCGATTCCCGGCGCGGCGATGATGAACGGAACGCGGGTGGCGATCTCGAAGTTGGTCATCTTGCTCCAGGCGCTGTGTTCGCCGAGGTGCCAGCCATGATCGGCCCAGAGAACGATCACCGTGTCCTTCGACCGGCCCGACTTCTCCAGCTCGTTCAGCAGCTTCCCGATCTGCGCGTCCACGTAGCTGACGCAGGCGGCGTAGGCCTGGATGAGTCTGAGCTGCGTGGCGGAGTCGATCGGACCCTGGCTCGGTGCGCCGCGATAGCTCCGCATTTCATAGCCGTTCCAATGAGGGGCCTCCGCGCGGGTGGGCGGATTGGGCATCTTGAGCCCGAGATGATTGCGCGCGCCGCCGGCGTAGCCCGAGCCGTTGAACCAGGCCATCACCGGTGAACCGATCGGCGGCTCCGGATTTTTCGCCAGCCAGGCCTCGTCGGGTTGGTGAAGGTCGAAGTATTTTTTCGGCGCGATGAACGGCAGGTGCGGACGTCGGTAACCCACCGCGAGGAAGAGAGGCGCTTCGCCGTCGTGATCTTGGAGGATTTTCAGAGCCTCCGTTGTCATTCGGCCGGCGAAGAAATGCTCGTCCGGGACGTCCGGATTTTGCATGACGGGGCAGTTCCAGCGCTCGGCGATGATGGTGGGGCCGGTCGGATTGGCTTCGTCATGAATCTCCAGCATCTCCGCCTCGCGGCCCGGAAGGGCGGGTTTGGACCAGTTGGATGCCAGATCCCAACCGTCGTGGTAAATCTTGCCAAGGGATCGGGTGTGGTAGCCGTTTTGTTTGAACCACTGCCCCATCGGGACGGCGTCGGGGCGGCGCGCGCGGAAGGCGTCCGCATATTGGCGACGATGTCCGGCAAAGGCGTCGATCGCGTCCGGTCTCAGCCCCGACATGATCGAGAGCCGCGAGACGCCGCACTTGGCGTATTGGCAATAGGCGCGTTCAAAAAGGACGCCTTGTCTGGCCAACCGGTCAATATTCGGCGTCCTGGCGCGGGGATCGCCATAGCAACCCAGCATCGGCCGCAGATCGTCGATGGCGATCATCAGGATGTTGGGGCGTTCTGCTTCGGCGTGCAGGCATGTCGCCAGACATGCCAAGACGCCGAGAATGAGGCGTTGGAGCTTGGTTTTCACGAGGGGCGAAAGCATGACGGACCAAGGTTGTCGCCGGCTTCCCGCTCCCTTTCAAGCATCGACATCGTGTGTCGGAACGTCCGAATAACCGCTTGCCAAAATCGATGCCTTACGCTTTTTTGCAATCAGTTTGCATAAAGCAAAGCAACAATCCGGCCACGCGAACATCGTCGCGGGCGTCCTTTCGGGCGTCCTGGCGACGTTGATTCTGGCGGTGTTTTTCGTTGCGGTGTCGCCGGAGTTGCACATGGCGTTGCATGGGCAGAAGGCAATCGAGGCGACGTCTTCGTGCGATCATGAACACGATCACGGTCGGAATCACACTCACGACAATGAGCCGTCGGATTCTCACGAGACCTGTGGGATTTGCCTGTTTGCGCACGGGGCTGTGTTGCAGGCCGAGGTCGAGTTGCCGTCTTTGCTGCCAATCAATCACCTGACGATTGCCGTCGTGCGACCGGAATCAGTCGGGTTGACCTCCCCTCGATTCATTCTTCTGCCGGAACGAGCGCCGCCCAGCCTTGGCTGAGCTTCCCGTTCGTTCGTTCCGTTTTCCCAATCCAATCCCCGCGGCCGTATGGCATGAAGTCTGCGCGTCGCAAGAGTCAGAAGAATCATGAAGATCATCTATCGTATTGCAGGGCTGATCTCCGCCCTCTGCCTTTCGGCTGAAGCGCTTCAGGCGCAGGAGGCCGACAAGATCCAGGAACTTCAGCGCCAGTTGCAGGCCATGCAGAAGGCGTTTGAAGAACAACAACGCGCGCATCAACAACAGCTGCAGGCGATGCAGGCGCAGATTGATGCGTTGGCCGGCGCCACGAACAGGAAAGCGGTTGCGGCGCCTTCGCCGACCGACGTTTCGTCGGTCACCTCAACCGGGGCGGTGACCGTTCCGGCGCCCCCGACCACAGGCAGCGCGGCGGGAGCCGGCAGCCAGGGCTCAGGACTCCGGTCCTGGCGGCCGACCGATCCCATCCGCATCAGTCGCGGCAATGCCAGTCTCGACCTGGGACTGACAGGGACCTTCACCGTGGGCGGCTCCACCGCGGACGATCTGGCGGAATTGAATCCCGGCGGCCATGACCCCAATGCCCGCGGCTACACGGTGCAGGGAGTCGAGGTCAATCTGGCCGGCGCGGTGGATCCCTATTTCCAAGGTTCGGCCAACCTCAATTTTGCGCTGAACCAGACCGGCGACTCCTTCATGGAGGTGGAGGAGGCCTGGCTGGAAAGCACGTCCCTCCCCGGCAATTTTCAATTGCGGGCCGGGCAGATCTGGTCGGACTTCGGGCGCCACAACTCCACGCACATTCATGGTTGGAGCTTTGTGGATCAGCCGTTGGCGGTCAGCCGCCTGCTGGGTCCCGACGGCATGCGCAATCCCGGCGGACGCCTTTCCTGGCTCGCGCCGACGCCGTGGTTTACGGAGTTGTCCTTCACCGTCCAGAACAGCGGCGGCGTGGCGACCAGCTTTCGCGGCGGCGGTCATGGGCATGGGGATGAAGAGGGAGAAGAAGTTCCGATGGGATTCCGCCATGCCGAGAACGACCGGGGTGTGAGGCGGCTCAGCGACATGCTGCTCAATCCGCGTCTGGCGATGTCCTACAATCTGACCGACACCCAGACGATACTGCTGGGCGGCAGCGCGGCGTTCGGCCCCAACACCTCGGGTGAAGGCGGCGAGACCGACACCCAGATCTACGGAGCCGATCTCACCTGGAGGTGGCAGGCCAAGGATCACCAACGGGGTTTTCCGTTTGTCCAGCTTCAGTCCGAGTTTCTTGCCCGAAAGTTCGAAGCCGGCGGATTCGACTGGGATGAGGACGCAAACGGCGGCGACGGCGACGGCAATGGTTTCGTGGATGAGGGCGTGCTGACGGATCCGCTTACCGGACTTCCCGCCGTGCTGGCTCCCGAGACGCTGTCGGACTACGGAATCTACTCGCAATTGCTGTATGGGTTCCGTCCGGGCTGGGTGGCCGGCCTGCGTTTTGACTACCTGTTCGGCAAACGCGGACTGTATGAGAGGCGGGGGCTCGGTCTGGCGGACAATGCCGGCGCGATCGCTCCGGTCGGCATCGACCTGGAGCGCGGCAATCGCTTCCGCGTCTCGCCGAACCTGACCTGGTATCCGACCGAATTCTCCAAGGTGCGGCTGCAATACAACTATGACGATCGCGATCGCATCGGGATCGACCATTCGTTGTGGTTGCAGATGGAGATGTCCCTGGGCGCGCATTCGGCGCATCGGTTCTGAGCCGGGCGCGCGAGTTGAATTCAACCGATTCCGATCATGAAAAACCTGAAACTGATGACGATCGCGGCGTTGGCGCTGACGCCCATCGCCGCGCAGGCGAAGTTGAACATTGTGGTCACGCTGCCGGACTGCGCGGCGTTGGTTCGCGAGATCGTCGGCGACAAGGCGACGGTGACGACGTTGGCGCAGGGCGCTGAGGATCCTCACTTCGTGACGCCGCGCCCCAGTTACACCAGGACCCTGAACAAGGCGGACCTGTTGATCGATGGCGGCGCGGAGTTGGAGATTGGCTGGCTGCCGCCGCTGGTGTCCGGCGCGCGCAACCGGAACATCAATCCCGGCGGGCCGGGGCGGGTCAGCGCCTCGGCCGGCATCCGCCTCCAGGGCGTTCGGACGGGGCCGGTGGATCGTTCGCAGGGCGATGTGCACGCGGCGGGGAATCCGCACTTTCTCCTCGATCCGCTGCGAGGCAAGGCGGTCGCGCAGAATCTGGCCAGGGCGGTCATGCGCCTCGATGCCGGGAATGCGTCCGTCTATCAACAGAACCTGGACGCCTTCATCGGGCGGTTGGACAAGAAACTGATCGAATGGCACGAGACCATGACGGCCCACAAGGGCAGTGCCCTGGTCACCTACCACAGCAACTTCGACTATTTCGCCGAGCGCTACGGGCTGAGGGTGGTCGGGCAGTTGGAGCCGAAACCCGGTCTTCCTCCGACCCCGGGGCACGTTCGCAAGCTGGTCCCGAAGGCAAAGGCGGAGAAGGTGAAGCTGGTCGTGATCGGCTCGTTCAGATCACGCCGTCTCGCGGATTTCTTGGCGAAGCAGTCCGGTGCGACAACGCTTGCCCTGCCGATCATGCCGACCGAATCCGGGGGGGCGCAGGATTACATCGGCTGGATCGACAGGCTTGTCTCCGAATTCGACAAGGCGTTGAAATAGCGGGCATGAGCGACGAGGCGGTCATCAAGCTGTCGGATCTTGCGATCGGTTACGATCGTCGGGCGCTGGCGTCGGGGCTGGGTTTCGAATTGAAGCGCGGCGCGTTCACCGGGCTGCTGGGCTCGAATGGTTCGGGAAAGACGACGTTGATCAAGACCCTGCTTGGCATCATCCCGCCGGTGGCCGGTTCGTTCGTGGCGCGCTCGCCCGGCGGCGGGAAACTCCGGATCGGTCACGTCCCCCAGCGGGAATCGCTGGATCCGGTCTATCTGTTCTCCGCGTTCGAGGTCGCGCAGATGGGGCTTTACGGGGAGTTCGGTCCCTTGAGACGCCTGAACGCGGATGCGAAGGAGCGGGTCGCCAAGGCTCTCGACCATGTGGGCGCCGCCGAACTCGCGCCGCGGCGGTTTTCGGAATTGTCTGGCGGGCAGATGCAGCGCGTCCTGATCGCGCGGGCGCTGGTCTGCGATCCGGAACTGCTGGTCCTTGACGAACCGACCGCCGGCATTGACGCGGACGCCGCGAAGGCCGTGGGCGAGTTGCTCGCCGGGCTGCACAAGAAGGCCGGCATCAGCATCCTGATGGTGAATCATGAACTCCACTGGATGCGCCAACTCGCGACCGACCTGGTCTGGCTGCGCGATGGGAAGGCCGTCCAGGGAGGCGTGGACGAGTTGCTCAGTCCCGAACGCATCGAGCAGATGCTGCAACTTCAGATGAGCTGACATGGAGCTGTTGCGCGAAATTCTGGACCCGGAGTTCCTGCTCAGGAACTCGGTCCATGTCAGCCTGCTGATCGGCTTTGTCGTGCCGTTGTTCGGGATCTTCCTGGTCATGCGGCGGATGGTGTTTCTGGGCGTGGCGCTGCCGCATATCTCCGCGAGCGGGATTGCCCTGGCGCTTTCCATGCACGTGTGGTTCGGGGACTACGACGCCATGCATGGCGCGAACGAGCGGGTGTTGGCTCTTGTGGGGGCGATCGCCTTTGCCGGCGCGGCCCTGGTGATTCTGGCGGTGTTGGAGCGGAGGAGTCAGGGCGGCACGGAAGGGCGTATCGGCGCGGCTTATGTGATCGCCACGGCGACCAGCATCCTGCTGCTGGCGAAGTGCCCCCAGGCCGAACGCGGTTGGCTCAGTCTGCTGAAGGGGGAGATCATCGCGGTCATGGACGAAGATCTGTGGCTGGGAGGCTGTTCCTTCGCCGTGTTGACGACGCTGCTGCTGTTATTTCGCAAGGAACTGCTGCTGGTCTCCTACGATCGCGCCCTGGCTGTGGTCCTGGGCAAGCGGGTGGCGGCCTGGGATGTCCTGCTCTTTGCGCTGATCGGGCTCAGCATCTCGATCTCGGTGTTCATTGTGGGGCCGCTGATCACCTTCGGTTTCATGCTGATGCCGCCGATGACCGCGCGGTTGTTCGCCCGCAGCATGCGACAGTTGGCGATCCTTGCCTCGCTGACGGGCGGGGCGGGGGCGTTGGCCGGGTTCTGCGCCGCGTATCACTGGGATCTGCCCATCGGGCCGACGCACATTGTGGTGTTGGCGGGCGTTTACCTGTTGGCGGTTTGTGGTCGGACGGCGTTCGGTATGTTTCGTGGGCCGGTTGCGTCGGCATCGTAGCCGCAACCTTCAGGTTGCGTATCGAGCGCGTCGCGCGAGAGTATGGAGCCTTGGGTTCGTCACTTCTCGTTCGTGCGAACTCGCGGCGCAACCTGCAGGTCGCGACTACGGGACGGGACGCTGCGCCCGCACAATCTCAACCGCCCAAACCGGCGCAGAACTTCTCCATGCGGTCGAGGCCCTTCTCGATCAGATCCATGCTGGTGGCGTAGCTGATGCGAAGGTAGCCCGGCGCTCCGAAGGCCTCGCCCGGCACGGCGGCGACCAGGTCCTCCTTGAGCAGGCGCTCGCAGAATTCCGGCGCGGCGAGCCCGGTTCCGGAGATGTTCGGGAAAAGGTAGAAGGCGCCCTTTGCGTTCACGCAGCTGACGCCCTTCATGGCGTTCAACCGTTCGTGCGCGTACTTGCGGCGCTTGTCGAATTGTTCCAGCCAGACAGGCAGGTGATCCTGCGGCCCGTTCAAGGCCTCGACAGCGCCCTTCTGCGCGAAGGAGGTCGGGTTGCTCGTGCTGTGGCTCTGGATGGCGTTGATCGCCTTCACGATCGGCAGCGGCGCGGCGATGTAGCCCAGGCGCCAGCCGGTCATGGAATACTCCTTGGCCAGGCCGTGCGCGATGACCGTATGCGCCTGGTGCTCCTCGGAGAAGCTGGCCACACTCTTGTGAACGGCGCCCTCGTAGAGGAGTTTTTCGTAGATCTCGTCGCTGAGGATCAGGATGCCCTTTTCAACGCAGATGTCGCCGAGAGCCTTGATTTCGTCGGGCGTGTAGACCGCGCCGGTCGGGTTGCTGGGCGAATTGAGGATGAAGATCCGCGTGTTTTCGGTGATCGCCTCGCGGAGTTGATCGGGCTGCACCTTGAATTCGGTGGCGTCGCTGGTCTCGATGATCACCGGTTTGGCGCCGGCCAGCGTCACCATCTCGGGATAGCTCAACCAATAGGGGGCCGGGATGATGACCTCGTTGCCCTCCTGGCAGGTCGCCATGAACAGGTTGTAGCAGGAATGCTTGCCGCCGCAGGCGACCGTGATCTGGGCGGGATCGTAGGTAAGGCCGTTGTCGCGCTGGAACTTGTCGGCGATCGCCTGCTTCAGTTCCGGGATGCCCGAGGCGGCGGTGTATTTCGTAAAACCCTCGTCCAAGGCCTTCTTGGCGGCGTCCTTGATGTGGTCCGGAGTGTCGAAGTCCGGTTCGCCGGCGCCGAAACCGACGACGTCCTTGCCTTCCGATTTGAGGCGTTTGGCCTCGGCGCTGATGGCGAGCGTGACCGAGGGCGTGAGTGACGATGCGCGATTTGAGATCGGATATTCCATAATTTTCGGGCGGAGAGAATGGGTTTCGGGGTTGCCGGGCGCAAGCGGTTTTTCATTCAGGTTTCCCGTTCCCGGATGGCAAATGGCCCATGGCAAATGGCAAACGGAAGACGAAGAACCGAGAACCGAGAAC
>JAYPEY010000019.1:8393-77308 GCA_038126035.1 Verrucomicrobiales bacterium | reverse complement strand
GTGAGGGGCATGGATGGCAAATGGCAAATGGCAGAACCCAGAACCCAGAACCCAGTATCCAGTATCCAGTATCTGAACCTGAGCATTCAGCCCCCATTGAATCGATCGCGCGTTGACGGTGTCTGATGGAGCGCGTATGAACGCGCCGCACATGAAGTTCACACACACTCGCGCGGGACAGTCCCGTGTCGCCACGATTGCCCTCATGGGTTTCCTTGTTCTTTTTGACGCCGGATTTGAGAAAGGTTCCATGGCAGGATCTGCGCATGCCGCCGAGGCTCCGCGCGTGAGGAAACCTCTGCCGGCGGCGGCAGAGATCGCCAAACTGCCCAAGGATGGCGGGCCGGAATTCAATCGGCTCATTTTTGAGCAGAGCCCGTATCTCCTGCAGCACGCCCGGAACCCGGTGGACTGGCATCCTTGGGGAGAGGAAGCGTTCAAGAAGGCGGAGAAGGAGGGGAAACCCGTGTTTCTCTCGGTCGGCTATTCGACCTGTCATTGGTGCCACGTCATGGAGCATGAGTCCTTCGAGGACGAGGAGGTCGGCAGGTTGCTGAACGAGCATTTCATCTGCATCAAGGTGGACCGCGAGGAGCGGCCGGACATCGACAACGTCTACATGGCCTACGTGCAGGCCCTGACTGGCAGCGGCGGTTGGCCGATGACGGTGTTCATGACGTCGGACAAGAAGCCCTTCCACGGCGGCACCTATTTTCCCAAGGAAAGCCTGCCCGGGCGGCCGGGGATGATGCAGTTGATCCCGCAGGTCGGGGAATTGTGGAAGACTCGGAAGGACGACCTGTTGAAAAGCGCGGAGGAGGCGACGCGCGTGCTGGGCGAGATCTCCGGCGGCGCGCCGGGCGACAGCCTGGGCAAGGATGTTCTGGATTCCGCGTTCAAGGCGTTTGCCCGCGAGTTCGACGAGGAACGCGGCGGCTTCGGCCGCTTCGATCCGCGGCAGGGCCGGTTGACCCTGGGCACGAAGTTCCCGGTTCCGCACAACCTCATGTATCTCCTTCGTCATTGGAAGCGCAGCGGTGAGCGGGAGGCCCTGCGCATGGTGGAGAAGACCCTGGACGCCATGCGGGCGGGCGGCATGTGGGATCATATCGGCCATGGCACGCACCGCTACTCCATGGATCCATTCTGGATCGCGCCGCATTTCGAGAAGATGCTCTATGACCAGGCATTGCTGACGATCGCCAACGTCGAGGCCTGGCAGGCGACGAAGAAGGAGAAGTTCAAGCGCACGGCCGATGAAATCCTCACCTATGTCCTGCGCGACATGACCTCGAAGGAAGGCGCATTCTACAGCGCCGAGGACGCCGACAGCGAGGGGGTTGAGGGCAGGTTCTACCTCTGGCGCGAGGAGGAACTGCTGAAGTTGCTCGGCGAGGAGGATGGGAAACTGTTCAACACGGTCTTCGCCATCGAGAAGGAGGGCAACTTCAAGGATGAAAAGACGCAGCAGAAGACCGTCGCGAACATTCCGCAATTGAGAAAGCCCCTCGCCGAGCACGCAAAGGAGCTGCAGATGGACGAGTCGGCCCTGGCGAAGCGGGTGGAGTCGATCCGCAGAAAGCTTTTCGACGTCCGGGAAAAGCGGGTTCACCCCTACAAGGACGACAAGACCCTGACCGATTGGAACGGACTCATGATTGCGGCCCTGGCCAAGGCGGGGCAGGCGTTCGAGAATCCCAAATACACGGCTGCCGCAGAGAAGGCGGGTGATTTCCTGCTGGAGAAGCTGCGTCGCAAGGACGGCCGTCTGCACAAGCGCTACCGCGCCGGCGAGGCCGGACTGCCCGCTCATCTCGAGGATTACTCCTTCGCGGTCTGGGGCTTGATCGATCTCTACGAGGCGACCTTTGACGCGCGTTACCTGCAGGCGGCTGTTGAGTTGAACGACGTCATGTTGACCCATTTCTGGGACGCGGATGGCGGCGGCTTGTTCCTGACCGCGGATGACGGCGAGAAACTGCTGGTCCGCAGCAAGGAGATCTACGACGGCGCCATCCCCTCGGGCAATTCGGTCGCGGCGCTGAACCTGGTGCGCTTGGCCCGCATGACCGGAAAGATGGATTACGAGAAGAAGGCGGACGAATTGATCAAGGCCTTCTCGGCCTCCGTAAGCAAGGGGCCGCGCAACAATCCCATGCTGTTGCTGGCCGTGGACTTCATGGTCGGGCCCGCCCATGAGGTTGTCATTGCGGGCAGGGCCGGCGCCGACGACACGAAGAAGATGCTGGCTGAATTGCGGACCCGCTTCCTGCCAAACAAGGTCGTGATCTTCCGTCCGGATGGGGAGGCCCCTGCAATCTCCAGAATCGCCGGCTACACCAAGAACCAGAGCAGCTTCGATGGACGGGCCACGGCCTACGTCTGCCAGAATTTCGCCTGCAAGGTCCCCACCCAGGATCCCAAGGTGATGTTGGAGTCATTGGCGGAGACAAAAGAGGAGTAGGGCGGGGAGGGAGTTGGAGAGTTGGAGAGTTGGAGAGTTGGAAAGTTGGAGAGTTGGGGTTTCGAATTCATGCCGAGCAATGCTAGGCGCTCCGAGATCCGGGGAACCTGGGATTGGAGAATGCCTGTCAGCTCCGCAAAAAATCGGATTTTCCGCGTGACATTCGTTCCTTTGGATTATATTCCCCTGCGTCTCTTTCCTGACGACCCCATCGTTTAGTGGTTAGGACACCGGCCTTTCACGCCGGCAGCACGGGTTCGAATCCCGTTGGGGTCGCCATTCTTTCCCCTCCCCGCAGAATCAACTTGCTTGTTGAGCAGGATTTGCCGACCAATCTCCGCCCATCAGACAAATGAATCATTACGCGACCATAACCGTGATCGGCCGGGACAAGACCGGCGTGGTGGCCCGGATCACCAGTTTCCTGTTTGACGCCTCGGCGAACATCGAGGCTCTGGAGGAGCAGGTGACGCGGGGCCAGTTCAGCATGACCATCCAGGCCTCGTGGAAGGGCGACGACCTGAATGCCGGCGACCTGCGCAAGGGACTGAAGGCCCTGGCCGGGGAACTGGGCATGGAGATCGGCGTCCGGATCACCGAGCCGCATCGCAAGCAGCGCATGGCGATTCTGGTCACGAAGGAGCCGCATTGCCTGGAGGCGCTGATGGCCGACCTGAAGAGCGGCAGGCTGAAGAAGGCGGAACCGGCGGTGGTGATTTCCAACCGGCGCGACTTGGAGCCGCTCGCGAAGAAATACAAGCTGCCCTTCAAGTATGTCGCCTGGAACGACCGCGCCGCGGCGGAAAAGAGGACGCAGGCGATCCTGGATGAATTCGAGGCGGATTTCGTGGTGTTGGCGCGTTTCATGAAGATCCTGTCGCCCAACTTTGTCTGGCGGCACAAGAACAAGATCATCAACATCCATCCCTCGCTGCTGCCGAGTTTTCCGGGGGCGCAGGCCTATCGACAGGCCTACGAGCACGGGGTGAAGATCATCGGCGTCACGGCGCATTTCGTCAGCATGCACCTGGACGAGGGCCCGATCATTGCGCAGGAGTGCTTCAAGGTGACGTCCGGGATGTCGCTGAAGGAGATTGTTGAGCGCGGGCAGACGCTGGAGTCGAAGGCGCTGACGCGCGCGGTGAAGCTGTTTCTGGACAAGCGGCTGGATGTCTATTGGGGCGTGGTGAAGGAAGTCTGAGGAGGCGTCATGTTCACGGGCATTGTCGAAGAGACCGGGACGATCGAAACGATCGAGCAGGGAGAGGAATCAATCCGACTCACGGTGTCGATGCGCCTTTGCGGCGGGGACCTGAAGATCGGCGACAGCCTGGCTGTCAACGGATGCTGCCTGACGGTGGTGGAGTTGAAGGGCAGGGGGAAGAGGAAGACGGCCCGGTTCGACCTGCTCCAGGAAACCTGGAAGCGAACCAATCTGCAGTTCGTTCGCCCGGGCTCCCTGGTAAACCTCGAGCGCTCGCTCCGGGCGGACAGCCGCCTGGGCGGTCACTTCGTCACCGGACACATTGACGGGCTTGGGAAGATCAGGCGCTGGGAAAAGGTCGGGGACGACTGGGCGCTGGAGGTTGCCGCCCCGGCGTCGATCATGCGCTACATGGTCCCCAAGGGATCGGTGGCGTTGGACGGAATCAGCCTGACGGTCGCGTCCGTTAAGAAGCGCAGCTTCGGAATCTGGATCATTCCCCACACCCACGTGGTGACCGCGATGAAGGAGAGATCGGTGGGGGATGCGGTCAACCTGGAGCCCGACATGTTGGCCAAGTATGTCGAGAAGCTCAGCGGTAGCTGAATTTCTCGATGAACTGGGGGTCTGCGTCCTCGTAGAGGTCCTTCTTGGTCTTCGCCTCGATGCCGGTCACGTAGACATCCGGCACCTTCAATTCACGTCCATCCAAGCGTTTCACGAGATAGTAGCGCTGTGTCGTGCGGACGGGTTTTTCCGGGGTGTAGGCGACGCGGACTCCGTAGATGTTGGTGGCGGTGAGATTGATCTGGTAGTTGGCGTTGGCTTCGGTCCCGAGCGCCTGCGATCCCGGCGGCGGCGGCTTGATGGATTCCACGTAAACAGACTCGATCTGGAAGCGTTGGCCATGTTCATCGGCAAACCGCAGGACAGACTCCGACTTCTTCTGCGGTTTTTTCTGCGATCGGATCACGCCCGAGGAGTAGGGATTGGGCTGCTTGAGCTGAACCTCGTAATGTTCAACGGAGGAACAGCCGCAGGCGAGAAGGGCCGCCAAGGCCGTGACGGAGAGAAGGGGGGAGCGTTTCATGATCGGGTTCGCGAGGTTGACTCGATACAGCTGCAATTCGCGGATTCCGGTTGAATGGTGCCCTTAACAGGATTCGAACCTGTACGCCTTTTGGGCACTACCACCTCAAGGTAGCGTGTCTGCCAATTCCACCATAAGGGCGACCGGAGGCAGAGGATTGGAACATTTCAGGCGAAGGAGTTCAACCCCTTTTTCACCCGCCGGCCACGATCTTCACAATTTCCATCCGGTCCCCGGCACTGAGGCGGCGTTCGGGGAATTCGGAGGGCGCGATGGCCTCGCCGTTCAATTCGACCACGACGCTGCGCGGGAGGAGGTTCTGCGCGATGAGGAACTGCTCGATGGAGCAGGGGAGGTCGGCCGGGAGTTCGGCCCCGTTGGCGATGACGGTTGCGGCGGCCATGGAGCTCAATTCAGACGCAGTTCGAGCGGCTCTTTGGAGCCTTCGAGTTTCAGGGTGGCCGTGGTTCTGGTGATCTTCTCGCAGCGGGCCCTGATGGATTTTCCCTGCAGCTTGACGGTCCGGGTATCCCCTTCCTGGAACATGACGCCGCTGATCAGGGCGGTGTATTTTCCGGGCGCTCCGAGCACGCCCTTGAGTTCGAGGTCGGCGGGGGGCGTCGCCTTCGCGCGCGGACGGGAATTGTAGAGCGGGGACGACTTTGTCGCGGGCATGGTCGGCGATGCGGCGGTTGCGGCGGGGCGGCTGGAGCGGAGGCGGGCCAGGTCGCGCGCCGAGGGCGTTGGACCCGTCCCCTCGAGGACCCACCGGAGCAGGGATTTCAGGCCATAGCGGTTCACCAGTGGGAGCAGTTCGTTGGCCCGCCCCTGAGTGTAGGTGTTTTCCCGGATCACCTTCATGTAGTTGTGGTGTCGGTAGGTCTCGGCGAGCTTGTAGGCGACCATCTCGCAGATGGCTTCATTGGTCTGGGGATCGATCTTGTGATCCCCCCTGTTCTCGTTGATCCAGAGATGGGTGAATTCGTGGGCGCTGACGCCGATGAGATTGGTGTTCACCAGACCGCTGATCAACATGACGTTGTGATGAAAGCGCCCGCCGACCTGACGGGTGGTGGCGAGGCCCTGGCGATGCAGCGCGCTCTTGGTTCCGTCCGGATCCCAGACCGGCTGGCTGAAGACCTCGACGTTGATCTTGGGGCTCTTGAGAGCCATGTAATTGCGCGTCATCCGTTTCACGGCGTTGCGGGTGCGCTGGAAGGTCTGGTGGACGGCCTGTTGGCTGATGATGGCGTTCTTCGCCTCGCGACGGCAGATGTAGCGGCCGTCGGGGGTCTTGATGTAGTCCTTGGCCGCCGGATGTCTGCAGATCCAACAGCGACGTTCCAGCTTGTGGCAGTCCTCGCAGATGGCTCCCAATTCGCTTTTCCAGTAGCGGCCGGTCAGCGGCCCCTTGTCGCAGGCGAGGCAGTGGACGGCCTGCGGGTTCTGCGCGGCCGCGGAGACGGCAAAGGACATGCCGATCGTCAGCAGCAGGGCGGATGGAAGGGGCTTTGACATGGGAGCCGGGAGCGCGTGGCGCCGGTATGATTCGCTTCGCGGTCAACCTAGCAAATCGATCCCGATTGTCCAGCGGGCCGATTCATGGAGCGTTGCTGGTGTGAACTCGCGCTTTGGACTTGCGAAACACCGTTCAAGGGGCCAAAACACCTGCCCATTTTCCGGAGACGGACGTTGTCTCCCAGCCAATGGACCTGAAGCACAAACAACACACATCCGAACATGCTCGTAACCAAGAAAGCCCCCGACTTCACTTCCACCGCCGTCATGGCCGACGGCTCGATCAACGACAGTTTCCAACTCTCCTCGCTGGAGGGCGACTACGTCGTGCTGTTCTTCTATCCGTTGGATTTCACCTTTGTCTGCCCGACCGAGATCATCGCCTTTGACAAGCGGATCGGGGAATTCGAGAAACGCGGGGTCAAGGTGGTTGGCGTTTCGGTTGATTCCCAGTTCACCCATGCCGCGTGGCGCAACACGCCGGTCAATGAGGGCGGCATCGGGCCGGTGAAATACCCGCTGGTCGCCGACCTGAAACACGAGATCGCCCAGGCCTACGATATCGAGCACGACGCCGGCGTCGCCCTGCGCGCCTCCTACCTCATCGACAAGGAAGGCGTCATTCGCCACGCGGTGATCAACGATCTGCCGCTCGGCCGAAACATCGACGAGATGTTGCGCATGGTCGATGCGCTGAAATTCCACGAGGAGCACGGCGAGGTCTGTCCCGCCGGTTGGCAGGAAGGCAAGGCGGGCATGAAGGCCGACGCCGAGGGCGTCGCCTCCTACCTGAGCGACAACGCTGAGAGTCTGTAAGCCGGTTGATCGGTATTCAGTAATCAGTAATCAGTATTCAGGGCCGGCGGCCGGATTGATTCCGGTCGCCGGCTTTTTGCTTTACGGGCCAATCCGCTGAAATAGGATTCCCAACGTCCAATCAGAATACGGAAGACCGTCATGGCAAGACACAAGCCCAGTCCCGCCCATCCACGGCTCAGCCGCCGGGCGGCGCTGCAGGCCGGATCCATCGGGTTGCTGGGGCTCGGGATGAACCACCTCTCCCTGTTGGAGGCCGCGCAGAAGGAGGCGGGCGCCGCGACGCCGAACGCGAAGGCCAAATCCGTCATCTACATCTTTCTTTCCGGCGGGCTTTCGCAGATCGACAGTTTCGACATGAAGCCGGAGGCCCCGGAGGAGACGCGGGGCGAATTCAAACCGATTTCCACGCGGACGCCCGGCCTGCAGATCTGCGAGCATCTGCCCGAATTGGCCAAGCGAAGCGAGAAGTGGGCGCTGTGTCGCTCGTTGACCCACGGTTGGAACGAGCACTCCCAGGGGCATCACATCATGCTCACCGGCCGCAGTGAAACGCCGACCGGATTTGATCCCCGGGCCCCCAAGGAAACCGATTTTCCCTCCATCGCCGCGATCGCCAATGATGTCGTTCCCGCGCGCAACAATCTCCCGCCCGCCATTGTCCTGCCGGAGAAACTGGTGCATCGGACCGGACGCGTGATTCCCGGGCAGTTCGCCGGTCACATGGGGGGGCGGCGCGATCCTTTTTTTCTTTCCGCCTCGCCCTACAATCCGCTCACCTACGGGGCCTATCCGGAATACCTTTTTCACCATGCCAAGGGCAGGGACACCGAATCCAGGCTGCGCTACCACGCGCCCAGCCTGGCCCTGCCTGAAGGACTGAGCCGCGGTCGCATGTTCGACCGCCTTGGTCTCGTGAAGAGTCTGGAGGCCCAGCGTCGCGACCTCGATCACGCCGCGGAGGAATATGACCGCTACCGGCAGATGGCCGTGTCGCTGCTCTCCGATCCGAAGACCCAGGCCGCCTTCGATGTCCATGGAGCGGATCCCAAACTGCAGGACAAATACGGGCGCAACGCCTTCGGTTGGTCGTTGCTGCAGGCGCGCCAACTCGTCGAGGCCGGCGTGCGCCTTGTGCAGGTCAACCTGGGCAACAATGAAACCTGGGACACGCATCAGGCCGCGTTTCCGAATCTCAAGAACTTCCTTTTCCCGCCGACCGACAAGGCGGTGTCCGCACTGCTGGACGACCTCGAGGAACGCGGCCTGCTCGACGACACGCTCGTCGTCATGGCCAGTGAATTCGGTCGCACGCCCCGGATTTTCAAGATTCCCAGCGCGACGCTGCCTGGTCGCGATCACTGGGGCGCGCTGCAGACGGTCTGGTTCGCCGGAGCCGGCGTGCCGGGCGGCGCCGTCATCGGGAAGTCCGACAGTATCGGCGCGTATCCGACCGAGGATCCGCAGAAGCCGGAGAACTTTGCCGCGACGATCTATCGCGCCCTGGGCATCCCGCAATCCGCCTATTGGGAGGACACGCTCGAGCGGCCCAACTACATCTATCACTCCGACCCGATTCCGGGATTGGTCGCTTGATTTTTGCGCGATCGGAACGGTTCATGCTTGAGTCGATTCCGAACAATTCAAGAGTCCTGCCATGAATGAAATCGTCATCCTCGGAGGCGGCGTCGCTGGCGTCCTTGTCGCCGACACCCTCGCCCGCCGTCTGCCCAGGGATCTGGGCGCCATCACGGTCATCAGCGATTCGAAACAGCACTATTTTCAACCGGCGCAGGTTCAGATTGCCTTTGATCGGGTTTCCCCCGGAACGTTGAAGCGTCCGGTCCGAGGGCTGCTCGACAAGCGTGTCGACCTGGTCGAGCAGAAGGTCGTCGGATTGGATCACGAGGATCAATGGGTGCGGCTGGAGAACGGCCGGGAACTGCACTTCGATCATCTCGTCATTGCCACGGGTTGTTGCCTGGAGCCTTCCGTCGTTCCCGGATTGCAGGAGGCCGGCCATCATTTCTTTTCGCTGGGGGAGGCCATGTTGTTGCGTTCGCAGCTGAGGCGTTTTGCCGGAGGGAGGATCGTTGTCGGCGCGGCGGCCGTCCCGCACAAGAATCCGCTTGGTCCGGTTGAGTTCGCCTTCCTTCTGGAGGAGGAACTCCAGCGCCGTGATTTGAAGGGGAAATCCGAGATCCTGTTCGTGCATCCCGAGGGGCAGCCGCACAAGAACGATGACGTCTCCGATCTGATCCTGCAGCTTTTCAAGAAGCGGGGTATCGGCTTCCGGCCGCGCTTTCACACCCATTCCGCCGATCCGGAGAAGAAGACCATCGCCAATCGCCGCGGCGACTCGGAGTCCTTCGACCTGTTGGTCATGTCGCCGCCCAATCGCGGCGCGAGGTTTCTGCGTCGCAGCGAGCTTGCGGACCGCCGGGGCTTTGTCTGCACCCTGCCCAGATCGCTGCAGGTGAAGGACGCCGAGTCGGTCTGGGCGGTCGGCGACGCCACGAACCTCGCGGTTTCCAAGGAGGCGAGCACGGCGCATTTCGAGGCCCGCGCGGTGGCCGAACAAATCGAGGCGGATATCCTTGGCGCAATTCCCGATCGAAAGAAGGCTGAATACCGGGGACGCGTCGTTTCCTTTCTCGAAACCGGCTATGGGGAGGCCATCATGCTCGACTACACCCGCAAGAACGCCCCCGAGGTCGCCCGTCCCAGCGAGGCCATCTGTCTCTTGAAGCGAGGATTCATGAAGTCGTATTGGGCGCTGTTGACGCAGGGGGTGGTTTGAGGCGCCGCGCAACCGCACATCGTAGCCGCAACCTTCAGTTGCGCCGCGAGCGCTGCCAGCGCGAGAAGTGAGCCACGCCATGTCTCACTTCTCGTTCCTCCGAACTCGAATCGCAACCTGAAGGTTGCGGCTACGAATTTCTACGCCAATCCGGACAACGTCCCCGTCCCGCTGGAGAACTCGCCGACCTCCAATCCGAGTCCCTGAAGGAAGGAGACGAACAGATTGCACAGCGGCGGCGGTTTGGCCGAATCGAAGGCAAGGTGCTGACCATGCTTGAAGCCGCCTCCCGCCACGACGATGGGGAGGTTGGTGTTGTTGTGGCTGGAGGCGTTGCCGAGGTTGGAGCCGAGCATGACGGAGGTCTTGTCGAGCAATGTGGCGCCGCCCTCCTTTGTCTGCTCCAGCTTCTTCAGGAAGGCTCCGAAGAGTCGCATTTCCTCCCGTTCGATGATGGCGAGCTGTTTGATCTTGCCGGGGGCCTTGCCATGGTGGCTGAGATTGTGCCAGCCGTCGTCGATGCCGCGGAGATTCACCACCTCGTTGCCGCCGGCCCCCTTCAAGGTGATCAAGCGGGTCGAATCCGTCTGCAGGGCCAGATGCATTAGATCGAACATCAGCCCCATGCGCCCGGTGAAGTCTGCCCGATCCTCGATGTCCTGCGGCGGGGGGGCGTCCACCTTGGGTTTGGGTTTCTTCACCCAGTCCTCGGCGCGGACCAGGCGTTGCTCCACCTCGCGCACGCTCGTGAAATACTGGTCCAGAGTTTCGTGATCCTCGCGGCCGATTCGGCGCGACAACGAACGCGTCTGCCCGGCGACCAGGTCCATGATGCTTTGTCCGTCCTTGATCCGGCTCAACTGCGCGGTCTTCTCCGCCTCAGTCCCTTCGAGAAACAACCGCTTGAAGATACGCGACGGCCGTTGTTCCGCGGGGATCTGCACGCCGGAGCGCGTGTAGGAGATGCCGTTGCTGTTTGCTGACAGCGTCAAGAAGGGGAATCGCGTGAGGTGGCCGATCCGTTCGGCGGCATATTGATCGACCGATATCGTGTTGCGGAAGCTCGGTTGTCCGGGGTGCGCCGCGCCGGTGAGGAAGCTGCGCTCCGCGTGATGCCCGCCATCGACCAGCGGATGCATGAGCCCGGAGATCACGGTGAAGTTCTCCTTCACCGCCTGAAGCGGTTCGAGGTAGGGCGTCGCCTCGTAGCCTGCGCCCGCGGTCTTTGGGAAGAGGTTGGGCGTGTGAATGCCCAAGGGCGCGCAGATGGCGACCATGCGCCGCACATCGGCTTTCTCCTCCGCGGCCCGCGCCGTCCGCGGGGCCAGCGCCTGGAGCGTCGGCAGAGCCATGGAAACGCCTCCCGCGCGGAGGAATGTCCTTCGGTTCAGTGTCTTGGTTCTCATGTCAATCATGGCCGCATAAACAGGTCGCTTTCCACCACCGCGTGAATCATGGAGCGCAAACCCGGTTCCTTCGCCTCCGCCCGCTTTACGATCTCGTTGACAGCGGCGCGGTCCGCGAGTCCGACCGGCCGGCCCGTGCCATAGATCAACAATTTTTCCGCCAGTGGTCGGGCGATCTGCTCCGGTTTGGCGGCCATCTGTTTCCGGAACTCACGAAAGCCGCTGAACCTGGAGCCGTCCGCCCACTGGCCGCCTTTTTCGACCGGTGGTCCGACGTAGTAGACGGTGTTCTTGACGCGGCCCTGTTTGTTCCTGCCCAGCGAACGGTAGTAGTCGCGCTCGCCGCCGATGGCGTTGAACTGTTCCAGGGCGAAGCCGGGCGGGTCGATGCGGGCGTGGCAGCGTGCGCAGGCCTCGATGTTGCGATGCTTGTCCAACTGCTCTCGAATGGTCGTCGCGCCGCGGATGTCCGGCTCCACTGCCGGAACGCCTGCCGGCGGCGCGGATGAGGGCTGTCCCAGCAGTTTGTCCAGGGCCCAGACGCCGCGCAGCACGGGCGACGTGCTCGTGCCGTTGGCGGTCACCTTCAATATGCTCGCCTGCGCCATCACGCCGCCGCGGATGCTCTCCTCCGGCAGTTTCACGATACGAAGCTTCTCGTGTCCGCGCACACCGGGAATCCCGTAGTGATCGGCCAGTCGCTGATTCAGGATCGCAAATTCCGAATCGACGAAATTGATCACGCTCAGGTCGTTGGTCAGGACGTGGCGAAAGAAACCGCGCGTCTCGGCGAGCATGGAACGCAGCAGGAGTTCGTCGAATTCCGGATACAGCTTCTTGTCGGGGGTGGTGAACTCGATGTCGCGCAGATTCAGCCACTGGCCGGTGAAGTTCTCGATGAAGCGCTCGCGTTTCGGATCGTTGAGCATCCGCTCCACCTGCGCGCGACGAACGGCGGCGTCCTTCAGCCGTCCTTCGCCCGCGAGTTTGAGCAGTTCGGCGTCCGGCATTGATGACCAGAGGAAATAGGACAATCTGGAGGCGATCTCGAAGTCATCGACCCGGGGACTCCGATTCAGCAGGAGAAAATGCGGCGAACAAAGGATCGCTGAAACGCCGGCCCGCACGGCGTTTTCAAAGGGGCTCCCCTCATCCAGTCGCGCCAGGGCCAGGTTCACGAACTGGTCGACCAACGCCTTGTCCGCCGGTCGACGGAAGGCGCGGGGAGCCAGGTCCCGGATGATGCGTTCGACGTCCTCCCGCGGCGCGTCGGATTCGACATGCTGCCTCTTCACGCCGCGGCGATGCCGGATGTAATAGGACTCGCCCTCGACCATCCGCAGCGTGTCCGATTGTCCAAACAGCTTCTGTTGCGACGCCGCCGGAAACGCCTGATCCAGCGGGCCGTGGGTCTCGGCCCAGACAATGCCGACCCCGGGACGATTCTCATGCTTGTCGCGCCAGGTCACGTGCTCGGGGTGGACCCACGGCAGGATGTGCATCGTGTGCCCCTCCTTCATGCGCGTCGTGAATTCGATGATGCGCGGATTCTCCGGCGTTCCCGTGACGTCGTAGATTCCCTGCAGCGCGCGTTTGCCGTCGCCGAACAACGGACCGGTGAACACCGCGACGGTCAGCGTCCGGTCCTCGCCCGGATCATGTGGGAACACCGCCGCGCGGCAGCGGTAGATGCCATCCTCGATCGGATGCGCGGAGTCGATGCGCGCCGGCGGCCAACCGGGCGTGAAATCCACGAAGGCCCCGCCAACCTCGATCACGCCCCCCTTCTTCTTTGCCACCGAATCGATGTTTTCCTTCCGCTCCATCAACACCGCCCTCCGTGTCTCCGCCGGAGCGGGTTTGACCCGGCGGATCACGCCTTCAAACGCCGCATTCGCCGCCTCAAGATAACGTTCCATCAGGATCGATGAGATTCCCAGGCCTGTCGCGACATTGTCGAAGCCCTGCACGCTGCCGTCCTCGGGGAGAAGATCCGACAGGGGCGTGTCCGTGCCGAGCAGGTCGTGAATGGTGTTCTCATATTCAGCGCGGTTCATCCGACGCAGGGCGGGGGTGGGTTTCAGGACCTTGGCCAACTCGCCGCCGATCCTTGAGGCGAACGCATCGACTTCCGTCGCCTTCGGTCGGGGCTTCCTGGCCGGCGGCATTTCGCCCGATTCCGCCAGGGCCGCGATCTTGGTCCAGGTGTCCGCGGTCCCGGGATCCTCCATCGGCGGGGGCAAGGCATCCAGACGCAGGTCGCCTTTCTGGGTGTCACCGTCGTGGCAGTCGAGACAATGTCGCGCAAGAAAGGCGTCCGGCTCCATCGCGACGCCGCAGGAGGAGAGGAGCGCCAACAGAATCAGGATCACGCGGATGGCCGACATGCGGACAGCATCGCGATCGTGAGGGCCGTGTCAATGGTTTGCGCTTTACGAGAGGCGGTGGGATTCCCTAAATCTGGCGCGTGCCGAATCCAGTCATATCCATAGCGAATCAGAAGGGCGGCGTGGGCAAGACGACCACGACCATCAGCCTGGCTGCCTGTCTGGGCGCCATGGGGAAGCGCGTCCTGGTGGTGGATTTCGATCCGCAGGCGAATGCGACCTCCGGGTTGGGGCTGGAGAAGATGCCGGGGGAGAGCGTGTTGGGGCCCCTGATGGACGAGGCTCCCCTGGACGATCGCATCAAGCATACCCTGTTTGAGAACATCTACGTGCTGCCCAGCGAAATCGATCTGTGCGGCGCGGAGATCGAATTGTGTCACAAGGAGAATCCTTCGGGGCAGTTGGCGCGGGTTCTGGAACCATTGCGGGAAAGTCCGGACATTGACCTGATCCTGATCGACTGCCCGCCCTCGTTGAGCATCCTGACCCTGAACGCCTTTGCGGCGTCGGATTGGCTGATTGTGCCGCTGCAATGCGAGTATTACGCGCTGGAGGGAATTTCGACGCTGACGCAGACGATGGAACAGTTGAAGGAGAACGGGGTCACCCCGAGGCTGGAACTTCTGGGCATTGTGATGACCATGTTTGATGGAAGGACCAAGCTGTCCAACACCGTGGTCGATGAAGTCCAGAGACATTTCGGGGACAAGGTCTTTGAAACGGTGATCCCACGCACGACCCGTCTGGCAGAGGCCCCCAGTCATGGCAAGCCGATCCGTGAGTACGACGGCTACAACGCGGGCGCCGCCGCGTATGACGTCCTGGCCGAAGAGGTGGCCGGGCGTCTTTGGAGTCATGCATCCGATCCTGACGCGGGTTGAACATCGCCCCTGGCCCTTGCCGGAGCGGCGGTGGCTCATGCACATGAGCTGGGAGCATCTGGCGTTCCTGCATTGGCGGGTGGATGCCGAGGCGCTTCGCCGGCAGTTGCCAAAGGGGTTGGAACTGGATTGCTTTGACGGCGACGCGTGGTTGGGCGTGGTTCCGTTCCTGATGAACCGGGTCCACGCGCACGGATTGCCGGGCATTCCGCCGACAAACCGGTTTCTGGAACTCAACGTGCGGACTTACGTCATCTGCGATGGCCGGCCGGGCGTTTGGTTCTTTTCCCTGGATTGCGCGAGTCGACTGGCGGTCTGGGGGGCAAGGACGCTTTTCCATCTGCCCTATTTCAACGCAGCCATGCGGGCGACTCTCGACGATCGGATCCATTACGAGAGCCGTCGGACCCACCGAGGCGCGCGGGCCGGTGTGTTCTCGGCGGACTTTGAACCCGAGGGAGAGGTGTTTCACAGCAAACCAGGATCGTTGGAGCATTGGTTGAGCGAACGTTACTGCCTCTATTCCGCAGACGGGAAGGGCGGGTTGTGGCGTGGTGAAGTCCAGCATGAAGCCTGGCCGTTGCAGCCGGCGAAGGCGGTCATTCACGAGAACACCTTGGGCGATCTTCCGGGCGTGGCGTTGGATGGGGAACCGGACAGCGCCCTGTTCGCGCGGAGGATTGATGTGCTCGGTTGGGCGTTGAAGGCGTGTGGGGGAGTCCTGTAGCTGCAACTCCCAGGTTGCGCATCGGGCGCCCCAGAACGAACCGCGCCGAGCCTTGCCCGGCAGTCCGTCCGGCATTTCAAGTTCATGCCGGGCAATGCCCGGCGTTTCGCCCCCCCTTCAATTCGTGCCTGCCTTGAGCAGTTTGCGCATGGCCGCCTTGAGGATCTGTTCGCTTTCCGGGGAGACGCGCGAGACGCGTCCCGTTTCATATCCGCCCTGGGAGTAGGCGATCCTGGTCCCGATGTAGCCCGTGTTGTACTGGCCGTAGGCGGCCATCGCGACGTGGAGATCGGGGCGCATCTTCTGCGCGGCGAGCTGGTATTCCACGAAGAGTTCGCCCGGCATGTAAAGGACGCGGGCGTCGCCGATTGAAAGGCAGCCGATGTGGATCTTCCGGCCGGAATCGACCCGGCGCTTGTAGACGATGGCCCTGGCGGCGAAGCAACGTTCGCGCGGATGCAGTTTGACGTTCTTCAGTCTGGCCAGTTCCTTGGATTCCACGATGGCGTCCCTGACGGGCAGGACCACGGGTTCGAAGGACCAGTCGAGGTTCAACGCGGTGACCGGCGCCTTCTTCTGCGTGTCCCATGCCGCCTTCATGCCGGCCGCCAGACGTTGTGCGAGGAGGGGGCGAACCTCGGGGGAGCCGTTGTTGTATTTGCCGGCGCCGACATTGCCGCCCGCGCCGGAAAAGTGGATATGTTTCACCTTGGGAAGATCCTTCTCGCGGGCCGCCCGGGCCATGCCGGGGAAATCGAAGCTGACGCCCCCCTTGCCGTAGTAACTTTGGGGGTGCGTCGCGTAGTGCGTGAGAGAGGCCAGCGGCTTGTCCTCATTCCAAAAGGAGATGAGTTGCACCGTCGGATCGATCACGCCTTCCGGCGCTGCGATGGCCTTGGGATTGCGGGAGGAACTGAAGCGCACGATCGCCACCTTGCCATCTTCGCCGAGAATGCGGCGGTTGGAGGCGACCTTCTCGACGGCGCCCGTCCCCGTCCCGACGTGGGTGACGATCTGCAGCCCGTCCAGGGAAGCTCTTGCCGCCTCGGCGACGCGCCTGAAGGCGTCGCGCGCAAAGGCGGGATCGAACATGAAGCCGCTGAGGCCGTGCCGGGCGAGCAGTTCCTCGGTCGAGAAGTCGCAGGCGGGAGCGTCGTGTTGGTGCAGGGTGTGGACGGCGACCATGTCGGCGTCTGTCCCCGCGGCTTCGGCCAGTAGCCCGCGCATGGCGTCGTGACCGGCGTTGCCGATGCCCACCCAGTCGAACGCGCAGATGACGATGGGCTTGCCGCGGCCGACGAGGATGACCCCGCGCGCGCTGAGACGATCCACTATGCGGGCCGCGGGTTTGATGCTCCCGTTGCACAGGGGCGCGCCCAAGGGCGGTGTGACATCGGCTTCAAAGGTCGCCAGATAGATCGGCTTGGTCTCGGTTCCCCGCGATGCCGGGGCGGGGGCGGCGACGGCGGACGTGGCGGCGAAGGTCAGCAGCAACGCGGCAATGGCTTTGGCGGGATTCATCGTGCTTTGGGAGTCCGTTTGTTCCAATTGGAGCGGATCAGGCCGGACAATCTCGAGATGGTCCGGGAATGTCCGGGTTGAGCCGCCAGGTTGTTCATTTCGGCAGGGTCGTTGAGTTGGTCGTAGAGTTCGATTCCCTTGTCGCCGCGGTTCTCGCCCCATTCGACGTAGCGCCAACGGTCGGTCCGGACGCTGAACCCCGGAGCTTCGCGGAAGGTGGTCTGAATGAACGCGGGGCGTTTCCAGCGAGCTTCGGGATTCTTGAGGAGCCTGACCAGGCTGACGCCTTCAAGCGACCTGGGCGGCTTGAGCCCCGCGAGGTCGGCCAGGGTCGGGTAGATGTCCACGAACTCCACAATGCGTCCGCAGTCATGGGACCTCGGTTCGATGCCTGGAACGCGCATGATCAACGGCGCGCGGGCCGATTCCTCGAAGAGGCTGTTCTTGCGCCAGAGACCATGCTCGCCGAGGTGGTAGCCGTGGTCGCCCCACAGCACGACGATGGTGTTCCTTCGCAGGTCGAGGCGGTCGACGGCTGCGAGGAGGCGGCCGACCTGGGCATCGACGAACGAGACGCAGGCGTCGTAGGCGAGAATGCACTCGCGCGCCTGGATTTCGGTCGTGCCGAAGTTGGGCCACTGGGAGGTGGACGCGAGGGCGGCGGGAGGGACGGTATCGCGGTAACCGGGCGGGAGTTCGGGCAGGGGCGTTCTCGCCAGGTCGTAGAGATCGAAGTATTTCTTCGGCGCGATGTAGGGTATGTGGGGGCGGTAGAGCCCCGCCGCGATGAAGAAGGGCTTGTCCCGATGTTTCTCGAGCAGGCGGATGGTTTCATCGACGACCTTGCCGTCGGTCTGTTCCCGGTCGGTTCCGTCCGCCTTGAGGTAGCACATCTGGTCGGGCAGCGGGAGTTGCGGCGTGTAGACGGTGAGCAGGTGTTCCTCATCCTTGTCGCGCCCGCGCGGATTGACGACCTCGTACCAGGATGCCGGGTCGTCCGGTCCGCTGGTTCCGATGTGGGTGGGGTTGGCCTGATGATAGATCTTGCCCACACGCGCGACATGATAGCCGTTCTTCATGAACAACTGGGGCAGCGTGACGACGTCCGGAACCAGGTCGCGAAAGAACATCCGGTTGTGGGTCATGCCGGAGGTGTTGGGGCGCAGGCCGGTGAGAACGGACGTGCGGCTGGGCCCGCACGAGGGATACTGGCAGTAGGCGCGATCGAAGCGCACACCCTCGCGCGCGAGTCGGTCGATGTGCGGCGAACGGATGTGATTGAATCCGTAGCAACCGAGCCGGGTGTTCAGGTCGTCGATCGCGATGAAGAGGACGTTGGGAACGCTTGTGGCCGCTGAAGCGGCGAGAACGCCTGCATGGATCAGGGCCGCAATGGCCGGGAGACGCCGGAGGAACATGCGGGAATGAGAGCAGACCCGGCGCGGCGCAGCAAGGGATTCCGGGCATGGAATCAGAGGCCTGAGTCCGGAATCCGGGACAAGCGGATTCGCTGTTGAATTTGCCATGCCCTGAATCGGTCATTAAGGTCCCGCGCGCATGTCCGAACCCCGGCAGAATGTGGTCGAACGCTTTTTGAGCTGGCTGGCGGAGGCGATTTATCGTCGCCCCCGCTGGTTCTTCTATCCTGTTCTGGTCCTGCTGCTGTTGAGCGTGTTTGCCACGGTCCGCTATTGGAAGGTCAGCACGAGCCGCAATGACCTGGTCGACGCCAACGCGAAGTATCACCAGAACTTTCTGAGGTTTCGCAATGAGTTTCCCTCGATGGACGATCTGGTCGCGGTGGTGGAGAGCGGCGACATGGTGAAGAACCGGCAGTTTGTCGAACGCCTGGGCGCGAAACTGATGGCGCGGACCGATCTGTTCACGAATGTCTTCTACAAGGGGGACTACACCCTGCTGGGGCCCAAGGCGTTGTTGTTTGCTCCGGAGGAGGAATTGCAGACGATGCGGGACCTGTTGGAGGACTATCAGCCGTTGATCCGACAATTTGGCCAGGCGACCAACCTGAACTCGTTGTTCACCCTGGTGAACAACCGGTTCCTTGAGGCGGGATCGGCGAAGAACCGCGGGGAGGCCTCCAAGGAAACCGACGCCCTCGTCGAGGCGTTGCCGGCGCTGGAGAGGATCGTGGTGGAGGCGGACGAAAGCCTGAAGCGTCCGGGAACGCCGCCCTCGCCAGGCGTGACCGCGCTCTTCGGCCTGGGGGCGGCGGCGGAAGAGAAGATCTACATCACGTTCGACGGCGGCAGGACCTACCTCGTCACGGCCCATGCGGTCAGTCGCGACCTGGAGAGCGACGCGGTGGAGGCGATGCGGGTCCTGATCCGGGAGACGCAGGGGGAGGTTCCGGGAGTGAATGTGGGACTGACGGGCGAACCGGTGCTGGAGTTCGACGAGATGAAGCAGGCGGAAAGCGACACCATGCGCGCCGCGGTCGTGGCGCTGGCCATCGTGGCGATCATCTTCGTCTACGCCTACCGGGAAACGGGGCGGCCGTTGAAGGCCACGATCTGCCTGTTGGTCGGACTTGGCTACACCCTGGGTTTCACGATGTTGACGGTCGGGAGCCTCAACATCCTCACCATCACCTTCGTCCCGATCCAGATCGGACTGGCGATCGATTTCGGCGTGCACCTGATCACCCGCTACGAGGAGGAACTGCGTCTGGGGGCGGGGCAGTTGGAGTCGTTGAGGCGTTCGATGACGCACACCGGCGTCGGCATCCTGACCAGCGGCCTGACCACGGCCGGCGCCTTTCTGGCGATGGGACTGACCGGTTTCAAAGGCGTCCGCGAAATGGGCATCATTTCCGGGGGGGGACTGATCCTGAGCCTGATCCCGATGATGATACTCCTGCCCGTGCTGCTCCTGCGTGGGCGGCAGAACGAGATGGATCACCGGACCTTGCCGGACAGCCCTGAAGCCGCCCGGGGGGATATCGAGCGGTTGTGGTTGAATCGCCCCCGGTGGGTGGTCGGCATGGGCATCGCTTTGTCGGTGATTTCGCTGACGCAGTTTCCGAAGGTTTTCTTCGACTACAACCTGCTGCATCTGCAGACGGAGGATCTGCCGGCGGTCGAGTTCGAGATGAAGCTGATGGAGAATTCGTCGAAGTCGGTCCTGTTCGGCGCGGTGGTGGCGGATTCGCTGGAGGAGGCGGTGGATTTGGAGAAGCGGCTGTCGCAGTTGTCCACGGTCGCGAGCGTGGATTCCATGGGCAAGTACCTGACCGAGGATCAGGACCGGAAGCTGGAGCTTGTGGGGGAGATCAAGGCGGTCCTGGAGCCGCTCCAATTTCCGCCGGTCGATCTGCGGCCGGTCGCGTTCCCGGAATTGAGCCGGACCCTGTGGTCGTTGAGCGGTTACCTGGGGCAGGCGAAGGAGGCCCTGCGGAAGGAGGAGGGACAGGCGGAACTGCTGGCCCACGTGAGTTCCCTCGACCGGGCGCTGAGGGATTTTCGGGTGGCCATCAACATCGATGACCGTCGAGGGGCGCCCGAACAGAAGCTGGCCGCGTTCCAGCAGGCGCTGTTCTTCGACCTGCGAAACACGCTGGAAGCGATCCGGAATCAGGACGACAGCAAGCGTCTCACGGTGGCCGACCTGCCTCCCACGCTGCACGACCGTTTTGTCGGGGTGACCGGCAAGCATCTGCTGCAGGTCTATCCGAACGACGATGTCTGGGACAGGGCGTTTCAGGAGAAGTTTGTGGCGGAGCTGAGATCGGTGGACGCGAACGCCACGGGAACGCCGGTGCAGTTGTACGAATACACGACGCTGTTGAAGGACAGTTTCGTGGAGGCCGCCGGCTACTCGTTGATCGCGATCACCGCGCTGGTGCTGCTGCATTTCCGCAGCGTCTCGTGCGTTGTCCTGTCGCTGTTGCCGGTGACCCTGGGGGCGTGCTGGACGGCCGGTATCATGGGATGGGTGGGGATCCCGTTCAATCCGGCCAACATCATGACCCTGCCGCTGGTCATCGGCATCGGCGTCACCAGTGGCATCCATATCCTCAATCGTTTCGCCGAAGACGAGAATCCCAGCATCCTGACCAAGAGCACCGGCAAGGCGGTGATGGTTTCCGCCCTCACCACCATGGCCGGTTTTGGGAGCCTCATGCTGGCCAAACATCAGGGCATCAAAAGCCTCGGCTACGTGATGTCGATCGGCGTGGCCGCCTGCATGATCGCGGCGTTGACCTTCCTCACGGCGCTTTTGACAATCTTGTCCGGCGTCGGGTGGCGGATAAAAAAACCCAGTAGCGACGAATGATTCGCCGCTACTGGGCTGGGAGGAACCGAGGTGAAAGCCTCAATAGGCCTCGCACGTTACTGGAATGCGCGGTGATGTCAACGTTATTGTTCTCTTTTTTGGGGTTCCGTCTCAATAGGGCATAAGCTTTAACGTTAATCTCATTTTTGTGTCAACCGGAAGACCGGCGGGTATGAAAATGTCTATTTACATGATATTCACAGACTTATGAGCTTTTGTTCGGGCGGATGGGGGATGCGCAGGCGGGTCAGGGCGGGGATTTGAATTGTTTTGGGACGGGGAAAAAGGTTTGGAAAACGGCCCGGTCTTGCGGAGACTCTCCGGCTCCCGAGAAACAGCGACTTTTAGAAAGCAGATTTTGCCCTTATGAGCCAGCACGACGCGCCAGTAGAGATCAACGATCCGGTCAATCAGAAGATACTGGAGATATCCGAGGATCAGATCCAGGGATTCCAGCGCGATCCGCTGGGCGAGATATCGAGGTTGTCGGGGGTGGAACTGGACACAGTCATCGAGCGGATCCGCGCCATGCTGCGTGGAGGGACGATTCGCCGCGTCCGGCAGACGCTGCTGGCGACGAACCTGGCCGAAGGCGCGTTGGTGGCCTGGGAGATCGACCAGGAGAAGTTGGATGCCGCCTTCAACACCCTGTTTGAGGACGACCCGTTTTCCGGGCACGTGGTGACGCGTTCCACGGACGCGGCATCGCCGGGATCGACCTACAAGCTGTGGACCACGCTGAAGGTTCCGCAGGGGTATTCGATGGAGAAGCACGGAGAGTATTGGCGTGAGCGGATTGGAGCGAAGCACTTTCGATTGATGCCGGCGAAGCGGTTGTTTGCGCTGGGCGTCGGGCACATGCGGCGTCGCGGCATGCCGCCCGGCAGTCGGGCCGATGAGCCGGCCGAGGCGGTTGAGGTTTCGATTGCGAAGCTGACCGATGCCGAGTGGCGCATTTTGACCGCCTTGAAGCGTGAGTTTGAGCCGGAGGAACTTGTGCCGGACATCTGGGCGGCGAGGGCGGAGGAGGCCGGCGTCTCTCTGGACGAGTTCTGCGAGGTTGCGGAGGATCTGAACCGGCGCAAGGTGATCGGTCGATTCTCGACGTTTCTTGAGCATGTCAAACGCCTGGCCACGGGCGAGCGGGTCACCAAGTTCAATGCGCTGTTTCATTGGGCGGTTCCGAAGGGGCGGGAGATCGAGGCAGGCGGCGAGGTGGGCCGGCATCACATCATGACGCACGCCTACTGGCGCGAGGGGGGGGCGGAGTTTCGCGACGTCAACATCATGGGCGTGATCCATGGCACGAACAAGGAGACCGTCCTGGAGCACAAGGCGGCGATCGACGCGCACCTCGAGGAGATGGGCATGCCGGTCGCGTACACCAATGTTTTCTGGGGCGGCCGCAGCGAGATCAAGCCCTCGGAGATTTCTCCCCTGGCCTATGTCGACTGGTGCCGGGAGAATGGCGTTGATCCGGAGATGATGCGCGCCTAGGCGATGAAGTTTTCGGAGCCCATCGCCATCGTCGGGCTGGGCGGCATCTTCCCGGGTTCGCCGACGCTTGACGACTATTGGGAGAATGTCGCGCAAGGCGTGGACGCCGCTCGCGAGGTCCCGGACGGACGCTGGACGGTGGCGGCGGCGGACGTCCTCGACCCGACGCCAGGCGCGCCGGACAAGGCCTATTCGACCCGGGCCTGTTTCATCGAGGGCTTTGAACTGGACCCGTCCGGACTGGCGTTGGACGAGGCGTTCGTCCGGACGTTGGATCCGATGTTTCATCTGGCGTTGCACGCCGGGCGACAGGCGTTTGAGAACGCGAGAATGGGAGAGGTCGATCGTTCACGGATCGGCGTCATCATTGGGAACATCGCGCTGCCGACCGATTCATCCTCGGCGTTGAATGACGAGATTCTGGCCCCGGTCTTCGAAGAGGCGCTTGGGGTGTCGTCGGTCGCAGCCAGCAAGATCGAGCCTCTCAACCGTTGGGTGGCCGGTCTCCCCGGGAACATCGTTGCGAAGGCATTGGGCCTCGGCGGCGGCGCCTACACCCTGGACGCCGCCTGCGCCTCGTCCCTCTACGCGGTCAAACTTGCCTGTGACGAACTGCTTGCGGGGCGCTCCGACGCCATGCTGACCGGAGGCCTGTCCCGGCCTGACTGCCAGTATACGCAGATGGGGTTCTCCCAATTGACGGCGCTTTCCCGGACGGGCCGTTGTTCGCCCTTTGACTCCAAGGGCGACGGCCTGGTCGTCGGAGAAGGTTCGGGAATCGTCGTATTGAAACGCCTGAAGGATGCGCTTGACGCGGGCGATGAGATCCATGCGGTGATCAAGGGCATCGGGCTCTCCAACGACATTGAGGGCAATCTCCTTGCGCCGGCGTCGGAAGGGCAGTTGCGCGCCATGCGCGCGGCCTATGCGGAAGCCGGCTGGACGCCGGACATGGTGGACCTGGTCGAATGTCATGCGACCGGCACGCCGATCGGCGATGCCGTGGAGTTCAACAGCCTGAAGGAACTTTGGGGCGAACGTCGCATCGATGGCCGGAAATGCGCCCTCGGCGCGGCCAAGGCGAATGTGGGACACCTGCTCACCGGGGCGGGCGCGGCGGGCTTGATCCGCGCGCTGCTGGCGATGAAAAACCGCACACTGCCGCCGCTCGCGAATTTTGAGCGGGCCGGTGACAAGATCGACCTGGAAAACAGTCCGTTCACCGCCTTGACCGGGGCGCAGCCATGGGAGCTCCGCGATGAGCAGACCCCACGCCGCGCGGCTGTCAGCGCCTTCGGCTTTGGCGGCATCAACGCCCACGTGCTCATCGAGGAGTGGACAGGCGCGGAATCCAATGCCGGGCACAAGTCGCCAAGGAGGCGCTCCAGCAACGGGCAACGGACAACAGACAACGGACAAATCCCCATCGCCATCGTCGGCATGGAAGCCTGCTTCGGGCCGTGGACGGATCTGCGGCGGTTTCAGGAACGGGTCTTCGGCGGCGGGCCGGAGGTTGAGCCGACCTTTAAACGCGATTGGTTTGGCGTGGATCGCAGCGGGTGGCTGAAGCGGCGAGGACCCGGCGCGGACCGGTTCAAAGGCCATTATCTGGACGATCTGAGGATTCCGCTGAATCGCTACCGCATTCCGCCGAAGGAACTGGAAGAGATGCTGCCACAGCAGTTGCTGATGCTGCAGGTGGCGGCCGGGGCCTTGGACGATGCGGCCTGCGCGACATTGGACGGCCTCAGGACCGGAGCCTTTATCGGCATCGAGCTGGACATGGAGACGAACCGGTTCCACTTCCGGTGGTCGCTTTTGAACCGGGCCCGGGATTGGGCCAAGGCGCAGGGGCTTTCCATGTCGGAGGAGGAACTGGCCAGGTGGACGGGGGCCTTGCGCGAAAGCTCCGGGCCGGCTTTGAACGCCAATCGCACCATGGGAGCCCTGGGCGGCATCGTGGCCAGTCGACTGGCTCGAGAGTTCAAGATCGGCGGTCCGTGTCATACGATTTCCAGTGAGGAGGCGTCCGGGATGCGCGCGCTGGAGGCGGCTGTGCGCGCGTTGCAGCAGGGCGAGTTGGATCACGCACTGGTCGGCGCCGTGGATCTTTCCGGCGACGTGCGCGCGGTGTTGTCCTGCAATCCCGGGGGCGAGACACTCCCCGGCGAAGGGGCTGCGGCGTTGGTCTTGAAGCGGTTGGATGATGCCGTGCGCGACGGGGACCGGGTCTACTCCGTGATTCGCGGGATGGGCGCGGCCTCGGGAGACAACGCCTGTGAAGTCGCATTGCGACGGGCCCATGACGATGCGCGCGTCGATCCTGCGTCGGTGGAATGTCTCGAGATGGACGGGCGCGATGCGGCCGAGGCGGAAGGCGTGGCGGCATTTTTTGTCGGAGGTGCGAGGAAGCGTTCGTTGAAGCTCGGCGCTGCCGCCGGGCAGATCGGACGCGCTGGAGCTGCGTCGGCGTTGGCGTCGGTCGTGAAGGCCAGTCTGGCGGTCTATCAGGAGACGCTCCCCGGGGGGGGGGCTCCGGATTTGGAGACACTGGCGGCCGATCGGCGGTTTCGTGTTTCGGAGAAACCACAGTGTTGGCTGCGCGATCGGATTGATGGTCCCCGGCGCGCGGGTGTGACCTCTCGGGGCATCGGCGGAACCTGCGCGCATGTCGTGCTCGAGGCGATGGAGGATCAGGAGTCGGAACGCGTGCCGGCTGAGCGACGGCAGCCCCTGGGCGCGCGTGATGAGGCATTGTTTGTCGTGCGTGGCGCGGATGAGCCGGCCTTGAGGTCCGGCCTGGACGAGTTGCGGGAATTTGCGGAAGCCCGGGCGCAGTTCGGAATCGAGGCTCTGGCCCGCGCTTGGTTTGCCGCAAAGAAGGTAGGGGTCGGCGATCGAGCCGTGGCGATTGTTGCGGCCGACGCGAAGGATATCGGCCGATTGACGCGCGACGCTGCGGGATTGCTCGAAGGCGGATCGAATTCATCCGGCCAGGGCGGCGGCGGGAGATTGAATGGAGGCGACGAGCGGATCTTCTGGGCGCCCGCGCCCTTGGCGCCAGAAGGCGGGGTCGCCTTTGTCTATCCCGGTTCCGGCAATCACTATCCCGACATGGGGCGCGAGATCGGCGTTCAGTGGCCGGAGTTGTTGCGGCGACAGGACGCCGAGAACGAACGCCTGGCCAGCCAGGTCGTTTCCGAAATGTTCTGGAACGGCGCTTCGATGAAGGAGATCAACGCCGACCACCATGCAATGATTTTTGGCCAGGTTGCGCATGGCGCGATCGTCAGTGACCTGATCCAGGCCTGCGGCGTCAAGCCGGACCACGTGATCGGCTACAGCCTTGGCGAGTCGGCGGGCCTGTTCTCCACGCGGGCATGGACGGCGCGTGACGAGATGTATCGCCGCATGGTCGAGGACGATCTTTTCACGAAGCAGTTGGCGGGGCCCTGCGAATCTGTCCGCAAGGTCTGGAAGCTCAAGAAGGACGAGGCCGTCGATTGGAAAATGGGCGTGATAGACCGGAACGCCGTGGAGACGCGCGAGGCATTGAAGGGGCGCGGGCGCGTCTATCTGCTGATCGTCAACACGCCGAACGAGTGCATCGTGGGCGGACAGCGTGGGGCGGTGGACGCCTTGATCGCGGATCTGGGCTGCAATCTGTTTCCCATCGAGGGCGTGACCACGGTGCACTGCGAAGTTGCCGAACCGGTAGCCGGGGCCTATCGCGACCTGCACGTGTTTGAGACAAGGGGGCCGGAAGGCGTGCGCTATTACAGCGGCAATCAGGGCGGGGAATACGAATTGTCCTCCGATGCGGCGGCGGATTCGATCATCGGCAACGCGCTGCATGGCGTGGACTACCCGAAGACGATTGAAAGGGCCTACGCCAACGGCGCCCGGATCTTTGTTGAAATGGGGCCCGGGGCGACCTGTTGCCGGATGATCGATCAGATCCTGGGAGATCGCCCGCATTGGGCGCGGTCGATTTCTGTTCCCGGAAAGGACGCGGCGGGGGTGGTATTGCGCGTGTTGGGGCGGCTGATCGCTGAAGGCGTCGGGGGGAATCTGGACTTTCTTTATGGGGGGGCGTCCTGTGTGGTCGGACATCGGGCGCTCGATGGATCGAACGGGACGCGGAATGTGGTCGTGCCGCTGGGAGGAAAGGCGTTCGATCCGCCGAAGCCAGGGATGTTTGTCGAGTCCAGGCCCCCGGCAAAAGACGTGGAGCCTCGGCCGTCGGATCCCGCGGCGACGGTTGCTGCGGCATCAACGTCCGTCGCCGCTCCGGTTCTGTCGGTCGCCGCCGCCAATGCGGTTCTGATCGATCAGTGGACGGCCGCTGAATCCGCGCGTGTCGAGGCTCATGAGGCCTATCTGCGCTTTTCGGAGAATCTGTTCCAGACGATGGCCGCGGGCATCGAACGGGAGAATCGTCTGCTGTCGGCCATGGAAGGCTCAGGATTGGAGGCGCCCCCTCCTGCGCCGGCGATGTCGTCGGCCGCCCCGGTCGGCGGGACCTACGAAGAGTATCCCGACGACGTTCCGCGCGCGCTGAACTTCGAACAATGCATGGAGTTCGCGATCGGGAAGATCGGCAGGGTTCTGGGGAAGAAATTCCTCGAGGTGGATGAGCATCCGACCCGTGTGCGCCTGCCGGATGATCCCTTGATGCTGGCGCACCGGATTCTCGACATTGAGGGCGAGCCGTTGTCGATGACCTCGGGGCGCGTTGTGACCGAACATGACATCCATCCGGGCTCCTGGTATCTCGACGCCGGACGCATTCCGACCTGTATCGCGGTCGAAGCGGGGCAGGCGGACCTGTTCCTGTCCGGGTTTCTTGGCATCGATTTCCAGACGAAGGGCAGGGCGGTCTATCGTCTGCTTGATGCCGTGGTGACGTTTCATCGGGGACTGCCGGTCGAGGGCGACACCATCCGTTACGACATCTACATCGATCATTTCTTCCGGCAGGGCGACACGTGGTTGTTCCGCTTCGGTTTTGATGGAACAGTCAACGGCGAGAAGCTCCTGACCATGCGCGATGGTTGTGCGGGTTTCTTCACGCAGGCGGAGCTCGACGCCGGCAAGGGCATCATTCATACAAAGCTGGATCTTCGGCCGATGCCGGGGAAACTGCCGGAGGACTGGAAGCCGTTCGTTGCCTGGAACGGCGTCGAATCGTATACGGAGGAGCAGCTGAACGCCCTGCGGCGCGGCGATCTGGCGGGGTGTTTTGGTGAAACGTTCGCCGGCTTGAATCTGCGTGATCCGTTGACTCTGCCGGATGGTCGCATGCGGCTGGTGCATCGGATCACGGAACTGGATCCGACCGGAGGCAGGTTCGGAATCGGCAGGATCACCGGCGAGGCGGACATTCATCCGGACGACTGGTTTCTGACCTGTCATTTCTGCGACGACATGGTGATGCCGGGCACGCTGATGTTCGAGTGCTGCCTGCACACATTGCGCGTGTTTCTGCTGCGGTTGGGGTGGGTGTTTGAGAAGGCCTCCGTTGCGCCGGAGCCGGTCACCGAGGTGAAGAGCCAGCTCAAGTGCCGCGGCCAGGTGATCCAATCCACGAGGAAGGTCACCTATGTGATCTCGATCAAGGAGCTTGGGTATCGGCCGGAGCCCTATGCGATTGTCGATGCGCTGATGTATTCCGACGACAAGGCGACCGTCGAGATCACCAACATGTCGATCCGTTTCACCGGCGCGACCAGGGAAAGCGTCCAGGCGACCTGGGGAAATCGAGGGCAGGCCGCCCCAGGCGTCCCTCATTCAGACTCTCAACTCTCAACTCACGCCAACACTCAACTATCGAAGCCTCCCATCTTTGACTTCGACAGCATACGGGCGTTTGCGGTCGGCAATCCATCCGAGGCTTTTGGCGATCGTTACATGGTCTTCGACAACGAGCGTCGGATTGCGCGGTTGCCGGGGCCTCCCTACCAGTTTCTGGATCGCGTGGTGGAGATCTCGAACTGCGAGCCGTGGAAGCTGGAATCCGGCGGGGTGATCGAGGCGCAGTATGACGTGCCGGTCGATGAATGGTATTTCGCTGAGAACCGGCAGGGGGACATGCCGTTCTCCGTGCTTCTGGAGATTGCGCTGCAGCCATGTGGGTGGTTGGCGGCTTATCTTGGCTCCGCGTTGACCAGTGAGATCGATCTGCGCTTCCGCAACCTGGGGGGCTCGGCGGTTCAATACCTGTCGGTGACGTCGGACATGGGGACTCTCGCCATCGACATCACCATCACCCGGGTCTCCAATGCCGGCGGCATGGTCATTCAGAACTTCGACATGACCGTGCGTTCCGCGCGCGGCGTCGTCTACGAGGGCGACACCTACTTCGGCTTTTTCTCGGCGGCGGCCCTGGCGAATCAGATCGGGATCCGGGAGGCCGTTCCCTACGAACCGACCGACGACGAACTGGCGACAGGCCGTTCCTTCCCGTATCCGTCTGAGCCGCCTTATCCGGGCGACATGCTGCGGATGATCGACGAGGTCGCCTGCTTTGCGCCGGAGGGCGGCCCGAAGGGGCTGGGCTTTATTCGCGGCAGGATGTCCGTGAAGCCCGAGGCGTGGTTCTTCAAGGCGCACTTCTATCAGGACCCGGTGATTCCCGGTTCGCTGGGATTGGAGTCGTTCCTGCAACTGCTGAAAGTCGTGGCCGTGGAGCGCTGGGGCTGGGAGGAAGGACAACGCCTCGAGACCATTGCCTGCGGCGAAAAGCACGAATGGGTCTATCGCGGACAGATCATTCCCACCGACAACGAAGTCACCGTAGAAGCCGTCATCACCTCATTCGACGACGAGATGAAACTCCTGAAAGCCGACGGCTTCCTGCATGTGGATGGCCGGACGATCTACGGAATGAAGGATTTTTCGCTGAGGGTGGTTTGAATCACTCTGTGGTTCTCATTCCCTCCGTGTTAAGAGAGGCGTGTTCGGAGCGGTGGCGGGACTGGACTGCAGACAACAGTGTTCCCGGTTGCGGCGCGTTCCGTTCAGAACTACGTTCAGCCTATCATGGGGCGCGACACGGTGTTGATCTTGGAGGACAACGGTGAGGGATTGAGGGCCTCCGGAAAGCCGTTGCCGGCATTGGTCCCGATCTGAAGCTGCAGGTCTGGCGCGATGCTCCGAGCATGGTGCGTGAGATGTCTGCATTTCTCGACGACGTCTGCCTGATTTCCTTGGGCCATGACCTGAACCCCATGCCAGACGCCACGGAAGATCCGGGGACAGGCGTCGATGTCGCCAAAGCCTTGGCGGACTATCCCGGGATCTGTCCCGTGATTCTGCACTCATCGAATCACGACTACGTCTGGTCGATGTTCAATGAATTGCGTTTTTCAGGGTGGGAGCCGGAGCGGACTGGTCCGGCGGGTGAGGATTGGATCGAGACCTTCTGGCTGCCGGCGGCCAGGAAAGCGGTGGCGGTGGGGCGTGAATGTCCCGCATATCATTCCCGTCCGGACGATTATACGGACCGCATGGCGCGGGCGCGTCTTTCGTTGGACGGGCTGTCGGTCGGTGACGCATTCGGGGAGTGTTTCTTCACCGAAGAGTCCATTACTGAACAGCGCCTGCGGGCGCGTTCGGAGCCTCCGATCCCATGGATGATCACCGACGATTCCATCATGGCAATTTCGGTCGTGGATATTCTGGATCGATTCGGAGAGATCAGACGCGACTTTCTGGGCAAGGCGTTCGCTGAGCGATACGCGAAGGACCCGTATCGTGGATATGGAGGATTGGCGCATTCCATCTTGAGGCAATTGGGTGAAGGAGTGTCATGGAAACGCGCTGCGGCGAGCGCTTTTGACGGATCGGGATCCATGGGAAACGGAGGCGCAATGAGGGTTGCGCCCCTTGGAGCCTATTTTTCAGACGATATCGAGAAACTGAGAGAACAGGCGATCCGCTCCGCGGAAGTGACTCATGGACATCCTGAAGGGCAGGCCGGCGCGGTAGCCATCGCCGCCGCTGCCGCATGGGCATGGAATCACCGTGATCGGGCTGTGGAAGACACGGGGCGCGAGCTGTTGGAATTCTGCGCTGATGTGACCCCGGACGGAGCCACACGAAGAGGCATCCTGCGGGCGGCCGAGTTGCAACGCGAACTGTCGGTGGCAACCGCCGCCAAGGCTTTGGGCAATGGAAGCGGGGTTGTTTCGGAGGATACTGTCCCCTTCGCACTGTGGTGCGCTGCGCGACACTTGGGCGACTATCGCGAGGCGATTTGGGGGACAGTCAGTGGCTTGGGAGATCGCGATACGACTTGCGCGATCGTTGGCGGAATCGTTGCGCTGAGTTCTGAGGAGAGGTCGATTCCCGAGGAGTGGGTCGATGCGAGGGAAAATCTTGCAGAATGGATTGATTGATTGATCCCGAGACTCACTCCGACTCCCCAAGCCGCTGCTTCCAGTATCCCGGTTTTCGTTTCATGTGCATCACGGCGACAATCCAGACGCGATCAGGCGTATCGAGATAGAGCACGGCGTAGGGGAAGGTGGTTGAGAAGTGTCGGCGCACTTTGTTGTCGTAGCGACGATGAAGGTCCGGTTGGCGGCGGATCTCCCGGATAAGGCGCTCGATTTCCTCGTAGAAACGAGCGCCGAGCTCTTGGTCTATCAAGGCATAGAAACGAGCCGCTTCGCCATATTCCGCGTCAGCGTCGGGATGGAAGACATGCGGTTTCAACTCCCCAATGCCTGCCGGATTCTGGCGCTGACTTCATCTCCGGGGATTCCGGTAACGACACCGGACTCGATCTCTTCAACTCTCCGCCGCGTTTCCGATCTCCAAGCGTCGTCGTGACCGGAATCCTGCTCCCCATGAAGTTCCGCATTCAACAGTTCGACAAGTTTCACCAACTCCGCCTGAGGCCAGGTTCGGGTTTCTTCAAGGACTTGATCGAGGGTCAGTGACATGACGTCAAAGTAGACGCGGATTGTGCTGTGCTCAACTGCAGAAATTTCACGATGATCCGGGTTGTTCCCTGATCTTGGATCACCCGCTCGCCCCTCTGTGGTTCTCCTTCCCTCTGTGTGCTCTGTGTCAAGAGCGGCGCACGGTGAAAGGGGAGAGCCTCAGAACTTCAACGTCACGCCTTCGCGGGCGCCGAAGACGAAGATCTCGGACTTGAACTGGGCGGCGCGTTCGCCGCAGAGGCGGACGCGTTCATCGACGCCGTTGTCGTTGGTGGTCGGGTCGTGATGGAAGAGGGCGAGCTTTTTGACGCCGGACTGGATGGCAAGGTCGGTGACGGTGAGGCAGCTCGTATGCCCCCAGCCCCGTTTGTCCTCGTATTCCTCGTCGGTGTATTGGGCGTCGGCAATGAGGAGGTCGGCTCCCCGGACGGCCTCGATCAGTTCGACGGGAACAGTGCGGGGCTTTTCCTCGGTCGAGGGGTCGTCGCGGACCTCTTTGGGGTCGTTTTCAATCTCGTTGTCGGTGAGGTAGACGATCTTGACGTCGCCGCGTTTGAAGGAGTAGCCGAAGCAGCCTCCGGGATGGTTCAGGGGAAAGCAGGCGACGCGCGTGTCGCCGATCTCCTTGGAGCCTTCGGTGAAGACGTCGTCGAGGATTTCCGCCTTGAGTTCGCCGAATCCGACGGGGAAGTAGGAGGAGGACATCTGGCCGGAGAGGAGTTGGTGCCGGCTCTCGTCGCCCAAGGCTGTTCCATAGACGCGTATCCTGGTGTTGGGCATGTAGGCTGGCGCGAAGAAGGGGAAACCCTGGATATGGTCCCAGTGGGTGTGGGTGATGAGAAGATGCAGTTCGTCCGGGCGATCCTCGCGTGTCAGGAGATCGGCTCCGAGTTCCCGGATGCCGGAGCCTGCGTCGCAGATGAACAGGGCGTCATCGACGCGAACCTCGACGCAGGGGGTGTTGCCGCCATAGACCCGGGTGGAGTTGCCGGGAGTGGGGATGGAGCCACGGGTGCCCCAGAAGGTGACGAAGACAGCCATGATCAACCTTCCCGATACACAAACTCGCTGTCGGCGATCTGGATGATGTCCCCGTCGCGCAGCAGGGCGCGCCAGACCTTGAGTCCGTTGAGGTAGACGCCGTTGCGACTCCCGTTGTCCTGGATGATGAATTCACCCGAGCGGCGATGCAGAATGGCGTGCTGTCGCGAGGCCTTGGGGGAGATCAATCTCACGGGCGCGTCCTCCGCCCGGCCGATGACGGTCTCCTTCTTGGCGAGTTTGAACAGCCGGATCCCGCCGTCGTCGCCGTCGCTCTGCTCAAGGTAGTGGGGGCGGGAACTTCGTCCCTTGCGCGGCGCAAGACTGCTGGTGGCTATGGTTGCCGAATCTGACGGATGATCCATACGTGCGTTCCAGAATTCGTCGAGCCGGGGCGGGTGTCAAACTTGGAAGCGGGGCGATATTTGGGATTTGGGGCTTGGAGCTTGGGATGTGAACGGCGAAATTGCCCGCGCACATCGGCTATCGGAAATCAACGACACAACGACATGTTTGAACTAACTGGAAAGAACGCCGTCATCACCGGCGCGGGCTCGGGAATCGGCAAGGCGATCGCGACCCTGTTTGCGAAACAGGGCGCGCATGTGGACATCCTCGAAATGAACATCGACGCCGCCAAGGAGACCGCGGAGGAGATCAGGGCCGCGGGCGGTTTGGCGGAATATGAACATTGCGACGTTTCGGATCAGGCCGAGGTCATGGCGGTGTTCGCCGGCCTGGCTCAACGGCGGAAGAAGATCGACATCCTTGTCAACAACGCCGGCATCGCGCATGTGGGCAATGTGTTGAACACCTCGGAGGAGGATTTTGACCGCGTGTTCAAGGTCAACGTGAAGGGCGTCTACAACTGCCTCAAGGCCGGGGTGGGCAAGATGACCGAAACCGGCGGCGGCGTGGTCCTGAACATCGCGTCCACCGTGTCGCTGATGGCGATCGACGACCGTTTCGCCTACTCGATGAGCAAGGGGGCGGTGTTGACGATGACCTATGCGACGGCGCGCGATTTCCTGAAGCAGAACATCCGCTGCAACGCGGTCTGCCCCGGCCGGATTCACACGCCCTTCGTGGATGGCTTCATCAGGAAGAACTACCCGGACAAGGTGGATGAAATGTTTGAGAAGCTGTCGCTCGCCCAGCCCATCGGCCGCATGGGCAAGCCGGAGGAGGTGGCGTCGACCGCCTTGTTCCTTTGCAGCGACGAGGCCTCGTTCATCACCGGTTGCGCCTATCCTGTGGATGGCGGGACGGTGAATATTAGGTAGCTGCTTGATTGACCCGCGCGACCGGATCTTGCAGCCTTCCACTCATGAGTTCAGGCAAGACCTCCCTATCCACCCGTCGTCGTTTTCTTCATCAGACCGCCGCGGCGTCCGCCGTGGCGACTTTTGGTTTTCACATCCGCAACGCGTGCGCCGCCCCGTCTGCGAGAATCGCGGACACGCGGGTGATCAGCAAGCAGCCGGAGCTGTATTGCGGTTGGCCGACCCTGGCGCGGCGGGCGGACGGAGAGTTGCTGCTGGTCTGGTCCGGGAGTCGCGAATCGCATGTCTGTCCATTTGGGACGGTGGACCTGATGCGTTCCAAGGACGGCGGCGAGGCATGGTCCTGGCCGCGGACCTTGCTGGACGGACCGATTGACGATCGCGACGCCGGCGTGGTGGAGACGGCGAAAGGCAGCATCCTGGTCACGACCTTCACCTCGTTGGCCTATTGGGATTACACCCTGAAGAAAGTCGTGGGCAAGAAGGAGGGTGAAGCCGGCGCGTGGCCGAAGGAGCGGTTGGCCAAGTGGCTTTCGGTGCACAATCGCATCAGCGAGGAGGAGCGACAGAAAGAGCTGGGGCAGTGGATGATCCGCTCGACGGATGGCGGCGTGACCTGGTCGGCGCGATATTCCAGCATCGTGAACAGTCCGCACGGGCCGATCCAGCTTTCGGACGGGCGGCTGCTTTATGCGGGCAAGGAACTGTGGACGGGCGACAAGCGCGTCGGAGTCTGCGAATCGAAGGATGACGGCAAGTCGTGGCAATGGTTGGCGGACATACCGACGCGCAAGGGCGAGAATCGGAAGGATTATCACGAACTCCACGCCGCCGAGGCGAAGGACGGGACGCTCATTGTGCAGGTCCGGAACCACAGCAAGACCAATCATCGCGAAACGTTGCAGTGCGAATCGAAAGACGGCGGCAGGACCTGGACGGAATTGCATTCCATCGGCGTGTGGGGATTGCCTTCCTACCTGACAACACTGAAGGATGGTCGGTTGTTGATGACCTACAGCCATCGACGCAAACCCTTCGGCAACCAGGCGCGCGTCAGCGACGACAATGGGAGAACCTGGTCGGAGCCTGTGATCATCTCTGGCGACGGCGTGGGCGGCGATCTGGGGTATCCCAGCACGGCGGAGATGGACGACGGCACGATGGTGAGCGTCTGGTATGAAAAACTGGCCGGTTCGTCGCGGGCCGTGTTGCGTCAGGCGCGGTGGCGGTTGGAGGCGTAGGTGGCGGTTGGCGAGTTCAACGACAGGGGAATGGAGACAAAGGAATGGGTTGAGATTCCCGTGTCTTCATTCCCTTGTTGAAAATCCGGGGTTCATGGCGGGCATCGGAGCGTGGAGTTTATTCCGCTTCAACGTGTAAGCGCCTGGGGCGCTTCGGTCCGCAGCGGACGTGGCTGAGGGGGATCCCGCCGCGCGTCCCGATCGTTGGTTGCTGCGGGTCACCGACCCGCGGTCCGCGGAGTCCAGTTCATCAACCCAACTGGCTTTCAAACTCGCGCACTTCCTCGAATATCGTCCGGCCCCGCAAGAGTTTTCCCAACCGGGGTTTGCGGTCGTTGTAGACCTCCACCGCATCGGCGTCGGCATAGCGAAGGAAGAGTATGCGCCGGTCGCGGTCGTTGGAGAAGTTGCCTTCCGATTTATGCAGCAGGTGGCAATGCATGATCAATGAGTGGCCGGCCTTCAACGGGGCGGGGATGGCCTTTGATTCATCGGCCTCCATGTCGATCGCAACGTGATTGGCCTTGTCCTCGGCCGTGTGCTTGAAGTCGGTCTGACCCCGTTTGTGACTGCCTGGGATGAGGCGCAGGCAGCCGTTGTCCACGTCGGTGTCGTCGAGGGCGGTCAGGCAGGTGAGGGCGGTGTGGGGTTCGAGTTCGCCGTAGGCGTTGTCGTGGTGCCAGCCGAAGGACTGGGTGTTGCCGCGAAGCTTGAAGGTGAGCTGACTGGTCGCGCCCTTGATGTTGGGGCCGATGAGTTGTTCGGCGATGTCGACGAGCGGCCCGCGAAAGTAGTAATCGCGAACGATGGGGGCGTGGTGGTGGATGTTGATGAGAAGGGCATTGTTGAGCCACGTGCCTTCCGGGTCGAAGGGTTCTTTCTCCTTCTCCCATGCCGCCATGCATTGGCGGCGCATCCTGCCGAGACCGTCCTTGGTGAGGACGGGGCCCAGTGTGAGGAAGCCCTGTTCGTGAAACAGGTTGAGCTGTTCGTCCGAAAGGAGTTGGGGATTGAAATTCATTGGGATTCGTTGGAATCGGAATTCACGAAGGCCGGCTTCTCTCCGGGCGCGGGGGAGTTGATGAAGGTGCCCTTGGCGAGGACGGCCTCGCGGCCGCCGTGTTGCGCGATCAAGGCGGCCTGGTCGCCCTTGGCTTTGGCGTCGATCTCTTCCGGCGACACGATCCTGCCCAGTTCGGATTCAAGATCCTGGAGGACGGGGAGGGATTCCGTGTTTCCCGCCAGGTCGTGCGCCTCGTCGGGATCCGCCTCAAGGTTGAACAGCTGCGGCGGCTGTCCTGTGTAGTGGATGAGTTTGTGTCGCCCCTTGCGAAGCATGAACTGCGCGCTGGTCGAGGCGACGGCGTGGTACTCGCTGAAAGCGACGCGGTCGGTGTCGTCGGGCTCGTTGACGATCTGGAAGAGCGACCTGCCGGGCAGGCTGGCGTCGTTGGCTGACGCCTCAACACCGAGGCAGTCCAAGGCGGATTGATGGATGTCGATCAGGTTGGCGGGCGTCCTGCAGACCTGGCCGACGGGGACACCGGGTCCGGAGAGGATCAACGGAACGCCGGCGGATTCCTCGTACATGGTGAACTTCCCGTAGAGTCCGCGTCGGCCAAGGCTTTCCCCGTGGTCGGAACTGTAGATGATGCGGGTGTCGCCAGCCAGTCCGTTGGCTTCGAGAGAATCCAGAACGCGGCCGAGTTGGCGGTCCATCCAGGTGGTCGCGCCGTAGTAGGCCGCCATCACGCGCCGGATCTCCTCTTCGCTGAACGGCTCGTCGCATTGCATGACCCGGCGGAATTCATTCAACGCCGGATGATCCGGCCAATCCTCGCGCCGCCATTGGGCGGGCATCGGAAGATCGGGGTGGTTGAAATACTCGTCGAACAAGTCCGGCGGGCAGATGTAGGGCGGGTGCGGACAGACGAAGGAGACAAAGGCGGCCCAGGGTTTGTCGTCGCCGTCGGCTTTGCGCCTGGCCGCGTCGACGAGCCATTCCTCGGCGGAGTCGGCGATGCGGCGGTCGTAATCAAGGTAGGTGGATTCGCCGCCGCGCGCGCTCCTGATCGCCTCGCGGTTGCTCGAACGAACCGGGATGTCCTCGCGCAGGCTCGACATGACATCGCCGACGCCATCCACGACATTGAGCGGGATGTGATGTTTCACGTAGCCATCGGGATCCTCGTCGAAGCGGTGATGCAGTTTTCCGATGGATTCGACGCGATGTCCGGCCGCGATCAGCTGATGCCCCCAGCCTTCGACGGCGCCTTCGTAGGGGTGGGCGTTGTCCCAGTAGCCGATCTGGTGGACGTATTGTCCGGTGGCGAAGCTGGCGCGAGCCGGCACGCAGATGGGGCAGGGCGTGTAGGCCGAGGTGAAGCGGGTTCCGCGCTCGGCGAGTTTGTCCAGGTTTGGGGTGCGGACGACCGGATGTCCGGCGCAGCTCATGGCGTCGCGGCTGTGCTGGTCGGACATCAGGATGAGGAGATTGCGTCGGTCCATGGCGCGTGGCTGGCGGAGCGGGTTTGTCAGTGGAGACTCGGGGGGCGGAAAAACTTTTTCAAAATTTTTTCAAACGAAAATGAGTCTTTGGGGTTCCAACAGTCAGCCCATCAGAACCGGGCGGGCGGAGACGCAACCGCAACGCAACGCCATCCTTCACCCGCGTTTCCCCCGCCCGGAGTTCCTCCCGACTCCGTGGAATCAAACGTGAGTTCGATCATTTGCCGCCTGGTTGAAAATCCTGGAATGAATTCATCCCCACGGATGAAGAATCGATATCCGTGGGTCGGCTTTGCCATCCGTGGGAGAATCTGAATTTTGTGGCGCGCGTGACAGCTTCCTCACCCCTTGCCAAAGAACTTCTTCACCAGGGCCTGGTCAGGCGGCGGGGAGTTTTTCGCCCCGAGGATGGCGCCGATGGCGGAGCCGATGAAGCTCCAGATGAAGGGATGAAAATCGAGAAGGTCGTAGGGTCCGAATTTTCCGCTTTTCAGGAAGCCGTAAAGGTATAGCGCGAGCAGGATGCCGCAGCCGCCGATCATGCCGCCGATGACGCCGCCGGCGTTCATGCGGGGCCAGTAGATGGCGAGCGCGACCGGGATCAGGAAACTGACCGCCAGGCCGCCCGTCGCGAAGACGATCAGGGTCTGCAGGAACTCGGGGGGATTCACCGCCGCGAGGGTGGCGACGACGCCGATGACCGCGGTGGAGGCGTAGGTCAGCCTGCGGATGTTCTTTTCAGGCGCGTCGGGGTTGATGTAGCGCTGGTAGATGTCGCGGACGACGCCGGAGCTGAGCATGAGGAGGAAGCTGTCGACGCTGGACATGACCGCGGCGAAGGGCGCGGCGACGAGCAATCCCGCCAGCCAGGGAACGCCGGCGGCGGCGGTGAGGAAGGCGGCGGCTTCCGGCATGATCCGGTCTGACGCAAGTTCGCGGCCGGGCAGGAAGATGCGGGCGCAGACGAAGATCACGACCAGGGCGAAGTAGATGATGGAATAGTAGACCGCGACGGTGACGATGGACTTGCGCAGGGTCTGCGAATTCTTGAACGCCATCTGGCGGACCATGTTGCTGGGTTGGCCGGCCCCGCCGAAGGCCCAGAAGACGAAGAAGCTGAAGGCCATGCCCATGGCGAGGAAGCCGGCGTCCTTGCCGGCGTCGGGCCCGGGCGCGCTGGTGTAGACGCCGCGTTTGCCGGCGCCGAAGGCGTAGGGCGAGGTCTCGGTGATCTCCACCGTGAGCGGGACCGTCAGTTCGTCGGGTTGGATGGACTCAATCTCGGAGGGCGTTGTGATCTTGAGGACGTCGAAGGGTGCGCTGGCGAGTTCACCCTGCCTGATGGAGGCGATGGCGCCGGTGCGGACGATGCCGGTCTTGGAGCCGTCTGCGTCGGTGAGGGCCAACCAGACATCGCGTTGAAGTTGCAGGTCGGTGTCCAATGGTTCGGCGATACGGATGATGGCCCTGGCTTTTTCGGGCGGCGTCATTTCGGCGAGTTTCCTGGTGGCCGCTTCAAGACCGCCGACATGCCCGAGCACGAGAAAGAGCATGATGATGACGCCGACGACCATGACGAGCCCCTGCATGACGTCGGTCCATACCACGGCGCGGAAGCCGCCATAGGTTGTGTAGACGACGACGGACACCGCGAAGACCATGAGGCAGAGGAGGTAGTCGGGATCTGCGCTGCTCAGGATGGGAAGTCCGGATGAAACCTTGGCGGTGACGCTGACCGCGGATTGGTAGAATTCCACGTCGCGGAGCAGGATTGCCAGGATGCTGCTGCCCGCCTTGAACTGGGCGACGAGGTAGAAGAACAGGAAGAACAGCAGCACGCCGGTGGCAACGGCTCCGACGGTGTTGCTGGCGAAGCGTTCGCGGAGGACTTCGGGCACGGTGACGGCGTTGGCCTTGCGGGCAATCTGGTTCAAGCGTTTTGCCAGCAGGCCGGTGGTGACCAGCGGCACGATCATGTAGCTGGCGATCCAGAGCGCGAGCACCCAGCCGTGCGTGTAGATCAGGGAGGGGAATCCCATGAAACTGCCGCCCGAAGCGTTGGTCGCGGCGAAGGTGAGGGCGAAGGCCCAGACCCCGAGGTTGCGGCTCCCAAGGAAATACTCGTTGACGAACTGTCGCTTCTTCATGACCTGGCCGGAGAGCCAGGCGAGCACGAAGACGACGACCAGGTAGATCGCGAAGCTGATCAGCGCCGCGTTGGAGGAGGTGGATTCCAGCGCCGCGGCCTGCAGCGCGCCGGCCTCATTCATGGCCGGCCTCGCGGTTTGGGGTTGCCGATTCAGGCTGCGGTTCCTCGTCTTCGCCGAGCGGATCGTCGGCCATGAATTTCAGGCAGAACCAGACGATGAAGATGTTCGAGGCCAGCCAGGGCAGGGCGACGCCCCAGAACACCCAGGCGGGCATGCCGGCCACCAGCTTCATGGTGTCGGGATCCACGTTGTAGCCGGTCAGCAGCGAGACGCCGACCACCCAGACACAGAGGCAGATCCACGCGGCGATGATGAACAGCGTCTCCCGCCGGGTGTGAAGGTAGACGGGATCGAAGGATTCGTTTTCGGGAACGTCGTTGGGTTCGTTCATTCGGTCGGTGTGGGCCGGTAGGCGATCGCGGGCTTCAATGCGCTGACATCGGTAACACTTCCCCCCAGCAGCGACAAGTTGAGAAACAGGCTTTGAAGATGCGCGGTGAGAAGGGAACGTTCGACAGGCCAGGGCGGTCTGCCGCTGGAGAAGAAGCGCTCGATGACGGCGGCAAGCCGGCTGTAGTTCTCCTCGTTCGGTTTGGGCGGTTGGTAGATTTGCGCGGACAGGACGGAGCCGTCCTTCATCTCGATGGCAAAGTTGAAATCGGCCACCGCGCCGTCGAGCGTGAGGATGGTGGAACGGAAGCCGTCGCGGTGCTCGATGACCCAGCCACGTGGATCGGATGCGAGTTTTTCAACCAGGCCGAGGCCGACGAGATCCTGCGTGCGGCCGTCCTTGACCGGATCGCCCTGGGGGGAATCGGAGCGGGACAGGGAGGGCGAAAGGAGATGGCGCGGCCATCGTCCGGAGCGGGCCACGCCCCAAAGGATGGCTCCATGATAACGGTAGACGCGTTTGATGCCGGATTCGCCCCCTGCGCGGCGCTCGACCAACGGGAGCAGACTGTTGATGCCCGCGAACTCGCCGGCCCCGAAGCTGCCCTGGACGACAACGAGGGCCTCCTTCATCGGGGCATTCAAAGGGATGCCGATGTCGGGCAACCGGCCGGCGACGGACAACGACGTTCCGGCGGCGAGCGGCTTGCTTCGTTTTGCCGCGAGTCCGGCAAGGCGACGCGCGTCCTGCAGGCTGTTGGCCAGGGCGCCATGGACAAAGATGGGCGTGTTGTCCGGGGTGATCTCGATGGCGGCTTCGATGGCGGCCTCATTGGCGGTGACGCCGGCTCCGCCTGGGACGATGAGGACGGCGTCCGCATCCTGCAGCGCGTTGGTCGGCTTGTCCTCCCGATTGAGATTGCATTCCACCTGACGGCGCTTGAGTCCGGTTTCCTCTTTCCAGACCTCTTCCGCCGCGTGCACGGTGATGTTGTCAAAGCCGGGATCCTGCCAGGCCCCGGCGGAGGGGTATCCGATCAGCAGGCGGTCGACCAGGTGTTGTGCGGGCGACCGGGATTCGAAGGAATCCAGCAGGACAGTCAGTTTCTTCTTGGTGGACGCGGCCATGTCAGAGGGGGAGGCTAGGCCCGCCAGTAGGTCGATTGTTCGCGCGCCTTGTAAGTCACGTCGAGGTGTGGCGTTTCGATCTTTCTTTGTCCTGCGTGCAGCGAATCGACGCCCGCGATGCTCATTCCCGAGGTGAGCAGGGTCCGCTCGATGGGGTAGGCGGCCTTTCCGGTGAGGATCGTTCGTTCGATGTTGTTGACCAGGGGATTGAAGAAGTCGGCCAGGGTGGTGTTGCTCGGGGGCATCGGCAGTTGCATCTGGCAGGAGACAACTTCGCCATTCTTCTTTCTGCCGGCGTAGGTGAAGTCACGGAGGTAGCCGTTGAGGAGAAACTGGGTCGTGCGGAAACCGTCGAGGTGCTCGATGAAAAATCCAGTGGCATCGGGGCTGCACTCCCGGATCCAGGAAAACGAGGGTCTTCCGATGCTGTAGCCCTTGGGCGCCTTCAGGCTGTGGCTGCGTGAGAGCGCGCTGAAGACCAGGGACTTCAGGGAGTCGTCCGATTCCACCCGGGCCCAAAGGGCGTCCCCCCTGAGCGCCTGGAGGGACCTGACGCCGGATTCGCCGCCGGCGCGGCGTTCAGACATACATTGGGCGGTTTCGTAACCGTGGAAATCGTAGGAATCCACGCCGCCGTAGCAGACGCCAACGCTCTGTTCGAGCTCTGTCTCCAGGGGCAGTTCGATCGACGGGATGCGCCAGGTCACGGGGAGGGAGGAGCCGGCGAGAAAGGCGAAAGTCAGGCGCCGGGAATCCTCGACCATCTCCACGCATTCCTCCCAATCGGTTGAGAGATGTTTGTCATTGAAGACGGGCACGGCGCGCCTGCTGTCTTCGAACACCTTGACCGTCTCCTTGAAGAACCTGTGGCGCGGGTAGAGCTTCTGACCCTTCTCGTTCTCGGGATAGTCGCCGTGTTCGGCGATGATGAGGACGCCGTCGACGGCGAGTTTGGAGCCGCCGAGTGTCAGCGCCTCGGCGATGGAGGGAAAGATGGGGACCTGATGCCGACTGGCGCGCTCGCGGGCCAGATCGTTCTCCGGGAACTGGTCCACGTAGAGCGATGCGAGCTTGAGGGAAGGCCGGTGATGCTCCCCCTGCCAGCCGTAGCCTTCCAGAAAACGATCGATGAAGTGTTGCGCGTGGGAGTATTTGGCCACCTTGGTCGCAAGGATGGCGACCGTCCGCGGCGTGGAGGGCCGGTCGGCCGTTTGACCGAGGCAGAGCGACGGCGCGGCAATCGCGGCGCCGCCCAGCGTCCCCATGAATTGACGTCTCGTCCAATGTGGCGCGGCGTCCTGGTTGGCAGGCCTGAGATCTTTCATCGGTGGGAGGATCGGAGCGGAGTGTGTCGGGCGGGAGGATCTCCGTCAACACGGGGCTTCGAAGCGCCGCAGGGATGAAACCGGGCGGAGTTCATCCGGTGGAAACGAACCTCCGCCACAGCGCCGTGAAACCCGACGCGAAGTCTTCGGGGGTTTCCCTGATCCAGTGGGTCACTTGGTCGGGGGCGAACCAGGCGCCGGTCTCAATTTCCTCGGGATGCAGGACGAACGGCCCTTCGTGAGCGAGGCGATAGATCCAGACAAATTCCTGGTCCGTCTCCGGGCAGGCGTCGATCTTGAACAGCCTTTCGGGCGGCGAATCCACTGTGATTCCCAATTCCTCGCCCAGTTCGCGAACGGCGGATTGGTCATAGTCCTCGCCCTGATCCACGTGGCCGGAACAGGAGGAATCCCAGCGTCCCGGGTGCGTGTCCTTGGACATGGATCGCTTCTGGAGGAACACCTCGCCCGACGCATTGAAGACGAGAATATGCACGGCGCGGTGAAGCAGTCCCAAGCGATGCACCTCGGCGCGGGGCCTGGAGTCGATGACTTCATCGCGCTCGTTGACAACGTCAAAGATTTCTTCTGGCATGGCAGGGAGTCCTAAAGGAAGTCGCGCGCCCGCGGTTTGCGCGCCCGGACGGCCTCGGCGAAGCGCGCGCCGCAGGCGGCGCCGCGGTAGCGGGCGAGCGTCTCCTTGGCGCGCTGGGCGGAGTGTTGGGCGATGGCGTCGTAAGGCTTGTTGCGCACCAGCGCCATGAGCCGCCCAAGCCAGTTGAGGGCGTCCTTCCAGACATCGGTGACGTCCATGTAGGTGTCGGGTTCGAAACCAATGGTGTGGCCGGGGCCGTTGTCGTAGGAGTAGATGTCTCGGGGGCGGCGATATTTCTCCGCGCCATCAATGATCTGGTTGGCGTGACTGAGGCAGATCCTGCTGAGCTTGGACGCCTCCATGTGGTCGTTGTGCCGATCCTCCTTCCAGAGCATGAAGGCAATGTCGGGATTGATGCCGGCGATCTCCTTCGCAAGAATCCGGCGGTTTTCCATCGTGTCCGTGAAGCGGTGCGAGGCGAAGTTCAGGAAGCGGGCCTCGACGCCGTATTCAGCGGCGATCTCCCTGCAACCGGGGACAAGTTCCTGATAGCGGCCCTTCATGGGAGCCCAGTTGGAATAGTCGCCGATCAGTGAGAGGTTGATCACGCGATAATTCTTGCGCACGGCCTGCAGCATGATGCCGGGGACGCCGAAGGCGCAGTCGTCGTAGTGCGCGCCGATGCAGAGGAGAGTCTTGGACATGTTTTTTTGAAAGGCGAACTTCCAGAAGGAAGTTGTCAACCTGGAACTTTAAACCGGGCAATTGCTGGACAGGGGGCGCGGCCCGTTTCAGTATGCGCGCCGTTGTTTCAACCGAGTCAGCCACAGAATTCATGAACGCCATCGATTTGAAAGGCAAAAGCGCGGTCATCACCGGAGGCGCGCGAGGAATTGGATATGCGATTGCAGAGCGGATGCTTGATTCCGGGGGCAGGGTCTGTCTGTGGGATCTGGACGAAGCGGCCCTGGCCGAAGCGGCGGCGGCGCTTTCCGGCAAGGGGGAGGTTGCGACCCAGCGGGTGGAACTGACAAACGCGGAACAGGTGCATGCCGCAGCAGAGGGGACGGTTTCCTCGTTGGGGCAGATTGACATCCTGGTGAACAACGCGGGCATTGCGGGCGTATCGAAGAAACTCTGGGAGTGCACGCCGGAGGAATGGACGAAGGTGATCGAGATCGATCTTGTCGCGGTGTTTCTGTGCTGCCGGGCCGTGGTCCCGGGCATGATCGACAAAGGCTGGGGACGGATCGTGAACATCGCCTCGATCGCCGGAAAGGAGGGCAACCCGAACGCCTCACACTACAGCGCCGCCAAGGCCGGGGTGATCGGCCTGACCAAGTCTCTCGGCAAGGAACTGGCCGAAACCGGCGTCATTGTGAACTGCATCACTCCGGCCGTGATCAAGACCGACATTCTCAAGCAGATCTCGCAGGAGCATATCGACTACATGCGCTCCAAGATCCCGATGAACCGGTTTGGCGAGACGCATGAGGTCGCCGCGCTCGCTTCCTGGCTGGCGTCGGGGGACTGCTCATTCACCACGGGCGGCGTGTTTGATATTTCAGGCGGCCGGGCGACGTATTGAGGAAAGGAACGGATGATGACTGGAATTGTTCGGAATCTGGAGTCTGGGATCTGGAGCCATGTTGCCAGGTCGGCCCTGGTCTTGTCGTTGACGGCGGTTCTGGCCCTGCCGCTTTCCGGGATGGCGGCCGACCGCGACAAGATGGAGGCGGAGTTGCGGCAGGCGGCCGACGCTTTTCGGCAGGCGAAGGTGGAGCAGGCCCTGGAGCATGTTCGCCAGGCGATCATCGCGGATCCGACAGAACCGCGGACGCATTTTACAGCCGGGCAGATCCATCAATCGATGCGGGAAAGCGCCAAGGCGATCGCCGCCTATACCCGGGTGATTGAACTGCAACCGCTCGCGGTGGACGCCTTTCGCAACCGCGGCATCGAGCATTTTCGGTTGGGGCATGTGAAGGAATCGGTCGAGGACTTCAACAAGGAGTTGAAGCTTGAGCCGGCGCGTCTGGCGCACCATTGGATGCGGGGGCTGTCGTTCTACTACGCGGGCCAGTTCGCCTCGGGGAAGACGCAGTTTGAGATCCACAAGTCGGTGAACCCCCATGACGTGGAGAACGCGGTCTGGCATTTTCTCTGCACGGCCAAGGCGGAGAGCATCGGGAAGGCGCGCGAACTCTACATCCCGATCAAGGGCGACAGCCGCGTTCCCATGATGGAGGTGCACGCGCTGTTTGGCGGCAAAGGGACGGTGGAGGACGTCATGAAGGCCGTGGAACGGGGCGAACCGCGACAGTTGGAACTGAACAACCGTTACTTCTTTGCGCACCTCTACCTGGGGCTCTACTACGACGCCCTGGGTGACAGGAGGAAAATGAAGGAGCACATCGACCTGGCGACCGGCAAGTACGCGCAGAAGCATTACATGGGCGATTGCGCCCGGGTGCACAAGATGATGATCGAGGGCAAACTTTCGCACCAGGGGAAGAAGCCCGCGGTTGTCAGGAAACCGGCAAAGAAGAAGAACAGCGAGGGCAAGTAGATTCATGAGCAAATCCACCGATGTAAGCTGCCGTGCCGCGGCGGTCTGGTTTCTGCCCGTCCATACCCGCATGCCGTTGAAGTTTGGCGGGGAGACGGTCACCTACGTCACCTGCGCGCGGGCCAGGGTGTCGGTCTCCAACGCTGCCGGCGAGACGGCCGAGGGCTGGGGCGAAACGCCGTTGAGCGTGACCTGGGTGTGGCCGAGCGCCCTGTCGTATGAGGAGCGCCACGAGGCGATGAAGTCGTTCTGTGTGAAGCTCGCCGAAGCCTGGGCCGGTTTTGATGTCGGCGGACACGCGATGGAGGTGGGGCATGACTTTCAGGAGCAGGCTCTTCCAGGCTTGTTGGAAGCCTTCAATGCGGAGCGCGGAGCCGACACGGAAGCCATGCCTTGGCTGGCGGCGCTGGTTTGTTGCTCGTTGTTCGACATTGCCGTGCACGACGCCTACGGGAGGCTGAACAGGCGTCCGATCTACGAAACCTATGGACCGGAGTTCATGAACCGCGACCTGGCCGCCTTTCTCGAGCCGGCGGCGGGAACCGATGTTTCCTTCGAGGGGAGGCATCCCTGCGATTTTCTTGTCGACGAGGCTCCCTCCTCATTGCCGGTCTGGCACCTGGTTGGCGGCGTCGATCCGTTGGATGAATCCGAACTGACCGGAAATGAGCCCGACGACGGATATCCCGTCTTGCTGCGTGATTGGATCGAACGGGATGGATTGAACTGCCTGAAGATCAAGCTGCGCGGCAACGACGCCGGGTGGGACTACGCCCGCACGGTGAAGATCGGGCAGATCGCGATCGAGAAGGGGGTGGATTGGCTGACCGCTGATTTCAACTGCACGGTCAGCGAACCGGAATATGTGAACCGGATCGTGGACAGGCTCCGCGATGAGCATCCCCGCATTCATGGGATGCTGCTCTATGTGGAGCAGCCATTTCCCTACGAGTTGGAGCACAACCGCATCGACGTTCACAGCGTCTCGGCGCGGAAGCCCCTGTTCCTGGACGAGAGCGCGCATGACTGGAAGTTCGTGCGGTTGGGGCGGGAGCTGGGGTGGACGGGGGTGGCGCTGAAAACGTGCAAGACCCAGACCGGCGCGCTGCTGAGCTGTTGTTGGGCGAAGGCGCACGGCATGACCCTGATGGTGCAGGACCTGACCAATCCCATGCTCGCGCAGATTCCACATGTGCTCCTCGCCGCGCATGCCGGAACCATCATGGGCGTCGAGACCAACGCCATGCAGTTCTATCCCGAGGCCTCGAAAATTGAGGAGAAGGTCCATCCGGGGATCTACCGGCGGCGTGACGGAGGGCTGGATCTTGCCAGCATTTCCGGGGACGGCTTCGGCTATCGGGTCGATGAGATCGAACGGGAACTGCCGGAGGTCGCCGGGAGTTTCGGGGGGTGAGAAATCAAGGCGGTGTCTGCGTGGGATTCGCAACGCTCGTCCCTTCCGGGATGAGGCGGGGGGGACGCTTGCCGCTTGAACAAATTGTGGGGATCGAGGTCAATGGTTTCGCGCATGGAATCTGATTCGTCCAAGCCTGAACAAAATGAGGCCGCTCCCGGCCCGTCGAAGGGCTCCCTGGCGGAGACGCTGCCGGCGCTGGTTTTCGGAAGAAATCCGAAGCGGACGCTTGTCCGTGTCGGAGCGATGATCTTGGTGTCGTTTGTGGCGCTGAAGTTTGCGCTGACGCCGATTCGTGTGACAGGCATGAGCATGTATCCCGGCTACCAGGACGGGAATGTGAACTTCATCAACCGCTGGTCATATGCGCGATCGAAGCCGAAGCGGGGCGATGTGGTGGGGGTCTGGGTTCCGGAGATGAACGCCATTTTCCTGAAGCGCATCATCGGGCTGCCGGGGGAGAGGCTTGCCTTGATCGGCGGCTGGATGATGATTGACGGCGAGCCGCTGGAGGAGGGATACCTGCACGACCCGCGCGACTGGACGGCGGACATCGGACTGCTCGGAAGTGACGAGTATTTTGTCATGGGCGACAATCGGTCCACCTCGATGAACCGCCACTATTACTTCGTCGTCAAACGGGGGCAGATCCTGGGGAAGGTGTTGTTTGACAAGACAGCGAAGCGGGAGTGAGGGGGGGACGCTCTGCGGAGGCTGTCTCAAAAGTCCCAAATCTTGGTGGATGCCGACGTGAGTCGGCTCATTTCAGAGCGAATTCGTTGATTTGAGCGGGCTCGCGTCCGCGATTACCACCTCTCGAGACAGACTCCGCGAGGCAGCCCCATCGTCCCTGTCACCGAAAGGTCCCCCGCAATGTCTGCGCCCAGGGCCAGAGCCATTTCCAGATGGCGAACAGTCCGAACAGGAACAGCGCCAACTGCACGTACTGGTTGGTGAAGAATCGCTTGGCGATCTCCATCGGATCGGAGCCCCGATCGCCCGTGTCGACCTCCTCCCAGTCCTCGGCTGGTTCATAATAGGCGTCCGATGGCGAGTCCGCCGGGGCGTCGTATTGCGATTTGATCTCGTCGCGCATCAGCTGTTTGACCCGCAGTTGGATGTAGACCGCCTTGGTCTTGTTCTCCTCGCCGCCGCTTTCCGCGATTGCCTTGGTCCAGATCGCGTCATTGATCCGGTTCTCACGGATCTCACGCGCCACGATCTCGTAGTATTTCTCGTCGTTTTCCATCAGGGAAATGGAGGAATGTAAGGAGAAGACTACGCGCGGGCGGAGGTGGCGGTCAAACCGGAAGGAATGTCTGTTGGGTTGGGAAGAGTGATGAAGGATGGGCCGCGTGAGCTGGGCGCAGTGGGTTTGTGCGGAGCCGCGGGAAGCCAAGGCTGAAGCGGAATGAATTCCGCGCTCCTCCCTCAAAACAACTCGATCGTCAGGCAATAGAACTTCGTGGAACCGGAGTTGGCGACGGTGTGGCTCTTGACGGATCCGTCGCCGATCACGTTGTGGATCTCCGCGCCCGTGTCCGTGGGTGAATTTTTCTCAATGATGCGGTAGCGGCGGCCGACGATTGTGCTCCAGGTGATGGTGAGGTCCGAACCGGACGCGGGTGCGATGCTGGACCCAGGATAGACGCTGCTGACGTCGGTCGGGTCCGTTCCGGCGAGGAATTCGTCGAGGTTGCTCATGCCGTCGCCGTCGGAATCCACGGCGGCCACGGTGGAGGTGGTGTCGCCAAAGAAGTCCCGTTCCCACCGGTCCGGCATGCCGTCGCCGTCCTGGTCGAATTCAAGGATGATGGCGTCGGTGATGCTGGCGGAAATGTTGTCGGCCCCATCGCGGAACTGGACGGAGACGGTCTTGGTCCCGTCGCCGGGTCTGAGCGTCCACTGAACCTGGTTGGTGAAGGTGGTCAGGTGATTCGCGTTGGTCAACGCGATCCAGGAGCCGAAGGCGGTTCCGTCGTTGCTCAGACGGACCCAGCCCGCGCCGGCTCCCGTGTCGGTCGCCACAACATCGACGTTCACCACGTTGGTCAGCGCGTAGACGGCGCCTGAGTTGATGGTCGCCGTCCCGACCGGGGCGGTGGAGTCCATGTAGGTGAGGCCGGCGTAGGTTCCGAACGGTCGGTCGCGGCCGCCGGGCAGATCCCAGCGCAGATCCCCGTCGGGCGCATTGAGGTCGATCTGATGAATTCGTCCGTCGGCCAGGATGCCCCAGAGGGAACCGGCCGCGTAGGTCAGTCCTTCGTAGACACGGTAGGGTGCGGGAGAACCGTCCGGAGCCTGGAATACAAAGGTCGCCGTTCCGTCCGTCGGATTGACCTGATAAAGCCGGCCGTTGGAGAGGATGGCCCAGAGGGAACCATTGCCCCAGGCGATGCCCGCGTAGATGTCCTCCGGTGATGCGTCGCCTTCCGGGAGATCGACGAGGAGGGTCGCCGATCCGTCGGCGGGATCGACCTGGTAGAGGCTGCCATTGGCGAGCAGGGCCCAGAGTGAGCCGTCGCCGTAGGCCAGGCCTTCATAGACGTTCAGCGGGGCGGTGTCGCCGTCGGTCAGATCCCAGAGCGCGACCGCGGCGGCGGTGGCAGGGGAGCGGCGGTGGATCTGTCCGTTGGCGAGGATGCCCCACAGCGTATTTGTGCCGAAGGCGACGCCGCCATAGGTCTCGAACGGGATGGAGCCGCCATCGGGATGCTGCGTGTCGTAGGTGGAGACGCCGGTGGTTTGATCGTGGAACCAGGAACGGCCGCCGGACTGGATGGTGTAGAGCATTTCCTGGGCTTTGGCGGAGGGAAGGAAGCCGGCAATTGCGAGCAGGACGAGGGCGGTTCGAAGCGCGATGACACGACTTCCGTTCGCGCCGGGGGCGCGTCGTGCCAGGGGCTCGTTCCCGGGTGGGTTCATCAACGGAGGATGGACGGCGCAAAGGTCCGAAAAGTTTCGTCAAAATTCAAGCAATGGCGGCTTCGGCGCATTTCATGCCGTCCAATGCGGCGCTGACGATGCCGCCGGCGTATCCGGCGCCTTCGCCGCAGGGATACAGTTCTGCAACGTCCGGGTGTTGCAGCCGTTCGTTGCGGGGAATGCGGACGGGGGAGCTGGTGCGTGTTTCAAATCCGACCAGGACCGCCTCGTCGCAGAGGTAGCCCGGTGACTTCCGGCCAAATTGATTCAAGCCCCGCTTGAGCCGGGAGACGATGCCGCGGGGCAGGATTTCGTCGAGTCGCGCCGGATTCAGTCCGGGGCGATAGCTGGCTTCGGGCAGGGAGGCGGACTCCCGGCCGGCGATGAAATCGGTTGCCCGCTGCGCCGGGGCGGTCTGCCCTCCGCCGCCGTGCCGCTTGGCGGCGGTCTCCAGTTCGCGTTGATAGGCCATGCCGGCGAGAGCGCCGTGCTGCCCGGCGAAAGCCGCGGCATCCTCCGGTTCCACGCTCACAACCATGCCGCTGTTGGCGAAAGGTGAGTCGCGCCGGGAAAGACTCATGCCGTTGACGACCACCTCGTCGTTCTCGGTGGCCGCCGGGACGATGAAGCCTCCCGGGCACATGCAGAAGGAATGCACGCCGCGATTGTCGATCCTGGTCGCCAGACCATAGCTGGCCGCCGGCAGGAGGAGGGGACGTTCCGTTCCGGGTGGGTAATGGTATTGCAGGCTGTCGATCAAGGGCTGCGGATGCTCGATGCGGACGCCGACGGCGAAGGGCTTCTGCTCCAGGCGGACCTGCTTTTCAACCAGCAGGCGATAGATGTCCCTTGCGGAGTGTCCGGTCGCCAGAATGACTGAGTCTCCGAGGAACCCGCGTCCATCCGCGCAGCCGACCCCATGAATGCGGCCGTCTTCGATCAGGAAGTCCACAACCTTGGACTGAAAATGAACCTCGCCGCCGGCGTTGAGGATGCTTTGGCGCAGGGCCTTGACGACATTGGGCAGGAGGTTGGAGCCGATGTGTGGATGCGAATCGACCTGGATGCGCTCCGGCGCGCCGTGGGCGACGAGTGTCCGATAGACCTCGGCGACGGGGCCGCGCTTCTTGGCGCGGGTGTAGAGCTTTCCGTCGGAGAAGGTTCCGGCGCCGCCTTCGCCGAAACAGTAGTTGGAGTCTTCGATCACTTCGCCGTGGCGCAGGATGGGGGCCAGATCGAAACGTCTCGCGGAGGCGTCCTTGCCGCGTTCGAGGACGATGGGTCTGGTCCTGAGTTCGATGCAACGAAGCGCTGCGAACAAGCCGGCCGGCCCGCTGCCCACAATGATGACGCGACCGGCGCCGGCCGGAACCGGAGGATAGTCCGGACAAGGCATGGGCTCCTCGGGCAGCTCGGCGTCGATGCCGACGTCCAGCCGAAGCTGAACCTTGATCTGGCGTTGTCGGGCGTCGATCGAATGCTTGCGAAGCCGGAGTTGACGGATGCGGTCCGCGGGGAGGCCGAGCTTGCCGGCCGCCGCAAGCAGGCGCGCCTCCTCGTTCTCCGAAGTTTCCAACGGAAGAACGATGTCGACGGTTTCAATGCGCGGTTCGCTCACGGGCAAGTGGTAACGGATGACAGGGCCGGTTGCCAAGCGCGGGAGTCTGCCGGTGCGCAATGCGGGGCGGTGTGCCGGCAGCGCCCATCGGGTGTCGACGCACAGAAAAACCCGGCACGGTCACCCGCGCCGGGTTCTGTGAAGGTCTGATTGCCGATGACTATTTCTTCGCCGGAGCCAGAGCGGGGTTCTTCTTGCCGGCTTTGGTGGTGGGGCTGGTGTCGGCCTTGAGATCGCCGAGGGCGTATTGGATGCCATCGAGGAAGTGGCGCAGGACGGTGGGGTTTGCGTAGGTGGACTCGTTGTGGCCGAGGTTGGAGTAGAAGACGCGGCCGCCTTGGAACTCGCGCAACCAGGAAACGGGCACTTCACGCGGACCGGGGCCGTATTGTTCCTTGTACTTCTTGAAGCGATCGTTATCCAGGATCTTGGTGACCTCCTCCTTGCTCATGTCGAGGGAGACGAGGATGCGGAGGTTGTCGTCGCCGGCGTAGGTCTCGGGCTTGTATTGGTAGATCTCGTCCTTGTGCCAGAAGCCCTTTCCGGCGAAGGCCTTGTTCAGGGGGTGCTTCGGGTCGTTCAGCTTGAAGGCCCAGGTTCCGCCGGCCGTCCAGGGATGGCCGTTGAACTGGCCGCCGATCATCGAGGCCGCGAGCTTCCACTTGTAGAAGCTGTCGCCGGCGGCGTGGATGCCGACGATGCCCTTGCCCTGTTTGACGAAGTCCATCAATGCGTCCCGTTGCGCGTCGTTTTCGAAGGCGACGGAGGTCGTGTTGTTGAAGATGACGGCGTCGTATTTCGCGAGGTTTTCCTTGGAGAAGACGCTGTATTCATCGGCCAGGTCGGCGGTGAAGGCGCGGGAGATCTCGCCCATTTCCTGCAGGCAGTAGTTGCCGTGCGGGATCGAGGTGTGGATGAAGGTCTCACAACGGTAGAAGACCAGGACGCGGTGGTTCTTCTTGGGACGCGCGGTGGGGGAGGAGGGCAGAGCCTCACGGATGGCGTTCTTCTGCTCCGTGGTCATGGGCTTGAAGCGCGCGGCGGCCCGCTCCTTCCAGGTCTGGGGTTTCTTGGGGGCGGCGTCGGCGGCGAACGCGACTCCGATGAGGGTGAGGATGATGGCGAGTTTCTTCATGGATTTTGGTTCAACAATTGGGAAGCGTCGGTTTACGGGTTTGCGGGACGTTGTCCAGTCTTTTTGGCGTCGTCGAGCAGGCCGGGATCGGCGTGGCGCCGAGGGAGACCGAGGAAAAGGTGGACCGTCGTGCGCGCGGATCGTAGGTTTTGCGTCTTCAGCACTACGGCGTCATCATGAGAGAACATCCCATATTCGGAAGAATCGCGGCCTTCCTGGCCGGAACCCTGGTCCTGTCATTTTGCCTCGTCGCGGGCGTTGTTCCCGGGGAGGCGGCCGTCGCCGTGGATCGGGAGGGGAAGAAGGCGCGGAAACGAGCGGTGGCGGATCCGAAACGCCGGCAGACAAGGACGAGGGCCGTCGACAAGCCGGGCTCCAAGGATGCGAAGAACCTGAAGACGGGCAGGCCGGCGCCGGAAAAGGACCCGGCGTTGGAGCGCTACGGCATGTATGAGAACAAGGCTCCGCGCGCGCGCCGCACGAAGGCCGCCAGGACGACGCTCCCGCTGAAGCTGAAAAGAGGCGCCCGCATCGCCCTGATCGGGAACACGCTGATGGATCGCGATCGGGATTTTGGCTATCTGGAAACCCTGCTGCATCAGCGCTTTCCCGACCACAACCTCGTGGTCCGCAACCTGGCGTGGTCGGCGGACACGCCGGACCTGCAGCCGCGGCCGGCGAACCTTGCCGACACGATCCAGCACCTGACGCATGAGAAGGCGGACGTGATCTTCGCGGCTTATGGCTTCAACGAGTCCTTCGACGGGGCGGAGGGGATCCCGGCGTTCCGCAATGCGCTGACGGCGCATGTCGCGGATCTGCGTTCGCGCGCCTTCAACGGCGAGACCGGGCCTCAGATCGTCCTCCTCTCGCCCATCGCCAATGAGAACATCAAGGGCGTTCCCGCCGCGGACATGAACAATGAAAACATCAAGCGCTACGCCCGCATTGTCCAACAGGTGGCCGAGCAACAGGAGGTGGCCTATGTGGATGTGTTTGAATCGACCCTGCAGGCGCTGGAGGACCCGGACTCGGACCTGACGTTCAACGGCATCCACCTCAAGAAGGAGGGATATCAACTGCTGGCGGGCTCGATCTACCGGACCCTTTTCCAGGAGGATGCGCCGACGCCCGATGAGACGCTGCGCGCGGCGGTGGTCGAGAAGGACCGGCAGTACTTCTACCGGTTCCGCCCCCTGAACTCCTTCTATTACACGGGCGATCGGAACAAGACCTACGGCTACGTGGACTTTCTGCCGGCCATGAGGAACTTCGACATCATGGTGGAGAACCGCACGAAGCGGATCTGGGCGACGGCCCGGCACGACAGCGTGCAGAACACCATTAATGATTCGAATGTCCCGGAGATGCCGCAGGTGTGGGAGTCGCGGGGCGCGAACAAATGGATGACCGCCGAGGACGAATTGAAGGCATTCAAGATCGATCCGCGCTTTGAGGTGAACCTGTTCGCCGGCGAGGAGCAGTTCCCGGACGTCGCGTGCCCGATCCAGATGCGCTGGGATTGGCGGGGGCGGCTGTGGGTGAGTTGCTCGACGACGTATCCGCACGTCTATCCCGGCAACAAACCGAATGACAAGATCGTGATCCTCGAGGACACCGACGGCGACGGGCGGGCGGACAAGTCCAGCGTCTGGGCGGATGATCTCTATGTGCCGTTGTCGTTCGAATTCGGGGACGGGGGCGTTTATGTTTCCGAGGAGCCGCATCTGACCTTTCTCAAGGACACGGACGGGGACGGGAAGGCGGACTATCGCGAAAAGGTCCTGACCGGTTTTGGCTGCGAGGATTCCCACCACGCCCTTCACGACTTTGCCTGGACGCCGGACGGGGATCTTATTTTCCGCGAGTCGATTTTTCATCATTCGCAGGTCGAGACGCCCTATGGTCCGCAGCGGCAGCAGAACAGCGGGTGGTTCCGGTTTCAGCCCCGCAACCATCGGTTGACGAGTTTTGGTTGCTACCACAGCACGAATCCATGGGGTGTGACCTTCGATGACTGGGGACAGCACGTGGCGAGTCATCCGATCTACGCGGCGGCCTTCCATGCCTTGGATCCGGTCTACCCGGAACAGCATCCCAAACCCGCCGGATTGCGCGCCTATTCGGGCACCTGTGGGCATGAATTCGTGGATTTTTCGTCCTGGCCCAAGGAGATGCAGGGCGGTTTCGTGAAGGTGCGTTACAAGCCGACCAACCGGGTCGAGTTCCACAACTGGAAACGCACGGAATTTGGGTTTGATGAGGAATATGTGGGTGACATCATTTTCTCGTCGAACCTGAGCTTCATTCCGGTTGATCTGCGTTTCGGGCCGCGCGGGGCGATGTACGTCTGCGACTGGTACAACCCGATCAAGGGGCACGCGCAATACTCCCTGCGCGACCCGCGGCGGGATCGGCATTCGGGGCGGATCTGGCGCATCGTTCCGAAGGGCGCGACGCTCCCGGATCCGCCGAAAATCCATGGAGCTACGACCGACGATCTGGTCGCGTTGTTGAAACGTCCTGAATACCGGCATCGGTATTGGGCGAAGCGGGAGTTGCGCATGTGGGACGCGGACGCGGTGAAGGCGGCCCTGGACCGCTTCGTGCGCGGCCTCGACGCGGGCGACCCGCGGCATCGACATCACCAGATCGAGGCGGTCTGGGCCTACCGGAATATTGATCGCGCGAATCCCGCGCTCCTGCGCGAGTTGCTTGAATGTGAGCATGTGCAGGCACGGGCGGCGGCGACGCAACAGCTGCGCTATTGGCACGACGAATTCGACGACGCGGCCGGGTTGCTTCGCGCCCGCGCCAATGACGGCAATCCCATCGTCCGGATGGAGGCGGCGATCGCGGCGTCCTGGATCGGCACAAAGCCGGCCCTGGTCGCCATGCTGGACACCCTGAAGCATCCGACCGGAGGGCATCTCGCCTATGGCATCCGGACCGCCCTAGGGTCGCATTCCCTGAAGCGGCATTGGGACGGCGACGCGGCGTTCAGCAGGGAACATCCCGAACTGGCGGCATTTTATGCCAATTTCGCCAAGGCGCAGAATCTGAAGCCGAAGAAGATCGTCAGCGCGCAGGACGCCCAGTTCGACAGCCGGAAGAACCTGAAGTCCGTGAAGATTGAGTGCGTCCGGGAGCGCATGCTCTACACGGTGACAAAAATTGAGGTGAAGACGGGGCAGCCCGTGAAGATCGAGTTTGTGAATCCGGACGCCACGCCGCACAATCTGGTCATCGTGAAACCCGGGGCCATGATGGAGGTCGCCCTGGCGGCGACGGAGATGGCCAAGGATCCCGAGGCGGCCAAGCTGCACTTCATTCCCAAGTCCAAGTCGGACAAGATCCTGCACCACACGCAGATGCTGCAGCCGGAGTCGGCGCAGACCCTGCGGTTCCTGGCTCCGGAGAAGCCGGGCGTCTATCCCTACCTCTGCACCTTCCCGGGACACTGGGTCCTGATGAAGGGGGAACTGGTCGTGAAATAGGGCGCGGCGACGGTTGGAGGGGGAAGTGAGCGAACTCACGTTCGCCGCTATGAGAGTGGAGGAGGGGGAGAGGGCGTGAGGCTCAGGAGACGCCGTAATTGGGGCGCATGTCGCCGGCTGCCATGCGCAGCTTGGTGCGTAGGATCAAGCCGATCTTCTGGAGCTTGTTCAAGCGGGTGAGCTTGGGACCGAAGACATTGAAGTCGCGCTTCTCAAGCTTGCGCAGCAGTCGCCAGTAGACCGAGCCCATCAATTCGGCGCTGCCCATGGACTGGCGATCTTCCCGTGGGAGGGCTTCATTGGCCTTCCGGTAATACTCGCGGGCATGTCCGGCGACGCTCTCGGCCAGCCGTCGATAACGATCCGAATACGCGAAGTTCAGCAGCTCTTCGGGGCGGACGTCGAACCGCTCGAGCTCGGCCAAAGGCAGGTAGATGCGGCCGAGTTCGGCGTCCGTTCTGACATCCCTGAGAATGTTGGTCAGTTGCAGGGCCTTGCCCAGGTAGACCGCGTAGTCTTTGCAGGCGTGGTTGGAATAGCCGAAGATCTCAATGCTGAGCAGCCCCACCACCGAGGCGACCCGATAGCAGTAGAGCTCCAGATCCTCAAAGGTCCGGTAACGCTTCGTGTCGAGGTCCATCTCGCATCCGCAGATCAGTTCCTCGAACAGCTCGACCGGAAGTCCGAAGCGCGCGGCGACGGGTTGGATCTCCCGGTTGACGGGAAACTTCGGAGCGCCGCCGGCGCAGGCGGCGCGGATGTCCTCGCGCCATTCCTGCAGGCGTTCGCGGCGGATCTCCACCGGTTCGGTCTCCTCGTCGGCGACGTCGTCAACCTCGCGGCAGAAGGCGTAAAGCGCGGCCATGGCCTCGCGCTTTTCGCGGGGGAGCAGGATGAAGGCCAGCGCCAGGTTGGAGGCGCTCTTCTTCGTGATTTCCTGACTCTCGCTCATGGTTCCAGATGCCGTGGAGCCTGCCCTTCCGGACGCGGCGGAGGCAAGCCTCCGGTTTCCGCGAGGGTCGGGTTTCTTGATTTGGATTGCCGCCGTTTACGGCGACTGTCCGCGGCTCCGGAACCCGTTTCCCGGCGCGTTGTTTCCCGGCGGTGATGATTCCTGGAGCGGCGTCGGCGCTTCCTGGCGCGGATGGAAAACCAGACCTTCACCCCCACGAAAAGAGCCGCAACCAGGATCAGGACGATCGCGATCAAGGCGCCGTGGTCGTCGGAGAAGATGCTGTGTGAACGCGTGAACTCGGAGCCGGGCAATTCGCCCGACGACGAAACTTGCGCCAGCAGGATCGCGGAATCCATGGGTCAGGCGGGTTCGTGGTTGTCGGCGCCGTTCGAGCCCCCGTAGTCGGCGTCGTTGGCGGCAATGTTGAGCCGCAGCATACGGTAGCGCAGGGCGTGCCGTGTGAGGCCGAGTTCCTCGGCGCTGCGGCCGAGATTGTAGCGGTTGCGGGAGAGCGACGCCTCGATCGCCCGCCGTTCGAAATCGGCGACCAGTTCGGGCAGGGGGGCCGTGCTGGGCGGCGGCTCCGTCGCTGGTTCCGCCGGGGCCTTCCGGAGCCCGGTCTCGAGTTTGAAGTCCGCAATGTTGTGCGGCTGGATCTGATCGGTGTTTTCGATGATGACGGCCCGTTCGATCGCGTTGCGCAGTTCCCGGACGTTTCCCGGCCAGTGATGCGCCAGGAGTTTGTCCCCGGCTTCAGGAGTGATGCCGGAGAGAATCTTGCCCATCTTGACGCAGAACTCGTGGAGGAAATGCCGGGCCAGGGGCAGGATGTCGTCCCTGCGATCGCGCAGTGGCGGTGGACGAAACTGGACGACATTGAGGCGATAATAAAGATCCTCCCGGAAGCGATCGTCCTGGATGGCCTGGATGACGTCCCGGTTGGTCGCGGCAATGAGGCGAACATCCACGCGGCGCTCGTCGTTGCCCCCGACCCGGCTGAAGGATCCGTCCTCGAGGAAACGCAGCAGCTTGGCCTGCAGCGAGCGGCTCATATCGCCGATTTCGTCGAGGAAAATGGTTCCTTCGTCGGCGTCCTCCACGAGGCCGCGTTTTTGCTTGAGCGCCCCGGTGAAGGCGCCCTTCTCGTGCCCGAAGAGTTCGCTTTCGAGCAGGGTGTCCGGGATGGCTGCGCAGTTGATGCGGATGTAGTTCTTGCCTGCGCGGCGGCCGAGGCTGTGCAACGCGCCGGCGATCAGTTCCTTTCCGGTGCCGCTTTCGCCGAGGATGAGGACGGTGGCGTCGGTGGGGGCGACGGTTTCGATGAGCTTCTTGAGCTCCAGCATGGTCGGCGTTTCGCCGATGATGTGGTCGAGTTGGTATTCCTCGCCGGCTCGGGCGCGGAGGTTCAGGTTGTCTTGGAGGAGTGTGTGGCGTTCGGCGCATTGACCGACGGTGTGAATCAGTTCCTCCGGGGCGAAGGGTTTGGCCAGGTAGTTGATTGCGCCGGCCTGGATGGCCTCGACCGCCAGCTTGGCGGTGGCGTAGGCGGTGATCATGAGCACGGGGGTGTCCGGCCAGCTCTCCTTGGCCTTGGCCAGGAATTCGTAGCCGCTCATCCCGCCGAGACGCGCGTCGGTGATCACCATGAAGTAGTGGTTGGCGGCGAGATGGTTCAGTCCTTCCTCCGCGGCCTCAACGGCATGGACCGAGTAACCCTCGTCCTCGAGAATCGAGGTGAGGGAGAGCCGCATGTTCTTTTCGTCGTCAACGACGAGAATGGGAGGCAGACCGGCGCTCATGGGTTGTGCGATCGCATGGTGACGGCCGTGGATAGTAGGCTGTCGTTGAAGGGGAATCCAAGTCCGGAATCGCGGCTCAGTTTCTGAAGCGCATCAGGGTGCGGGTCGGGAGTTCGATTTCGAAGCGCGCGCCCTTGAGGTTGCCCGGGGCGACGCGGACATGGCCGCCGTAGATCTCGGTGTTGTGTTTGACAATGGAAAGTCCGAGGCCGCTGCCGGCGCTCTTGGTTGTGTAGTAGGGCTCGAACACCCGCTCCACCGTGTCGTCGGGAATGCCGGGGCCGTTGTCGTCGATGGTAATGACGATGTGGTCGTCGGGAGCGGGGCGGGCCCGGATCTCGATCCGGGGATCGCCGTTCTGGATGTCGCGACAGTTCTTCAGGATGTTCACGAGAATCTCGTTCAGGTGGCCGCGCTGCATCTTGAGGGGCGGCAGATTCTCGGCGATCTCGCAATCGACGACGGTCTCAAAATTGGAGCCGGTCGGGAACACCTGTTCGATGGCCAGCCGGATCTCCTCGGCAAGGATCAGGTTTTCGACCCGCCCCTCGGCCAGTTGCGCATAGCCCATGAGTTCGGTGATGATCCGGTCGGCGCGTTCGACCTCCTCGCGGATGATCTCAATCTGGCGGTTGGGCTGGGGCGGAGGCGGGTCTGGTTTCTTCCGGAGGTGGCGTTCGAGGATGAACAGGGAGTTGGTGATGATGGCCAGGGGATTCTTGATCTGATGGGCGACCTCGGCGGCGAGGCGGCCGGCGGTTTCCAACTGCTGTTGTCGCGCGGCAAATTCCTCGAGGTCCTCGTTGGCGCGCCGTCGATGGTCGAACAGCACCTGCACCCCGAGACAGCAGGCCGCCAATAGCAGCATCAGGCAGATCCTGACAGCCAGCATCTCGACATTGACGGTGTCCTCGTCGAGTCGCCGGATGCCCTCCGCGATGATCATCCGGTTGTAGTAGCCGGAATAGACGAAGCAACCGATGACGCTGAAGTTGGCGGCGAGTTGCAGGGTGACGACCGGGATGCTGACGCCGTTGCGGATGATGAGGCCGAGAAAGATCCAGTAGAGCGTGTCGGTCAGCAGCCCGGTTTCCATGCTCCACGAATTCAGGAACATGGCATCGACGATGTTGTTCACCAACACCAGCCATTGGATGAAGACGATGTTGAACCGATGCATGAAGATCAGGAAATACGCGGTGACGAGGTTGAAGGCCACATAGACCCAGAAGACCCGGGTGACCGTGTCGATGGAGAAGTGTTGCTCGGCGCGTTCGAACAGTTCGTCGTCCTCGACGAGCGCGGTCGGTTCCTTGATCAACCGGTCGCCAAGTTCGAAGGCCGGCTTGGTGAACGTTCCGGAAAAATAGATGAAGTTGAACAGCAGGAAGACGACAAAGAGCTTTACGGGGAGGAAGACGTTCTCCTCCATGAAATCGATGCGGGAGGCCTGCGACCGATGATCCTCCGCGGGGGCCACCAGATCGCTGAGCCGGGTGGCCAGACGGCGGGGGTTGAAGGCCTTCATGGTCGGGCGGTCGAAGTCATTGGCGCGCCAATTCCACGCATTTTTCGGCGATTGCCTCCACCGGGAAGAGCCGCCCTTTGCCCTCATAGCCGCAGCAGAGCATGCCTTCGTCCGGGCCGATGATTTCGACTCCGCGGGATTCGAGTGTGCTTACGTGGCCCTGCGTTGCCGGATGACTCCACATTTTTCCGTTCATGGCCGGGGCGATCAGGAGCTTTGCATCCGGGTTCAAGGCCAGCGCGATGCAGCTCAGGGCGTCATCGGCGAGTCCGAGAGCGAGCTTGGCGATGGTGTTGGCGGTCGCCGGCGCCACGACGAGCAGGGCGGCCTCGTCGGCGAGGCGGATGTGGGCGGGCTTCCACCCTTCCTCCTCGTCGTAGAGGTCGGTGACGACCGGGTTGCGGGTCAGGGTCTTGAACGGGAGCGGGGTGATGAAGCGTTGCGCGTCGGCGGTCATGACCACGTTGACGTCCAGATCCTGCTTGGCGAGCAGGCTGGCCAGGTCGGCGGCCTTGTGGGCGGCGATGGAGCCGGTGACGCCCAGAAGAACCGTCGGGCGACGTGTGGTTTCTGCGGACATGTCTGTGCAGTCTAGGCGGGGAACAACGTCAAATCAACGCAAGCTTGTCTGGCGCCGCCGCTGTCAGCGGGCGGGCGGGGCGTCTGCGTCGGGGCGCGGCAGATCCGCATAGCCGGGCGATGCCGCTCGCGTTGTCCGGTTGTCGTCCTTTTCCACGATCAGGGCGAAGGTCCCGGGCATGGATTTGATCAGCTCCAATCCCCGTTCCGCCCCGATGACGCTGATGGCGGTGGCGAGACTGTCGGTGGTTGTGGCGTCCCTGGCGACGACGGTGACGCCGATGCGCCTGCGCAGACCGATGCCGGTCTTGGGATCGACAATGTGGGAGTAGCGATTGCCGTCGATCAGCGCGTATTGCTCGGTGTCGCCGGAGGTGGAGACAGCGGCGTTGGCCAACAGGAGGGTGTCCGTCCGGTCGCCGGCGTTGGCGTCGATGGAGGCGATGTCGACGACCCAGCCCGGTTTGTCGGGCGGAGGGTCGCCCACGCGGATATCTCCCGAAGCCGCGACGAGGGCCCGGTTGAATCCGAGCTTCTTCAGTTCCTGTAGCGCCTGATCCGCCGCGTAGCCCTTGGCGACGCCGCCAAGGTCGAGGAACATGTTTGTCGCCAGCAGGGTGACCGTCCCCTTGAAGGGATCGAGAACCAGTTTCTCGCAGCCCACGGCTGGTCGGACCAGGACCAGGCGCGCCGGATCGGGAAGCGTCCGCTGTCGGCGCGCGCGTCGCCAATGACGGATCAGCGGACCGATGGTGACGTCGAAGTCGGCGTCGGTGGCGCGGGAGAGTTCCTGCGAATGCTGCAGTATCTTCATCAGGTCGTGGCTGATCCTGATTGGTTTGCCTGGGGGATTCCGGACGAGGCGGCGGATTTCACTCTGCTCGTCGTAGTCCGACATGACGCTGTTCAACTCTGCGACCCGGGCAAAGGCGGCCTGGACCGCGCGATTGGCTGAGTCCTTGTCGGGCGCGTAGAGGGAGACGGTGAACAGGGTCCCCATGTGCGGTTGGGTGGCCTCGTAGAGCTGGAGAGGCGGCTGGTCGCGAAGGTGCGCGCATCCTGCCGCAAAAAGCAGGGCGATCACCCCGGCCCGGACTGAAAGGGATCTGATCACCCGGGCATCATGAAGGCCGCGGCTCAAGGCTTGAAGGGAATTCTGGGCGGCTTTTCAGCGCGTCTCCGACAGAACAGTGGCGACGTCCCAGATCCGGATGGCGCGTTCGATCCCGCTTGCTGCCAGTTGGGAGCCGGATTGGTTGAAGGCGAGACGGGTCGGGTTGTCGCTCGGCCCGAGCAAGGTCTTCTTCAAGACGGGCGGGTCCTCCTCGATATCCCAGATCTTGATCGATTTGTCGTCGGAGGCCGTGGCCAGAAGCGGGCGTTTGGGATGGAAGGCGACGGCGCGGATCAGGTCGTCGTGGGCCCGGAAGTTGCGAATGGGCTCCAGATCGCCGGTGCGATGGATTGTGACCCGCCAGCCGAGGTCCGTTGTCGCGATGACCGAGCCGTCGTGGTTTGCCTGGATTGCGCTGTAATCCGGTTGGTTGGATCGTGAGATGACCGGCGCGTCTGAACCTTGTTGCCAGACATCCAGGGTTGTATCGGTTTGAGAGCGGCTCTCGGCCTTGGCGCGAATGGCGATCACCCGGCCTTGCGAATCCACGGCGGCCGCCAGAAAGGGAGGCCCCTTTGCGGGGTCGGATTCGCCAAATGTCGCCAGGATCTTCGCCTCCGCCACGTCGATGAGCCGGATTCTGCCCCCCACGATCTCGACCATGCGGGAGCCGTCATGATTCAACCGGGCGCGATCCATCTCGGTCCGCAGCTTCGCGAACCCGTCGATCAGCGCTGCGGTTGGAGCGCCGTTCTGTAGCGTGATCTTTTTGTTGTTGGAGATCGCAACGCGGGCGTCTCCGCTGAAGGCGATGCTCTGCTCCAGTCTCAACTCCCGACGTGGCGGGCCGAACCCGCCCTCGGTTGCCCTGTGATAGGCGGCGTCGGCGCGCTCCTGTGAGGCGAACAGACAGTCGTCTCCCAAGAAGCCAAGATCCCGACCGGACAAGCGCGTCGTGATCGTGTCCGATTCTTGTCCCAGTGGCAGGCGCCACGCCTTGAGAGGAGGGCCTCCTGAAAGCAGGATGCCCTGGTCCGGCGCAACGGCCATGCGCAAGGTGTCGCCGGAAAGATCCAGAAATCGTCGCAGCAACGCGCCGCTCTCGGGAGACCAGACATCCAGCCAGCGGCGGTCGTCCTGATTGCGGTGATGGTCGCTCAGGGACTCGCCTGAAAGCATGGCGACGTTGCCGTCCGGCAGGAAGTCGATGCTGTGGATGCGGGCATTGCCGCTCTTGAATCGCGCGACCCGGTTTCCTGTGGCGCAATTCCAGACGGTGGCCATGCCGTGGAAATCACTTGCCGCCAATCGCCGGCCGGATGGTGAGAAAGTCAGTCTCCAGATGAAGCTCGATCTTCCCGGAAGCCGTCGGATGTGCCGGCCGGTCTTCGCGTCGAAGAGGTGCACGCTGTGGTCCGGATCGATTATCATGGCGGCGATGTATCGGCCGCTTGGGTCGCAGGCGGTCTCGCCGATCCTGTCCCGCGCGACAGCGGGGACCTCCCGACCGACTGTCCAAATGACTTTTCCAGTCATCGCGTCCAGCATTCGCAGGCGGGGTTGGTCGTTATACCGGGCCAGCAAACGGGAGCCATCCCGGTTCAACTCAAAGTCACGAAAACCTCCTTCCGGCAGAGGGATGACCCGCAGGACGGAACGCGCGCTGACATCGATCAGCGCCGCGCGGCGTCCGCCGCGCGGACTCCATCGGCGGAGGCGGTCAGGGTCCGGAAGTCTGGGCGGGTGTCTTCCTGCAATATGTCGAGAGGGACCGCCGAGTTCTTTTCAGGCTCGATGAAGTAGAGTCGTTCCTGCGCGCAACCGATGAATGTCGGCGATGTTCCGGCGCACGCGACCAGGCCCTGCATTATGGGAGAGGTGGACGGCAGGATGAAATCGGCCTCGTCGATCTTGTCATGCAGGTAATGCCAGTCGGTGTTCCGGTGTTCCTCGGGGCAGGACTCCAGCAACCGGATCATGCCCGCGAGGTCCCTGTTCTCGAGGGCCTTTTCCGCCAGGGCGATCTGGGCCTTGGAGAATTCCTGTCGGGTTTGAGCATGCGCGGTCAGCGCTGCGAATTCGGCCGAGTTCGCCCGAATGGCTTCGGCAGTCGCTGCCTGTTCGGCGCCTTGAGCCCGGATGCGCTCCTCCTGCGCAACCTGCTTTTCGGCGTTGATGCCAAGGACATACAGACTGCCCCCCCAGGCGAGCGCGGAAAGAGCGATGGCAATCGTCGCCGTGATGGCCTTGTTCCGGCGAATGAGCAGACGAAGTTGGCCGATGAAACCGATGTTCTCGACGCTGGTGGAGAATCCGGCGCGCCAGGCGTCGATGTCCGCCGCCAATTCCCGGACGGTCTGGTAGCGGTCCTCCCGTCGGGTCGCGAGCGCCCGCATGGTCACGGAGGAAAGAACTTCCGGAATCCGTCCGCCGGGGCAGTGCGGGGCGCTGCGTTCAGGTCTTCGCGCGGAGCTGTTCTCATCCGCCCCAGCGGCTTTCAATCGCTCGGTCGGCGTGATGATGTCGCCTTCGATGACGAGTTTCAGGGTTTCGAGCGAGGAACTTCCGGAGACAGGCGGGTGAAGGGTCAGTATCTCGTAGAGAATTGCGCCGAGGGCAAAGATGTCCGTGCGTTTGTCGATCTTCTCCGTTTCACCCGAGGCCTGTTCCGGAGCCATGTAATTGGGCGTGCCAAAGACGTCGCCATCCATGGTGAGATCCGGATGGAGGGCGGAGGTTGAGGACGAACCCGGGTGGTCGTTCGTGGCGGGGAAAGCTTCGGAGGGAGACGACGCCTCGGGGGATGGACAGGAACTCTCCTCCCTTTCGTCGAGGAACTTGGCCAGCCCCCAGTCCATGACCAGGGCTTCGCCGAATTCTCCCACCATCACATTCTCCGGTTTCAGGTCCCGATGAAGGACGCCGCGATGGTGCGCGAAGGCGATGGCGTCGCAGGTCTTCCGGAAGATGGTCAGCAGGCGATCGAGTGGAAAGGACGCTGTGGTTTCCTCGTCGTTGGCCCGGACAGCGCGCAGGATCGCCTTCAACGTGCGTCCTTTGACCAGCTTCATCGTGTAGTAGGGACGATCGTTTTCATCCCTCCCAAGCTGGTGGATCGGCACGATGTTGGGGTGTTCCAGTTGCGCCAGGGCGCGGGCCTCCCGCTCGAAACGCGCGACGGCGGTCGAAGAGGCCGAGGCTGCGGGCTTCAGGGATTTCAGCGCAATCTCACGCTCAAGGGTTGCATCGGTGGCCTGATAGACCGCGCCCATGCCTCCGCGTCCGATTTCGTCCCCGATTTCATAGTCTGATCCGACCGGGGCGCCCGATGTGCGGGCGGGCGCGGAAGACTCCGAAGCAACCGCGGAAGAAGGGCTGGGCGTCGATGCATTCTTGTCATGCGGCCCGGCTGAGAATTCTTCAGTGGGGGCGTCGGGGTCGGGAGATGATGGTCTGTCGGACGCCATGGAATGAAGCGGGAGTATATCGTTGGGCCGGAGTTGCGCGATGCTGGTTGCAGAAGCGATCTCTTTTGCGCAGGATTGGCTCATGGGTATCAGGAGGCGGTTGCGACGGATTGCAGGGATCGGGGCAGTCTGGGCTCTGGCTGTGTTTCAAGCGGCGGGAGCCGGCCTGTCGGGGCGTTGTCTCTACTGCGCCGTGCCCGGCGTGCGCAACTATCTCGAATACGGAGGCCATGGTCTGATCGTCTACGACATCGATGATGATTATCGGTTTGTGAAACGAATTCCCATCGGGGGCGTGGATGAGAATGGGAGGCCGATCAACGTCAAGGGCGTCTGCGCCAGCGCGACGACGGACCGGATTTACATCTCCACGTTGCGAACGATGATGTGTCTGGATCTGCGGACGGAGAAGCTGCTGTGGGAAAAACCCTACGAGGGCGGTTGCGACCGGATGGCCATCGCGCCGGATGGCAGTCACATTTATCTGCCTTCATTGGAGAAACATCACTGGCACGTGGTGGATGCCAGAGGCGGCGCGGTCATCAAGTGCATCGACATCCATGCCGGCGCCCACAACACAGTCTACGGCTTGGGCGGCGGGCATGCCTATCTTGCCGGGTTGAAGTCGCCGTTCCTGCGGGTGACGGACACACGGACCCATTCGATCGTCAAGGAGGTCGGCCCGTTCTCGCACAGCATCCGCCCCTTCACGGTGAACCGGGCAGAGACGCTCTGCTACGTGAATGTGAATGAACTGCTCGGATTTGAAATCGGCGATCTGAAGTCAGGGAAGAAACTGCATCGGGTTGAGGTGGAGGGATTCAAGCAGGGGCCGGTGAAGCGGCATGGCTGTCCGAGTCACGGCGTGGGACTGACGCCGGATGAATCGGAGGTCTGGGTGACCGATGCATGGAATCGTCGCATGCACATCTTCGACAACACCGTCATGCCTCCCCGGCAGGTGACGAGCGTGTTTCTGCGAGACGAACCGGGTTGGGTCACCTTTCGACTGGACGGCAAGCACGCCTGGCCGTCGACCGGCGATATCGTGGATGTGAAGTCGCGAAAGATCGTGGGCGGCCTGACCGATGAGCAGGGGGCAGTGTCATGGGCGAGAAGGTGGTGGAGATCCATTGGCAAGACGGAGATGTCGTGCGGACGGGTGATCAGTTTGGTTTGGGGAGGAAGGAACGATGACGCCAACCGGAGGGACGAGCTCCTGCGAGTTCGATTTCAATGCGTTGGTCGTGGGTTGTGAAAAGGGACTCGCGGAGCTTGTCTCTCCCATTGGTCTGGATGGGGGATGGGACTCGCAGGAGCTCGTCCCTCCCGGGTTGTTGGCGTTGAACCGGGACTCGCAGGAGCTCGTCCCTCCGAGGTGTTGGTTTTGAAAAGGGATTCGCGAGAGCTTGTCGCTCGGAATATTTTGATATGAAACGAAGACAGTTCATCAAGAGCGCCGGGGGCGGATTGACGCTGGCGCCTTCGGTTTTGCGCGCTCAGAGCGCGGCCCCTTTAGCCATGCGCGACAAGTATGGCGGCTGTCCTGCGGTCAAGTTTGACGCCACGGGTTTTTTTCGGCTGGAGAAACGCAACCGTTGGTGGTTTGTCACTCCGGAGGGCAACGCCTTTCTCTCATTGGGTATGAACCATGTGCATCCCGGTTGGTTGAACCAGGCCTACAACGCAGAACATTGGCTGAAGGCCTTTGGAGCCGAACGCGCCCACGACCCCAGGTGGCGGGCCGGCCTGAGGGCCAAGGTGATCGCGGACCTGAACGCCTTTGGCTACAACACCCTCGGCGTCCATAACAGTTATTCCCAGATTCGGCCGCGGATCGAAACAGCCTGGATCAAGTTGCTCCGGTTCATTGACATGGCGCATTGGCGCGAGCCGGAGGAGATGGAATTTCCAGATGTGTTCACCGAGGGATTTGAAAAGCATTGCGACGCACTGGCAAAGAAGGAATGCGCGTCGCAGAAGGGGGGATCCATGGCTGCTCGGCTACGCGATGACAGACTGCCCGATCTTCACCGAGATCGACGCCGCCCTGCGACCGACGCATGTCTATGGTTCCGGGCGAGGTCCGACGCTTACCTGGCCACGGATGCATCGCAATCTGCCGCCGACATGGCCGGGCAAGCGCGCCTACGTCGACTTCATGCGCAACCACTACAGCAACTGGATCCTGCATTTCAACGAGGTCTACGAAACGAATTTTGAAACCTGGGATCATCTGCTGCGTGCGGTGTCCTGGCGGCCGGAGACTGACCCGACCAATGGTCGTGAATTGGCGGACAACCGCGCGTTTCTGGGGAAGGTCGTGGACAAGTATTACTCCGTGATGACCAAGGCGGTGCGGAAGCATGATCCGAATCACCTGATCTTCGGCGACAAGCTGAATGCCAATACGGACTCCGGCGACGCTGTCGTGCATATCACCTCGAAATACACCGACCTGGTCTTTTACCAGATGTACGGCCGCTGGCAGGAACAGCGGCCGGTCCTGAATCGTTGGGCAAAGCTGACGGACAAACCCTTCGTCAATGGCGATGGGGCGTTTCACGCGCCTCATAGAAACATGCCCAATCCGCATGGGCCTCATGCCGTTGATCAGGAGCATCGCGCGGAGATGGCGAAGGATTTTTGCGAGCGGATGTTTGCCCGCAAGGACTTCGTGGGCTGGCACGTCTGCGGTTGGGTCGATACCTGGAAGGCCATGCCGAAGAAGCAGTTCAAACAACACGGAGGGATTCAGGATCCGTTTGGCAGGAATTACGAGCCGCTGCGGTCGACGCTGAACGATTTCTCAAAGCGGATGTATCGGGTGGCGGGGAAGCGGTGAGATCAACGGGAGGGATGATTGTCGCGAATCAGAAGTTGAAGCCCCCTTCGGAGGGATGAGCTCCCGCGAATCCCATTTCGACGCGTCGGGATCTTGGATGGGGACTCGCGGTGTTGGTATGGGACTCGCGGGAGCTCGTCCCTCCGGTGTGCGGGTGTTGGTATGGGACTCGCGGGAGCTCGTCCCTCCGGAGTGTG
>JAYPEY010000019.1:0-8293 GCA_038126035.1 Verrucomicrobiales bacterium | reverse complement strand
GATTGGCGGCTTATCAGTTCACCACCGGCGTCAGCACGATGTTTCGATATCGCACCGAGGTGTGATCGCCCTGGAGATAGATGGGCCCCGGTTGTGTCACGTCGCTGAGCAGCGCGCCGCCCGTGGGGCCTTCGACGGGGTGGTTGTCGACGACCTTCTCGCCATTCAGGACGACGGTCACGTGACGATCCACCAGGGTGATGTCGTAGGTGTTCCATTCACCAGGGGGATTGCCCGCGTTCTTTGACGGGGCGATGCGGCCGAAGATGGCGCCGATGCCGCTGATGCCCTGCATGCGGCTGTCGCGGTCGACGACCTGCGCCTCGTACATGCCGCGGAGGTAGATGCCGCTGTTGCGTTGGGCCTCGATCTTGAATTCGATGTGGAGCCTGAAGTCCTCGAAGGTCTGTTCGGTCATCAGGTTCGCGTATTCGCCATAGGCGCTGAAGTCGGTCTTGGGTGTTTCGTTGACGAGTTCTCCATTCTTCGCGGACCAGCCCATCTTCTTGTGGGCGCGTCGAACCTTCCAGCCGCTGAGGTCCTTTCGGTTGAAGAGTTGGATTGGCTCGCCGAAGCGGATCTTGCCCAAGTCCGGCTTGGGTGGCATGGGGGGGAGGCGCTTGCCGGTGAAGGAGGCCTCGGAGCGCTGGCCGGCGACGGTCTTGCGATGGACGCCGTGAAGTCCCCCGTCCAGCAACCGCACGGCGAGGGCGTTCGAGGAGAGTAGCTCCTTGGTCTTCTTGTTCCGGCGTTGGCGCATGGTGAAGCTCAGTTCACCGTTGCGGACAACGGGGTTCTGCATTTCACGCACATTGCCCACAGCCCACATGACGCGGACGTGAGGAGCGCCGTTGGTTTCGCGGATGCTGATCCAAGCCGCCTCGTCGGTGGGCGTGGTCAAGGCCCACTCGCCGATCAGGCCCTTGGGGACACGCTCGGCGCCTTGGACAGGAGCGACGAAAAGGCAGGCGGCGAAAAGTGGCAGGAGAAACGATTTGTGCATGGGCCGAAGGCTACGGCGGAGGGAGCGTCATGGTAAGAAGGAAATCGTCGGATGGATCGCCTTGAGCGGAGCAGCGCCGATGAGGGCAGCGTGACATTGCGCCGTTTGGAGTTCCGCGTTTACGCGGTTCAGGCGTCCAGCATACACCCGCGCCGTTTGCCTGCGGGCGGTCGAGGCGCGGGGTAACGCCGGACTCGGAAACCGCGTAAACGCGGAACTCCGAACGGACATGCGCCTGGATCGAACCAATGCGGACTCCATTTCGGCGACGAATTTGGAATGGCTTCCGATGCGGCAGATCGCCAAACTCACTGCACAAGTCACACCAACCATCAACTCCCTGGCGCGCCGTAGCCGACAGGCGAAGGCGGCTCAACATTCATCTCACACCCACTCTCAACTCCTGCAACTCTCAACTCCTAGAACGCCATGCAATGCCACGAAATTGACTACGAACTGTTCGGTGACGACATCCAGATCGTCGAAGTGGAACTCGATCCGGGTGAGACGGTGATCGCCGAGGCGGGCGCCATGAACTACATGGAGGAGGGGATTCATTTCGAGGCCAAGATGGGGGACGGCTCGGCTCCGGATAAAGGTTTCTTCGGGAAGATGCTGGATGTGGGCAAGCGCGCCCTGACCGGCGAGTCACTGTTCATGACCCACTTCACCAATCACGGCCATGGCAAGCAGCGTGTGGCGTTCTCAGCGCCGTATCCCGGCAAGATCATGCCGGTCGACATGGCGCAGTGCGGCGGCGAACTCCTCTGCCAGAAGGACGCCTTTCTCTGCGCGGCGTTGGGGACGCAGGTCGGCATCGCCTTCCAAAAGAAACTGGGCGCCGGTTTCTTCGGCGGGGAAGGCTTCATCCTGCAGCGGCTTCGCGGGGACGGGAAGGCCTTTGTTCACGCCGGGGGAACCTTGATCATGAAGCAGCTTCAAGGAGAGACGCTGCGCGTCGACACCGGTTGTCTCGTGGCCTTCACTTCCGGCGTCGACTACGACATCGAACGCGCCGGAAACCTGAAGTCGATGTTCTTCGGCGGTGAAGGGGCCTTTCTCGCGACCTTGCGGGGACACGGAACAGTCATTCTTCAAAGCATGCCCTTCTCGCGCATGGCGGATCGGATTCTGTCGCATGCGCCTTCTGCGGGCGGCGCCCGCAAAGGCGAGGGGTCCGTGCTTGGCGGCCTGGGCGATCTGCTGGACGGGGATTGATGGAGTAGGTCAGCGTCCGAGCAGGCCCCGCGTTCGCAACCACGCCTCCATCCGGTCCGGCCAGCGTGTGATGGGTTGGTCCGTCCTTCGCAGACCATATCCGTGGCCGCCGTTCGCGTAGATGTGCAGTTCGGCGGGGACCTTCACTTTCTTCAGTTCCGCGTAGAGCAGGGCGCTGTTGAGCGATGAGACACGGTCGTCGTGCGCGTGAACGAAGAAGAAGGGAGGCTCCGTGCCCGTGACCTTGACGTAGTCTGCCAGATCGGATTCACCGCGTGGGACGAGAGCCCCGGGGTAGATGAGGCCAACGAAATCGGGTCGGAAGGGGGCTTTGTCGTTGTTGTCGGTGGCGGGGTATTGCCGTTGCTCGAGCAGGGCGCAGAGGCCCGCCGTGGCGCCGCCGGCTGAGAATCCCATGATGCCGATACGGTCCGGGTTGACGCCGAATTCCTTCGCCCTGCTGCGCACAAGGCTGACGGCCCGTTGCGCGTCCTGCACGGCCTCGATCCAGCGGTTGCTTTTCGGGTTGCGCGCGGGCACGCGGTATTTGAGGAGGATTGCCGTGACGCCGATGGAGTTGAGCCATTCGCAAACCTCCGTGCCCTCGAGGTCGTAGGCCAGGATGTGGAATCCGCCGCCGGGCGCGACAATCATGGCGGTTCCGACGCTCTTTCCGGCCGGCGGTTGATGGACCGTGAGTTGCGGGACGGAGACATTGCCGAGCCGAATGACGCGCCGTCCGGCGACGAGGTTTCCGTCCGGCTTGGTCGTGTCGGCTTCCGGCGGGAGCGTCCTGGTTTCCCCGGGCGGCGTTCCCGGCCAGAGGTCGATGACGGTCGGGGAGCCGGCGCCGATGGCGCCAATCTGCAGAGAGACAAGGAACGCAAGGAGGAGGACGGGTTTCATGAAGGATGGATTCTATTTCCCGAATGGGAAGGGGAGAACGGCGGCAAACGCCAGCGTCACGAACAGACCGACGAAGCCCATGATCGTCAACAGCACGGTGACGGTGCGCAAAGTCTCCTTCTCAGTCATGCCGGACATGCGGCTGATGACCCAGAAGCCGCTGTCATTCATCCATGGAAACGGCTTGGATCCGCAGCCGATGGCCAGGGCGAGATAGAGCGGGTCAAAGCCCAGTTCGGCCGTGCCGAAACCGGACAAGATCCCGACCGCGGTGATCATGGCGACCGTCGCGGACCCCTGGGCGGCGCGGACGATGGCGGTGGCGAAGAAGGCGATGACGAGGACCCAGAGCGTCCCTGACGCGGGCGCGAGTTCGGCGACGCGATCTGCGATGCCGGACTGCTGCAGGATGCCGCCGAAGCCGCCGCCCGCCGAAGTGATCAGGATGATCAGCCCGCCGCTGGCCAACGCCCCCTGCATGGATTCCGCAAGGTCTTTCAGACTCGTCCGCTTGATCCAGGCGACGGTCGCCATCGCAATCGCTGCGGAGGCGATCAACGCGACATTCTTGTCGCCGAAGAATCCGAACCATGGCCGCAGGGGGGCGAGGGACTTGGAGCCCTCCAGCCAGGGCGACTTGAGGAAGGTGCCGCCGGCGATGAGGAGGACCGGCAGGACGATCGGGACCAGCGACAGCCAGAGCGGCGGGAGTTTGCTCTCATCGATCTGGGAGGCCTTCTCCAGTTCCGCCAAGGGCGCCTCGGCGGAATCCCGCAGCGGGATCGGCCAGCGGTTGTTGGCCCATTTGACGTATTGGTAGCCGACAAAACTGGTGCAGCAGCCCACGACAATGCCGCCGAGAATCATTTTACCGACCTCGACCTCAAGTTCGCCGGCCACGAACAGGGGGCCGGGCGTGGGCGGGACCAGCGAATGCGCCATCGTGCCGCCGGCGAGAATGGCGAGGACATAGACCCCGTATTTCTTGACATTACGCAGCGCCGCCGATTTGCCGAGCGGAATCATCAGGTAGAAGACGGTGTCGAAGAAGACCGGGATCGCAAGGAGGAAGCTGCTGCCGAGAAAGGCGAAGGGCGCGCGCTCCACGCCGACCAGTCGGAGCGACGAACGGACGATCTTGTCGGCGGCGCCGCTGTCGAGCATGCACTTGCCGATGACCGCGGCCATGGCGATGAGGATGCCGATCTTGGCGGCGGTCGTTCCGAAGCTTTCCGCGATACGCTTGCCGATGGACTTCTTCGGGAAGCCGGCGGCCTCCTTCTGGGTGAACTTCTGTTCCTCCACCTGCTTGGCCGCATATTGTTCCAGAGCGGAGGTCGGGGTGAGCAGGGCCACGGCCAGCGCTCCGAGGAGCAGGGCCAGAAAGGCGTGGAGTCTGAGCGCGAGAATGCCGCCGAGGACGACGACCATGCCAATGAGGAGAATGAGCAGCGGATCCATGAGCGACGGGTGACCCGGTGTTTGTAGCCTTCGACGCGAGGTTGTTCAACCTGGATGTGAATCCTGAATTCGGGAATTCAGACACTCCCACGGATGGCAAAGCCGACCCACGGATATCTCAAGTCATCATCCGCGGGGCGGCTTTGCCATCCGTGGGGATAATCTCGGCCCGACCGTGACTCACGAGTGGATCGGCGGCTGTTTTGCGTCACTTCGCGTTCAGCGATCTCAGGTAAGCCATCAGATCCCGCACTTCCTCATCTGTAAGCAATGCCGTGAGGCCCTCGGGCATGAGCGAGAGTTCCTGCGGACGGATGGCGGCGATCTGGTTCCTGTCGATGCGGTGCAGCTTGTCCCTGGTCGCGAGGGCGACGGACTCATTGGTTTGCTCGGTGATGAATCCGGTCAGGGATTCGCCGTCCTTGAGTTCAACCTCCATGGCTTTGAAGCGTTCGACGACGACGCGGGAGGGATAGGCGATGGCTTCGGCGAGTTCGCGGGGCTTCAAGCGTTGCGTCACGCCGGCGAGGTCGGGGCCGAAGAGCAGGTTGGGCTTGTTGCCGCCGCCGTGGCAGTCGGCGCATTGGGCCTTGAGGTAGGCCGCGCGACCACGATCGGCGTTGCCTCCCCTGATCTTGTCGCTGAGGAGAAAGTCGAAGAGTTCCTCGTTGGATCTTGGCTGAAGTCCTTGGTTCCCCGGTTTGAACGGCTTGGCGAACTTGTCGGTGAACCAACCCTTCCAGTGCGCGATGACGTCACGGCGTTGTCCGTCGTTGGGGCGGCGCGGACGGTTGGCGGACCACGGGCTCTTCACCTTGCTGAGCCCCCGCAGCGCCTGGTCCGCCGGCGGGACGAGGGCGGGGTGACGGTGCATGAGATTGAGCAACGTGGTCGCGAGAGACTCGCTCAATCGGGTGTCGGACCTGCCGAGGCCAATGGCGCAGGCACCGGCGATGTCGGGATCGTCGTGGGTCAGACCGGCCAGCAGGTGGGGTGTATTGTCCGGGGCGGGGGCTTGATTGGCAAGAGCGAGCAGAAGTTGGCCGACGCGGGGGAGGTTGTCCGGTTTGCTCAACTCGGAACGGAGGAAGGTCGCGACCTTGGGGCTCCGAACCGTTCGCAAGGCGCGGAGAATGGTTGGTTGCGCTTCCGTCGGTGAAGCGGACCTGTAAAGCGCGATCAATCGTTCGCCGCCATCCTCCTGGTCCCCAATCCATTCCAGAACAAGCGCGCCAAGTCGGGCGGAGAGGTCGATCTGATCAAGTTTGTCGGCCAGTGTCTTTCCGCAATGTTCGACGAACGCGGTGAGAACCGTCGCCCAGAAATCAGGAAACTGCCGGCCCTTGCCGCCGAGTTCGGCGAACCAGCCCTGCTGGGACTTGATCAGCCAGTCGGTGATGCGTTTAGTGGATCGATCATCCAGTTCGCGGGCGATGCGGGAAAGGGCCTGCGCAAGATGGAATTGCGTAACGCCGTTCGCCTCATTCTCCAGGGCGTCGAGCAGCTTCTTTGCCGCCTCATCGACGCCGTATTCGCCCAGGAGACGCGCCTGTTCCCAACGGATGTTCCTGTCGGAATCGGGGAAACGGTCGAGCAACTGCGTCGCAATTCTGGCGCGGAGTTTCTGGTTTCGGGCAAGCGCCTCCCGGTTGAGCCCAAGGACGCGCAGGAAGTCGAGCCGGTCCTCGGTGGTCATGCCCGGATTGCCCAGCAGATCGGCGACGGCCTTCTCCAGAATCGCCTTGGGCGGTTGTTCGCGACGGATGGTGTAGGCGACCAGTGAGCGCATGACGGTCTGTGGATCCCGGCTCGCGAGAGCGGGCTCGATCCAAGACGAGGGTTCCCGATGGGCCAGGGCCGACATTGCCACGTAGCGGACGGTTCGGTCGGGATCGCCCAGGCGGTCGACAAGGGCGGCGTTGGCGGACGGCGATTCCACCCGGGTGAAGGCTTCCGCGGCGCGTCGGCGGACAAAGGGGGCCTTGTCGGAGAGAAGCTTCGTCAAGGCGGCGACTTCATTGTTTCGGCCGCGGATGCCCATCAACCAGGCGGCCTGTCCGCGGGCTTCGGGTTCCTTGGCGGCGGCCAGTTGGGTGATGAAGGCGACAGGAAGGTCGGCGAAGCGCGAGGCGAGCAGGCGGATGGCGCGCATGCGTTTTCGGGGGGTGGCCTCCTCGTTGAGCGCGGCCTGTTGGAGTTGCTTCATCAACGCGCCTGCGGTCTGGGAATGGATGTTCTCGATGGTCGTGCGGCTCCATTCGGCGCCGGGTTGCGGCCAGACCATGGCCGCCTTCAGCGCGCCGAGACGCTGCAGATTCGGGACGAAGCGGGTGAGGCTGTTGAAGTCGAAGACAGGCGGTTGCGCGCCGCGATTTTCGGGATCGTAGAGGATGCGCCAGACGCCCTGGTTGTGGTCGGTGATGAAGAGACTGCCATCGGGCGCGACATCGACATCGACCAGCGCGAAGTTGATCGCCTGTCCTTGGGAATCGCGCGCGCCGGGTTTGGGGCGTGCGAAGACCTCCATTTCCGCGTCCCAAGTCGCGCCATTGCGGCTGAGGTGGAAGGCGACGAGGCGTCCAGCGCTGTCATAGCCCCCGGAGGTCGCCGACTTCCAGCGATAGTCGCAGACGATGAAGGAGTCCGCATATTTGTCGGGGAATTGGAAGTGCTCGTAGAAGACGCCCCAGGTCGGCGAGCCGCGCCCGATCACCGCGACGGGCGGGACGTTGTCGATGTAGTAGGGCGGGTAGGCTCCGACGCTTTGCCAACCCTGGTCCGCTCCGGTGATCCAGTGGTTCAGACGGACGGGGCGGTAGAAGGGAAGATCCACGTGCCATTCCATGTCGCTGTCCCAACTGAACAACTCGCCGAGATAATTCATGCCAAGGCTTGGAGGATTCCGCCCGCCGGCGGAGACGCATTCCCACTGGTGGCCGTTGGGATCAATGCGGAAGACGCTGGCCTTGCGCTCGTAGAGGACCGGGGAGTTCTTTTCGGTGATGTGTCTGCGATCGCCGATACCGCCGCCGTCGCCGGTATTGAAATAGACATGGCCGTCCAAGCCGCGGAGCAAGGTGTGCGATGCGTGGTCGCCGCCCGTGCTGAAAGGCTCGCCGATGCGGCCGCGGTGCAGGAGTTCGCCGCCGGTGAGCATTCCGGTGAAGAGTTGCACGCCGTCCCCGCCGGTGGCGTAGAGTTTGTCGTCGTAGACCAGCAGACCCTGCGGGCCGCGCGGGCCGAGACCTTCGGCGATGATATCGAACCTGTCGTAGACGCCGTCGTTGTCCAGGTCGGTCAGACGTCGGACGGCGGTTCCATCGCCGACGAGCAGTCTGCCCTGGCCGTCGAAGGTCAGGTCGTAGCTGCCGCCGCTGAGTTCAGCTGATGCCACGCGATAGATGCGAAAGCCGGGCGGCAGCTCGAATTGGTCGTCAAGGAAGGCCGGAGCTGCGTGCGCGGAAAAGCCGGCCAACGCCGCGCCGAGGACGAATCGAAGCAGGAATCGCATGGGCGCATTGAAGGGCGACGCGACGGAGTTGGCAAGAGTGAGCGAGTCGCATGATGGCAAATGGCAAATGGCGAAGAAGTTCCCGGTTCGCAGTTCTCCGTTCCCGGTTGTCTTCCAACCGGAAACCGAGAACCGGAAACCGAGATCCGAGATCCGAGATTCGAGATTCGAGATTCGAGATTCGAGATTCGAGA
>JAYPEY010000018.1:53509-78092 GCA_038126035.1 Verrucomicrobiales bacterium | reverse complement strand
CGGAACGCGGAGTTTGGATCGGTTTCGGCTCCGCATTCCGCAATCCTCATTCCGAACTTCTTTGGTTCCTCCGGGACCTTGAAGGGGAACACCCGTTCTTGGTTGCGCCCCAGCGCCGCAACCACCCACAACAAGACTTCCACTTGCGCCCCATATCCGCCATCATGCGCCGGTCTATGAAGAACACATTTCAAACCCTCGCCACGCTGTTGGCGGCCCTCGCCCTGCTGACAACCTGCGACGCCGCCGACCGGAACAACAAGGTCATCCACCTGCTCGGCGGCAAGGACCTCTCAAACTTCTACACCTTCATCCGCAATTCCAGCGAGCGCGGGGCCGCGGCGGAGTTGAACAAGGATCCCGACAAGGTCTACACCTTCAAGGACGGCATCCTCCGCGTCAGCGGACAGCACATGGGCTACCTCGCCACGAAGAAGAGCTACGGCAACTACCGACTCGTCGCCGAGTTCAAGTGGGGCGGAAAGACCTGGGACGGCAAGGGCCGCGGCCGCGACGCGGGTCTGTTCTTCAACGCTGTGGGCGAGGATGTCCTTTTCATGAAATCACAGGAATGCCAACTGCTTGAGGGCGGCACCGGCGACCTCTGCCTCATCCGCGGCGCAGACCTGACCGTCAAGGGCGTCAGCGGGGTCAAACGATTCGATCGCCCCGGAAAGGGGGAATGGAAGAACGAACTGGGTTTCCGCGGCCCGGACGAAGTGGAGAAGCCGCTCGGCGAATGGAACACCATCGAGATCGTCAACCACAACGGCCGCATCAGGCTCTCCATCAACGGCCGCGTCATGGTGGACGGCCGGAAAGCCGATCCCAAAGCCGGCAAGATCCTGATCCAGTCCAACAACGCGGAACTCTTCTACCGCCGCCTGGACCTGTATCCGCTTCCCGCCGCCTCCGCCAAATAGGAGCCCGGCCGGCGACCGGCATCGCGGCCGTTTGCGGCGGCCGCCACAAACCGCGCGAACAGCGGAGCCGCGCTTGCGCGCATCCGGGTTTTGTCGTTCAATCCGGGGATGTTCTCCCTGGCGAACCATGGCCCGGAACGCGCCCGATCCCGTATCGCCCGACGCGAGTTTCTCAGCGCGGGAAGCCTCGCGTTGGGCGGTCTGACGCTGCCCGATCTCCTCGCCGCACGGGCCGCCGTGGAAAGCGCGACCAGCAGGACGCTCAAGGACAAATCGGTCATCTTCCTCTTCATGCATGGCGGCCCCGCGCAGCAGGAGATGTTCGATCCCAAGATGGACCGCCCCGAGGGAATCCGCAGCGCGACCGGCGAAACAAGGACCTCGATCCCCGGAGTCACCTTCGGCTCCACCCTGCAGCGGCTCTCCAAACTCGCGCACAAGTTCAGCGTCGTGCGCTCCTTTGTCCCCGGCGACAACCGCCACGACATCAAGCCCATCGTCTGCAAGGACTCGCTCGGCGCGAACATCGGCTCCCTTTATGCGCGCGTCGCGGGCTCCAACCGCCCCGATTCGGCCATGCCCACCAACGTCGCGCTTTATCCCCAGGCCGTGGATCCGAGCACGATGCCGCCGATCCTGCAGTTCGGCGACTTCGGCAGCTCCGGCGATCTTGGCATCGCCTATTCCCCCTTCGTTCCCGGCGGCGGCGGCGGTCTTGAAGACGACCTGAAGCTCAACATCTCCCAACAGCGCCTCGACGATCGTCGCCGGTTGCTCGCCGGGCTGGATCGCATCAAGCGCGACATCGACGCCTCGGGATCGCTCGAGGGCGTGGACAAATTCCAGGAACAGGCCTTCAGCACGATCCTTGGCGGCGTGTCCGACGCCTTCGACATCTCAAAGGAGAACCCCAGGCTCGTCGAGCGCTACGACACCGCCCCATTGATCGATCCGGCCCGCATCCGCAAACGCTGGAACAACCGCGAGCGCTATGTCGACAACGTCAAATCGCTGGGCAAGCTTCTGCTCATGGCGCGCCGGCTCTGCGAACGCGGATGCGGTTTTGTCACGGTGACCACCAACTTCGTGTGGGACATGCACGCCGACAAGAACAACGCCACCATGACCGAGGGCATGGGCTACGTTGGCGTTCCATTCGACCATGCCGTGTCAGCGTTCATTGAGGACGTGGAGGCGCGCGGGCTGAGCGAGAAGATCCTGCTGGTCTGCTGCGGCGAGATGGGCCGGACCCCGAAGATCAACGCCCGCGGCGGGCGCGATCATTGGGGCGGACTCGGCCCGCTGATGGTCTACGGCGGCGGCCTCAAGATGGGCCAGGTCATCGGCCAGTCCTCCCCCGACGCCTCCGAACCCTCCTCCCGACCCTACACCATCAAGAACCTCATCGGCACGATCATGCACACGCTCCTGCACACCGGCGAGGTGCGCGTGACTGAAGGGCTGCCGCGGAACGTCGTTTCGGCGGTGGCCGGCTATGATCCGATCGAGGAACTGGTCTAGCGGGACACCCCCTCGGCGCCATGAGATTCCTTCCGGTGGTCGAACGCGAACTGCGCGTGGCGGCCCGTTCGAAGGCCACGCACCGCAGCCGGTTCATCGCCGCCTTGATCGGCGCCTTCGTGCTCGTGGCGATGACGCTGACGATGCAGCGGAGCGTCATCCCCTCGAGGATCGGCGCGGAAGTCTTTGGCATGATCGTCTTCCTGCTCACCTGGTTCTGCCTGATCGGCGGCGTGATGACGACCTTCGACCGCCTGAGCGAGGAGCGCCGACAGGGCACGCTCGGACTCCTCTTCCTCACGCCATTGCGAAATTTCGACATCATCCTGGGCAAGTTTGCCGGGGCGACATTGCAGGTCTTCTTCGGGGCTGTCGCCGCCACGCCGATTCTGGTCATCACCCTTTCCTTTGGCGGGGTGACCTTCGGCGAAATCGGCCGGGTCGCGCTGGCGCTGCTGACCATCCTCTTCTTTGGCGCCGCGGCCGGACTGCTCGTGTCCTCCTTCATGGAGGACGCGTCAAAGGCGTTGCTGGCCGCCGTGGTCTTCGTCGTCGGGTGGTTGCTGCTCATCGAACTGGCCGCCGCTGCTCAACGGGGCTTGTACGCGGTCGAGATCTTTCCGGTTTCCGCGCTCTCGCCCGTGCGGTTGCCCTTCCTGGCCGAGGACTCCAACCAGGCCGCGGATCCCTGGCGCTTCCATCGCCCCTTCGCCTGCGTGCAGGCGGTCAGTTGGCTGTTTCTCCTGATCGCCACCAGGGTGACCGCGCGCACACGGCAGGAGGCAGCCAGGAAGCGCCCGAAAGCGGCGCCCTTCAGAAGGCCCACCGCCCCGGACAGCGCCACGCCCCGCCGTCGAAGACAAGCCTCCGCGGACGCGGGCCTGTTGGAGCAGAACGCGGCGACATGGCTCGCCGTCAGCAACTCGCCACACCGCCGACTGCTGCCCTTTCTGACCCTCGGTTCCGCCGTGGTCATCCTTGGCATTCTGGCCGCGGGTTGGTTCATCACCGAGGAACTCTGGTTCGCGCCGGCGCTGATCGCGGGACTGTTCATCAACCTTCTCCTGAAACTCTGGATCGGCGTCGCCGCCTGCCAGATGTTCAACGACGAACGCCGGAATGGCGCCCTGGAACTGCTGCTGTCCACGCCCGTCCCGCCGGCAATGATCGTCTCCGGCCATCAGGAGGCGCTGCTGAAGATCTTCGAGCCCACGGTCTGGAAGGTTCTGGCAATCCAGTGCATCCCCATCGTCGCCGGCTGTGTCGTCGCCGGATTCCATGGCGACATCTTCTGGACCGTGATGATCCCCATCTGCGCCTTCATCTCCCTGATGACCGACCTGCGCGCCATGGGCTGGCTCGGACTCTGGAACGGACTGGTGTATCCCAAGATGCACACCGCTCTGGGACGCACGGTGTTCAAGGTCCTGGTCATTCCCTGGCTCGTGGCGATCGTCCCCTGCCTGGGCTGGGTCCTGTTCCTGTGCACCCCCATCTATGCCGCCATTGTCGCGAACAGCGCCGAGGAGAAGTTCTTCAATCACTTCCCGCGGATCGTCACCGAACCAGGCGCCTTCAAGAACGGGAAACCCGTCCCGCTCAAACGCCCCCCAATGCCTGTGCGACGTCCGGCCCCGCCGCCTTTGGAAGTGTGATGCGGGATTCGGGATTCGGGATGCGGGATGCGGGTGGCGGCCTTTGCCATTTGCCATGGGGGATGGGCCATAGCCTCGCCCTAACCCTGCCGCGCGTCCAGAAAACGCTTCAACGCCTCCGCGGATTTTTGTCCGAATCCCTCCACCTCGCAGATCTGCTCCACGGTCGCCGTGCGCAATCGCTGCACGGAGCCGAACTTTTTCAGCAGTGCCTGCTTGCGATTCTCTCCGATGCCCGGAAACTCATCCAGCAGGCTCTCCGAGATCTTCCGGATCCGCAGTTGCGCATTGTAGGTGTTGGCAAACCGATGCGATTCGTCGCGCACCCGCTGCAGCATCTTCAGGGCGTTGGAATCCAGCCCCAGGCGCAACGGCGCCTTCACCCCCGGAAAATAGATCTCTTCGAACTCCTTGGCCAAACCGATGATGGGAATGTCGCCCAACCCCAACTTCGCCAACTGCCCGCAGGCCGCATTGAGTTGCCCCTTGCCTCCGTCGATCAGGATCAGGTCCGGCAGTTTGGCGGTGGATTTGCCCGGCTTGGCCGTCTTCTTCTTCCGCCCGAGGTCCAACTCCGCCTCCTGCCCGCCGGACTCAACCGGGGGCTCCTCCCCCCGAAACAGATACTGTGAATCGTCCTCCGCCTCCGCCTTCCTCCGTTTTTCAATCTCCTGCAGCAGGCGTCGATAGCGTCGATAGATCGTCTCCGCCATGCAGGCGAAGTCGTCCTGTCCCTCCACGGTCTTGATGCGAAATCTCCGATAATTCTGCCGGTCCGGCCGGCCATTCCTGAAACTCACCATCGACGACACGGCCAAGGTGCCGCTGATGTTCGAAATGTCGTAGCCCTCGATCCGTTCGGGCGGGCGATCCAGCTTCAGGACTCTCCCCAACTCCAGCAGGTCCTTGTCCGGATCCAGGGCCACGGGAAGCTTGTAGGGTATCCGCTCGAAGGTCTTGGTCTTCTTCGTGGTCTTCTTCAGGTCCTCCAGCAGATCGCGGAGTTCCGCGGCCTTCTCAAAATCCAACCGCCCGGCCGCCTTCTTCATGTCGGCCTCCAATTCCTCCTTCATCTCCTCCGTGTGCCCGTCCAGAAAGTCGCAGGCGGCGTTGACCTGAAGCAGGTATTGTTCGCGGGTGACGTTTCCAATGCAGGGCGCGGTGCAGTCCTTCAAATGGGCGTGCAGGCAATGCTTGTAGTCTTGCGCGGTCGGATTCAGCGGCCGACAACCACGCAGGTTGAACTTGCGCCGCGCCATGGTCAGCGTGCGCCGCAACGCCCCCGAACTGGCGAACGGGCCGAAGTAGCGCGCGGCGTCGTCCTGCCGAATGCGCGTCAGCGTAAAGCGCGGTATCGGGTCGTTGAGATTGATCTTCAACAACAGGAACCGCTTGTCGTCGCGGAAGCTCACGTTATAGCGGGGCTTGAACTCCTTGATCAGTTTCCCCTCCAACAACACGGCCTCCGCGTCGCTTTTCACGACGTGCGTGTCGAAGTCGTGAATCGCCTCGATCAACGCCGCCAACTTCAGGTCCCAGCCATGCCGGCGCGATGGATGAAAATACTGGCTGACCCGCTTGCGCAGACTCCGGGCCTTGCCCACATAGATCACCGTGCCAAAGCGGTCCTTCATCAGGTACACACCCGGCTTGTGCGGCAATTCGCCGACCTTCTTCCGGATCTTCTCGTTCGCGGGCACGCCCAAGTCTCATGCAAAGCGGCCGACGCGCAAGGGCGAAGTGGAATCCCGGCCGACAACCAGCGGCGGGGACAGGCTACCGTCAGCCCACGGACGCGCGGACCAGATCGCGGGCCAACTCAAACAGATACAGACTGTTCCATCTCAGATACCGGCCGGCCAGGCGCCCCGGCTCCTCCTTCATCCGGAACAGCCAGGTCAAACCGGCCCGCTGCATCCACATCGGCGCGTCGGCCTTCGTGCCCGCATTGACATCAAACGCGTATCCAACCGCCAGGATGACGCCCCTCCTCAGCCGTGACTTATTCCGTTGAATCCACGCGTATTGCTTCGGGGTCCCGAGCCCCACCCAGATGAAATCGGCTCCGGCCTCGTTGATCTCATGCACAACCTGATCGTCCGCCTCCCCCGCAAGACGCCCCTCGTCGTCGCACGGGCCATGATGGGAGCCGGCGACACGCAGATCCGGCGACCTGAACGTCAGATTCCCGACCAGCCTCCGCCCGCATTCCTCCGACCCTCCAAGAAAGTAGTGCGAGTGCGTCGACGCCGTCGCCGCCACGCAACGGCGAAGAAAGGTCGGCCCGTAGACACGATCCGCCAGTCCCGCGCCCCGGTCGTTCAACGCCCAGATCAAAGGCATGCCATCCGGCACGAAGCGATCCATGCAACGCGTCGTCTCCCGGAACTCCCGATCGCGACGGCGCATGGTCACGATCTGCGTGTTGGAGAAATCGACGGCAACCGGCTCGACGCGCCCCCATTCCGCGCAGCAGGCAATCAATTCTGAATAGGTCGTGAGGCTCAGCGGCGTGCCCAACAGGTCCATCTCCCGAAGGGACATGCCGTTCGAATCCCTGGTCCCGCATGCTGGAAGGTCCGCGCTCACCGCACCGGAGTTCCCGACACGTTCACTCGTCAACCTCCTTGACCGCGGCCGACCGGTATTTCCCGGCAAGCCATTCCCTGTTCACCGCCACCTCGTCGCCATCCATCCGCAGCCACGGAAACAGGTCCTCGGGCAGATCAGGCTTGGCCACGAAGAACGCGATGTAGTTGGCAAAAAACGGGACTCTCCGTCCGAGCGCAACCAGCGCGCCCGCAACGGGCATCATCGCCCAATATCGCAGCCCGCTGCGAAGGTTCTTCAATCTCCCGGGAATGTGGGTCCAATACCAGAAGCGGCGCTCATGTTCCGCCACGGGATGCGCCGTCTGAACCACGTCGCTGATCTCCCTCGCGTTGAACCGGTAGACGTAGTTCGGCACCGCGGTGTTCGCCACGCCGCCATATCGGCAGTCATTGGCCAGCACGGCCGCATCCTCGTAGATCTGGCCGAATCCCAACCTCGCTCCCAACCGTGTGAATCCGCTGTTGTGCGGTTCGTATCCCAGAATGCCCCGTCGCGCGACGCGATACATCTCCAGCAACCCTCGATGCGGCGAACGCAGATGATGCAGCCCCGAATGAACGATCACGATGTCAAACCGGTTGTCCGGATAGGAGAGGCTCTCCAGATCCTGGAAGTCCCAGGCGTAAGGCGCATACGCCTCGGCTCCGATCTCCTTCATCCGCTCGTCCAGGTTGCTGATCGTGACATTCCGGAAACCGAATTCCTTCAGGCAGTCGCGGTCCGCCTCCCCCCCGCAGACGACAAGGATCTCGTCGTCCAGGGAGAGCGTCCCCCCGGCGAGCAGATCCCGCAACGCCACACGATAAAACTCTTCCATAGTCGGATTGCCGAACCCGGCCGCAATTTCAGACGGAATTCGGCGGCCTAAGAAATCGAACGACCGTCAAATTGCAAGCGCATACTGAATACACGTCCGGCCTGCGCGCTCTCAGACGCCGGAAATCCACCGTGTGCTCCGAGGATGCTCCACCTCCCGACGAACCCGCCGCTCCGTCTGCCCGTGGACGTAAAGGTCAAAACTGAAGGGCCTCTGGAAGTAGGCTCCCCTCCAAAGCCTTCGAAGCCGGTGATGCGTCACGATCGCCGGACTCAGCAACGAGGCCAGCAACGGCGGCCGACCACAGAACTTCTCAAACTCCCCGCTTGCCCCGTCCCGATACCCCAGATTCTCCCCGGTATACCCAAACACCGAGGTGAACTTCCCCACCGACGCCATCCGCACGCCCCGGTCGATCAACCGCAACATCCACTCCAGATCGCCGGAGTAACGCATCTCCTCCGAGAAAAACAGGTTCCATTCATCCAGGAGCCGTCGTCGAAAGAAGGTCGCGCAGGTCAAGGTCGACAGGTTACCCAGTCGCGTGTGCCATTTCAGGGGGGGGAGCGACTTTCGGTGCAGCAGATATTCGCAATCCGAATCCACAACAATGACATCCCCGAACAGCACATCCACGGCCGGGTTCGCCCCGAAGGTCTCCACCACGGTCTCCAAGGCGCCCGGCAGATACTGCTCATCGCAGTTCAAATAGGCGAGAATCTCCCCTTCGGAACGGCGCAGCCCCCGATTGACGGCGTCATACATGCCCTTGTCCGACTCCACGAACGCACGCACCCTCGAATCGGTCCGGAGCCACTCCACCGTGCCGTCCTTCGACCCCGCGTCCTGAATGATGTGTTCATGATCCGCGCCCTGATCCGCAACCGACGCCACACAGAGACGCAACCATTCCGATTGCGAAAGACTGGGGGTGACGACTGAGACTTTCATGGAAGATCATTGGCGGCGCTCACACCGGCCGACGGAAGCGAAGACGCCCCGTCATGCCGGGATCATCGCCGACTGCGCCTCCTCCCCGAGCCCTCCCTGTGCCTGCTCTGTCTCCCCGGTTTCATCGCGACCTGCGGCCCCGACGTTCAGACTGACGCTCAGACCGACAATTCCAAGGAACGTGGCGACATCCACGCTCACATCGCCGACAACGAGGAAGAAGGAAACGATCCGCGCAATAAAATAGGCGAGCAGGAACGTGTTTACGGAGGCCAGGGCCGGATCCCCGCGGCGATGGTTGCGGTACAGGATGCGCAGCGAGGCGACCAGGACCAGAATGAAACTGATCAGCCCGAAAATGCCAAAACCGATCAGCACGGACAGCCCGCCATTGTGGTAATTCCCCACCACCAGCGCCGGTTCAAAACTCTGTACGACGCCCCGCAGCACCCCCTGCTCCGCAAAATACAGATCGATGGGGTCGATCGAGAACCCCTTCCCATACCAGAAATACCTGGAAATCATCGGCGTCAACCGCTGCCACATGTCCACGCGCCACTCCGTTGATTCACGCGCATCCGCCTCGGCGATCGGGTCCACCTCGACCGGCAGGACGGACAGCGTGCGCTGCACGGAGAGCGGCATCTGGTCAATGAACGGCAGCGAGACCAGAAAAACCGCCAACCCGATGCCCACGACCACCGGCAAAAAACGCGTGCGATGCAGACCTTCCAGAAAGAACTGCGCCCAGAAGGTCAATGCGATCAGCAGCAACACCGAGCGGAAGCCGCCCAGGAGACTCACGACCAGGAAGAAGAGAAAACAGAGGCCGCGCCAGGGTTTGTGAATGTTCAACAGTCCGCGCACCCCGTACTTGAGCATCAGGAAGAAACAACAGGCCGAACCGGTCGTCGACAACCCCGCCCAGCGGACCATGCCGCCCCGGCTGAAGATTCCCTCCAGCCCCTGCAACCCCATCATTTCCGGCGGAAAGAAGTTGAACAGGACGTAGGCGGCCGGGCCTGCGAAGTAGATCAGGTAACTCAGCATCGCGGTCAGGGCAGAGAGGATGAAGAGGCTCGCGACCAACAGGCCATGGCGCGCCGGAATCCCCCGGCTCACCAATCCCAGATAGCCCATCACCGCGCCCAGGATGAAGAAATACTTCTTTCCTCCGTAGGTGTCCGATCCGGCGGAGCGAAGTCCGATGCCGCCCGTTCCATACGCCGTCACCAACAGGACGCCCACGAACACCACCAGAGCCCAGGTCAGGAACCGGTCGTTGTGAAAGCGATACCGGGTCGACATACAGCGGCTCAACACCGCAACGCCAAAGGCCGTCAACGACATCAGAAAGGCAATGCTCGGCTTGCCGGGCAGAAACCAGAAGGCGATGTTGGCGTTCCAACTGACGATCAACAGCGGATGATACCATTTGAGGAGGATCGGCAGCGAGATCGCCCCGACGAATCCGCCCACCAAGGCCAATGAACGCCGGCTCATCGTGTCGGACAGCAGGTAGCCCAGCAACACCGCCACACCAATGCAGGCCCCGTAGATCAGGGCGTTGCGGGATACTGTTGTCTGCTGTTCCACGGGGCGAATATCAGAACATTCAAACCAGCAAACAAATCAATTCTCGGATTGTTGCGCGGATGCCACCTCTTTGTACAGCCTGGCAAACGCCTGCCCGGTCCGGGAAGGCTGGAACCAATCGCGTTGCTCCCGCCACCGGAAGCCTCCCATCTGCACGCATCGGTCATGATCGGCGAAGACCTTCCCCAGGGCGCGACGCAGACCGCCGATATCGCCCGGCGGCACATGAAATCCGTTCTTTCCAGCGGTGATGTAATTCCGCTGTCCGCCGCAGGGGGTGGTCACGACCGGCAACCCGACGACCCGGGACTCCTTGACCACCGTCGGTCCCGTGTCGCAGCGCGTCGGCAGCGCCAGGCACCATGCCGCCCCCAACCGACGGGCGGTTTCCTCGCGGTCCAGATAGCCCAGCCACTTGACGTTGGGAGTGGCTGACCTCCTCAGGCGTTCGGCCCAACTCCCCCCGCCCCCGCCGCAGACCCAAAGCTCGACATCCGCCAGTTCCGGCGCAGCGAACGCCCGGATCAGATCCTGGATTCCCTTTCGCGGCGCCACGCTCCCCACGAACACCGCCGCCTTGCGGTCGGGATCGGGTTTCCATTCCATCTCGAAGAACGGAGCATCGACCCCATAATCCACATGATGGATCCGGGCCCGCCGCGTCCGACGCCCCACCAGTTCCATCGCCCACGGGCTCTCGCAGGTCACATCCGTCGCCCGCCGGAGAATGCGCCATTCCAGCCCGGCGCAGAAATACTCCCGGGCTCGGAGCCGGTTCTTGAGCATGTAATGCGTCAACACCCCCTGCATCGAGATCAGATTGGGCAGGCCGCTCCGGATTGCGGCGTAGCCGTAGACGTCCTCGGAACCCCAGCCATGCACCAGATCCGGCTTCACCGCCGCCAGCACATCGTTGATCCGTCGCCGATCCTCCCGAAAAAGCGACATTGCCCGTCCACCAGGACGCGTCGGCAGAACATGAAACCGCTGCCCCATCGACTCCAGTTCCAGGCGTTCCCCGACCAAAGGCGAGACCATCACCCAGTGCAGCTCGAAATCTGACTGCCCGGCAAACGACTCCGCAATCTGCGGCAGCCAGGTGGCAAAATGACCGCGCGGCGCGGACACGCCGGGAAATCCGTCGATTCGATGCGGCGGAAAATCCGCCAAGACCGCAATTTTCATTGGCAAATGTTCGAAGTCCGGGAACCTTCTTGTCAAGCAACCCCTCAAGATGAGTCTAATTCAGCACCTGGGATCCATCCGCGCCGCGTTGAGGGCGTCGCTGTCCCCCTTCCGCCGGAGCGCCTGCAGACTCAGGGGAATCCAATGCCACCCGACCGTCGTATTCCGGGGACCGGCCCTGATCCGGAGGCATCCTCAATCCGAACTGACCCTCGGTGAGCGCGTCCAACTCAACAACGACATGCCCTCCAACGAACTGGGCTGCTTTCAACCCTGCGTCCTGCGCACGCTCGCGCCGGAAGCCGAACTGCGTCTTGAGGCAGGAGTCGGACTCAGCGGAGCCGTCGTCTGCGCGGCAACCAGGATCGTGATCGGCGAAAACACCATTGTCGGATCCGGCGCCATGATCATCGACAACGACTTCCACCAGTTGGGCGACGACGGCGTCTGGACGACGGAATACCGGACTTCCGCGAAACCGGTGACCATTGGACGCAGTGTCTTCGTCGGCGCGCGCGCCATCATCCTCAAGGGCGTGACGATCGGGGACCGGGCCGTTATCGGCGCCGGCGCCGTGGTGACCCGGGACGTCGCGGCCGGCGCGACAGTCGCCGGCAACCCCGCCCGCGAACTGAAGCGGAACCAAGGTCTTTCCGGTTCATGAGTCCGCCCACGCCCCCCAAGATCGCCCTTTGCCTCGAATACCCAATCGGCCTCCGGGGCGGCGTCAGCATTGTCGTCCGTTCCCTGATCGCAGGACTGAAGGATCGCTATCGTCTCCTCGTCGTTTCCCCCGATTCCGACGACGTCTTCTCCAAGACTGAACCGGATGTCCCGCACCTCCGATGGAACGCGCCCAAGCCGACGGCGGGTGAAGCGGCGGGGCTTGCGGAACTGATCGCGAACGAGAGGGTCGATCTAGCCCATTTTCATCTGGGCGGAACCTACGGCTGGGGCAACCGCCTGCCGGGCCGCTGCCCGTTCCCCATGCTCGCCCGGAAAAACATCCCGATCGTCACCTCGGCGCATCTGGTCGTGTCCCTGCTTCATGGCTACTGCGGCCCCGACAAGCCCCTGCTCTTCAAACTCGCCGCTCTGCCGGTAGCCTGGCTTGGCAAGCGCTCCTCCCTGCGGGCCGTCCGACGGGAGATTGCGGTGTCCGAGCACGACCTGCGCCTGCTGCGCCGTTGGCATCCGGGCCTGAATTCGAAATTCGAACGGATCTATCACTCCCGCCTGACCGGGGCTGCGCGCCTCACCCCGCCCCCCTCCCGTCAACCCGTCATTCTCTATGTCGGGCACATCGCCTTTCGCAAGGGCCAACCCGTGCTTGCCCGCGCTTTCGCCCGCATCGCAGCCACATTTCCTGAATGGAGTCTCCGGTTCTGCGGGGATATCGTCGAGCAGGGCGCGGCCGACGAAATCCGCGCAACCGCAGAATCCGCCGGACTACAGGACAGGATCGAGATCCTGCCGCCCTCGGATGCCGTGACCGAACTCATGAGCGACGCCGGGATCTACGTCCAGCCATCTCTCGAGGAAGCCCTCGGACTGGCCCTACAGGAAGCCATGTTCCACGGCTGCGCCTGTATCGGCTCCAATGTGGGCGGCATCCCCGAGCTCATCAACGACGCCTCGGTCGGCGTCCTGGTCGAACCGGGCAACACTGGCGAGCTGGCTGAAAGCATCGCGCGCCTGATCAACAACGAGGCGGATCGGCAACGACTGGGAACGGCCGCCGCAGAATCCATCCGCGACCGCGACATGACCGAACAGGCCATGGTTCGCCGCCACATCGAACTTTATGAATCCGTCCTCCACCCGGAATGACCCGCGCTTCGTTGTCGCCACGCCCATCCGGTCGGTCTGTGACAACCATGCCCGCGCGTTGGTGAAGCGCGACGCATTGCGTCTGATGGCTCTGGGAACCCGGCGTGGAACGGCCGGCGTCCCACTGGAACTGACACGCCTCAAGCCCGCCATCGGTCTGGTCTCCTACATCGGCGCCCGTTGCCTCTCCACCACACGCGGCGAATCCCTGCGCTACCGGCTGAATCCCTGGTTCGACCGCTGGGTCAGGTCCCTCCTGCAACCGGGCGACCACGTCATCTCCAGCTACGGCTACGCCAACGATTGCTTCCGGTTCGCGCGCAACAACGGCGGCTCCACCTTTCTCGACGCCGGCAATTCCCACCCCCGACAATTCTGGGAACTGCTGACCGAAGAACACAAGCGCTGGCGTTGCAACCTGCCGCCCGTCGCGCGGCATCACTACGAACGCGCCCTCGAGATGATCGATCACACGGATCTCGTGCTCGCCCCCAGCAAATTCGTGCGACAGTCGTTCCTCGACCAGGGTTTCCCCGCCGACCGCATCCTGGACAGCTTCTATCCGGTCAGTCTGTCCGATTTCCAGCCGTCACCGAAGCCGCGTCCCAAGAACCGGCCGCTGCGAGTCATTTCGACCGGCATGCTCAATCTCCGCAAGGGAACCCCTTACATGCTCGAGGCATTTGAAATCGTCCGTCGCCGACTCCCCTCCGCGGAATTCCTGCTCACCCGGGCCATGCAGGACAACATCATGCCCGTTCTGGCAAAACACCGGGACCTCCCGATTCAATGGGCGCCATCGCTGCCGCATGCCCAACTTGCCGAACGCTATCGTTCGGCGGACATCTTCGTGCTGCCCTCTCTGGAGGAAGGCCTCGTGCGGACCGCCCTGGAGGCGATGGCCTGCGGCTTGCCGGTCATCCTGACCCCGAACACCGGCGCCAATGATTTCGTCGAGCCCGGAGTATCCGGGGAAATCGTCCCCATCCGCGATTCGCAGGCCATCGCCGACGCCATTCTCAAGTGGGCCGACATCGTGATGGCCTCAGACGAACCGCCTCAGAGGCGCATCGACGCCGAACGCCTGAGCGTGAACGCCTTCGAAACCCGCCTGACGACCCACCTTGAACCCCGGGGACTGCTGCCCCCCGCCGACTCCTGAACTCATGCCTCCGAATCCCCGCATCGACCGCCCTTCACGTCTGGCCTTCGTTTCCCATTCCCTGCCGGTGGGAGGTTCGAGCACCTTCGTCGTGAATCTCGCGGGAGAGCTTGTAGAACGGGGCTGGGAGGTCCTCGTCTGGCAGTTCGACGCGGACCGCCCCTTCGCCGCCGACTTTGAATCCGGCGGGGTGAAAACACGCCTGATCGACCAGTCCCGGCTCATCCTCGAGGACCGTCTTCAAGAAACGTATCAGGAGCTGCGGGAATTCGCTCCGGACGCCGTCATCGCGAACCTTGGTCCGGACTCGTTCGAGATCCTGCGCTATCTGCCTGGAGGCGTCCGCCGCATCGGCATGGCGCATACGGACGACCCGTTGGTGTACTCCCTTCACGCGCGCTATGCCGCGTTCATGGACATCGCCGTCGGCGTCTCGCGCCAGGTCGAGGAGAAACTGACCTCCCAAGCCGGCATCCCGCCGGAACGCGTCCGCCGACTGGAATACGGCGTTCGCTTTCCCGAACGCCCCGCAACTGACTCAGCCACGGCGACCGACGACACCGCCCCCATGAAGATCGTCTACCTGGGACGTCTGGACCAGGAACAGAAACGCGTCCGCCTCTTTCCCCGGATCTTTCAGGATCTCATCGACTCGGGCGTCCACTTCGAGTGGACCCTCGTCGGCGACGGTCCGGAGCGCGCCTTTCTCGAACGCGAACTCGTGTCCTCATCGCCGCGCGCCGTGACGCGCTTCACGGGAGAACTCGGCTACCACGACGTCCCCGGTCTGCTCGCGCAGCAGGATGTGTTTCTCCTCGCGTCGGATTACGAGGGGCTCCCGTTGAGCCTTCTTGAAGCCATGGGCGCGGGACTGACGCCGGTCGTGAGCGACCTCCCCAGCGGGGTGCGCGATGTGGTGGACGACGCCTCCGGCTTCCGCATCCCGATCGATGACCACGCCGGCTACGCCCGCGCCTTGATCGCCCTCGCGCGCGACCCCGGCCTGCGACGCAGCATGGCGGCAAACGCCAGACAACGTGTCCGTGCGGAGTATTCCGTTCCGGCAATGGCCGACCGCTGGGAGGCCGTTCTCGGGGACGCCGTCGATCCGCCGGCGGCGTGGCCGGCTTCCGCCGGGATCTTGCCTCCGATCGGGGCGTCCCGAGGCTGGCGCTACCGGAATCCCTGCCGGGTCCTCCGTCGCATCCTCAAGCCGCTCTTCCGTCAGAATCCCCTCCCGCCCCAATGATTTCCCTGCTCCGGTGCATCCAACGTCCCGAATACGTCTTCCGGCCACGGCAGATTCTGGCCCGTCTCCGGCGTATCGGTTCGCCGCCAAAACCAATCGAAACCATCCAACTTCCCTGGGGATCACCCGTCGAAGCGCGGCTCGACGACCAGATCGGGTGTTACATCATTTGGCACGGGATCTTTGACCGCATCGTCCCGGAGGCCATCGCCCGCCTGCTCGATCCCGCAGAGCTTGCGATGGATGTTGGAGCCAATCTCGGACAAAACGCCAGCCTGATGGCGACCGCGTCGGGCCCGCAGGGCAAAGTCATTTGTTTCGAGCCGCATCCAGTCCTCTTCCCGGAACTGGCGCGGAACCGGCAATTGTGGGATTCCGACCAATTGGCGTCCATCCAACTCGAACAGGTCGCGCTCGGAGAAAAGGACGGCGAAGCGTTTCTGGAAGAGGGCGGGAACTGGGAATCCAATCGGGGAGTTGCCGGACTGAACGACTCCGCCGAGGCCAACGGACGAAGGCACAAGGTGCAGCTGAAAACTCTGGATGATTACCTCCACGACTCAGCCGGCGTTGTCAAACTGGACGTGGAAGGCGGCGAACTCCGCGTGCTCGAGGGGGCCCGGGAATCCCTGAAGAACCGGCGCATTCGCGATCTGATTTTCGAGGATTTCGCTCCCCAACCAAGCGACCTCACCCGCACGCTGGCTGACTCGGGATTCTCTCTTTTTGCGCTCGATCCACTTTGGCTCGGACCGAAATTGGTTCCACTCGACAAGCGGTGGGAACCACGCCCGCATTGTTCCTACAATTTCCTTGCGACGCTCGACCCGGAGCGAGCGAGGGAGAGGTTCCGACGGAGCGGTTGGCTGTGCCTGAAATCAAATGGTTACTGGCGCCGAAAAATGGGTCTTGTCGGCTAGACATCCACCCGCCGGCCAAAGACAACATCCAGCAAGGGGCGCAGGCCGGCGGGCGTCTGGGCCCGAATCTTCGCTCTCCACTCGGCCGACAGAACGCCTCTTCCAAAGTACACGGCGCCGACCGTCAGGAGAACGCCCCCCAGCGTCAGAAAACGCGATCTGGCGCCCCATTCTCCGCATAGGCCGGCGACCGCCCAGCCGACAGCTCCCAACAGGAGCGCCATTCCCAAGGCTGGCTTCTGCCATTCCCAAAGCAGCTCGAGCAGTTTCACTCCATGCATCCGACTGACCCTCAGTGTCGTGTAGCTGAAGGACAAGGCCAGCGTACAGACAATCGACCAACCGATCAACGCGTCCATCCCTTGGCGGCCGAAGAACAGGAGCCCCCCGAGCAGAAACACCACGGCCTCCAGAAGAATCGCCGTCTTCAATCCCCCGATCCGCTTCATCGCCATGATCAGCGCCGTATGAACCCCCTGCTGCATCAACAGTGTCAGCCAGATTGCCAACAGCCAGTCATGATGCCCCCCCCAGCGTACCGCCCCTTTCATCCAGATCTCCAGGAAGGACGGATTGCAGAACGCAAACAGCATCGCACACCAGACCGTCAACGCGTTGACGCTTCGAAAGAGAACACGATGCCGGTCCCTGAGGCGCTCCTCCTCGCCGCGCGCGTGCATCTCTCCGAAAATGGGCGCCGATATCGCCAACGTCTTCGCCGTGACCTGGTAGACCAGCGCAAACGCCTTGGTTGCCACAGCCCAGATCGCCGCGGTCTTCACGCCGATCTCTCCGCCCAAAGCCCGCGCGAGCACGACCGCATGACTCGTTGTGATGATCTGCGCCCCCAGTCCAATCCAAAAGACATCGGCCCCGAAGGAGAACATCTCCCGAAACTGCCGCCGGTTCGCCCGACCCCATTCCGAGCCAACGGGCAACATTCCGTTTCGCAGACAGAACAGGAACTCAAGGACGACCGATGCCGCGGCCCCGCCGGCGTGCGCCGCCAACAGACTGAACACCCCCCACCCCGACAAGAATCCATGCGAAAGCAGCCCCAGACTCACGACCAACTGAACGCAACCCGCCACATGAATCAGATCCAACCGCTGGTGAGCGTGCAGCAACTGCGCAAAAATACGGCTGGAAAACCTCGCCGCTGACAGGGCGGTGAGTCCGAACAAGAGCCACCGCATTTCATCAAGCAGATCATCCGGCGCGCGCAACGCTGACGGCAACACCTGACTGATCCCGGCGCCCACCATCAGGATGATCCCTCCCTGGGTCAGAAACACCAGCGACGCCGTTTTGATCATGCCGCCATACGCCCCGTCGGAACGGTCGTCCTTGTGATCGATCAGCAGACGAGCCGACGCCGCCCCCGTGCCCAGATCGATGAAGGCAAGGTAGCCCGCAACCATCAGGCTGACCGTCCAGACCCCAAACTCCTCTTCCGGCAGAAAACTCCACGCCAACCGGATCGAAACCAGCGTATGGACAACGTTCACCGCCAAAACAAAATAGCCCGACGCCAATCCCCGGGCATAGTTTCTAAGGCGGCTCATAGTTTTCCGGAATCTGACCGCGGGACAAGGGATTGTAAAGCAACGCCACGAACGCCCGCGACCTGCCGTCGTTGACGCCGTCCACGGAGAGCGCTACAAACACGACCGTTCATGCGGCCCGACAGCAGATCAACCCCGCCCTTCCTTCCGGCCGCTTCATTGTTCATCGATTGAGTTGGAAGCCGCCCCGTCCAGAATGAAGAAGAAGACCCCAGCCTCGAAGAAATCCCCGGCCGGAAAGAAACCCGTCTACAAGCGCGTCCTCATCAAGCTCAGCGGCGAGGCCCTCGGCGGCGCCAAGGGCTATGGCATCGACGCCGACATCCTGCGCACCATGGCCCTGCAGATCCGCGAAGTGCAGGAACTCGGCATCGAGATCGTCGTCGTCGTCGGCGGCGGCAACATCTTCCGCGGACTTCAGGGCAGCGAGCGCGGCATCGAGCGCGCCACCGGCGACTACATGGGCATGCTGGCCACCGTGATCAACGCGCTGGCGCTGCAGGACGCCCTGGAAAAGGAGGACGTCCCGACCCGCGTGCAGAGCGCGCTGCACATCTCCGCCGTGGCCGAACCCTTCATCCGCCGACGCGCCATGCGCCATCTGGAGAAAGGCCGCGTCGTCATCTTCGGCGGCGGCACCGGCAACCCCTACATGTCCACCGACACCACCGCCGCCCTCCGCGCCAACGAGATCGGCGCCGACATCATCCTCAAGGCCACCAAGGTCGACGGCATCTACGACAAGGACCCGATGAAGCACAAGGACGCCAAACGCTTCACCAAGATCCGCTACATCGAGGCCCTGCAAAAACAGCTCAAGGTCATGGACGCCACCGCCTTCTCCATGTGCCTCGACAACAACATGCCCATCGTCGTCTTCAACCTGTCCAAGCCCCACAACATCAAACGCGTCGTCCTCGGCCAGAAGGTCGGCACCCTCGTGACAGCCTGACGCAGCTTGCCGCTTCACAACCCCCGATCGATTTGCTAAGGAAAAGCCATGCCTGTTGACGAAATACTCTTGGAGACCGAGGAGAAGATGCAGAAAAGCGAGGAGCACGTGCAGCACGAGTTCGCCAGTGTGCGCACCGGCAAGGCCTCGCCCGCCCTCGTGGAAAATGTCACTGTGGATGCCTACGGCTCGCCGATGCGCCTCAAGGAGGTCGCCGGCATCACCACGCCCGAACCGCGCATGATCGTGGTGCAGCCCTGGGACGCCAGCACGCTCAGCGCGATCGAGAAGGGCATCCAGGCCGCCAACATCGGATTGAACCCGGCGGTCGACGGCAAGATCATCCGCATCGTCATCCCCGAACTCAGCGAGGAGCGGCGCAATGAATTTGTGAAACTCGCCAAGAAGATGGCCGAGGACGGTCGCGTCGCCGTCCGCCACGTCCGTCGCGAGGCGATCGACCAGATGAAGAAGGAACAGAAGGCCGGCGACATCACCGAGGACGACCTGTCCCATGGAGAAAAAGAGGTCCAGAAACTGACCGACAAGTTTACCGGCGCGATCGACCATCACCTCGAGGTGAAGGAAAAGGAGATCCTGACAGTCTGAGCCTCGATACAATCAAATTGGCGAACGCCGGGCCCTGCCCGGCGTTTTGCTTTTTGAATACAAGGGAGGATCAGTCCCTGTCCGCCTCGACGGCCTGGAAACGGATCACCGTCTCCCCCGGCTTGGCGTAACCCAGGCGTTCCCGCGCCAGTCGTTCGATCGTCCGGGGGTCGGTCTGAATCGCCTCTATCTCAATCTTGGATCGTTCGGCGATGGCCGATTGCATGGCGATTTCGTGATCGAGTCCCGCCAATTCCTGACGCATCCGCTTGTTCTGCTGGATGAGGGGAAGATACCAGACAGCAACACCGCCCAACATCACAAGAGCCGTGATGATCAGGATGGTCTGGGTGACCTTGTCCCATATGCCGATGTTGACGTTCATGCGTTGCCGCAAGGTTTTACGCCCTGAGCCAGAACGGCACAATAAGAAAATCTACTTGTAGGACCAACGCCACCCGCTGAGCTTGCGCCCTCGATCGAAGGTCAGGTTGAGATATTTGTCCGACATCCGCGGCTCGTCCTTGAGATCCGAAGGACCGCCGCCGTAAAAGATCTTATGCGCCAGGCGATCCTCCCCTTTTCGGTAAAGCCACTGCGCCACCAGGCTCCCGTCGCTCAATTCCACGGCCCGGTCGGGCTGACCGAGCTCGCCCACCGCGTCGGCAAACGTGGCCTCGCCGATGCGCTTGTCCCAGCCGGAGCCGCCCGTTGTTCGACAACCGCTCCAGCACAGGACCGCCGCGACCGCGAGAACCGCTCCCAACAGACGCATCGCCCCGTCCGATGCAACCGGTGTCTCTTTGGCAATCTTCACAAGGTAAAACTACGGTCCAAGGCCGGCGCCGCTCAACCGCAAAACACGATGGCTTCCGGAGACGCATCGGCGCACAATGCAGACATGAAAGACGATGTCTTCGAATCGGGCGCCGACGGCATTGAAGCGCGCTGTCTCGAACTCATGGAGGAACTGGGGGAATAAGCCCGCCCCATCTCCCCGCCGTCGAATCAAAAGTCGTTGACGCGCCGGACAAACCAAGGATTCTAGCCGCCGCACATACATCCCCGCCATGAACCGAATTTTCGCGCCCCTTTCAACATTCGCCGCCATCCTCCTCCTGGTCTGCCCGTCGCTTCGGGCCAACGAGGCCCGACAGACCTTCACCTGCGCCCACGGCCACCTGCACCACCGGTTCCTGGCCAACCCCGATCCCCTGCAGCGCAACTTCGCCCCGGACCGCCTGGTCGACACCCTGAACCTCAAACTCGACGTCACCCCGGACTTCCAGCGCCGCACACTCGCCGCCGCGGCCACGATCGACTTCGCCCCCATCGCCAAACCATTGCGCGAACTGCGACTCGACGCCGTCGACCTTGCCGTGTCCGGGATCGAGTCCGACCACGAGATCCAGGCCTGGCAGACGACGCTCGACAAGATTGTCATCACGTTCAGGAAACCGATCCCGCCGAACCGGAAGGCGCAGGTGAAGATCGCCTACACGGCAGAACCGAAACATGGGCTCTACTTCCGGACCGAGGCGATGGGCTACCCCAAGGGCGACGACCAACTGTGGACGCAGGGCGAACCGCTCATGCACCGGCATTGGTTCCCCAGCCACGACTTCCCCAACGAGAAATTCACCACCGAAATCGTCTGTCGCGTCCCCCGCGGCATGACCGTGCTCTCCAACGGCCGGCTCGTGAGCGAAACGGCCGAGGGTTCGGACGGCCTCGTCGCCTTCCATTGGAAACAGGACAAGCCACATGTGAACTACCTCGTGTCGCTCGTCGCCGGATATTTCGACAAGCTGGAGCAACGTCACCGCGACGTTCCCCTCGCCTTCTACACGCCGCCCAGCGAATTCAGGGAGGCCGCCAACTCCTTCAGCGACACCCGACAGATCATGGCGTTCTTCGAGAAGGAGATCGGCGTCCCCTACCCCTGGGACAAATACTACAACGTCTGCGTCCATGGCTTCATGTGGGGCGGCATGGAAAATACCAGCGTCACCACGCTCACGACCCGAACCCTGTTCTCCGCCGAAACGGAAAACCTCCGCTCCAGCATGGCTCTCGACGCGCATGAGATGGCCCACCAATGGTTCGGCGATCTGGTCACCTGCAAGGACTGGAGCCACCTCTGGCTCAACGAGGGCTTCGCCACCTTCTACGAATCCCTTTACGAGGAGCACAAGAACGGCCGCGACGCGCAGATCTACGACATGTACAAGAACGCGCGCGGCATTCTCGCCAAGAAGGATGACAACCGCGCCATTCATTCACGGAAGTTCAGCGATCCCGAGGATCAGTTCCGCGCGTATGGCTATCTCGCCTACCCCAAGGGGGCCTGGATTCTCCATATGCTTCGATCGCAACTCGGCCCGGATCTTTTTCGCAAATGCATCAGGACCTATCTCGAGCGTCACGCCTACCAGAACGTCGTCACCGGCGATCTTGTCGCCGTGATCGAGGAATTGTCCGGCCGTTCCTACGACCGCTTCTTCAACCAATGGGTCTACCACGCCCACCATCCGGAATTGACCGTCAACTACAGCTGGGACGAGACAACCAGGCTCGCCAAGGTGTCTGTCCAACAGACGCAGAAGACCGGCGACGACGTCCTCCTGTTCCACTTTCCCGTCACCCTGCGCTTCAAGACCGGCGACCAGGTCCACGACCACGAAGCCGTTGTCACCCAGCAGCGCGAGGACTTCCATGTGCGCCTCAGGTCGCGACCGGAGATCGTCCGCTTCGACCCGGAATACACCCTGCTCGCCAAGATCAGCTTCACTCTGCCGACGCCCCTGCTCAAGGCGCAACTCACCGACAAAAGCGACATGATGGGCCGCCTCCTGGCCGTGCAGCAACTCGGCAAAAAGAAAACCCGGGAGTCGGTCGAACTGCTGAAGAAGGCGCTGAACAACGACCCGTTCCACGGCGTCCGAGACGAGGCAGCCAAGGCCCTGGGGGCGCAGCGCACGGCCGAAGCGCTGGCCGCGCTGATCGATTCGTTGTCCCAACCGGACGCGCGCATCCGACAGGCGGTCGTCTCCGCCATCTCGCGCAGCTACAACGACCCGGCCCACGACGCCATCGACGGGGTCGTCGTCAACGAGAAGAACCCGGATATCCGGGCCAACGCCATCCGCTCGCTGGGCAGGTACTCCAAACCCGGCGTCAAGGCCCTGCTGACGAAGTTGCTGACCGCCGATTCCTACCGCAACCGCATCGCCGACGCCGCCATCGCCGCCATGCGCAGCCAGGACGACCCCGGATTCGTCGCCCCCCTGCTCAAGGAACTCCTGGACAACGAGGCCGACTTCACGCACGGCGGCTTCGCTTCGGCGCTGGGTTCGCTCGCCTTCCTCGCCCGCAACGACGAGGACAGGACCGTCGTCCGCAAGTTCATTGCCGCGCGCGTGAATCACCCCATCCAGTCAATCCAGACCGCGGCGATCAGGGCTCTGGGCGACCTTGGCGACAGGCAGGCCGTCGCCATGCTGGAAGCGTTCCGCAGCGACGATCCGGACGACGCCGTCGGCAAGGCGGCAGCCGACGCCATCGCCAGACTGCAGGCGGAGCAGAAACCCTCCGCCAGCCTTGGAGCCGTTCGCGGGGAGATGTCGGAACTTCAGAAGAAGATCCAACAATTGACGGAGCAACTCGGGGCGATGGAGAAGAAGCTCAAGGCCGCCACGGCCGTCCCGAAGAAACCGGCGGACAAATGAACGCCGCCGCATGAAACAGCCCCGCCATCCGCGCAGCGGCCCCCTGAACCGGATCGGTCGTTTTCGGAGCGAGGCTGCGTCGATGACCTGCCTCAGCTCCGCAGGCGAATCGTCCGACCGCACCTGAACCGCCTCCATGGTCCCGGCCAGACGCAAACCCGGAAAAACCTTCGCGGACTACGTCGCGATTCTCATCGCGCCGGCGTTGATCATGGCCATGGTCGGCAGCCTGGTCTTCTTCCTGCTCGAAGCCTTTGTCGGCGACACGCTCGACAGCCGCATCGGCTCGCGACTGCGCTGGGTGATGTTCTGGTTTGTGGTCGGGTCCGTGCTCGTCGGCCGCATCGCCGTCCAGAACGGATCCAGCTACGCGGGCATCTACGCCTTCGGTCTCGCCGCCGCGACCGGCATGTGGATCGTGAAGTTCTTCGGCTTCGCGTGGATCCCCATCTCCCTGCTCGCCCTGATCTGGTGGGCGACCCACAAGCTCACCTGGGACGTGACCCTGATCGACGACGACGAGGACGCCTCCGGCGAGGGACTGCTTCAGGCCGCCGGAGTGGATACGCCCGGCCCCACGACAGGCGATGAAAACGGCGCGTTTGAGGAGGAGGAGGACACTCCGGAACGCGTCCCGCTCTGGAAACGCTTCTTCCTGAACCGCTCCGAGCAGAAGGGCAAGGCCCATTCCCCCGGTCTTTGGATTGTCTGGATCTCGCTGGCGGCGTTGCCGGTCTTTGGTTTCGGACAACTGGGGCTCGACGAGACCTCCGGGGAACGTCGTCTGGCCTTCCTCCTCCTGTTGGTCTACATCGCGGCCGCCTTGAGCCTGCTGCTCTGCGCCAGCTTTCTCGGACTTCGCCGCTACCTGCGCCAACGTTATCTCAAGATGCCGACCGGCGTGACGGGTTCGTGGATCACCCTCGGCGTCGGCGTCACCATCGCCACGGTCCTTGCCTGCCTCATCCTTCCCCGGCCAGATGCAACCATTTCCCTGCCACGGCTCATCGACAAGGTCGGCGACGCCGCGCAGGAGGCCTCGGAATGGGCCTTCCTCAAGGACGGCGGCGTCGATGATGAGGAGGGCCGCAGGATCGGCGAGGGCGATGCGGACGATCCCCAGGGAGAGAACGGCTCCGGTTCGGAGGAAGGCAGGGAGAAGGAAGGCGAATCCGGCAAAGGGGGAGAAAAGCCCGGCTCTGAGATGTCTGAGGACGCGGAGGAGAAAGGCTCCGACGACGCGATGAAACCCGACGCAAAAGCCGAGAACCCGATGCCCGGCGACGAGAAGGGAGATCGCGGCGAAA
>JAYPEY010000018.1:0-53499 GCA_038126035.1 Verrucomicrobiales bacterium | reverse complement strand
AGCCAGGTGAAGACGGCCCTCCTGGCGGGGCCGGCGAGTCCTCGGAATCCCGGGAAGGCAAAGGCCCGGAAGACAATCCTGATTCCGAGAACAGCGACGCGGAGTCAGGCGCCCGCGAGATGAATGAGGCCGAAGAGATTCCGGACGAGGCGCAGACCACGCCGGACGACGCATCGTCCAACGACTGGATTGGATCTCTGGTCAAGGGGGTGATCTACCTGGTCCTCGCTGCGGCCGCGGCGTGGTTCTTCTACAAACATCGGAAGGAGATCCTCGCCGCGCTCCGGCAGTTCTGGGCCAACATCCTGGCGCTTATCGGAGGGAAGGCTCCGACACTACCGAGCGCCGACGAAGCCGCGGAGGCTCCCGAACTCCCGCCCTTCGCCGCGTTTCAGAATCCCTTCGCCACCGGCTCCGCCCATTCTCAGCCGCCGGAGGAACTCGTATGCTACACCTTCGAAGCGCTGCAGGCCTGGGCCAAGGAACAAGAACTCGAACGCCCCCCGGACCAGACCCCCATCGAGTTCGCCCGGCGCCTTGGCGCCTATGTCCCCGAACTCGCCCACGAAGCCGGTCTGCTCACCCGCATGTACTCCGGTTACGCCTACGCCGGCCGGATCCCGTCCAACGATTCCATCAACTACCTGCAGACGCTCTGGGCGAAAATGGGGTGAAAGGGCTCCCTCCGATCCTGCTCAACGCCCGTTGATTCCCGGGATTCCCTGCCTCTTTCCAAGTCACTTCCGGGGCAGCTTGATCTTTTGGCCAAGTCGGAGCTTCGCCTCATTCACACCCGGATTGGCCCGCCGCAGCGCCAGATAGGATATGCCGTATTCCAGGGTGATACCGTAAAAGGTGTCGCCTTCCGCAACAACGTGAACTGCCGGCCGCCCCTTTGACCTGGGCTTGGAAACCGCCTTCTTCACCGGCCTGGCGCCGCCGGCTCCCGCCTCCACGGCCGACTCCTCCGGCACGTCGGAACTGGACGCCGTCATCCGCGGCTTCGCCGTTTTCGTCAACTTGTCCAACTCCTCCTGGGCCTGCGCCACGCCGCCCTCCGCCGCCTTGGCAAAATAGGTCACCGCATCCTCCTTCGAGGCCGGGACGCCTGTCCCACGCAGATACAGCAAGCCCACCACATACTGGCTCACCGGGTCGCCTCCCTCGTCCGCCGCGCGCTTGTAGAGATCAAACCCCCTGCTCAGGTCGTCCAGACCGCGTCGTCGCTCAATAAGCGCCTTGCCCAGCTTGACCGTCGCCTGCCAATGCTGCGGATCCGCGGACAGGGATCGCTCCAGATAAGGAACCGCCTCGTCGCGCAACCCGTCGCGCAGCAGCAGTTTGGCGTATTCGAAGTTTCCCCAGGCGCTGCCATCCTTGCCGGCCTGACGATAGACTGCCGCCGCCTTCTCCTCCCATCCTCGCTCCAGATAAGCCTTCACCAGGAGCTTCCGCGACTCCTCCGTCGTCGCATCGGACAGCATCTCGATCCCCTTCTGCTCCTCGCCGTCCTCGCCGCCGCCCTCCAACAGGATGCGTCCCAGTATTTCGCGGGAGCGAGGATCGCCCTCGTCCGCCGCTTCCCTGAAAAAGGTCAGAATCCGCGGGTCGCGCTCCGGAACCCCCTCCACCTTGTTGAAGTAGAAGATGCGCAGGAATATGACGGCCGCCGGATCCAAGGCGCGCGCCTCCCGCAACAGCGCCTTGAGTGCCTCCTCCTTGCGGCCGGCCTTGAACAGCCTTGCCCCGATCGAATCGCCCGATTCGCTCCCCGCAAGGCCCGGGTATTCAGCCGCCAACTCCTTCTCCCTGTGATTCTCAAACGCAACGCGGATGGCCCTGGCGACCGCGTCGTCCGCATCGGATTGAAAAACCTTGCGCCGCAGCAACGACAGGGTGTGCCCCGCCTCGGCAATGCCACGGTCGGACGCGCGGAAGAACCATTTCACCGCCTGATCCAGATCGCCCTCGACGCCGGACGCGTTCAGGTAGGCATTGGCCAGAAACAAGGCGGCCTTGGCGTCGCCGTTCTTGGCGAGATCCTTGGCGATGATCACGGCATACTCATGATCGCCCGCGGCGGCCGCGGTCTCGGCGTCCTTGATGTCAACCCCCACGCACCACGACGCGCCCGCCAACAAAGCCCAGACGCATCCAAGCCAGGACTTCAAACTTCTCCAGCGGGGCGCGCGACAATTCACAACTTGAACAGCTTTTTCGAATTCTCGTAAAGAATCTTCCGTTCGACCTTCTTGTTCGGGGCAAGGCGGCGCAGCGTCTTCAAGGTCTGCGCGCCCTGGCAGCCCGGCCCACGGCCGATGGTGTCCTTGCAGTCGCTGCCATAAAGCAGTTGATCCTGGTGCCGGTCCAGAAACGCGGTCGTGTGCTCCTCGTCCCGCAGCAATGCGCGCAGCCCCGACCCCGCCGAGTGATCCGCAAACATGTTCGGATAGTTGGCAAGCAGGCGATCCGTGATGCCGCCGGGCGTCACCTTAGCTCCCAGGGCCGGATACATCGTCTTCTGTTCGTGCTTCTTGTCGATATTCCCCCACCACGTCTGCGCATGGCCGATGAAATTCACCGTCGGATATTCCTCCAGAATCTTGTGAAAGCGGTCGAAGCCCAGGTTGTAGGTGTTGTGCTGGAAGTGCATCAGAACCGGAACGCCATATTCCTTGGCGATGTCGTAGATCATCCGCATCGGCTTGGACTCCACGTCCAGATGAAACTTCTGCTCGCCGATGCCGATCGCGCCCATCTTGAGCCACTTCTCGAGGTTCTTTCGCGCTCCCGGCATGTCAGGGACTTCATTGCAGAAGAAGACCATCTCGCCGGGGAACTCCTTGGCCAACTTCACCGCATCCTCCGTGCCCGTGCAGCGCGCGGCGAGACCGTTGGATTTCCCATTGCGCGTCGAGGGCAGATCGACATAGGTCCCGGCGGGAAGAATGATTGTCGTCGTGACCCCCATTGCCCGCTGATGCGCGACAAACTGCTGATCCGAACGTCCGTGATAGCCCGTGTGCTGATGGATATCGATGACCGGCTCCGGCTTCCCCGCCGCAAACAGCGGCTTTGCGCTTGATGCCGCCAGCGCCATCCCGGAACATGCGATGAATCTCCGTCGTGTAATCTGCGTTTTCATTCGTGATGGTTGGTTCGATTCGTCTGTTGGATTTCGCATACTGACCGCCCGCTGCATCGAATTCAAATTGGAAATGGTTATGGAATTGAAAACCGCGCCCGCATCTGAAGTCACAGGCAAGCCCCGACGAACCCACCCCGATTTCATACCGCTGAGTCGCGGCATGAAATATCCCCTCCCCGGAGGGGACCTGGCAGGGGGCATGCCAACGCGATGGGCCCCTCTCGGGAGGGGGTATTTGAATCCTCCGCGCGAGCGAAAGAGGATTCAAATCGGGGCGGGCCTGCCGCGCCGAAGCTTTGCGAAGGCGGGTCCGCTCGGACTTGCCCTTGGCCTGCTTGTTGCCCTCTTGGCCCTCCCCCTCTCCGCCGCCGAGCCTGTCCCCGACCCCTCGGAACTCCCACGCATCCCCGCCACCGAACCCGCCGACGCGCTGAAGACCTTCAAGGTCAAACCCGGCTTCCGCCTCGAACTCGTCGCCTCCGAACCCCTCGTCACCGATCCCGTCTCCCTCTCCTTCGACGCCGACGGCCGCCTCTACGTCGTCGAGATGCGGGGCTACTCCGAACGGCGCACGGACTCCCTCGGTCAGATCCGGCTGCTCGAAGACACGGACAACGACGGAAGAATGGACAAGAGCACGGTCTTCGCCGCCGGACTCAACTGGCCCACCGCCGTCTTCTGCTACGATGGCGGCGTCTTTGTCGGAGTGACGCCGGATCTGTGGTTCATGAAGGACACCGATGGCGACGGCGTCGCCGATCTGAAGAAAGTCGTCTACACCGGCTTCGGAACCGACCGCGAACGCCTGAACGTCCAGGCCATGTTCAACAGCTTCCGCTGGGGCCTCGACAACCGCATCCATGGCGCCACCGCCAGCAACGGCGGAACCGTCAGCGCTCCCGACCACAAGGCCGCCAAGCCGGTCCGCGTGCGCGGACGCAACTTCGCCTTCGACCCCCGTTCCATGGCGTTCACAGCCGAGGATTCCACCGCGCAACACGGCATGAGCTTCGACGACTGGGGACGCAAGTTCGTCTGCAGCAACAGCAGCCACCTCCAGGCGATCATGTATGACACCGCCTACGGCGGCCGCAACCCCCAGTTCCCCCTGCCCGGCCCGCGCATCAATGCCGCCGCCGACGGCGCCGCGGCCGAAGTCCACCGCATCAGTCCCGACGAACCCTGGCGCATCGTCCGGACCCGTTGGCGCGTGACCGGCGCCGTGCGCGGCGTGGTCGAAGGCGGCGGACGCGTCTCCGGCTACTTCACCGCGGCCACCGGCGTCACCATCTTTCGCGGCAACGCCTATGGGGACGATTTCATCGGCAACGCCTTCATCGGCGACGCGGGCAGCAACCTGATCCACCGCAAACGCATCTCCTACAACGGCGTCGAACCCATCGGCCGACGTCCCGCCGACGAACAGGACGTCGAGTTCATCGCGTCCAGCGACAACTGGTTCCGCCCCGTGCAGTTCGCCAATGCTCCCGACGGCTGCCTTTACGTCGCCGACATGTATCGCGAGACCATCGAGCACCCCTGGTCCATTCCCGAATCGATCAAAAAGCACCTCGACCTGAACAGCGGCAACGACCGCGGCCGCATCTGGCGGATTGTTCCCGACGGCTTCAAACAGCCCGGGAAACCGAAACTGAAAGACGCTTCAACCGCACAACTCGTCGCGACGCTGGCGCATCCCAACGGCTGGCATCGCGACACCGCCGCCCGCCTGTTGTTCGAACGCCAGGACAAGTCCGCCCTGGCTCCGCTGGTGAAACTCGCGAAGGCCTCGAAATCCGCCGCCGGACGCCAGCACGCGCTGCATGCCCTCAACGGACTCGGCATGTTGAAACTCGAACACGTGCATCACGCCCTGTCCGACAGGAACGCCCATGTCCGACGCCATGCCCTGAAACTGTTGGAGCTCCCGTCGCACGCGCCGGACAGGATCGACTGGCGTCTGGCGACCAGCCTCGCGAACGACCCCGATCCCGGAGTGCGCCTCCAACTCGCCTTCACCTTGGGCATCTGCGAACACGATCTCAAGGAAGAGGCGCTGGCGACCCTGGCCATGAAAGATGGCGGAGACAAATGGATTCAGGCCGCCATCATGAATTCCATCGGCGACGACCCGTTGAGCCTTTTCTCCACCCTGACGGAAAAGGACGCCGCTTCCGCCGGAGGATTCCTGACAAGCCTTGCCGAACTCATCGGTCGGCGGAATCACAGGAGCAATGTCGCCTCCGTCGTCAAGGCCGCGACCAGGATGCAGGATAAAGGCGCCGCCTATTCCGTCGTCCGCGCGCTGAGCGACGGCCTGCGACGCTCGAGGAGTTCCTTGACCCACCACGGACAGGACGCGCCGCTTGCGCCGCTGTATCAATCCGCCGGAAAGACGCTCGGAGCCGAACTTGCGCGCGGGAACGACAAATCGAAACCCGCCCTGCGCCTGGCCGCCATCCAGATGCTGGGCATCCCCGATTTTTATCGTCAGAAGAAGACCGACGTATTCAACCCCTTCCTGACGTTGGATCTCCTGTTCAGAAGCAATGCGCTGTCGGCTTCCGAAACCATCGCCCTGATTCGCTCCGTGGAAGGCATCGACAACGCAATCATCACCACCCGCCTGCTGGCGCTCGCCGCCGAAGGCGACAACGCCTCCGTCCAGAACGAGGCCATCCTCAAATTGCTGGCACGCAAATCGAGAACCTCGGCGTTGTTGAAGGCGATCGAAGCGGGTTCGATCCGGGCGTCGCTCCTGTCAGCTTCGCAGGTCCAATCGCTGCGGGGCAACCGGGACAAGGCAATCAAGGCCCTTGCGCTTTCCGTTCTCGGAGCGCCGCCCTCCCGGAACCGGCAGGCGGTCGTCGATTCCTTCCTCCCGGCCATGCGACTCAAGGGAAAAGCCGCCAATGGGAAGGCCCTCTACCAACAACTCTGCGTCTCCTGCCACAAGCTTGGAGCCGAAGGCCACGCACTCGGCCCCGATCTGGTGACCATGAAGTCCATGGGACGCGAGAAGATCCTGGTCAACATCCTGGATCCCAACCGCGAGGTCGCGCCGCAATACTACGGCTATTCGATCGACACCAGGGACGGAGAGAACCATTCCGGACTGATCGCCAGCGAGGACGGACAGAACGTCACCCTCAAGGCCGCCTTTGGAACAACAACCGCCGTGTCCCGCTCCGACATCGCCGCCATGAAAAGCACGGGCATGTCCATCATGCCCGAAGGCCTCGAAGCAGGGCTCGATCACCAGAAGATGGCCGACCTGATCGAGTTCATCGTGACGGCAAAGCAGTGAGTCTTTGGCGTCATCCTCCTCAATAGACACTTGCCGCGCGAAAGCGCGATGCTACGTTTCACCTATGACCGTTGAAGAAGTGAAGAAGGAACTCAGGCAAATGGACGCCCCCGGCCTCCGAGAGCTTTCAACCTTTATCCTTCAGTTGCGCCGTTCTCAGGATCCCGACCGGAAACGCAAAGTGTCCCAAACTCTCGATTCCCCTGACAGCAAGTGGCTTACCCTGGATGAAATGGACCGGCAACTGGGAGACGGATGAAATATCGGGTGTTCATCGAGCAATCAGCTGTGGAAGCAATTGCCGGTGTAAGAGGGAAGAAAAGACAAAAGCTCAAGGACTTCGTTCGCTTATTGGAGGAGAACCCTTACGACGAAGGTGATTTTCACGAATTCGATGACACTGGTCGCAAGACTTTCAGCAAGATCGTTGCCGATCATGCAGTCAGCTATTTCGCGGATCACGCGGTGAAAGAGGTCAAGATCTTCGAAGTCGTCAAAGCGGATGAATAGCATGCGATCATGCCACGATTCCTCATTTCCACATGACCGATCAAACCGACACCCTCGGCGTCATCGCCGGCAGCCGCAGCCTCCCCTTCATGCTCGCCCGACAGGCGAAAGCCATGGGCGTGAAGCGTCTGGTCGCGGTCGCTTTCGACGGTGAGACCGATCCTGCGCTGGCCGAACTGGTCGATGAGATCGTCTGGCTCAAGGTGGGACAGTTGAACAAGATGATAGGCGCCTTCACCGAACGCGGCGTCAAACAGTGCGTCATGGTCGGCCAGATTGCGCCAAGCAACCTTTTCAATCTCCGCCCCGACATGCGGGCCGCCAAACTGCTGCTCACCATCAAGGAAAAGAACGCCCACACCCTCTTCGGAGCCATCGCGGACGAACTTTCCAAGGATGGCGTCGACTTGATTTCGGCCGTCCCGTGGCTGGAGCCGCTGATGCCCGGCGAAGGATACGCTGTCGGCCCGAAGTTGGACCAGGCCCGGCAAGCGGACATTGAGTTCGGTCTGCGCATCGCCCGGGAGGTGTCCGCCCTGGAGATCGGGCAGATCGTGGTCGTAAAGAACGGGACCGTGCTGGCGGTCGAAGGATTCGAGGGCACCGACGCCTGCCTGCGCCGCGGCGGTGAACTGGCCGGCAGGAAAGGCGGCGCCGTTGCCGTCAAGGTGGCCAAAAAAAATCACGATCTTCGATTTGACATTCCCTGCATCGGACCCCAAACCATTCGCTCCTGCGCGGAATCGGGGGTTTCCGTTCTTGCGTTGGAGGCCGGCCGGACACTGCTTCTCGAACAACCCGAGTGCGAGGAACTGGCCCGGTCAAACAAGATCGCCGTCACGACCGCCGTTTGAATCCGAACGCGTCGCGCCGCGTCGATTGAGGCCCCGTTTTGAATTGAATCACTGAGTCCGAACCATGCTTACCTGTCACGAACTGCTCGGTTTCATGTCGCCCGAACTGGCGACCGAAATCATCTCCTCCACCTTCGACGGCGACAAGGACCTCTACCGGGCCACGCTGAACTCCGTCGCCGAGGCGCGCAAGGTGCGCACGATCTTCCTGCAGCGCCAGCCCAAGGAGAAGCGCAACCAGACCATCCTGCAGACCCTCGCCCGCCCCAACATGGAAATGGTCGCCGGCAGCCTCCTGCGCGGCTGGCTGGTCAAATGTCACCAGTCCATGCTCGAGAACTTCCTTACCGCCCTCGGGATCGAGCACAACGACGGCATGGTCGAGGAACTCCCGGAATCCGTGGAAACCGACAAGCTCAAGGGCGCCGTCGAGAAGATCCTGGAGGACAACACCCCGGAAACCGTCGCCGTCTACCTGCACACGTTCAACTCCATGAACGACACCCGATGGGAGAACCTCGACGAAATCCTCGGCGAGGACGAACGCCTGCAGGTCGCCTGATTCGCGAAGTTCCAAATCCCAAGCTCCAAATCTCAAAAAAGCTCCAAGTTTCAAATCTCAAAGGCGTTTGGAATTTGGAGCTTGGGATTTGGAGCTTCGACCACCGCGCTCCTCAGCCCCCTTCGCCTCAAGGGCGCATGTCACAATTGTAACGCAACGATTCCACCGTCAGGAAAGCTCAGGTCTGCTGGCGGATCGAGCTACGGCAGACCGCGCGAAGTTCAATGCCTCATGTTCCGCCCTTTCAGGGCTTTGAAATGGGACCTTTCGGCGAAAGGTCGCTACCATCCGCAGGTAGGGACGCCTCGCCGAAGGCGTCCCACTTCAAGTCCCGAAGGGACGATGCAAAACAAAGCGAATCGCGATCGCGTTACAAAAGTGACGTGCCCCCTTTGCTTCAAAATTCCCCCAAAAACTTCTGGCGCGCCCGGCCGCCATCGCTATTGTATCCGCTCTTTTTACCGAATGAACGACATGGAACCCACTGCTGACATTGCATTGATTGGCCTGGCCGTGATGGGCCAGAACCTGATTCTGAACATGAACGATCACGGCTTCACCGTGGTCGCCTACAACCGCACCACCGAGAAGGTGGACCGCTTTCTTGCCAACGAGGCGAAGGGGACGAACATCATCGGAGCCCATTCCATCGAGGAGATGGTCAAGCATCTCAAGCGCCCCCGCCGCGTCATGATGCTCGTCAAGGCCGGCCAACCCGTGGACGACTTCATCGAGCAGGTCCTCCCGCACCTCGAGCCCGGCGACATCATCATCGACGGCGGCAACTCCCTCTACGAGGACTCCATCCGCCGCACCAAGTACGTCGAGTCCAAGGGCCTGCACTTCATCGGCACCGGCGTTTCCGGCGGCGAGGAAGGCGCGCGTCGCGGCCCTTCGATCATGCCCGGCGGCTCCAAGGAAGCCTGGCCGCATGTGAAGGACATTTTTCAGGCCATCTCCGCCAAGGTCGAGGACGGCTCCCCCTGCTGCGACTGGGTGGGCGAGGACGGCGCCGGCCACTACGTCAAGATGGTCCACAACGGCATCGAATACGGCGACATGCAGCTCATCTGCGAGGCCTACAACCTCATGAAGACCGGCCTCGGCATGACCGCCGACGAGATGCACGAGGTCTTCAAGGAATGGAACGAAGGCGACCTCGATTCCTATCTCATCGAAATCAGCCGCGACATCCTCGGCTTCAAGGACGACGACGGCGAGCCCCTCGTCGAGAAGATCCTCGACACCGCCGGCCAGAAGGGCACCGGCAAGTGGACGGTCATCTCCTCCGCAAATCTCGGCACCCCGATCACCCTAATGGGCGAGGCCGTCTACGCCCGCTGCGTCTCGGCCCTGAAGGACGAACGCGTCAAGGCGTCCAAGAAGCTCCGCGGCCCCAAACCGATCATCAAGCTCGACCGCGCCAAGTTCGTGGAGCAGATCCGCCAGGCCCTCTACGCCTCCAAGATCATCTCCTACGCGCAGGGCTACATGCTCATGCGCGCCGCAGCCGAGGAATACAAATGGAAGCTCAACTGGGGCGGCATCGCCCTCATGTGGCGCGGCGGCTGCATCATCCGAAGCCGCTTCCTCGGCAAGATCAAGGAAGCCTTCGACAAGCGTCCACGCCTGACCAACCTCCTGCTCGATCCGTTCTTCAAGAGCGAGGTCCGCAAGAGCCAGGTGGCTTGGCGAAACGTGGTCGCCGTCGCCGCGAAAAAAGGCATCCCCTGCCCCGCCTTCAGCTCCGCGCTTTCATTCTACGACAGCATCCGCGCCGAACGCCTCCCGGCGAACCTGCTCCAGGCCCAACGCGACTACTTCGGCGCCCACACCTACGAGCGCGTCGACAGGGAACGCGGCGAGTTCTTCCACACCAACTGGACCGGCCGCGGCGGCGATGTCTCCTCGACCACCTACGACGCCTGAGCGAATCAGGTTCCAAGCAATCTTGCGAAGGGCGCGGTCCATTCCGCGCCCTTCTTTTTGATCCATCGAATACCCATTGACTCCACGTCGTTTATTCGAGATTAAATCCCGCTTTAAGACGCCCGTCCTGATGGATTCCAACAGCAAGAGAAGATTTGGCCTGCTCGCTTCGGCATTGACCTTCCTCGCGGTATTCCACAGCGGGGCCGCTGTCGATTTCACGCGCGACGTGCGTCCCATTCTCTCGGACACCTGCTACAAGTGCCATGGCCCCGACGCCAACACGCGCAAAGCCGACCTGCGACTGGACCAGCACGCCGGCGTGTTTGGCAAGGACTCGCCCGAGGGGCTGATCGTCAGGAATTCGGCGGATCGCAGCGAGTTCTTCCGGCGTATCGCCACCACCGACCAGGACGACCTGATGCCGCCGCCGGAGACCGGCCTGACCCTGACCTCCAAGCAGATCGCCACCATCCGCCAATGGATCGATGAGGGCGCGCACTGGCCGGAAGACGACCGTCACTGGGCTTTCATTCCGCCGGTCCGTCCGAAGTCTCCCGCCGTTTCTTCGGACGTCACGATCCGGAGTCCCATCGACCAATTCGTGGCGGCCCGTCTGGAGTCGAAAGGCCTGTCCCAATCCGGCGAAGCCGGGAAGGCCGCCCTGCTCCGCCGCGTCACTTTCGATCTCACCGGACTGCCGCCGACCGTCGCCGAGTTGAACGCCTTTCTCGCAGACGAATCCCCGCAGGCCTACGAACGCGTCGTCGACCGTCTGCTCGCTTCCGACCGTTACGGCGAGCATATGGCGCTGCCCTGGTTGGAAGCGTCACGCTACGCGGATACCGACGGCTATCAGAACGACCGCCTTCGCTACATGCACGTCTGGCGCGACTGGGTCCTGATGGCATTGAACAACAACATGCCTTTCGACCGTTTCACCCTGGAGCAACTCGCCGGCGACCTGCTGCCGGATCGCGACTTCCTCACCCAGGTCGCCAGCGGCTTCAATCGCAACCACCGCATTAATTCCGAAGGGGGCTCCATCCCCGACGAATGGATCGTCGAATACGTCGCCGATCGAGTGGAAACCGTCGGCACGGTTTACATGGGCCTCACCTTCAACTGCTCCCGCTGCCACAACCACAAATACGACCCGGTCAGCCAGAAGGAGTTTTATCAGTTGTTCGCCTTCTTCAACAACGTGGCCGAGGCCGGCCTGGGCCCGAACAACGGCAACAGCCCGCCTTTCATTCCGGTCCCCAAGAGCTGGCCGCATCTGAGCGAGGCTGAAAACAGGTTCATTGTTCCCGATCCGCCGAACGTCACCATCAAGCAGACCTCCGTCCCGCGCCCCCAACCCGGCAAAGCGGACACCGTCATTGTCCGGCCCGAACTCAAGAAACCACGCGACACCTACGTCCTGCGACGCGGCCTCTACAACCAGCCGGACAAATCCGAAAAGCTCCGCCCCGACACCCCCGCCGCCCTGGGCGCGCTTCCCGAAGGCCTGCCGCGCAACCGCATCGGCCTCGCCAAGTGGCTGCTGGATCCGGCGCACCCGCTCACCACGCGCGTCACGGTCAACCGCTTCTGGCAGCATTTCTTCGGAACCGGACTCGTCCGCACCAGCGAGAACTTCGGCATTCAGGGCAAACACCCGAGCCATCCCGACCTGCTCGACTGGCTGGCGACCGAATTCGTCCGTCTCGATTGGGACATGAAGGCCTTCAACAAGATGATCGTGATGAGCGCGACCTACCGCCAGTCGTCACAGCTCACGCCGGACAAGGCCGAACGCGACCCCGACAACCGCCTCCTTTCCCGTGGACCGCGCAAACGGCTCACGCCCTACCAGATTCGCGACGCAGCCCTGTTCGCCAGCGGTCTTTTGGTCGAGAAGATCGGCGGTCCCTCGGTGAAGCCCTACATGCCGCCCGGTTTGTGGCGCTCCATCTCCAACCGGAAATACGACCAGGGCAAGGGCGCGGACCTCTATCGCCGCAGCCTCTACACCTACTGGATGCGCACCATCCCGCCGCCCACCATGATGGCCTTCAACGCCTCCGAACGCGAAGTCTGCACCGTGCGCAAGGACCTCACCACCACGCCGCTCCAAGCCCTGACCATGATGAACAACATCACCTTCATCGAGGCCGCCCGTAAGATCGCCGAACGCGTCATTCGTGAAGGCGGCGAAACCGCCGAACAACAACTGTCCTTCCTGTTTCAGTCGATTCTTTCCCGCCTCCCGACAACCGAGGAAAGCCAAACGCTGCTCGATGATTTCAAGGGTTACCAGACGGAGTTCTCATCGAAGGCCGCCGACACAAGCGGCTTGCTGACCATCGGCTCCAGTGGAACAGACACGAACCTCCCGGCCGCCGAGATGGCCGCCTGGACCATGGTCGCCAACACGTTGCTCAATCTCGACGAGGCCATCACGACGAATTGATTCCACCACGGATGAACACGGCTCAATACGGATACAAGAATGCGATCAGGCGTGGCGATCAGTCTGGGGCGCGTCCTTCACGCTGGCGTCCGAAAGCTCCACAGGGTGGAACCGGCGTCCCGCCGGTTGCCTTGGGCGTCTCGCCCAAGGCGCAGCGCGTTCGGTGTTCCCCCAAGTCTGGGATTATCGTCGGCCCTCCGGCATTCCGGTCCCGAAACAGGGCTGGAGTCGCCGCCGAATCGTATGGAGCGGCCATGGTCTTGGGCGCGAGATTTCGGCGAGACGCCGAAATCAACCGGCGGGACGCCGGTTCCACCCACAAATTGATCACGCTCCTGTTCCCCCTCCCTGCCTTTATCCGTGTCAATCCGTGTTCATCCGTGGTTAAACTGCATCTGAAATCCAAATGAACCCGCTCGAAGAGAACGCGCTCCTTTCCACCCGCCGCAGCTTTCTCGGTCAGGCTGGCGCCGGCGTCGGAACCATGGGATTGGCCTCGCTGCTCAATCCGGATCTTTTCGCGGCCAACGAGCCCGCGCGCAACCGGATCGGCGGTCTGGCGGACCTGCCGCACATCGCGCCCAAGGCCAAGCGGGTCATCTACCTGTTCCAATCGGGCGGCCCCGCGCAGATGGATCTCTACGATCCCAAGCCGGAACTCGCCAAACGCTTCGGCGAGGAAACGCCCAAATCGGTCTACCCGGACGACCGCAAGACGACCATGACCTCGGGGCAGACCTCCTTCCCCGTCGCGCCAAGCCGCTACAAGTTTTCCAAACACGGCCAATCCGGCATCGAACTCAGTGAGATGCTGCCCCACCTCGCGCAGCACGCGGACGACCTTTGTGTCATCCGCTCAATGCACACCGAGGCGATCAACCACGACCCGGCAGCGACCTTCATCCAGACCGGCTCCGTGATCCCGGGACGCCCCAGCATGGGTGCCTGGTTGAACTACGGCCTCGGCAGCGAGAACGCCGACCTGCCCGCCTTTGTCGCCCTGACCTCCGGCACGGGCGGCCAGCCGCTCTACGACCGCCTCTGGGGCAACGGCTTCCTGCCCGGCCGCTACCAGGGCGTGAAATTCCGCGGCCAGGGCGATCCGATTCTCGACCTCTACAATCCCGCCGGCGTGTCGTCGGCCATGCGCCGCCGCATGCTCGATTCCGTCGGAAAGCTCAACGATCTGCAACACAGGCAGACCGGCGCGCCGGAAATCCAGACGCGCATCGCCCAATACGAACTCGCCTTCCGCATGCAGATGTCCGTCCCGGAACTGATCGACTTCAAGCAGGAGCCGAAAAGCGTGTTGGAAAACTACGGGCAGAACGTCGGCAAGCCGGGAACCTACGCCTACAACTGCCTCCTCGCCCGCCGACTCGCCGAGCGCGGCGTCCGCTTCATCCAGCTTTACCAGCGCGGTTGGGACCACCACGGAAACCTGCCCAATCGCATGAAGCAGCTCACCGGCCTGACCGACCAGCCGACCGCCGCCCTGCTCGGCGATCTCAAAAGCCGGGGCATGCTGGAAGACACGCTGGTCATCTGGGGCGGCGAGTTCGGACGCACGATCTACTGCCAGGGCAAGCTCACCAAGCAGACCTACGGCCGCGACCACCATCCCAATTGTTTCTCCATGTGGATGGCTGGCGGCGGCATCAAGGGCGGCATGGCCTACGGCTCAACCGACGACTACAGCGTCAACGTCGTCGACAAGGGCGTCCACATCCACGACCTCCAGGCCACCATCCTGAACCAACTTGGCGTCGATCACGAACGCCTGACCTTCAAGCACCAGGGCCGCCATTACCGCCTCACCGATGTCTTCGGCCATGTGGTGAAGGATATTCTGAGCTGACGATCTGGGCGTCAACGGAGCGCGGAATTTATTCCGCTTCAACGTGGTCCGCCCCTGCGGGTTGGTTCGATCCTGATCCCCGGGAATCTGGAGGTTGAAGCGGAATGAATTCCGCGCCCCGCTTCAATCCGCCTTGCGCCACCCCGTGGCGTCGATGCGCTTCAACTCGGCGTCGATGTCGTCGCCCTCGTAGAAGGAAAGCCAGCCCTTGATCCGACGCGTCTCGCCCGGCGGCACGTCAGGGAACTGCGGATCCGAATGCAGGCAGGGGCACTTGGCATTGGCCCAAGGCCGGACGCAGGGATCCCAGGCCGTGATCACCCAACGATTGCCCTCCCTTGAACGCACGGCGGCGTAGGGATTGGTCAGGGTCTTGTTGGCGTTGTCGCGATCGTCAAACCCCTTCGCCCCTTTCAGCATCACGCAGTTCTGCACGCGAAGGCCGGTGAGGGTTTCCTTCGTCCGGTTGGTGATCCACTGCTCCATCCTGACGTGATCGGGATACGACTTCACGCAGGCTCCGAACTCCACGCCATTGGGCAGCGTCCGTCGCATCTCCCAGCTGCTCTCGCCGATATTCGTCCATTCCAACGGCTCCAGATCGATGTCCTTCCGCGTCCAGTGGGTCGCGATGTGGGTATGCGCGAGGTAAAGCAGTTCGCGCCCGCCGCGAGCCTGCGTCTCGGGTGCCTTGCGGTTCCACCAGATCGCCTCCGGAATGTCGGCCACGACGTAACTCTCATCGTCCCATGGCGCAAACACGCTGACCTTGGTCTCGCGCCGCGGCGCAACGGCGCCATCGAGAAAACCAATCCTCGGGTGCCTTCCACCGGGATAGGGAAGGACCAACATCCGGGCCGCAGGCTCCCCGGATCTACCACGCAACCCGCTCAGCCCCAAACGCTCCTTCGCGGCTTTGATCTCCGCCGATGACATGCCGGTCGCGGCGCGGACTTCATCGATGGAATAGCGATGCGCGCCCAGCATGTTGGAGAGCCAGAATTTCATCTCCTCATCGTTCTTCGGACGACGCGCCTCGCTGAGATCGTCCGGCGTCACCTTGACCTCGGTCATCAGGATGAACTTCCTTCCGCCGCGCCCCTTGAGCACAACCTCGCCCATATGGGCATGATAGGCGGGGCCATCCGCAGAGAGAGCGAGAGCGACAGATTTTCCGTCCTCTCCAACGACCGCCTTCTCCCGTTTCCACTTGCTCGGTCGAAAATCCCGTTGATCCGCCGTCGCGATCCACTTCCCGGCAGACACGATTGATTCGCTGGTCGTCACGTTCATCTTCAAACCGTCGTGGCCGGCCTCGTAGTTCCAGGCAAGGGAAGGCAGGGGCTCTTTGTCGGCAATCCGCTGGAAGAACATGGCCAGGGTTGGAATCGCCATGTCTCCGCCCGCCAGGCCATGCCCCGCGTTCGGCGTCTGATGAATCAGTTTGGGCTCCGGCAGATCCGCCCAATAGTGCCGGAGGGAATCAACCACCCAGTAGGGATCGTTCGTCCCGAGCAGGATCAGCTTGGGCATCGTGTAAACCGCTCGATGGCTGTAGGGATCGACCCAGCTCCTCAATTCGACCATTCGGGGATCGTCCATGCGCTCGTGGAACTTCAATTCGGTGTAGTCGTGGATCATCTGGCTTTGCTTTCCCCAGGCGCGCCCGGCCCAATCCAGCTGCCGCTTCATGTTCGGCATGTCGATGACCATCGGCGCAATGCCCTGCACCCTCGGATCGACCGCGCCGGAAAGCCAGGTCGTCCAACCGCGCTTCGACGCGCCGGACACGACAAACCGCTTCACTTCGCGCTTTCGGTCCCGCCTCTCAAACTCCTGCACGGCATCCATGGCCCGCACCGCGCTCTTGGCCATTGGGAAAAGCAGCGGCCAGGTCTTGTCGCCGGTCTCCATGTAACTCTTGAAGGTATGGGCGATCAACGCGTCCTCTTTGCGACCGCCGTAAAGCGGCTGGTTGGGAACGCGGTTCACCACCGCCGCAATCGCTCCCGCTTCCTTGCTGAGCGTCTTCAACAGGCCGGCAAATTCCCCGACCTTCCCATCGCCCGTGATGAACAGAAAGGCAATATCCGCGTTGCGGACCTTGGGCGGTTCCACCACCAGCATCTGGTGCGTCCAGACGTGTCCGCGCCACTCCTGCGAAGTCAGGCTCAATTCGGTCAGGTAGAACTCTTTGTCCTCCAACTCCTCCGCCTCGCGCCACTCGAACCGCGAATCCGTTCGCTCGACATACTGCTGCAGGGCGTTCTCCGCCCCGCCTGCAACGAATGCGGCCCACAGGCCCATCAGCACAGTCACGCGCAGGAACACCGAAAATAAAGACACGGATGGCAATTTTGGTGTATACATCAGTGCAGATTCATCACACTGAATCCCGTTCCGTCAAGGTGGAAACCCCATACAAGTCACACTTGTGTCCACTTTTGATATGCCTTGTATTTTTTTTGGACTCTGTTTTGTGTTCGGCAATGAATCTGCTTTCTCAGATTCCATGAGAATAGCCGTGTTCCTTGAACGAGATGGGGTCCTGAACAACCCGGGTTCGAAAGCTGCGCCAAGAACGGCGCGCGAATTCGAGGTGAACCACGACGTGATCGAGCCTTTGCGCATCCTGAAGGACGCGGGTTTTCTGCTGATTGCGACGACGAATCAACCGGGCGTCTGCCGGGGCGACATTCCGCGGAGCGAGTTGGACATGATGCATCTGCGTCTCCGCCGGGATCTGCCGCTGGACGACATCCTGGTCTGCCCACACGAGGAGAGCGACAGCTGCCCCTGTCGAAAACCCAGCCCGGGCCTGTTTCAGGAGGCTTCGTTCAAATGGCACATCGACCTGGATCGCTCCTACGTCATCAGCGACAAGTGGCAGGACTCGGAAGCCGCGCGCCAGGTGGGCTGCGTCTCGCTGCTGCTGGACTCCCCCACCTGCGGAACCGGACACCACGACTACATCCTGCCTGACATCGAATCGGCCTTCGAACGGATTGTCCTGATCGAGCAGAAACGGCCCATGCTGGCGGAACTGTGACGGCCACGCCCCACGAATTCCCGAGCGTCGATCAATCGCCGGCCTTGCTCGTGAGCTTCTTTGGCTCGGCCTCCACCGCTTTCCCCTCGGGCGCCGGCTTGTCTGCCGGCTTCTTCTCCTCCGGCGTGACCTGCGGCACATCGGACCGCGCGTAGCGCCGCTGCCCCCCCTTGACCCGCACAAACCCCTTGCTGTCCGACGACAGGGCCGGCCGGGAAAAGTCGGCGTTGTGCGTCTGCCGGAGGATCAACCTCCCATCCGCTCCGAACACGGAGTAACTGTAGTCCCGTGCGATCGACCGTGGCGTCTGCAGCAGAATGTGCAGGTTGTTGTACTTGTCCAGTCGCAGTTCCTTCCGGCTGAAGCTCATCATGTAGTCGATCGGCCTCACCTTGTAGACCCTGGTCTCGTCCTGGCTGCTCACCCGCAGATACATCTTCATCCGGTTGTTCATCAGATTCACCTTCTGGAGGGTATAGCGCCGTATCTCGGGGGAACCGTCCGACGCCTGGGCGCCGATGACGCCGAATTCGCGCTGCCAGACCGTCGCTCCCCGGACAATATCGACCTTCAATGAGTTGCTCTGGATGGTCTCCCGCCATCCCGGCTCGCGTATCTCAACGGTCGCGGTGATGAAATATCGTCCGCTACGCGTCATGTCGAAGAAGGGGGCAATGTTGAATGGACGGACGGCCCGCATCGGAGACTCAATCTTGAATTCCCCCTTCACGGGCATTTCCTGCATGATCCCCACGTGTTTCGAGTCCAACGCCTGGACGTCGAACATGAGCCAGGCGTTGTCGCGACCGAAGTGCAGCGTGCGCCCCGACTGGTTCGCGATCCGCACCCCCACCACCAGCTCCTCGTTCGGAAGATACTCCTCCTGTTGACTCACCAGATCGACCACCACGACCGCGGATCGCGCGCACACCGGGGCAAGGACAAGAACCGCCAACGCAAGAAAAGCTCTCATAAAGCAGCTAACTGTATGGCGGATCGGCGTCCGCGCAAGGAGGAATCAGGGCGCCCTCTCCAGCCCCCGCCAGCGTTCCATGACGCGTTCGAACACGAATTCTGGCGTCAACTCGACCAGGCATTCCATCGAAACGGGGCGCCTGCAGGCGGATTTCCGACAGGGCACGCAAGGCAGCGTCCCGACCTGGAGCGTCTCATTCAGCTGCCCGTAGGGGCCGGTCTGCCTCGGATCGGTCGGTCCGAACAACCCCACCACCGGCGTCTTCAACGCCGCTCCCACATGCATCGGGCCCGTGTCGTTGGTGATCAGCATCGCGGACCGACGGATCCACTCGATCATCTCCGCAAGCGACGTCCGCCCCGTCAGGTCCAGCCGGCGTTCCGGATTCCCGCGGATGAGAGCCTCCCCCATCTCCCGATCTCCCCGGCCGCCGATAACCGCAATCCGCGTCTCGGGAACAGCCTCCTCAATCCGGTCAATCAGTCGTTCGAAGCGCTCGACCGGCCAGCGTTTTGTGTTCCAGCGGGCGCCGGGGCAGATCGTTATCAGCGGCCCTGACCAGCCGTCCAGACCGCGTTCGACCGCGACCTCCGCAAGCGGACGCCGGGGCAGCCATTCGAAATCCCACTGAACGGGCACGTCCAACGCGGTCAGGACTTCCAGATACCAGTCCACCGCGTGAGACGATTCGGAGGGACGTCCCACCGCCACATCGTAGGCCAGGCTGGCCCCCTCCCGAGGATTGTCCAGGCCGACCGTGAAACCGCCGTTGACGAACCAGGAATACGCCGCGCTGCGCGCGAGCCCCTGAAGGTCCAACACCCAGTCAAAACGCAATCGTCGCGCCGCGGCAATGGATCTGGCTATATCCCCCCAGTATCGTGGCGAGGCCCACTTTTTCCGGTGAAATTCAATCAGATTGGGAATATCCGGATCGCCATCGAGCAGGGGGCTCAGATCGTCGGAGATCCACCAGGAGATTTCGGCGTCGGGATGCTTCGCCCGGATCATCCGCGCCAAGGGCAAAGCCTGCACCACATCGCCAAGGGAACTGGGCTTGAGAATGAGAACCTTCACTCGCAGCAGCGGAAGCCGGGTGAAACTCGGAAGCCTTGCTCCGCCTCAAGTCGTCAGCCGACCGGGGAGGTCACTTGCCGTAGTCAAGACGCTCCGCCAGTCGGGCGGGCAGACCTGCGTCCAGAATCTTCTGCTTCGTGGTCTCCTTGTCGTATTCCAGCCGGCGAAGCTCGATCGTGCCCTCGTCCATGTCGTAGATGACATAGCCGCAGCGCCAATCGCCGTCCCGAGGCTGACCGATGCTGCCCACGTTGACGAAGTATTTCTTGCCGGGATCGACCTTGAACTTCGAGTAGGTCCCGCCGTGCACCTTGCTGTCCCGGATGAAGGCCACCGGCACGTGCGTATGCCCGAAGAAACAGACGCTCGTGTTCTGGTAGGTGAAGCTGGCGGCCGCATCCAGTTTGTTGAAGACATAGCCCCACTTGCGCGGCACATCCAGCGTCGCGTGCACCAACGTGAAATTCGAAACCAGGCGCAGGTACTTGAGCCCTGCCAGCCATTTGCGGTCCTCCTCGGTCAACTGCTGCCGCGTCCAGAGAACCGCCTCCGCCGCAGCGGGATTGAAACCGGAAAGATCCATGTCCTGCCCGATGAACTCGTCATGGTTGCCCTTGACGACCGGCATTCCGGATTCCTTGATGCAGTCGAGGCATTCCTTGGGATTGGCGCCATAGCCCACCACATCCCCCAGGCACGCATAATGCGTGCAGCCATTCTCCTCCGCGTCCTCGAGAACGGTCCGCAGTCCCTCCAGGTTTCCATGGATATCGGCGAGTATTGCGTACTTCATTTCCAGTAACTGCTATCTGACTATTTCAAACCCGCGAAACTCCGACGTCGCCTCGCTCCAATCCGTCTCTTCATTCCGGATCAAACGCCCGATTCCTTCGTCCCGGATCGCCTGCCGAAAGGCTTCCAATTCGTCCTGTTCGCCTTCCGCGATCAACTCGACGCGACCGTCATCCAGATTGCGGACCGTGCCCGTGACGTCGAATCCCATCGCCACCGACCGGCAGGTGTATCTGAATCCCACACCCTGCACGCGTCCGGCATAGTAAACTCTCAATCTGCGACGTCCCATCTCGAAACAGCGATGTGTTGCGCCGTCTCCAATCCGGCGATGAAGCCATAAAACCAGCGCCCAAGGCAACGATATTCTCCCAAACAAAACGACAGTCTCTCTTCAGCGGCCGATCGGGCCGTCGCGCGCGCATCCTACCGCCGTCGTTTCCGGGCGCGCTTCTTGGCCGCGAGCAGACGATCCGTCGCGCTTTCCTCGGCGGACGGCTCAGGGTCCGGTTGCGCCGGTTGGTCGGGCGTCGCGGACGGCTCCGGTTCCTGTTTTCGGGTTCCCAACGCCGCCAGCGGAGCCTCGGCCTCCCCGTGGGTCGGCGCATCGGCCGGCTGGAACAGGTCGGCGCGCGCCTCGGCCTTCCTCCCCGCCCCGGTCTTGCGGGACCGGACATTGTCCCGTCGCGCCAGCAGCGCTGAAAGCGATTCGTCCTCCTTGGCCTCGCCGGCTCCGGGCCTCCAGAAAAACAACCATCGGCGGAGTGTGCGGGTCGCCCGCGCCCACTCCTCGCGATCGATCTGAATCCGCCGGACGCCGACATCCAGGGGGAACAACAACACCGCCAGTTTCAGGAGCAACTCCCAGAGGCTTCGCGGTTGGAAAGTCTTCTCACGATCATGCACGAAGGGGTTCTCCTGCATCGTCCGGGGATCCAGGACCCGGCCGCCGCCGGCTTCGGCGATGCGTTGCAGGCGGTTGAGGTTCGGCTCGCTGTCATTGAATTCGGGCGAGTAATCGACGCTGGCGCCCAAGGCCTGCGCCCCCACCGGCTTGCCGTCGTTCATCTCCATGAGATTCAGCATGTAGGAGCCCACCTCCCTGGTCGGGAAGCGCGCCTCATATCTGCCCGGGCCGGTCTGTTCCAGATGGACAACCTCCTTCTCCCCGGTCGGACTGACGACCGAGGTCTGCAGGCTGAGAAAGTTCCGGTAATCGCCCTTTTCGTCCACGGCCTCCACGGAGATCACTCCCTCGCCGTTCTCGATCGCCACTTCGGTTGTAAAATCCGCGCTCTCCAACCGGCGCAGGCTCCAGTTCGCAATCTGCGTCCAGAACTGACGGTAGCTGCCCCAGCCCAGCCAGTTCTTCGCCCACTTCGCCCTGGCATCCGAGGTGAAGGCCACCGAACGCCCGAGTCCATACTGCCAATGCGCGAGGATCGGGTCCCCCTTGTCGGAAACGAGCGCGGTTTCTGCGCGCGCCTTGTCGCTCGTGGCCACATAGCCCTGCAGGACCGGATAGCCTCCGATCCCCCGGGTCAATTCCGTGGACGCCGCCAACTGCGGGGTGAAGGGCTCCTCAAAGATCGCCGACTTCAGGATCACCGCGGTTTCCTTGATGAAAATCTGGGGCAACATTCCCGCGTTGTTGACGTCGTAGAAACGCCCGTTCCCCTTGTTGGCGATGTCGATCATCGTCTGCGGCCCCGCATGTCCGGAGATCAACACCGAGCTGACCGTGATCTTCGCATCGCGCATCTTGGCCATGAGTTCGTCCGTGGGCGCGCCGGGATCGCCGTCGCTGAAGACAATCATGTGCTTGAGGTTGGCGTTGGACTTCTTCAGCCCCTCGTAGCCCAGCGTCATCAACCCGTTGAAGGTGGGCAGGTCGCCCTGGTTCATGCCCATGATCTTCGCGCCGATCGCCTTCTTGTCGCCGACCTCCTGCAACTCGAAGAGCCACTTTTCCGTGCCGTCCCAGAGCAGCACGCCCAGTTCATCCTGGGGCCCCAGGGCCTGCAGCGCGCCGAAGGCGATGTCGCGAGCAACCTGGTTGCCATTGTTGAACTCCATGCCGTGCATCAGCAACGCCAGCGCGCCCTTGGGCAGGACCTTCTTGCTGTCCAGCTCCATGCTGACCGGCAGCGTTGATTCCAGAGGCGTCCCGCGATAGGCCCCCGCCGCGAAGGACTGATCGCCTCCGATCGCCACCAGTCCCACCCCGAAGTCCCGGACGGCGCTCTCCAAGAGCCTCATCATCTCCTCGCCCAGTTCGCCGGCGGGAATGTTGCTCAGGAAGATGGTGTCGTAACTCTGCATCTCGGCCAGCGTCCCGGGCATGACCTCCAGCCCTCCGGCAGTGACATCCAACCGCGCCGAACGCAGCGCCTCCGCCAATTGCGCGTCCTGAGCCGGTTCGCTGGACACCAGCAACAGCCGCGGATCGCCCTGCACGTTGACAAAGCTGGTCGCCTTGTTGTTCTGCGGCAGGTAGTCCCCCGCCGCGTCCACCTCGACCCGATATTCGTAGAAACCCGGATTCTCCAGAGTCTGGGGGAAAGTGAACAGGTTCTTGCCGGCCGTCAGTTCCACGGTCTGTTCGCCGAGGTATTGCTCGTTGCGGAACAGGCGCACCGTCGAACTCTGCGCCCGGTCCGCCGTCACAAAGATCTTCGCGTCAAAGGTCTGCCCCTCCTTCAGTTTGCCGGGGATCCCGATCCGCTGGACTGTCACGTCGTTGCCGCGCATTGCGCCCAGCGGCAGCACATCGATCGTCACGTCCATGGAGCCGGCGTTGCGCGCCTCGGCGATCACGTCGCCGAGGTTCTCATTGCCGTCGGACATCAGGACGAGGCGTTTCTGTCCGGTCTCGGGAAAGGCCGCCGTCCCCAACCTCACGGCCCCGGCCAGATCGCTGCGCTCCGTCCCGATCACCGCATGGACCTTCTCAACGTCCACGATGGCGTTCGGTGAGAACTCGATCGCCGACTCCGACCCGAACACGACCATGCCCGCCCTGTCCTCCTTCTTCTTCTCATGCGCATAACGGTTGACGTAGTCCAACGCCGCTTCCTGCTGCCCCGAAGGAATGCTGTCCGAGCGATCCAGGAGGAAGAAGACATTCATCCCCTCCTGCGGAATCAACCGCTGCATTCCTGCGATCGCGAAAATGACTAGGGTCACGATCAGCATTCGCAGGGAAAACGCGAGCCACCGGCGCCATGGGCTGATCTGCACATGCGTCTTGAGCGTCAACCAGATGGTGAACGCCAACGCCGGCGCCAACAACAACAGCCAGATCGGATGGGTGAACTGGTAATTCATACGACCCCCCTCCGGGGTGAAAGCTCCAAATCCCAGGCTCCAAATCCCAAACGGTTTGAGACTTGAGATTTCCTTGAGTTCTGGAGCCTGGGATTTGGAGCGTCGACCTCTTCGTCACCCACGCCGCTCGATGTCCCGACGCTTTCCACGCGTATGCCCTTCCACGTCCCCTTGCGCCGAATCAGTTTCTGCACCCGATGATTGGCGGAATCCGCCACATACAGATTCCCCCTGGAATCAAAGACGATCGACCAGGGGTTGGCAAACTCGCCCAGCGCGCCGCCCGGTCCTCCGATGATTTCCAGAGACCGATCCTCCGCATCGAAGATCTGCAACCGGCTGTTGCCAAACTCGCAGACATATTGCACTCCGGCGCCATCGATCAGGATGTCATAGGGATAGCTCAACTCACCGACGCCGGCCCCGGCCGAACCGTAGGTCCGGAGAAAATTCCCCTTGTCCGAAAACACCTGGATCCGGTGATTGCAGGAGTCCGCCACATAGACTCGATCCTCCGCATCCACGCCCAGTCCCTCGGCGCGGTTGAACTCCCCGGGGCCGTCGCCGGCCGATCCAAAGGCAAAATGGAACGTCTCGCCCCGGGCGGAGAAACACTGCACCCGCTCCACAATCTGGAATTCGCTGAAAAAGAGATTGCCGTTCGACGTCATCGCGACCGCCCGGGGAAAGGCCAGCATCCCGGGCGCCTCCCCCTTCTCGCCCCATTGTGTCACCAGGGCGCCATCCACCGCGTGATGATTGATCCGCGCGTAATGCGGTTCCACGACGACAATGTTGCCGTCGCTGTCCGCGAGCATCCCTTTGGGCCGGCCGCGATCCGTCTCGGGCATCTGCCAGTGCAGCAGGTATTCCCCCGATTCCGAAAACTTCTGCACCCGGCCCGTCATGTCGACGACATAGAGATTGTCCTCAGAGTCCACCGCCAACGAACGCGGCTTGTTGAACTGTCCCGGCCCGGTCCCGCGCGCGCCGACCAGTTCCACTCCTTCAAAGAAACGGCTGTCCAGGGCGGCCGTCGCCCCGCGGTCTCCGGGTTCCGCGTTCGCCCGTCCTTCGCCGCAACCAACAGTGAGCGAGGCCAGTCCACCGAGCGCGAGCGCCGTCGCGACGCGCGCCACAGCGGGCCGGACCAACGCCGCTCTCGCCGCCGACCAGACAACCAGCGGCGTCAACGCCAGCCCCAACAGGATCAGGCAAAGCGCGTTGACATGGGAATTGTGGCCGTAGTGCAGCAGGTTGAACACCTGCATCGGCAGCGTCTGCATTCCGGGCGGGGCGACCAACAACACCGCGTCCACATCCCAGAGACAAAGCAGGAAGGCCGCATACCAGACCGCCAGCATCACCCCTCCCGCCTGCGGCCAGACGCCATGGCGAAAACGCTCCCACCGCGACGCGCCGCAAAGCGACGCAAATTCCAGACTGTCCCGGTCGATCGCCCTCAGGGCCGTCCTCAGGCCTGACCAGCCGATGGCCACGTATCGCAGCGCAAGCGCAATCAGGACGATGCCAACGCCCCGGTAGATCCAATCCAATCCGGGACGGTTGAAGACCGGGATCAGTGCGACGCTCAGCAACGCGCCAGGCACGAAGAAGACCAACCACGTCAACCCCATGCCTCGCCTCCGCCAGGTCAGTCCGCCGGCCGCCACAATCAGGCTCGCAGCAACCGCGGCCAGGAAAAAGGAATGCCGGACATTCGCCTGGTTCGCCGACCAGGCCCCCCCCAGATCCGACCAGGTCCGCCCGCTGAGCAGCAGATTCGCAACCGGAAGAACCGCCGACAGCCCCAACGCCAGGAGCGCCATGGCGGCATTCGCCCGAACGAGCCCGCTTCCCAGGCGCGTCTTGACCAGGCGAGGCTGAATTCCCGCCGAGGTGTGAGGCAGGCGGAACCGACGATGCCTCACGGCCAGGAGGAAAACCGCCGGGGCAAAAAGCAGCGGCCAACTCGCCCGCAGCGCGCCCGCCGCATCGTTGGCGGTATTGAATCGCAGCCAGATCTCCGCCGGCCAGGTTTTGACCTGGAGAATGGCCGGCACGGCGAAGTTGCCCAAGGCGAGAACGAAGACCAATTCCGCGCCGATCCGCAACGCCGGCAGCGCCGCCGGCGCCAATACATCACGCAACAGCCACCACCCGCGCAACATCGGATCGCTTTCCAGTTGATCCGCCTCCAGTCGCCGCCAGGCAAAGAACGCCGCGACGCACACGACCGGCCAGTGCATCAGCCCCAGAATCCAGGCGCAACCCCAAAGGGAATACACGTCGAAGGGGATGACAGATCGCAACCGCCCCGTATTGCCCAGCAGGTCGATCCAGATCCCGGTCACCAGGAACGACGGCAGCGCAAAGGCGACGATCATCCCGCAAAGCGCCGTCCGCCGCCCACGCGGCCCCAACGTCAGCGTCCACAGGGCCGCCGACAAGCCGAGCGCCGTCGCCGCCGCCGTGGCCAGCAGCGCAACCGTCAGACTGTTTGTCAGCAATGCCCAGTTCATCTCGTCCGATCCAATCCCGTCAGCGCAGGAACACCTCGCCCAGTTCCTTCGTCCCCGCTTCCAGGTCGCGAAGGACGCCGTCCCAATCGGGAAAGCCCGGCTTCGCAACCGCCGCGATATCGCCTTCCAAGGCGTTTGCTTCGACCAGTCGCATCACGACCTCGGGCGAACCCAGATAGTCCATCAGCTTCCGCGCGGCGCCCCCATTCCGCGCCCCTCTGACCAACGCGACCGTATTGGGAACAAACAGCGTCTCCTCAATCTCGACTGCTGCGACCGGCAGTCCGTTCTTCCGCCCCGCCTCAATGTCGTCGTAATCGGTCAGTCCAATTGCCGCCTCTCCGGCCCCGACCAGACGCACGACGACTGAATTGCCGTCCACGATCATGGCCTCATTGGACTGGATCTTCCGGCACCAGTCGCGCCACTCAGCGACGCCCCACAACTGCCGCAACGCCAGCATGTGGACGGAGGTGGTCCCGAACATCGGATACGCCATCGCCACCCGGCCCCGCCATTGTTCGTCCGTCAGTTCCTTCAGGCTGCGCGGCGCATCCGCGAGCGAAACCAGGTTCGTGTTCACGACCAGCTTGCGGGAGCGAAAGCCGAACGCCTTCCACGGAACGGAGGTGTCGAACACGCGTTCCCCCGCCAGTTGCCGCGTGCGCAGTTCCTCATTGCTCCACCACACATCGCATTGCGGATTCTCGCGCTCCGCCAGGAGCCTGTTCGCCAAACCCACCGTCTTCACCGCCTCGCTGTCGTAGACGGGCCGGACTTCAATTCCCGTGTCCCGGGTAAACTCGGCGAGAATCTGCTGGGAATAGACCTGGTCCTGCGAGGTGTAGACGACGATGTGGGGACGCTCCTTGATGGCGCCGAGCACAGGTAACAGGAGCGCAGCAAGCACAACGATGACCACGATGACTATCACAACGCCGTAATGCTCGAACACTTTCACCAACATCCAGCCTTCCCCGCTCTTGTGCGGATGACCGGATTGCGTGTTGTTGGCGTTGTCGTCTGACATCTCGCGTCCTTCCCTCAACATTCTCTTAAATCACAACACGCCCGGACCGCGGCTCTGTGAGCCGCAGCGACATCCCTCACCACCGGGGCAACCAGCATGCCCCAAGCGCCTCGCCGACGCAGGTTGCTGCGGGTCACAGACCCGCGGTCCGGTGAGGCCTCTCCAGCGCGTCGCCAAATCAATGTCTTTGTTTCAGGCATCCTTCCCTCACGCGGTCCTGCGGTGATAGAACCACCATTCGAACAACAACACACACAGCCCCGCCATGGCGATCCAACGCCAGATCTCGACGTTGGCCTTTTTCGAACCGGTCGCCGCGACGCTGCCATATTTCCCGAACTCCAGTTCCTCCTGCGGCTTGATGTTGCTTTCCACCGAGTCCAGAAGATTCACACAAAACGGGGTTGAGTTGGTCCCGGCGGTGATCCGATAGACCCCCTGCCTCGTCGTGCCGCCGAAAAGAACCTCGGTTGCGCCTTCGTCCAGCTCCAGTTCCTCCGTTGATCCATCCGGCAACTCAACCGAAGCCGTCCCGACAGATTCCAACAGCGGCAGGCGAAACGGCTCCCCCAAGCGGACGGAGAGTTCGGCGGCATTGGCCAACGCGGGATTCAACCACTCCACCGCGTTCTGCATGAAAATCGGATAGGCAACACGCAGGGGCCAGGTGCTTTCCAGGGTGTCAAAGCCGATCCAGACAACATTCTGGCGATCGAACTCGCCGGCAAGAATCAGCGGCGTCTGCTGGGATTCCACGATCGGCAGCGCCCAACTCGGCGTCTTCACCGCCATGCTCTTTGCAATATCCACCGTATCGAAATTGACGAAGCGCAGCAGCGCATGCGTCGCCTTGGCGTCGACCACGGACGGATACTCCACCTCGCCGACCGAATCGAACCAGCCGGCGCGCGCCACATTGATCGCGAGGACACTCGACTTGGGCCACTCGACTGGAATCACGCCGTCCAACACGACCACATCCTGATCCGCCGCGTCGCCGACCAGCGTGGGAACGACGTTCAGATCGATGTTTGGAATCGAGCGCAGGGATTTTTCCAGGAAGCGGTTCCCGGCCGTGACCAGCAGGACCTTGACCGGATGCGGTATCAGGCTCACCGCCGAAGCCTGGTTGTCCACCTTCAGGTCGTCGTCGTTGGAAATCGTCACCGTGAACACGCCGTCCTCGGACTGCGGAACAAGGAAGACCTCCTGCGCGTTCGTCCCCCCCGGCACATTCAGCGAGCGCGAGGCGAGCATCCGGTCATTGAACCGCAGTTCCAACTGGGTCCGCTGCGTCTGCTCCGAGTAGTTCCCCACGCTGGCAAACACCGCCCTCTGAGCCGGATCGTCCGGGTGCGCCTTCACATCGAGCTGCACGACGCCTAGATTGTCCGAGCGATCTCCGACCTTGTGATACACCATCGGAATGTCCTTGATGTGCATCCCCTCGATCTCATCGATGGCGCCATCGCTGAAAAGATGCACCTCCGCAAACATGCGGTTCTCGATCAGGGTCTGCGCGAGCTTGAGGGCCTCCACCAACCGCGTCGGCGAATCGCCCGGCTCGCAGGCGTCGATCGCCCTGCGCAAAGCCCCTTTTTCTCCCGTGCTCGACTGCATGACCCTCGTGTTGGCCGCGGCGCGCAGCACGACCATCTGGTCGTTGTCCTTCATCGACGAAACCAGATCGAGAGCCTCGTCCCGCGCCGCTTCAAAGCGCGAGGACGCCACGTCCGTGGCCTGCATCGAGGCCGAGGCGTCCAGGATCGCCACGTACAAGGCCCCCTGCTTCTGATCGCCGGAGAAATAGGGCCGCGTCAGCGCGAACACGATCAGCGCCAGCATCAGGATCTGCAGGATCAGCAGCCAGTTGTGCCGCAATCGTTGAAAGGGCGCGCTCGCCTGCGTCTCCGCCAGGAACTTCTGCCAAAGCAGCGAACTCGAAACCAGCTTCACCACCCGCTTCCGCTTGAGCAGATAAAACACGATCACCACCGGAATCGCGGCGGCGAAGGCAAAGGCGGTTGGAGCCAGAAAACTCATCGTGAGAAAGCTCCAAATCCCAAGCTCCAAGCTCCAAAGAAGCTCCAAATCCCAAGTTCCAAACGGGAAAGCGCGCCCGATGCTCGGAGTCCTGTGTGTGCCCCAATCTTCAGAGTCGGGGCGAACAGCCGAACCGCCGCAGAATTCCCAAGAACATCCGATCTCCATGATTTGGAACTTGGAGCTTGGAGCTTCTTTGGGATTTGGAGCTTGGAGCTTGGAATTTCTCGCTCCAGAAACTCTCCCTCTTGAACGCGCCGCCCGCCTATCTCCATATTTCCGCCTTTCTCAATTGCTTCAGGAGCAGTTCCTCAAGGTCGGTCGCCGAGGAGGCGGCGAAGAAGGCGACGCCGCGCGACTTGCAGAATTCATCGAGCTTGAGACAGAAGTTCGCGACCAAGCGCTGGTAGATGTCCAAACGATAACGCCCGAAGGTCACCTCGGTCTGCGCGCCCGATTCGGAATCAATCAGACGAAGATCCCCGTAGGTCTCCGGCTCCAACTCCTCGGGCGCCAGAATCTGGATCGCGCTGACCTGATACCCGCGCCCGACCAGGGCGTTCAAGCCGTCTTCATAGCCGGCCGGATCCAGGAAGTCACTGAGCACGATCGCCGCGCCCACCTGCCGCGACTCCATCGCCCCGCGGCGCAGCGTCTCATTCAGATCCGCCAGTCCGCTCGCGGTGATGTGGGTGATGTTCTGAAAGAAACGAAGGGCCGACTTGCGACCCCGAACCGACCTCAGCGAACTGCGGATCGCCATTTCCTCCTCGTTGTCCGGGAAGGGCCTGATCGAGACCCGGTCAAATCCGCAGAGGGCCACATACCCGATCGCCGCCGCGACCTGCCGCGCAAAGTCGAACTTCTTCGGCGTCCCGAAGCTCATCGATTCACTCGCGTCCAGAAACACCGTCAACGGCAGTTCGCGCTCCTCCTCATAAAGCTTCAGGAACAACTTGTCCAACCGGCCGAACAGGTTCCAGTCCAGGTAGCGCAGATCGTCCCCGTGGGCGTAGTTCCGATGATCGGCAAACTCGACCGACTGCCCCCGCGCGCGACTCGTCCGCTCCCCCTTCGCCGCCGACTTCGAACGCCGCCGCGCCAGCAACTGAAACTGCTCCAGGCGTTTCAGCAGATCGGATGTGAGGAGAGGCTCGCCCATCACGAAACCGGGGTGGATTCCCCCGCATCACCAAACCCGAAATACGGATTTCGAAATCCGAAACAAATTCGAAATTCAAACACTTCCATTTCGAAACCCGCCGACTCGAACCCAGGGGGGCGCACCTGCGTTGAATGCTGTTTGAGGATTTCGGACATTCGGTATGCGAGCTTGTTTCGGATTTCGGTTTTCGGGATTCGGATCTCCGCCCCCGGCTCACCCCGCCGCCGCTTCCACCACGACGTCCCGCGGCACGGCATTGAGGACTTCGGTGATGATGTGATCGGTGGTGATGCCCTCGGCCTCCGCCTCGAAGTTGAGAATCAGGCGGTGCCGCATGGCGGCATGGGCGACGGACTGGATGTCGTCGAAACTCACGTTGAAGCGCCCCTGAGTCAGGGCCTTGACCTTGCCGGCCAGGACCAGGGTCTGCAGGCCGCGCGGACTGCTGCCGAACCGGAGATACTGGTTCGCCGCCGCCGCCGCGGTCTCCGTGCCCGGGTGCGTCGCCTGGATCAACCGCACCGCGTATTCCTTCACATGCGTGGCGACAGGCACCTCGACCACCAGTTTCTGCAGTTCGATGAACTCGTCCTTGGCGATGACCTTGTTCAAATCCGCCGAATGCCCCTCGGTGGTGCGGTTGAGAATCTCAGTCAATTCGTCGCCGCTCGGATAGCCGACCACGAGATTGAAAAAGAAGCGGTCCAACTGCGCCTCCGGCAGCGGATAGGTGACCTCCTGATCGATCGGGTTCTGCGTCGCCAAAACGAAGAACGGCCGCTCCAAGCGCCGGATCGCGCCGCCGGCCGTGACGCTCTTCTCCTGCATGGCCTCGAGCATCGCCGACTGGGTCTTGGGCGTGGCGCGGTTGATCTCATCCGCCAGGATGATGTGGGCGAAGATCGGGCCGTGCTGAAACTCGAAGTTGCGCCCGCCGCCCTCGCTTTCAACCACAAGATTGGTGCCCAGGATATCGGCGGGCATCAGGTCGGGCGTGAACTGGATGCGATTGAAGGAAAGATCCATCACCTGACTCAACGTGCGCACCAGCAGCGTCTTGCCCAGACCGGGCACGCCCTCCAGCAACACATGCCCGCCGCCCAACAGGGCGATCAGGGTCCCGTCCACGATGTCGTCGTGCCCGACGATCATCTTCCCGATTTCCGCGCGCATGGCCGCAAAGCTGTCGCGGAACGTTTGGATTCTTTCTTCAACACTCATAAGCGTGGGTCTGTCCGTCCGTCGTTGTCCTTTTCGTTAAAATCAGTTGCCCGGGCATCTGAAGAATCCCTTCCTCCACCACCCGTAGATGCGAACGTGAGTTCGCTCACTTCAAATTCCCCGCCGCCACGCCGTCATCCCATGGCTTCGGCGCTGTGGATTGAAACGAACGGACCGACCCGCCTTCGCCCGACTTCGGCGCGGCAGGCGTCCGTTTCTGCAATCACAGACCGCGCTCACTTCAGATCGTCGAAATAATCCCGGACGGCGCCCTGATAGGCGCGCGGCACGCGCTCCTGGCTCAGGGCGCTCTGCGCGTCGCTCTGCGCGGCCGCGACCGCTTCTTCATACTGCACGTTGCTCTTGCCCTTGATGCTGACGCCCTTGAGCGTGATGCTCGGCATCTGGCCGCCCGGCCCCATCTGCCCCTTCACCTTTGTGGGCTGGAATCCATCGACCAGTTCGCCCTCCCCGCGGTCCGTGTTGCCCCTTCCATCCATGTCGGGACGGACGATTCCGGAATTGTCCCAGGCTTCGAAGACATCCGAAGGCTGCATGGTGCGGCTGTCGTCGCCCCAGGTTCCCACGCCCTGGCCGGGACTGCCGCCCTTGCCCGCCTTGGGCGGACCGGAGCATTGCCCCCAACCCTGGCAGTTGCCGATGCACATGGACGCAGTCTGCAGCGCCTGCAACGAGGCGAGCAGCCCCTCGCAATCGGAGCACTGCTTCAGCATGCCTTCCAGTTCCTTCGCCGCCGCCTCCAGGGCCTTGGCCGCGCCCTGGCGATCTCCCTTGTCAGCCAGCTTCGCGGCCTCCTGGATGTAGTCGGCGACCTTCTCGTAATCCATCGCCGGATCCACGGACTTGCGGATCTCCTCGATGACTTCCTTGAGTTCGGCGTCGGTTGTCTTCTCGGACTTCAACTGCCGGGCCAGCTTCTGCATGCGCGCGATGGCCGGGATGCCCTGCCCCTTTTCCAGACGCTCCGGCAGATCCTTGCCGATGTCGTCCAACTGCTTCTTCAATTCGCTCATCTTGTCGGCGAACTGCTTCAGCTTTTCCATGTCGAGCAGCGCGACATCCATGTCCTTGAGAAACTTGTCGATCTCGCCCTGGTTCAAGGCCTCGGCGGCGTCCTCGAGCGAACTCGTGTCCAGCCCCAGATCCTTGGCCTGCTGCATCAGTTCATCCATGGCCTCGGACATCTCCTGCGACGCGGCGCCCTTGGACTGCGAGCCCTCCTGGCCCATCGCATCGGCGGCATCACTGAGTTTCTGCATGGCATTTTCGAGCTTCTCCAGGGCCTCGGTTTTGCCGTCGAAATCCTTCCCCTCCATCTGTTTCTTCATGGCGTCGATCTGCTTCTGGATCGTCTCGGCCGAAGGGGCCATCTCGCCGCCGTTCTGACGCGCCGCGCGCTGCAGCTTGCGGATCCCCGCCTTCTTGGCCAGTTGCTCGGTCTGGTCCTTGATCTTGTCCTGCACCTTGGACAGTTCAGCCAGGGCCTGGTTGCGGGTGAGTTTCTTCTTCTGCAGGGTCTGCCCGAACTCCGCCACATCCTGCATCACCTTCTCCGTCTGCGGCAGGGCCGGCTTGCGCTTGGCCAACCGGCGCCTAGTGATCTCCTCCAGGTGTTTGCCTGTGTCCTTGATGTTCTCCGCCTCGCGCTTCTGTTGGAGGTAGTCGTCCGTGCGACGTTCCGGAACAAACCCCAGTCCCGCGCCGACAGCCAGCGCCACCAGCGCCCAACGACTCGACCTGGGCAGGTGAAAGGGCAGCAGGCGCTTCGGATCCACCTCGCTCGCATGGGCCGCGGCGTCGGTCACCACCAACCGGCTCCAGTTGTCCCGCTTCTCATCGCCCGAGAGCTCCAAGGCCGTGCTGAGCCGCTCCTTCAATTCCGACTTCCCGTCCAGCCAACGCGCCGTCTCCATGCGCGAGGGCGCGTGCATCCAACCGGCGATCACACCGACCAAGGCGGCCGCGCCGGCCAGACCGGCCCCGACAGTCAGGGTCGCCAAGGGAACGGGAAAAAGCTTGTAGATCGCCAACACGACCAGCCAGACCACGGATCCGGCAAACAGCCCCCACCAGAATCCACGCCAGGTCTGATGCCAACGACGACGACGCCCCGCGCGATCGACCGCCGATTCAATGATTTGGATTTCACTCATGATGTTTCCTTGTTGAAAAACTGCATTCGCGCGGCCGCCAATCGCCTATGACGGGGTCACTGACGCTCGTATTCCCCCTTGCTGGTCTTCTTGAGAACCGTGAAACCCGCCTTCTTGGCGTCCACGATCGATAGCGGCTTGGTGATGGAAGGCGTGGAAAACGAGGAGATCATCTTGCGCACCGGCTTCTTGCAGGCGGGGCACTTCTTGAGTTCCTCTGCGCTCAAGGGGCGCCGCAGCGAGAAGGTTCCCCCGCAGATCTTGCAGCCCCCCTCGCAGACTTCATATTCGTAGATCGGCATTGTAAGGCAGGTCCGTTTCCAACGATTTTGGCGGAATCTACCGCGAAGAGCCGCTTTGCACAAACATTCAAATCGCTGATTTTGTCCATTAATGCAGACACCAATGCGGCAAAATCGTTTCAGGAAATGTGACAGAAGCCGTCACATGCGCCCGCCAATCCCACCCTCGATGGGGCAAACCCTGCGGCTTTGCCCATTTCTCAGCCAGAGCGAGCAACGCGAAGCGCAGGCGTCCGGGGCCCGAGCTCCCCCCCATTCCGACCATCGCGAAGATTCGCATTTGCCTTTCAGCCCCAACGTGCCTTTCTCTTGGACCATGAGCCCCATTCGACTTGTTACCTTGGCCCTCCTTTGTTTCATCGGAACCGCCAGACTCACGGCAGCTCCGCGCCCCAACGTCCTGTTCATCGCCTCGGACGATCAACGCCCCCAACTGGGCTGCTACGGTCACAAGCGCATGATCACGCCCCATCTCGACGCATTGGCGCGCGAAGGCATGGTCTTCGAGCGAGCCTACTGTCAGGCTGCCACCTGCCGCGCCAGCCGACTCTCGCTCCTGACCGGACGGCGACCGGACACCACGCGCACCCACACCAACGGCGGCCCGGTCTTCCGCATGCGCCATCCCGACTGGGTGACGCTGCCCCAGCATTTCAAGAACCACGGCTACACCAGCCTCTCACTGGGCAAGATCTTCCATGGCGCCTTCAAGGTCCGCAGCCAATGGAACGACCGCAGATCCTGGAGCGCCCCCGAATGGTGGCCCGGGCCGCGCTACTACCACACGCCCGAAGGAATCGCCGCCGCGGAAAAGGTCTTCAAGCGCAGCAAGGCCGGCAGGAACAGGCCCGTCGAAGACTGGGTGAACCACTTCGTCCTCGGCCCCTCATGGGAGGCCCCGAATGTCCCGGACAACGTCCTCTACGACGGCCAGGTCGCCGACAAGGCGATCGCCTCCCTGCGCGAACTGCGCGACAAACCGTTCTTCCTTGCGGTCGGCTTCCTCAAACCCCACCTGCCCTTCATCGCGCCCAAGAAATATTGGGACCTGTATCCGGCGGCGGATGTCGTCGTCGCCGACAATCAACATCCGCCCAAGGACGTCCCCAAAATCGCCCTCACCAACTGGGGGCATCCCCGCAGCTACACCGACATCCCCGACAAGGGCCCCATGCCCAAGGAACTCACCCACAAGCTCACCCGCGGCTACGCGGCCTGCGTCACCTACGTCGACGCCCAGGTCGGACGCGTGCTGGCGGAACTCGATCGACTCGGCCTGCGCGACAACACCATCGTCGTCTTCTGGGGCGACCACGGCTTTCACCTGGGAGAAAACAACATCTGGGGCAAGGCCACGAACTTTGAACTTTCCACCCGCGTCCCGTTGATCGTCAGCGCGCCCGGAATGAAGGCGAAAGGAAAGTCCACCCGCGCCCTGGTCGAACTCGTCGATCTCTACCCCACTCTGGCGGAACTCGCCGGACTGCCCTCGCAGAAGCCCCTCGAAGGTCGGAGCCTGCTCCCCCTGTTGAACTCCCCCGACACCCCATGGAAGGAGGCGGCCTTCAGTCAATTCCCCCACAACGGGGTCATGGGCCGTTCCATGCGCACCGATCGCTGGCGCATCACGGAGTGGTCCCGGAATGGAAAGACCCTCGCGACCGAACTCTACGACCACGAAACCGACCCCAGGGAAAACGTGAACCTGGCCGCCACCCCGGAACACACCGAACTCGTCAACCGACTCACGAAGCGTCTCCGAGCCGAATGGCCCAAGGGGCGGTAGAAGTGTTCCTGATCGTGGCGGGAGCCTCTTCCTGCCCCATTGGCAATCGGAGCGCGACTGTGTCCCGTCTTCGGGGCCAGCCGCAGCAGCGTCCGATCTGCGGATGCCTGAGAGCAGACCGGGCTTTGAATGCCGCCGACGTTGCTGCGGCAGGTCTTCGACACAACGCTCCGAAACCCTTCTTGTTTCATTCAGTCGCCTGATCTGGTAGACCTCCCCACATGAGCGAGCCCCTTGCCATCCAGTCCGTCAACCACATCAGCCATGTCACCCGTGATGTCGAAGCCAGCGCCGCCTTCTACCGGGATGTCCTCGGATTCCGTCCAATCCGCCGGCCCGACTTCCCCTTTCCGGGCGCTTGGCTGCTGAACTACGGCGTGCAGATCCATCTCATCGGAACCGGAACGGGAAGCGAGGAGACCGGCGAAATCTCCACCCGCGCAGACCATGTCGCGTTTCACGTCGATGACATCGAGGCCGCCGAACAGGCGCTGAAGGAAAAGGAGATCCCCTACTGTAAGAACCATGTCGCCGACACCGGCGTGACCCAGATCTTCTTCCACGATCCTGACGGCAACCACATCGAGATCGGAACCTACCCGCCGCCGGTGGAGATGGCTGAATGAAGAAAACTGGCGGAAGGGGAGGGATTCGAACCCCCGGACCGGCTATCAACCGATCACCCGATTTCGAATCGGGCGCCTTCAACCAACTCAGCCACCCTTCCGCCGGGGCAGCTTCAATACCCCATGCCTCCCCGACTGGCAATGGATTTTACACGCCCTACTGAAGTTCCTCGGGCAGGGGCGTGGGGACATCGGCTCCTTCCCGGTTCTTTTGGTGGATGGCGTCCATTTCCTTGAGGGCGCGGAGGACGCCGTCGGAGACGCGGGTGAAGAACTCGGTGCCGGTCTCCATTTCCCCGGTGGGTTCGAGCTGGCTGGTGGTCACGCCGCCCCAGTGGCGTTCGGGAGCGAGGTAGAGGGACAGCGGCTTCTCGTGCAGGAGAATGGCGTGCACGTCGGCGAAGCGCTCGATCGGGTAGTCGAGCGTGATCTTCGTGCCGTCGAAGGTGGGGTTGGTCAGTTTCTGCCCCTGGGTGATGAAGCGCAGCACGCCGACCTCGGCGCCATTCCTGTAGCAGGAGATCACCGCGGGAAACGGTTTTGTGGCGGAGGTGATGTAGTAGATCTTGTAGTGATCGAAATCGATGGAGATGGGATCGTTGGCCATGTCGCTTTGTCGAAAAAGGTGAGATCGCGCGCCCCGGCTCAACCGGGAACCCTGAAATCGTCCCCGCTCGTCAGGGCCATGTCAACCCTGCGGGTGATGCGATCCAGTTCTGTGACGGAAACCAGGCCCTCCTGCACCTTGGCGAACCCGTTCTCCCTCAGACTGCGCCAACCGCTCCGCCGGGCGAGCTCCCGCAGGGCTCCCAACTTGACGCCGGGTTCGATCGCGTCGGCGAGTTCGTCGTTCATCTGGAAGAACTCATAGATCGCCGTGCGGCCGCGGGCGCCGACGTCGTTGCATTCCACGCATCCCCCGCCCCGGCTGGCGCGGACGTCGCCTTCGGAAATGCCCAACGCCTTCGCCATCTCCCGGCGGATGTCGTCGGACAGGCCGGCATCGGCTCCGCCGCAATTCCGGCAGATCCGTCGCGCCAACCGCTGGGCCACGCTGCAGACGAGCGAACTGCCCACCAGGAAGGGATCGATCTTCATGTCGAGCAACCGGGGCACGGCGCTGACGCTGTCGTTGGTATGCAGTGTGGAGAAGACGAGGTGCCCGGTCTGCGCGGCGCGCATGGCGATCTCCGCGGTCTCCACATCGCGAATTTCGCCGATCAGGGCCACGTCGGGATCGTGCCGCAGGATCGCCCGCAACCCACCGGAGAAGGTCAGGCCGATCTCCGGTTTGACCTGGATCTGCGTGATGCCGGGCAGTTGATACTCGATCGGGTCCTCGATCGTGATCGTTTTGCGGGACTGGTCGTTCGCGTGCGCCAGGCCGGCGTAGAGCGTCGTGGTCTTGCCGCTGCCGGTCGGACCGGTCACCAGGACCAGTCCCTGGGGCAGGCGCGTCAGACGGGAATAGAGGGCCTCCTCCGCCGAGGTCATGCCCAGCTGGCCAAGATCCAGGAACAGGCTCTGCCTTCCCAGGATTCGCAGGCAGACCGCCTCGCCATGCTTGGTCGGGACGGTGGAGACGCGCAGGTCATATTCCTCCTCGCCGGTTTTCATCGCGATCCGCCCATCCTGCGGCAGCCGCTTCTCCGCGATGTTGAGGCCCGCCATGATCTTCAGACGGGAGACAATCGAGGCGTATAGCCGACGCAGGTCGCCGGGAACCGGGATCCGTTGCAGGAGCCCGTCGATGCGGTAACGCAGTTCGATGTCGGAAGCGTAGGGTTCCAGATGGATGTCTGTCGCCTGCAGGCGCAGGGCCTCCATCAGAATCTGATCGACGAAGGCCGAGATGGTCGCGTCGGATTCGCCGTCGGATTCGCCGTCGACATCGAACACGATCTCCCCCTCCGCGTCTTCGAGGCCCTTTTCGTCCCGCAGTTTCTGGACGCTGTCGGCGCCGAGTCCGAAGCGGCTCTTGATGACGGCGTGCACATGGCTCGGGGTGGTGAGCGCCGCGCGGATGCGCTTACCCAACCGGAGCCGGAGATTCCCCTGCTCCATCTGGCTGGGAAGTTCGCTGAAGGCGATGGTCAGCGCCTCGCCCTCCAGCGCGATCGGGATCATGTGATAGTGCAGGATCAACTTCAACGGCGCCTGCTCCAGGATCTCCTGCGGAATGTCCCGTCCATCAAGTTCGACAAAATCCAGGCCCTCAACCTCCGCCAACGCACGATAGGTCTCCTCTTCCGAGGCGCAGTTGAGATCCACGATCGCGCGATGCAGCGGAATCCCCAGGCGCTCCTGCCGGCGGCGCGCCTGTTCCAGCTGTCCGCGCGCGATGCCCCCCCTTTCCAGGAGGAGCTCGCCGATCTCAGCTTTGCCGGGCGTCGCCATGGTCGTTCACTCGTTGGGGATCTCGATCTTGCCGACGGCCTTGAAGGCGATGCGCCAGGTCGTCGACTCCGCGTCGATCAGGACGATCTCCGCGCGTTCAATCGTGGCCAGCTTGAGCGGCCCGACGACGGTCTCCCCGGGTGTGAGTTTCAAGGTCTTTCCGTCGAGGGAGAGGTAGGCCTTCCGCCTTCCGTCCTGGGTCCGGTAGTGGCCCTGGTAGCCGATCTCCACCGTGCGGGTCGCGGGCGGCGCGACCGGCTCCGGTTTGGCGGGAACGAAGTAATCGGTGTAGAAGGGGTTGGAACTGTTGGTGGGCACGATCAAGGCGCCATAGGACTCCATATCAAGGAGCAGTTGCGCGGCCTGGACCGGCAGTTCGGTCGCCGCCGCGGCGCCCGCGCCCGGGCGTTCCGTCGCGGTCGGCTTCTCCCCGCCGATGTCGGCGAAGACGACGCCCAGCAACGCCAGCAATCCCGCGAACACCAGCGCTTCGGCGATCCTGTTCTCCTCGGCCAGCCGGCTCATTCCGCCTCCCTTCGTATGAAGCCGCCGAGGCGAAGGTCCAACCGCACGTCGTCCGGATTCGCCCCCGGCCGTTTCCGCAGCATCAGGCCGTCGATGAACATCGCCGGTTTCGCCTGCTGGGCGGTCTTCAGGCCGTGCCGCTCCATCTCGCGACGATCCATCGGCAGTGATTTCAGAAAGGTCGAGATCCGGGCCATGGAGCCGGTCATCGTAAGCTCCAACACGACTTCATCCAGCAGGGCCTCCCCTTCCCCGGCATCGCAACGGCGCGCTTGAAAGCCATCGATGGACTCGATCTCACCCACGCCCGCCTCCACCGCCGAGACCAAGGAGTGCCAGGCAATGCCCAATTGCCCCCACAGGCGTCTTGGTTCCGCCATCTCCCCGGTGTATTCCGGCAGGCGTTCGAACGGAATGGGAGGCACGGAAACCTTGTTCGCCTTCGCGAGTTCAATCAGTTCATCGTTCAACGTCTCGCGCTTGATCTCGAACTCCACGAGTTGGAACGGTTCATCCAGCCGGCGTTCGAAATCCGGATTCAGGGCGATCCGCTCCAGCACGGCCGTCTCCATCAGGCGCAACGCCGACGAGGACTTCTTCGCCGCGTCCAAGCGATCCTCCGTTTCGATCGGCATCTCCCGGGCGAGCATCCCCGCAAGCGATTCCAGGTCCGCGTCGAGGGCCCTGCTCTCGGCCACGAACCCCCGATAGACGAATGCGTAGTAAAGCGCGGCGATCAGCCCCCCGATCACCAGGGCGCGGCGCATGGTCTGGATTCTGTCGACGACGCGTCCCATGCCTCAGTCCTCCTCCGACTCCGTTGCGTCCGGTTCATCCGCCTCCAACCGTGAGCGAAACCGGCTCCGGTCCTCCGTGGCGGCGTCCACCTCGCGCTGGATCCGGTCATCCGCCGCGCCGGCGCTCACCGGCGCCCCAAACACGTTCTCCTCCATCCGGATTGAAATCACGAAATGACGATCCGGGACGACCACCTTGGGGTCCACCAACATCCGACGTCGATCCGCTGAGAGCAGGTCGACATGAGCGAAGAGCGGGTTGCGATTCAGATCCTCCACCAAGCGGCCCACCGTGGAGCGCACGGCTTCCATTTCGCCGGGCACCGTGGCCACCGCGATGAAACCGCCGTCGGCGCCGGCATCGACCTCGGCTGTCGGAGACGACGGCGCGGAGACAGGGCCGACCTCTGCGGCGCTCGTCGCATTGGTTGCGCCCTCAACGACGTTTGTCAGGGTGATCTCGGGCATGGACACGTAGGTTTCCGTATCGGCAAACAAGGCATACCACACGCCGCGATCGGCGGAGGACGCCTCCAGCGCCGCCAGCGTCTCCAGGGTGTCCAATGAACTGCGCTGCCGCTCCAGGGCCGGGCGCAGGGCATTGTAGCGGCCGATGGCCTCCCGCTCCAATGCGCGCGCCTCCCGGGTCTGCTCCAACGCGGAGGACTGCGCGGCCAGCAGGGTCCTACGCGCGCCGATCCCCTCCCGTTTCTGAAAGGAGCCAAAGGCCAGGATCACGACCGAGGCGAACAACGCCACGAAGTTTGCCGCCTGAAAACGCCGCACGCCCCAGACCTTCTTCCAGGCGGCCCGGGCTTCGCTGGGAATCAACGACGCGGCCTGCTCCGACTCCCCGCTTGCGACGACACCGGCCCCCTGCGCAATTTCAAAGCCCGGACTCAACACGCCTCCGCCCGACGACCAACGGAACGCGCTCTCGGAATTCAGCCGCTCCAGCAATCCCGGCATTGGAGCCGGACCGGAATAAAGAATCATCTCGAACCCGGCGTCCTCGACGCCGTGCTCCCGTCCCCATTCCTCGGCGATCCTCTCGATCTCGCGCCGCCATTCGTCGATGGCTCCCTGCAACGCGGGCAAGGCGCCGTCCCCCGAGGCGAGGTTCGTTTCCAACCGCTCCAGTTCCGCATCGGCAATGGACCTCCCCGTCGCCGAGACGACCGCGTCCGTGAAAGCGTCGCCGCCGATCGGAAACGCGCCGGCGTAGACCGCCTGTCCCTCGTGGACCAGGGTCAGGGTCGTGTCGCCGGCGCCGAGATCGACGATCGCGACGTTCTCCGCGGCGGCTCCGGCAAGCTTCCGGGTGGCCAGCAAGGCATTGCCGGCCGTGGTGATCTCGCAGATCTCATCCATCTCCAGCCCGAGCCGGGTGATCTGCCCCCGGAGCTCATCCTCCTGGCAGAACGTCACCCAATAGGGATTCCGACGCCTCCCAAAAGGCTTCATCGGCGCGTAGTCGAACGCCAACTGGCTCTCGTTCAACCCGCTCAATTTGGCAATCTCCGACTCGATGGCGCGGCGGATCTCGCGGCCCTCCGCCCCCGGAAGATCCACGACCTGGGAAAGCGCCAGGCGTTGCGGCAGGCAAAGGCAGATGGGCGAGTCGCCGAAGCTCTTCAGGGCCCCCTGCAGTTCGCGACGGACTTCCGCCGGCTCGAGCGGCGCGCCGCCCTCCCTCATGCTGAGGCGCCGTCGTTCCATCACCCGCGGGCCTTCGTCGGCATTCCGGCCATGGAGCAGCTTGAGCGTGTTGGAGCCGGGGTCGATGACCACGACCCGGCCGGCTCTCCCCGCGCAACGCCCCGCGGCGTCGGGATTGGCGGATGCGGCGCTCACCCTACTCCCTCTCCGTCTCTTCGGCCTTGTCGTAGACGATGAACTCGCCCGTGTCGGACAGCAGCGTCGCCGTCACAAAAATCAGCAGATACCTGGGCTTGTCCACCTCCGTCCGCTTGCGGAACGCCGCGCCGATCAGGGGGATGTTCCCCAGCACGGGAACCGATTCCACAAAGGTCAACTGGTCCCGCTCCAGCACGCCGCCCATCACGACGGTCTGCCCCGACTTGACGATCACGCGGGTCTCGATCTCCTGGGTGCGAGACTCCGGCAGGCGGATGTCGAAGGAGCTGATCACCGCGCCGGACACATCGCGATCCGTAACCGTGGCAAAGGTCACCAGCTTGACCTCCTGGTTCACCTCCGGATGCAACGCCAGCAGGATGCTTTCCCCGTCCCCGCCGATGCTCGCCACCACATCCAGCGCCACGCCCGCAGTGACGGAAACCGGCTTGCCGGTCGGGACCAGGGACGAAGCGGTCGAACGCTCGGTCACCTGCTGACTGACCGAATACTCCTCGTAGTAATACTGCACCTTGCCGTCGCTGATCCGGGCGGGCCGGTTGTTGATCAGGGTCAACCGCGGCGCGCTCAGGGTCTGGCTTTCACCGCTTTGTTCCAGGGCGGTCAGCGTGAGCGACAGGTTGTCGCGGCCGAGGATCCCGGTGAAGGACTCCTCCAACCCGAGCCCCACCGTGGCGTCCGGATCCAGCAACTCGGTGAAATCCTTCACCCCCGAGCGACCTGGCCCCCGCCCCGTTTCCCAGGACGCGCCCAACTGCTGGAAGATCGCCTCGGTCACGGTCACGAACCTCGCCTCGATGAACACCTGTTGGATCGGCTTGTCGAACTCCTCGATGATCTTCTCCATGACCTCGAGTTCCTCCGGCCGCCCGCGCGCGACGATCAGGTTGCGCTCGTAGTCGATCATGTATTCCGAGCCCTTGAAGAACTGCTTGATCGCCGTCTCGATCGCCGGCTCCTGAGGCGCCCCGTCCTGCACGAACTTCTCAATCTTCTCCTTCTCCGTCACGGTCGTCACGCCCTTGGCCGTGACCGAGGTCCGGTCCACCTCGCTCACACCGAACTGCGCCGGCACGACAAACCCCTTGTTCAACCGGAAGAACCGCGTCTCCTCCAGCAGGTTCGTCTGGGAGCCGTCGACCACCCAGACCAGATCGTCGCTGACCTGGAAATGCACGTCCAGGTTGCGCGAGACATACTTCAGGAATTCCTCCAACCGGACGTCCGACATGTTCACGCTCAGCTTTTTCGCAAAGGCGGGCAGGGTCTTGTCCGCGATGAAGTTCACGCCCTCCGCCTCGCCGATGTCGAAGATGATCGACTCCAAGCTGACATCGTCCAGCACGACCGACACGCGCTTGTCCAGGGCCGCCGACATCCGCCCCTCCTTTGAATTGGCCGGGAACATCGGCCCCTTGCGCACGACCTTCTTGCCAAAGGTCTCCGGCACCAGCGGCGTCGATTCCAGCGCCTGGATCGCGTCGCGCAGGTCCTTGCGCGGCGGGAGGCCCCGATCCTTCTGCTCGTTCAGCAGATCCATCACGGTCGGATTGAAATTCGAGTTCTTGGCGTCGATCTGACGGATCCGATCCTCCAGCGCAGCCGAACGCTGCAGCTCCCGTTGTTTTGAAACCCAGCTGAACAGCCGCTCCACCGCGACATCCTCTGGAGCCAACTCCACCAGTCCCGCGGCCTTCCGCTCAGCCTCCTCCCACTTCCCGTCCTCCGCCAGGGTGAACACCTCGCGTATTTCCGCGTCAAAATCGCCTGAGTAGGCGATCGGCGGAGCCGCGTCCTTGCGCTTGGCGTCGCGCTCCTGCTCCCCCCGACCGCTGACCACCGGATCAAGCTTGCGGGGGCTCTTCTTGTCGGCGGAATCCGCCGCCTCCGAAGCCCGTCGCGCGTCGCGATGGCCCCGCACCCATTTCAGCAACCGCGCCGCCTCGGCATCCCCCGGCCGCTCGTCCACAAGCCTCTCAGCCTCAAGCGTCGCCAATTCCCAGCGATCCTCCCGGGCCAACGCCAACACGCCGTCGATTCCGGCGTCCAGACCCGGCGCAGCCGGCGTCTCGGAAACATCGGCCGCCACGTCCGCCGCCGTGTCGCGATCGCTGCGACACCCCGTCGCCAATGTCGCCAACAAGGCCGCAATTCCGAATATCGATGTCCAGCCACGCATAGATTTCTTCCGACGCATTCCGCTCATGGTGAATTCAGGGGAGTAGACCAGCCCACAAGCCAAATTCAAAGGAAAGAAAAGGCGGCCCCATCAAGGAGCGGCGACATTCCTGTCGCCGTCGGCCTCGCAGAGGGCGAAGTGAGCGAGGCCGGCAAAAGGTTCACGCCAGAAACCGTTTTTCGAGATCGGCTCCCTTCGTCCCGTTCCGGGCCGACGGCGACAGGAATGTCGCCGCTCCCTGCCTAAACCAACATCTCCTCCAGGACCCTCCCATGCACATCGGTCAGGCGCCGATCGAGGCCGTTGTGCCGGAAGGTCAATCGTTCGTGATCAAGACCGAGGAGGTGGAGAATGGTGGCGTTGAGATCGTGGACTGAAAGGACATCCTGCACAGCCTTGTAGCCGATCTCGTCGGTCGCGCCGAAGCTGACGCCGCGCTTCACCCCCGCGCCGCACAGCCAGGCCGTGAAGCCGCCGGGATTGTGGTCCCGCCCCTTCGCGCCCTTTTGAAACATCGGCATACGCCCGAACTCCGTGCACCAGACGACCAGGGTATCCTCCAGCATGCCGCGCTGCTTGAGATCCTTGACCAGCGCCGCGGCCGGTTGGTCGAGGATCGGACCGTGCACATCATATTGTTCGCGCAGCTTCTGATGACCGTCCCAGTTCAAACGCCCCGCCGTGGCATAAGCGCCATTGAACAACTGCACGAAGCGCACGCCGTTCTCCAACAATCGACGCGCCAGGATCGCGTTCCTGGCGAAGGACGCCTTGATCTCGTTCTTCGTATCGTCAGCGCCATACATCTTCAGGATGTGCGCCGGCTCGGTGGAAAGGTCGCTGATGCGCGGAACGGACAATTGCATACGCGCCGCCAGTTCGTAGCTGGCGATGCGCGCCGCCAGTCCGCCATCGCCGGGATTGCGCTTCAGGTGCTCGTCGTTGATGAGTTTCAACAGATCGCGCGCCGAGCGGTCGGCCGCCGCGCCCACGCCGGAGGGCGGCGCCAGATTGCCGATCGGCTTGTCCGAATTAAAGGGAGTGCCCTGAAAGACCGCGGGCAGAAATCCGGGGCCCCAGTTGTTCACGCTTGCCTGCGGCACGCCGCGCGGATCGGGGATCGCCACAAACGCCGGCAGTTCCTGATTCTCTGTCCCCAGGGCGTAGGTCACCCAGGCCCCGATGCTTGGAAAACCGTCCAGCGCAAATCCCGTGGACAGGAAATTCTCCGCCGGACCGTGCGTGTTGGACTTGCTCGTCAGCGAATGAACGAAGGCAAACTCATCCGAAAGCGCGCCCAAGTGCGGCAGCATGTCCGAGACGTATTTCCCGGTCTGGCCGTAGGGACGGAATTCATACTGCGGCCGCGCCAGGTTCCCGGCCGGTCCCTGAAAGGTCACCGAAGGCCCGCCCTCCAAAGCCATGCCGTCACGCTTGATCAACTCAGGCTTGTAGTCGAAGGACTCCAGGTTGCTGCACGCGCCCGCACAGAAGATCACCACCACGTTCTTCGCCTTCGCCGGATAATGTGGATCGCGCGGCCAATGCGGACGCGCCGGATCGATCGTCGGACGAATGGTGACCGTGGAGGCATCGGCCGAAGAAGTGAGCATCCCCTCGCGCGAAAGCAGCTCCATCAAGGCGATGGAGCCAAGTCCCATTCCCGTGCGGCCGAGGAATTCCCGGCGGTCGAGGAACTGACGTCCGGCGTGGGTGAGGTCGCTGTGATTATGCGGTTTCATCTGAGCTGAGATGCACTCGACCCCGAATGGCGTTCCGACGTAGGACAGGCAGGATGCCTGTCCTACGGGCGGGAGCCTCGCCCAAGGAGCGGCGACATTCCTGTCGCCGTTGCCCCGGAGGGGCAACAAAGAACGCCCGAACAACCAGCGCGCCGCAACATGCCTCAGCGCTCCCCCCCGCCTCCGTCTCTGTGCCGGCTGCGTCGGCAGGGCGACAGGAATGTCGCCCCTCCTTGGAGAAGCCCGCAACCCACGCTGTCGCGTCATTCTTCACGGCAGAAACAGAAACTCATTCGAATTGAACAACGCGCGGCACAACGTCGAGAGACCATGCGTCCCGACCGCGGCAACCGATGCATTCAATTCCACCTGCGTCGGTTCACGCCCAAGAACCTGTTCGTAGACCAGGCGTGCCTGCTCTCCCAGATCCTTCCCCACCCTGCCCTTCACAGCTTCAGCCAGCCGTTCCGCCTGCTCCAGCACGAAGGGGCTGTTGAACAGATTCAACGCCTGGATCGCGGTGGTGGATGTCCCGCGCTTCGGCATGGGCTGGCCGGCATCCGGACAATCAAAGGCGCCAAACACCGGCACACGCTCCATGCGGATCTTGTGCGAGTAGATCATCCGCCGCAGTTCATCCGGACCAAATTCCTCGACCGGAGGGAAACCGCTCAAGCCGCCGCGTGATTTGAAAAAGCTGTAGCCCCGTCCGCCCATGGCCAGGTTCAAGACGCCGCTTGCCTGCAACATCGAATCCCGGATCGCCTCGGCCTCCAACCGCCGCGAAGGAAAGCGCCACAACAACCGGCAGTCGGCGTCCACCTTCTGCGCCGCTTCGTTGATGCGACCCGATTGCCGGTAGGTCTCGGATGTCAGGATCAACCTGTGCAGCCGCTTCACGGACCAGCCGCCGCGGATGAACTCGCCGGCGAGCCAATCCAGCAGTTCCGGATGCGAAGGCTTGCCCCCGTTGCGCCCAAAGTCGCTTGGCGTCTCCACCAGTCCCGTTCCGAAGTGATATTGCCACACACGATTGACCATGACGCGCGCGGTCAGGGGATTGTCCGGACTCGCGATCCAGTTCGCCAGGGCCGTCCGCCGCTCCCTGTCCGACGAGTCGCGTTTGAGCCCGATCGGCTCCAGGACCGCGAGGCTCTTCGGCGCGACGATTTCCTTGGGCTGTTCGGGATCGCCTCGGGCGAGGACGCGGGTCAAATCCGGCTCGCGAAAAACCCCGCCATAGACCATGTCCGGTTTGCGCAGCGTGTTGATGCGCGTCTCCAGCGAATTCAACCTGGCAAAGATGTCATTCGCCGCGGGACGTTCCGATTCCTCCAGGTTCCGATACTTGAACTGGATCTTGTCCAGCGGCGTTCCCATCGGCGCACGATCCTGCGACGACGCGACAGTCGTCCACTCGCCCTCTTTCACCGCCACATCGAGTCGATAATTCACCGCCAACCGGTCCTTGAACTTCCCTTCCCGATCGCGCCCCCAGACGATGCGATCGATCAGCGCCGGCTCCGTGAATTCCAACTGCACCCAACCCTTGCCCCTCTCATTGGAGATCCAACTGCGGCTGTTGCCGAACACGTTGTCGTTGATGTGCTTGAGCTGATGCTTGCCGGTGGTCGAGTAATTGCCGAAGGATGTTGGTTTCGTTCCAAGGCTCGCGAGGGCGATGTTCACCGGATGCTCACCGACGGTGTAGACCTGCAGTTCATCGATGCAGGGCTGATGCTTGTCGTTGTCGATCGTGGCGAAGGAGGTGAAGCGCACAAACTTCGCGCGGACCGGGGCAAACTTCTCGACATTGCGCAAGGCATTCACCGGCTCGCGCAATCGGGGCAGACGGGGCGACGTCGTCGCGCAGGCCTCCTGAAGCAACACCACATCCGCGGTCACGCCCGTGCCGGTATCGCCGCCGCGGACGATCAGCCGGCTCTTCTCGCCAAACTCGTGAACGCCCGCATCGAACAAGCCGCTCCACAACGGCTTCTTCTCGGACTCCCCTTTTGACACCCCGGCGAAATAATACTGATCCACCTTCGCGATCTCGGTCTGATCATCGCGCGTCTCAAGGTCGCCGTCGGCGTCCAGCACGTAGCGTGCATCCCGGGTATGCACGCCGCTGCCGTGCGCGCCCCAGGACAGCCAGACCCGGAAGTGCCCCGCTGCCTTGGGATTGTAGGTGAACACATCCTCGCCCGGCCGATGTTTCCACCAGGTGTAGCGCGAGCGGCTCAGGTTGGGCATGCGATCGGCGTCGCCCTTGTCCTCCTTGTAACCGCGCTTTGCCCCCGCCGGATTGGTTCCGTGGCCCGCCTTCTCACTGAGGATGGTCACGCGTTTCAGATCCTCGTCGTCGATCAGAATCGTGCGCCCCGCAAAGGCGACCGGTTCCAGCGCATTGGCTTTCGCCTTGGCAAGATTCAGTTCCTTCTCCAGCGCATCGGCCTGCTTCAAACGCTCTCGATAATCCTGCGTCTCCATCTTCCGGTCGCCATATTCCACGCCGGCGAAGAAGGCCTGCAACGAATAGTATTCCTCGTGGGAAATGGGATCGAACTTGTGCTCGTGGCAACGCGCGCAACCGATGGTCAACCCGAGAAAGGATTCTCCTGTCCCGACAATGATCTCATCCAAGGCGTCCTGCCGGGCGAGGCGCTTCGACGCGTCATCCTTCCCGATCTGCCCGGGCAACAATGCCGCCGCGGCGACCATGAACCCCGTCGCCGCATCCTCCCCCACCGAATCGCCGGCCAACTGCTCGAACACGAAGCGATCGTAGGCTTTGTCCTCGTTGAACGCGCGAATGACATAATCACGAAAGGGCCAGGCGTTTTCGCGCGGCGTGTTGACCTCGTAGCCATGCGTGTCCGCGTAGCGCACCACATCCAGCCAATGCTGCGCCCAGCGTTCGCCATAACGCGGACTGGCCAGGGCTTCATCGACCAATCGCTTCCAGGCGCGCGGATCATCCGACGCCTCGAAGGCCCGGATCTGCTCCATCGTCGGCGGCAGTCCGTGCAGGTCGAGATACAGCCGGCGGATCAACGTGCGGCGGTCGGCGCGCGAGGAGGGGGCGAGGCCGGATTCCGCGAGGCGGGCGCGGATGAAGGAGTCGATGGGATTGAGCGTCCTTGAGTCGGGAATAATCGGCGAGGACAGCGGCCGAAACGACCAATGTTCCTCCTCCGCGGCATCACAAATCAACGATCCCGCCAGCAACCCGCCGCTCAACGCCGTAACTACGACCATTCTTAACACGGAGGACACCGAGGAACGGAGGACCACGGAGAAAGATACCACTCCCTCCTCTGTGGTTCTCCTTTTCTCTGTGTCCTCTGTGTTGATCACAGCGATTCGAATCCCTGCCGGGCTTCCGTTCCTATCCCAAGACCTCTTCCGCCACGTTCCCATACACATCAGTCAGGCGATAATCGCGGCCGGCATGACGGTAGGTCAGTTTCTCGTGATCAATGCCCAACAGATGCAGCATCGTCGCGTGGAAGTCGTGGTTGTGCATCCGCTTCTCGGTCGCCTTGAACCCCCATTCATCCGACGCCCCATGCGCGTAGCCGCCGCGGACGCCGCCGCCGGCCATGAACATCATGAAGCCGTGCGGATTGTGATCGCGACCGTTGCCGTTCTCGCTGACCGGCGTGCGACCGAACTCACCGCCCCAGACGATCAGCGTGTCTTCCAGCAGTCCGCGCTGCTTGAGATCCCCGATCAGCGCGGCGATGGGCTGGTCGATGTTCTTCGCCAGGGTCGGGGTGGTCTTGTCGTGATTGCGATGCGTGTCCCAGGGCTGGCCGTTGCCATAATAGACCTGCACGAAGCGCACCCCCCGCTCGGTCAACCGTCGCGCCAGCAGGCAGCCGTTGGCGAAGTGGCCCGGGCCGTAGCTTTCGCGGATGTTCTTCGGCTCGCGCTCCAGGTCGAAGGCGTCCGTCGCCTCGAACTGCATGCGATACGCCGTCTCCATCGATTCGATCCGCCCTTCCAACGCGTTGTCCGCCCCGCCCCGCGCGGCCAGGTGCTCACGATTCAAGGCGGCGAAAAGATCCATCTGCTTCCGTTGCTCCGACTGGTCCAGACGGGCGTTCGTCAGCCAGGGGATCATCTGCTTGGGATCGAGCTTGGAATGGTTGATGTAGACTCCCTGGTGCTTCGCCGGCAGGAACGCGCTGTTCCAGAGGATTGAAAAACGAACCGGCCGGCCGGGGCAAAGCACGATGTATGCGGGGAGGTTCTGGTTCTCCGTGCCAAGGCCGTAGGACATCCAGGCGCCCATGCTCGGAACCTTCGGCGTCATGGTGCCGTTGTTCATCAAGAGCAGCGCCGGACCGTGATTTGGGTTGTCCGTGTAGCAGGAGCGCAGGACGCACAACTCGTCCGCATGCTGCGCCGTGTGGGGCAACAACTCACTCACCGGCAGACCGCTTTGCCCGCAGTTCGCATATTTGTAGGGCGCGGCAAGCAGGCCGCCTGTCGGACGTTCCGTGCGCAGATCAGCGCCTTCCGGCCGCTGCCCCGCGTATTTCGTGAGCGAGGGCTTGGGATCCAGGAAGTCCGGACCAAAAGGCCCGCCATTCATGAACAGATGGATGACGCGCTTGGCGCGCGGCGCGAAGTGGGTGGCGTTCAGCCGCCCGCCCTCGGCGCGCAGGGCGGAGATCAGGCCAAGCGAGCCCAAGCCGGCGCCCATGCGCGAGATCAACTCACGGCGGGAAAGTAAGAATGTAGAACTGGCATTCATAGGGTGAATCGGGCTCGATGTCCGGAAAACAACAGAGTCACCAAATTCCGAAGGAAGTGTGCCGTCGGTGGGGCGAGAGTCCCCTCGAGCCCACTTCGAAGCTCTGAAAGAGCGCAATAGGCTGCCGGACTGTTTGCGCCACGCGCCGCGCCAACCGCTTTCGTCCCTTCAGGACTTTGATATGGGCTCGAGGGGACTCTCGCCCCACCGGCTTTACCAGCCATCCGGGCCGCCCGTCGCCAGATCAGATCGAAACGCGACAAGGTTTGCTCCGAGTCTTCGGCGCATTTCAGACAGGATTGCCAACGCATCGTCATTTCAATCCACATACAAGAACTCATTTCCGCCCAGCAGCGCCTGCGCGTATTCGGCCCAGGCCTGCTTGTCGATTTCACGCCCCTCGAGAAACGTCGCCGCCAGGGAGGTCTCACGTTCGCTGGGAGCCCGTTGGAACAACCGCTCGTAAGCGCTTCCAACCCGCGCCACAACCGAACTCCCGGGCATGGCCAACAAGCGCGCCGCCAAAGCATCCGACTGCCACTGCACGAACGGCCCGTTCAGGGTGAACAGCATCTGCAGCGGCGTGGTCGTGCGCGCCCGCTTGCCCGCATGCGCCGTCGGATCCGGGAAGTCGTGCAGGCGCAGCATCTTGTTGATGTCGCGCCGATGAACGGAGCCGTAGATCGTGCGCCGACGACTGGCCGCCTGCTCCAGGTCCTCCGACGCGCCGCCCAAGGCAAACTCCAATCCACCTGTCGCCCAGAGCATTGCATCCCGCCAAACCTCCACATCCAGCCGCCGCCGCGTCATCCGCGCATAATGGCGATTGTCCGGGTCCTTCGCTTCCGACTCGGGCGCCACCGAAGCCTGTTGCCAGGTCGACGAGAGCAGGATTTCCCGGTGCAGCCACTTGATCGACCAGCCATTGGCGACGAAGCGCGCGGCAAGATCGTCCAGCAGTTCGGGATGCGTCGGAGCCTCGCCGGAACGGCCCAACTCGCTCGGCGTGCCGACCAACCCCTTGCCGAAATGGTGCGCCCAGACGCGATTCACGATGACCCGCGCAGCCAAGGGCGCAGCGTCCTCGACGATTCCCCTGGCCAGTTCCAACCGACCGCTCCCCTGCTTGAACTCAAGCCTCCCCGTCCCCGGCCTGGCGAAAGCCTCGATGAATCCGCGCGGAACGACATCGCCCGGCTTGTTGGGGTCGCCGCGCTGATGCATCGGCAGATTCCGCGCCTCACCCATCTTGTAATCCAACACCGTTCCGTGCTTCTTGGGATTCTTGACGACATACAAGGCCGCCTCGGACACGCCGTTCACGGTCGCCATGTTGTAATGCGGCGTCGCGGCCTTGATCGCGGCGATCTCCTTGTTGATTCGCGCCGTCTGTTCCTTGAGGTCCTTGACCTTCTTCTTCCGCAGGTCGGCCAATTGCTTCTGCAACGCCGCCACCTTGGCCCGCGCCTTGGCCACCGGCGCCCACAACTCCTCGGACATCGTCGGCCGATCCGCAAACTTCACCGAGGCGAACACGCCTGCGATGGCGTAGTAGTCCTCCATGGTGACCGGATCCGTCTTGTGGTCATGGCAGCGCGCGCAACCCAAAGTCAATCCGAGGAAGGTCTTGCCCAACGCATCGACGTGTTCCTCCCACTCATCGGCGACCGTTCCCTTGATGAGGTCGGGCGGGAGTTGCAGCTCCTTCCAATAGGTCGGGCTCAAACCGAGGAAACCCAACGCGGCGTTGTCCTTCGGATCGGCGCCGGGGATCAGGTCATTGGCCAACTGGCGTTTGACGAATTCGTCATAGGGCAGGTCCTGGTTGAAGGCGTCGACCACCCAATCCCGATAAAGCCAGGCCGCCGCAGTGGATTCGAGCCAGGATGCAGTCTTGTCCGTGTAGCGCGCAAGGTCGAGCCAGTGCCGCGCCCAACGTTCGCCGTAGTGCGGTGAGGCAAGGAGGCGGTCGATGGCCTCACTGACTGCGTGACTTGTCGCGCCGTAGCCGTGAGGCGAAGGCGGATGCGTGTTGCGTGAAAAGGCAGTCTTGAATTCGAAGACTTCTTTCGCAGTCGGAGGCAGGCCGGTGAGGTCGAAGTGGAGGCGGCGAAGCAGGGTGCGTGCGTCAGCCGCCGGAGCGGGTTTCAGTCCGGCCGATTCGATCCCAGCGAGAATGAATCGGTCGATACGCGTCTGCGGCCAGCCCTGGTCCTCCACTTCCGGGGCCATGACCTGCTCCAATGGCTGAAACGACCATGGTTTCCCTGCAGCCAGATCGTCGGCGAGCGTCGAAAGCGCGCCGCAAGAAAACAGGATTGTCGCCAGCCAATGTCTCATCGGTATTCCGGGCATCTTTTCTAGCGGATTGACCGGGAATGTCGAATGGCAAAACATCACTCCATCATTCCATCACTCCATCATTCCATCATTCCATCATTCCATCACTCCATCATTCCATCATTCCATCATTCCATCATTCCATCATTCCATCATTCCATCA
>JAYPEY010000017.1:46782-80379 GCA_038126035.1 Verrucomicrobiales bacterium | reverse complement strand
AGATGGCAGATGGCAGATGGCAGATGGCAGATGGCAAAGACTGACTGTTGATTACTGACCACTGACCACTGACTAGGGCAGGTCGATGGTCAGGACGCGGGTGAAAATGACGTGGGAACCGAGGGCGACGGTGAGCGCGAGGGCGGCAAGGCGCGGGAGTTGCGGTTGTGGCGAGGGGCAGTCGGGCGCGGCAGACAGCCGTTCCAGGAGGCAGCCGAGGCCGAAGACGAACAATGTTGTCGCCGCAGGAAACGGGAGGAGGTGAAGTTGCAGCGCCGCGACATAGGCGGCAATGACTGCCGCGCAAATGATGGATTCCCGAACGGGGATGGAATGTTCGATGTCCCGAGGGGCAGCAGGATGGGAGGCCTTTGCGGATCGATGCGATCTGAGTTGCTGCGCGCCGACGGCGAGGCCCAGCAGGATGACGATCGCGGTCACGGCTGCGGGCAGATCGGGCAGCGAATCCAGCTTGCGCACGCCCACCTTCGCGGTTTCGAATTCGCGTTGGGCGATGACTCGACGCAATTCCTCCCCGCGCAGGACGATGGGGCTGACGCTCATGGAGGCGAGTTTGTCGCGGACGTATTCGGTGTTCATCGCCGCTTCGAATGCGTCGGCCAGGATCTGGATCCGGTCTGCGGGGGTTCCCTTGGGAGCCCACCAGAACTGGATGTTGCTGGTGACGACATCAAATCCCTGTTCCCGCGCGGTTGGCGTTTGGGGCAGCGCGGGGTGTCGTTCGGCGCCGAGTAAGGCGAGCGCGCGGACGCCGCCGGATTTGAAGCGCAGATACTCGGAGACCGAGAAGGTGGTGAGTTCGATGTGGCCGCCTTTCAACTCGGCGAAACGGGTCGCGCCGCCGCCGGTCTGGACGAAGCGGAATTGCGCACCGGGGTGTGAATGCTCGAGCAGCAGCGCGGAGAAGTGGCTGGGCGCGCCGAGGTTGGCCCCGTAGGTGATCTGGTTGGTTGCGGCCTTGGCTTCGGTGAGGACCTCCTCAAGCGTTTGGAAACGGGAGTCGTCCGCGGCGCAGAGCGTCATGGCGTCCTCGCCGGTGGCGATGATCGGTTCAAAGGCCTCGGGGCCGTGATCGACCTTGCCTGAATACTTGGCCGTGAGGATGGCCTGGTGAAGGTTGAGGATGGTATAGCCATCGGGCGGCGCGTTGGTCGCCTCCTGGCTGCCATTGGTCCCGCCCGCGCCGGGGCGGTTGATGACGACCAGCGGTTGGGGCAGCAGTTCGTGATCCTTGATCGCCTTCTGAATCACGCGGACGAACGTGTCGCTGCCGCCGCCGGCGGCGAAGGGGACGATCACCTTGATGGGGGCTGATGGATAGGCTTCCTGTGATTCCGCAGCGATTGTTGTCGCCGACGGCGGGAACATCGCGGCCGCGATGAATGGCAAAAGCCGTATGATCGGATTTCGGAAGGCCACACGCGCATCGTAGTGGAAACGCGCCGCAAGGGAATCCCGGAATTGTTCTAGGCTGAAATGCCTACTTTCGCGCGGCGCCGGGAGGCATAGAATGCTGTCGCGCAACAGAACCGGCCCGGTTACCCTCAGTCACAAATGGCGTCCGACAGATCCAGCGAGCCGTCCGGGCAACAAACATCAGCGCGAGAGTTGCTGGTGATTCTCGGCGTGTTCATCCTGGTCATGGGCGTGATCTTCATCGGCTTCCGGGAGGAGGAGGACAAGGGTTCGGTGGAGGATGCGCTTCCACCGCCGCCGGTTGCGGTTGCGCCGACGCCCGAGCCTCAGACGCAGGTGGAGATTCGGAGTCCGGCGCCCCGGGAGGTTGCCAGTCCGCGTGTATTGTTCAGCACGGACACCACGAATTTCTGGAATCCGGACCTGCGCGCCCTTTATTGGTGGGACGAACCGGTCGACGAGGTGAAGGAGTCCGCCTTGGAGTCCTACGGGCGAAGCAACATCCGCAAGGCGGACCTGGCCGGTTCCGCGTCCTGCCGTGAGTGCCATCCCGGCAACTTTGGGCAATGGGAGAAGCACTCCCATCGGCACATGAACGCCATGGCGACGCCGGCGACGGTGAAGGGGGATTTCTCCGGCAGGGCGTCGATTGATTATCTTGGCGGCCGGGGGGAGTTCTTCCGGGAGGGGGACGGTTACCGGATGGCGTTGGAACGTGACGGCATACGGCGGGTCTTCTCGGTGGAGCGCGTCATCGGCTCCCGCTTCACCCAGTACTATGTGGGCAGGCTGTTGGAGGGGCCGGTCGGCGAGGAGGATCCGCGACGCAGGATCGAGCACGTGCTGCCTTTTGGTTACTGGTTCGACCGCGACGAGTGGGCTCCGACAGTGCATGTGTTCCGGAACGAGGATGCGGATCACGAGAGTTGGGATCCCTATGCGGACCTGAAGTTCACGGAATACGACCGCGCCTGCGGTGACTGCCACACCACGCTTCCCGCGGGCGACCGGTTGATCCGACCGGCCGGGCTTGACCGGATCGCGGAATATGGCCCGCGGGAGTTCTCCTTCGAGTTCTACAAGTATCTGGCGGAGAATCACCCGGAGACGGTGAAGGGGAAGGATTTTGAATCGGCGACCATCGAGGATGTGGCCGCGGCGTTGGATTCGTTGACGGAGTATTCGATCCCGGAGCAGGGAGTGGAACTGGGGGTGGCCTGTGAGGCCTGTCATTACGGGGCTCGCGCCCATGTGGAGAACAGCGACAAGGAGGCGTCCCGGGAACTGCCGCATTTCTTCCCGATGAGTCCGAACATCAAGGTCGCGGACGTCAACGAGGAGGCGGCCTTCGGACGCAACGCCGTCAATTTGAACTACACCTGCGCGCGCTGCCATTCGGGCGGTCGTCCGGAATACGCCAGCGGGCATCACACCTGGAATTCCACGGAATACGCGGATGCGGTGAGGGGCGCGTGCTACAGCGCGCCCGACGAACTGCCGGGGAAACGGACCATGACCTGCGTTCATTGTCACGATCCCCACAAGGCCACCGGCAGGAAGTGGAGCCAGACCCCGCAGCAGGACGACGCCAAGTGCCTGGATTGTCACCAGGAACTTCAACTCGAGGCGGCCCTTCTGGCCCATACGCATCATCCCGTCGGCAGTGAAGGCTCCCGCTGCATGAACTGCCACATGCCCAGGATCAACGAGGGGCTTCAGGAAATGGTCCGCACCCATCGCATCTTCAGTCCCACCGAGCCGCGGATGATCGAGGCGAATCAGCCCAACGCCTGCAATCTGTGCCATCTGGACAAGCCGATCGACTGGACGCTGGAGCATCTCCGGGAATGGTACGGGGGGGAGCTTCGGTATTCCGAAAGCGCGTTGGCGGCGAACTATCCGGATCGTGACGGCGCGGTCGGGCTGGGGTGGCTGAAGAGTCCTCACTCGGCGACGAGGCTGGCGGCTGCAGGCGCGATCGCGGACCGGCAGTGGGAACCGGGATTGGAGGGCTTGAGCGGATTGCTCGTGTCCGACCCCTTTCTGGTCAACCGGCAGTTCACGCAACGCGACCTGAGCGAATGGCTGGGAGTCAGTTTCCGGGACGCGGGCTATCAGTATTACATGATGGAGCCGGAGCGGCGGGCGGTCATGGAGAAACTGCGCGCCGACGCCCGATTCACGAAGCTTTTCAAAAGCGGAAACCAGACGGAGTAGACGCTGTGAGCGAAGAGAACGACAAATCGGGCGGGGCGGAAGAGCGAAAGGACAAACCGGCATGGGATCCGGTGGTTGCGGTGGTGACGGTCGGCGTCCTGCTGGTCGTGGCCGCCGGCGCCGCGGTCGTGATGCGGGACGACGGGCGTCCTGGTGGAGCGGATCCCGCTCCCGTCACATCGTCGCCGCCGGCTTCAGGACCGGAGACGGCGGCGCCGGCCCAGCCGGAGCCCTCCCCAACCCGGCCGGCGTCGGCCTCATTTCCAAGCGCCCCGGTTGCCCCGGTTGCGCCGGTTGCGCCTCCGTCCGCTGCGTCTTCCGCTCCCAGGGCGGCCCTCCCGGTGACACAGGGTGAGAACGCCATCGTCAATTTTTTTGATCCGGATCGCCGGGTGGTCTATTGGTGGCAGCCGGTTCCGGACGGGGTGCGCCGGGACAGCATTCCGACCGGGGATCAGAGCAACATGACGCGCAAGGACTACGTCGGCTCCCGGGCCTGCGTTGAATGCCATGAGGCGAAGCACGCGGACTGGCATGGACATTCACATCGGCGGATGCACGAGCTTGCGACCGACGAGACGGTGGAGGGCGACTTCAGCGGGACGGGGCCCGCTTCCCAGATCCGCTACATGGCCGGCCTGGCGAGATTCTACAAGGAGCGGGGCGCCTTTCGGATGAGTCTCGAGCGCGAGGGCGAGAAACGGGTCTACAGCGTCGAACGGACCATTGGTTCGCGCTTCTTCCAGTATTACGTGGGCAAACTGCTGGAGGGGGAGGAACCCGGGGGGCTGGCGCTGCGATCGGTCGAGCATGTCCTGCCTTTTGGTTGGTGGATCGACAAGCGGGAATGGGTCCCGACCGTGCACGTGTTTCGTCTGACCCGCGAGGATGACGAGGGTTTCGATCCCTTCGCTCCGGACGAGATGAGCAATTACGATTCGGCCTGCGCCTCCTGCCACACGACGATGGCGTCGGGGGACTGGATGCTGCGGGACGGCGGGGCCAAGCGACTGTCATGGTATTCGCCGAGATCCCTCCTGCTGCACGTGCCCGGCTATCTCCGGGAGCGTCAGCCGGACTTCCTGCCGGATTTCCGCGGCGGCATGACGATGGCTGAAATCGTCGCCGAAACGCATGGAAAATTCAAAGGCATGCCGATCCGCGAGGAGGCGGCGGAGTTTGGCATCAGTTGTGAGGCCTGCCACAACGGGTGTCGCGATCATGTCCGAAAGAGTTCCAAGGGGGCCTCGGATTTGTTGCCGCTCTTCTTTCCGGCCGGCCGGAGTCTCTACGTGGAGGGCAGCCAGGCAGAGGATCTGGGGCGGACCGATCTCAATCGGAGTTTCACCTGCTCCCGTTGTCACGCCGCGCCGCGGCCGCAGTATGCCTCCGGGCACCACACCTGGAATTCAACGGAATACGCCGAGGCCGTGCGTGGGTTCTGTTACGCTCCCAAGGACGCTCCAGCGGGGGACATGCATGCGCTGACCTGCATGAAGTGTCACGACCCCCACAAGGCGACCGGGAGAAAGTGGCAGAAGACGCCGGAGCAGGACGATCAGTCCTGCCTCGACTGCCATCAGCAGTTTGCGGGGGCGGAGGCGCGCAGGGCCCACACGCGTCACGCCGACGGGAGCGAGGGCGCGCGCTGCATGAACTGTCACATGCCGAAGATCAATGAAGGCCTGCAGGACATGGTGCGCACGCACCGGATCTTCAACCCGACCGAGAAGACCATGATCGAGGCGAACCAGCCCAACGCATGCAACCTCTGCCATTTGGACAAGCCCATCGACTGGACGATCGCGACACTGAAAGAATGGTATGGGCAGGAGCATGTCTATGACGAAGCGGCGTTGTCCGGGAACTACCCCGATCGCAAAGGCCCGGTCGGGAGGGGATGGTTGACGAGCGGGCACAGTCCGACCCGCCTGGCCGCCGCCGCGGCCTATGCCCGGCAGCGGGACCGGGAGGCCCTTCCGGCGTTGATCGAACTGCTGGCCTCCGACGACAAGCTCATCAACCGACAGTTCAATCAGAAGGAACTGGACGAGTGGTTGGGGCTGCGGCTCAAGGAGCGGGGTTATCAGTTCTACATGAACGCGGCGGAACGGCGGGCAGTGATCGACAATATCCGGGACGACCTGCAGGCCAGGGCGGCGGACAAGGCACAGTGACGCGCAGACATGGATGAGCCGAAGGACAATCCGCAGTCATCAGACGGCAGGGCGACACGCGAATTGCTGGGGATTCTCGGCGTTTTCGGGGCTGTATTGCTGGTGATTTATGCGGTCTTTGCGACGCTTGGAGGCAGGAAGGACGGAGGCGCTTCACCCGGGCTTCCCAGACCGGTCCCGCCGAAAGCCGCCCGTCCGACCGTCAATCCGGCTTTGGCGCCCGCCGCCCTGAATGCGCCGGCTCCGACGAATCAGGTTTCCAAAATTCACGAGAACATCTTCGATCCTCAACGACGCGCGCTTTATTGGTGGCATGAGTTTCCGCAGGGGGTTCGCGAGGGAAGCATCGACAGCGGCGGCGCGAGCAACATCCGGCCCGCGGATTACGCGGGTTCGCAGTCCTGCGCGGAATGCCATGCGACCAAGCACAAGGACTGGATGGGGCATTCGCACCGGTTGATGAACGCCCTTGCCACGCCCCAGAACGTGGTCGGCGATTTCTCGGGCGACGCGGAGATCCGTTATCTGGGAGGCGTCGGCCGGTTTTATCGGGAAGGCGACCGTTTCTTCATGAGCCTGGAGCGGGAGGGAACGAAGCGGGTCTACGGCATCGAGCGCACGATCGGCTCCCGGTTCACCCAGTATTACGTCGGAAAGTTGATCGAAGGCCCGGAACCGGCGGATTCGGAGAAACGGTCTGAAGAGCATGTGCTTCCGTTCGGCTACTGGATGGAAAAGAAGGAATGGGCTCCGACGGTTCATGTGTTCCGGGATTATCGGAAGGATGATGACGCGTTCGATCCCTACGGGGACGGGCAGGTCGTGGCCTACGACGAAGGCTGCGCCGACTGTCATACAACGATTGCGGCGGGCGACTGGCTGATGCGTTCGGCCGGCCTGCGCCGGATCTCGAAATACAGTCCGCGCTCCATCCTGTTCGATGTGCCGGGCTACCTGGAGGACACCAAACCGGAATTCCTGAAGGTGAGTTTCGCGGACGACCTGCCCATGGATGCGTTGTTGGACCAGGTTGATCAAAGTTTCAACAACCTGGACATCCGCGAGCACGCCGTCTCGTTGGGCATCACCTGCGAATCGTGTCATCTGGGCTGCCGGCAACACGTCGAGAACAGCGACAAGGAAAAGAGTTCGGTCCTGCCTTTCTTTTTTCCCGCCGGGGAACAGTTCTATTCGCAGGGCAGGGGGCGGAGCGCGGCGCAGTTGGGGCGGATCGACGAGAACCTGAACTTCACCTGCGCGAAGTGCCATTCCGGCAAACGCCCCAACTACGCCAGCGGTCACGACACCTGGAACTCGACGGAATACAGCGACGCCATCGCCGGCGCCTGTTACGACAAGCGGCCGGGTTCGGGCGAGGTCCAGGGAGGCGTGCGTCATCTCACCTGCGTGGACTGCCACGATCCGCACAAGGGCATCGGACGCAAATGGCCGCGCACGCCGGCGCAGGACGACGAGTCCTGCACGAAGTGCCACGAGCAGTTTCTGCAACCTTCCGCCATTGCGGCGCATACGCATCACGATCCAGGGACGGCGGGCAGTCGCTGCATGAACTGCCACATGCCCAAGATCAACGAGGGCCTGCAGGGCATGGTGCGAACCCACCGGATTTTCAACCCGACTGAGAGATCGATGATCGAGGCGAATCAGCCCAATGCCTGCAATCTCTGTCATCTCGATCAGTCCATCGACTGGACGGTGAAGCAGCTGCGTGAGTGGTATGGCGACGAGCATGTCTACGACGAGGCGAAGCTGGCTGCCAACTATCCCGACCGGCAGGGCAAGGTCGGTCTGGGATGGTTGAACAGCGGACATGCGCCGACCCGGCTCTCCGCCGCCTGGGCCCTCACGCAGTCCAAGGCCGACTGGGCGTTGGACGAATTGCTGGACGGATTGAACGACGACCACCTCGTGAATCGCCAGTTTCTCCAGATTGGCCTGGATGAAATGCTGGGAATCCGGCTGAAGGACAAGGGCTACCAATACTACATGCAGGCGCCGGAGCGACAGGCTGCGATCGGGAGGTTGAAGGCTGTCCCGGGCGTGCGGCGGTGAGTTGGGGCAATTGCGATGTTTGTTGCGGTTTGCCTTTCAGGCCTGAAAGGCCGGGACAACAAAGCCCGGGTTGGAACTCCGGGAACGGAATCCAAACGAAAGAAAGCCCCGAAGGGGCGTGACAATCGGACGGGGTAGGGATCGCGGATTGTCTCGCCCCTTCAGGGCTCATGCCCGCTCAATCCACAACCCAGGGTTTCACCCTGGGCTTTGTTGTCTCGCCCCCTTGGGGCTTTCGAAGGCTCTCGTGCTGGTGATCGGCTGTTTTGTGGCTTCGGGACAGTCGCTACTGCGTTCCCGCAAGGCCGTCGCTGTCCGGTTTGGACTCCATCTGCGACCGGGGCTTCGTGCTGAAGGTCGCAGGGATCTGGCTCGAGTTGGCCTTCGAGGCGATCTTCCGGACAGAATAGACACCTTCCTCCGCTGAATGCGACACACATTGATCCTCAATGCGCAGTCCGTGACGCATCAGGACCTCCGCCAACAGGGATGAGGTATAGCGGCAGGAATAGAAGAGACGCAGGCGTTCGCCGGCTTGAAATGGGATCTTCGCGGAGCCGAGATTGACGGCGGTGTCCGTCGCGATGGGGCAGGTCGCTTCGATGCGTTGCACGGCAGGGCAGTCCTCGCAGGCTCCGATCTCGAATTCAATGTCGCCGGGATCGATGTCGATGCCCAGATCATTGGGCAGGGTGGCGAGCCATTCCCGGGTGGCGGCGTTGTCGTACTGGGGGAGAACCTGTCGAATCCCGGCCTCGTAGTCGTCGCCGGGCGCCAGGTTGGCGCTGCAAAGGAGCAGGTCGTCGTTGCGCAGGAGTCGGCCCAGCCTGCCGAGGATATCATCCGGTTCGAAATTCGGGAGCATGCCGAAGAAGAGGATGATTCTTCGGATGGGGAGGTGAGAGTCTTTTTGTGATGAGAGTTGAGAGTGAGGAACGGATAGGGCGTGGGATGCGAGAACTTCGGCCAGATCATCCGCAGTCTGAAGATCGCAGACGAGCGGGTGGCAGTCGTCAGGGGCAACCAACTCTGTCGCCGCGTCCCGAGCGGTCAGCGTCAATCCGACGCTGACATCGACGGGAGAGTAGTACAGGCGATGACAGGCGTGAGAATCCAGTTGCTGTAGCAACTGCAGATCTTTCTGGCCGCCGCCGCAGCCGAGGCTGATCACATGGACGGCGGGCCAATCCTCCGCCTGTTCCGCGACCTTGCGGAAGGCGTCCTCGTAAATCCGATCCACGCCGGGATCCGTCCGCGCCGGACTGTGCGCTTCGTGGAGGGCCAGCCAGCGTTGGACCTGCTTGTGGCTTTCGTAGTGAAACTTGTGGTTGATCCGCCGCGCGCGCAGACAGTCCGCCAACTCGGCCTCGAGCCGACCGGGGAACTGGCTGCGGTGAATCTCGACGTGGGCCGTCGAATCCATTGCGCGCAGATTGCGGGGGGCGAAGGCCCCTCAGTCCTTTGCGTGATACTTGGCGTGATGCTCGCGGAGCAGGTCGGCGCCGAAGTCGTTCTTGAAGTCGCGGTAGACGGCGTGGACGTGGTTGGCGCCGTTCTGGACGTTGTCGTATTCGAGCAGGAAGGTCGGGCCCTGGATGCGGTAGTAGTGGCCTTCGCCGCGTTTGAAGCCGCCGGCCCACGCGAACAGGATCTTGTCCCAGCCGGCCGCCTCGATCTTCTTGAGGTCTTCCCTGGCGATGTCGGGGCGGTGGCGGTTGACGTAGGTGCGGACCAGTTGGGTCAGCTTCTTCTTCTGTTCGTCGTTGAGTTCGGCGAAGGGGATGCCCGTGGATTCAAGCGGCTTGACCATGGTCTCGGCCTTGGTGAGGACGTCCTTCGGCGCCTTGTCGGCTATGACCGCCTTCTTCTTCTGCTGGGCGTTGAGGGACTTGACCAGCGCGCGGGCGACATTCTCCTCGATCGCGAGGGTGACGAGCCCCTTGCGACGGCCTTCCTTCACGCGGCCCGGATTGTTGCCGTAGAACGAAGGGGTGGCGGAGACGTTTCTGCCGTTGATGATGGTGAAGTTGAGCGAAAGGTGGTGCCCCTCGACGCGCCAGCCCCAGGATTTGCCCTTCTCCGGCTTGCCGAAGATGGAGAAGAAGTACTTGCCGGAGTCGCGGCGGACCGGGTTGTTCTCAAGTTCGGCCAGGATGGACTCGAGGCTCATGATGGTGACCGAGGTGGCGTAGCCGTCATAGCTCATGCCGGAGCTGAGAAGGCGGTGCGCCATGGCCTGCTGCCCGTCGGTCATCGCGTCGAGCGCGAGGCCCTTGCGCTCGCGGGGGATGTAGTGCCAGTTGCGACGCTCCTCGTCCTGCCATTCGAAGGAAGCGGTCGCGCGGCGTTCGTCGTCAAGCGAGGCGAGCAAATGTTGGGCCGAGGCGGTCATGCGCTCGGCGGCGGAAGGCGCGGCCACGGCGGAACCGAGGCTGCCAATCAGCAGCGCGCCGGAGAGGAAGGCGATGGATTTCGAGACAAGGGCGTTCTTTGAATTCATGGCGGGCAAAATGGCGAATCGGGGGACGCGGCACAATGCAAAAATCCATGGGCGCTGCGTGGCGGGTGGACGCGGAAAAAAATGCGAACGTCAAACGTTCAACTTTGAACGCCAAACTTCAAACTGAGATTTGCGCGTCGTGCGCGCTGCCTTTCGTTCGGAGTTTGACGTTGAGAGTTTAACGGTGGGAGTTCGTCTTCCTTTCGCGTTGCACAGTCTCGGAGATGGCGCGCAGCAGCGATTGTTCGCCTGCGGCGTCCTGGCTCAGTTCCCAGACCATGACACCGCCGTAGCCGTGTTCCAGGGTGAGTTTTGTCTTCAGGCGAACGGTCGCGAGATTGTTGAAGAAATGGCCGGCGATGGTGTCTTTTTCGGGCGGGACGCTTTCACGTCGGATCAGGTCGCGGTAGGCCGCGGCTTCGCCGGCGGCGTTGCGTCCGTAGAAGGGGATGCCGAGTATGAGCTTGTTGCGCGGGGCGCCCTGTTCGCGCCAGTGGCGCATGTCGGCGCCGGCAGCGTCGGTGGTGGAATGCGGCCCGCGATGGTCATAGGCCATGACGTGGATCCGGTCCACCAGCGGGTAGGTGTCAGGGCGAAGCATCCGCCCTTGGGCGTGCACGGAGACGGTGAGGCTGAGTTTCTTCTCGCGAAACTTCTTCGCCACCTCGGCGATGAGCAGGTTGTAGTTCTTCGTTTCCTCGGTGGAGGTCGGGTGTTCCCAGTCGAGATCCGCGCCGGCGAGTTTGTATTTTTTGCAGAATGCGGCGAGTTCGTGGCCGAAACGTTCGCGGGCGACGCTGTTGCGCGCGGTTTCCCGAAAGCCGCCGGACCGCTGCCAGCCCCCGACGCAGATGTAGGTCTGCACGTCCTCCTTGCGGGCCTGCTTCACGAAGTCCTTCAGGGCCGACTTGTTCAGCCGCTCGAGATCCAGTTCGCCGTTCCAGGTGGGGGAGATGGAGAAAAAGATCGCGTCGGTGAGGAGTTCGAAGGGGATCGAATCGATGGCCTTGGCATGGTAGTCCGGCAGGAAGCCGACAATGGCCGGGCCGGGCTTGCGTTCCGGCTTCTTGCGGAAGGCCGCGGAGGCGTCGGCGGGATTCCACAGAAGGCCGGCGATCAGGAGGGCGACGGTCCACAGGAACGCGGAGGCCGGAAGGTGGAATCGAGGCGCGGCTTTCATGGCTGGCAACGTGGGCTGTTGGACGGCGCGACGTCAAGGCGCATTCGGGGTTTTGGCAAAGGCGGGGTGACGGGGGACGGGCGGAGATTGAGTTTCGTGCCGTCGTAGCGCAGGCGTCCCCGCCTGCGGGTTGACCGGGCGTCCCGCCCGGTCGTTCGGATCTCGCGGCGGGACGCCGCAAGAACCCGCAGCCGGGACGGCTGCGCTACAGAGGCGGCAGTCAGAAATCCATATGCAGGAAGTTTCGTTCCGTCCTGCGTTGCAGTACGATTGCGAAGGCGGTCGCCCCGATCAGGGTGGCGATCGGATGCGGCCCGAGTTTCAGGAACGCCGTTTCCGCCGCGCCAATTGCGATCACGAGAATGGCAACCGGCAGGATTCCGAGGATGATGATCACCTGTCTCCAGGCGGAGGCCTTTGAACGCGATGAGGGGACGGGAATGGACATCCATTGTGTGACGCCCGTTCCCATTACCGCGGCCGACAACAGAAAAATGCAGATCATCGACCGGCCATGATTCAGATACACGGTGTCCGACCGCTCGAACGCGCCGCCAGAAACAATGCGGCAGGCATCGCCGAAGGCGCCCTGGAAGTCGTCCGCTGAAAAGGATGATCCGAATATGGGGAAATGAATGAATTTCAGCTCTAGTCGCGGTTCGGTTTGGACGAGGGCGAGGAGCAGAAGCAGCGGAGCCAGCGTTGTCAGGTAGAGTTGGATTGAGCGCGCGCGGAAGAGTTCGAGCCGGTTCACGGGGCGCGTGAGGAAGAACTCGGTCGTCCTGCACATGCCGCTCGATCCCGGCATGTGCCATGGGGTCACAATCTGAAACGTCGTGTTGACTAGGGAAAACAGGCCCGCCAGCGACGCCATGAGGAACGCTGTGTTGACGCCCAGCCCCATGAGCGTGTCGTTCAGCAGGAGGTAGGCTCCCAAGACGCCGAACAGGCATGTCTGGAAGAGGAGCAGAAATCCGGTTCGTCCGGTGAACTCAACGCGGATCAGGCGCTTCAGGGCCTGCGGGGAAACAGTCTGGTTCTTGATGACGGCGTTCATGGGAATTCCAAGCGGGTCCAGATTTCTTCTGCGAGGCGACCGGCTGCGAGAAAGGCGACGAGACCAAGAAAAACCGCCGAACCGGGGTGACTCATGGCGAGAAGGGAGAACTCGTGCGACCAGCCGGCCAATACTTCGCGGGATTCAGGAATCAGGACGAAGGATGCCATCAGCAGCGCGACTCCCATGATCCCGGCTCCCAGAGTCACCCTGTTGAGCGGTCGATCCTGGTAGCGCCTGGACAACAGCGCGCCGACGATGAGAAACAGGGCTGAGACTGTGAGCAAGCGCGCGGTGAACCAGGCGACGAGTCGAGGTCGCGCATTGGGCAAAATGATTCTTCCGGGCAGGTGTTTGTTGATTCTTGCGGCCAGTTCGTTGTGCCTGGAGACCGTTTGTTGGAATTCCACATGGTAGGTGGCTGGAAGCTCAATGGGGGAGAGAGCGGGTTTCAGTTTCGCTCCATCCAGTCGTTCGAGGTAGAGACGTTGTCTGCGGAAGTCTTCGTTCTCCCACGAACTCATCGAAGGTCTGGTTGCGTTCTCATCGTGCAGTCTTGAGGCCCGAAGCGATATGTCAGGGCCTGCCAACGCATGGATGGTCGCGATCAGGACTGGGAGCAGAAGAACCAAGACGCTCAGCATCAGGCGCGCGCGAAAGAGTTGGCGGCGACCGATGGCTCGAGTCAATGGGAAGACCGCGTGGGCGTCGGGACAAGGGTCGAGTTGGAATCTGAATTCCGGGTACGAGATGAAGTAGACCGCGATCCCTCCAAATACGACGAGATATGCCAGCCCCATGCTTCCGATGGTGGAGGCTGCGGTGTGGTCCTGCCAGAACTCCAGTCCCAGAGAGATGAGTGGACACAACGTCAAGAGCGGTATTGCCGCCGAACCCGACACTGGCATCGCGCGCCACTGATACCCCATCAAGGCGAAGGTCTCGTGAACTGGGCTGCGGAATGTGCGGTCGGAGCTCTTCACAGTTCCTCCCTCCTCAGCCAGAGCCGTTCGGCGGCAATTAGCATGGCGCAAGACGCGGCGGCCGACGCGCTTAACCATGTCCAAGGCTTTCGCATCATCTCGATCTGAAGCAGTTCTCCGGCGTTGCGCGGGATGAAGAACAATTCCTGTAAGCCGCCGAACACAACCAGAAATGAGACCCCGATGAGGAAGTACAAGGGGATGAAGGAGCGGTGGCCTGTCCAGCGGCTCGTCCCAAAAACGACAGTGAGCAAGGCACACGAGATTCCGAGAATGTAGAGTGTCGCTTGCGCCAAAGCCTGGTTCTTTCGACCATTGGGGACGCAAAGTGTGGCGCCGGAATAGAAGCTGACGTGCTCGCGCAATCGGTGGATCTGTTGTGTTTGGTCGCTTGTTTGGAGGTGGAGAAGCCGGGCCTGCGGCAGACGGTCCAGATAGAGAAGTTGGCGTTCACCTTGGGCGCCTGCGGTGATGTGTTTGCGGGTGAGTTCAATGCTGTCGTGTTGGTCGAAGAGGGAGTTCAGATACAGGTGTGGATTGGCCAAGCCGCGGGAAATTGGCCCTATGGCAGGCAGGAATAGGAAGACGAGGAGGATGAGCAAACGCGCTCGAAAGAGAGACACCTTTCGCACGGGGAGCGTGAAGGGAAAGGAAAGCGGCGAAGTTTCGATTCCAGATCGGAAGAAGAACTGGGTCGGCGCCATGATCGCCATGATTATGAGCCCCGATTGCATGAAAATGATCCCGTAGGTGTTGCCGCTCTGAAGCGACCAGTCCTGAAAGTCGGCATATTCGTTCATGAAGGAGGAGAGGAGCATGAACGGAAGCCAAGCGCCCAGGATGACCAGCCCGTTGGTCGGCATGACCCGTAGTTGCAACCAGGCAAGACGAAGAACGTCGGACTTCATTTCCGCGCCTCCTCGTATTCCTTCACCGCTTCATCGCCAGCGTCGCGGACCAGCTCATAGAACAAATCCTCCAGGTTCAGGTCACGGATCTCATATTGGCAGTCGTGGTCGGCGGCGATGGCTTTGAGGTCGGCTTCGGATTCGATGCGCAGGGTCGCCAGGACTTCGTTGTCGCCCTTGTCGATGCGGCAGGCGTTGGGCGGCGCAAAGCCGGCGAAGCCGTTGGCGGCGTCGAAGAAGCGGACCTGCTTGATCGATTCCTTGAGCGTGTCGAGCGGTTCGCTGAGACGCAGGGAGCCGTTGGCCAGGATGCCGACGTGATCGGCGACGCGTTCGACGTCGCTGAGGATGTGTGAGGAGAAGAAGACCGTGCGGCCCTCCTCGCGGATGAGTTCGAGGATTTCCTCAAGGAACTCACGGCGGGCGACGACGTCGAGACCGCCGGCGGGTTCGTCGAGCATGAGGAGTTCGGGTTTCTGCGCGAGTGCGAGGAGCAGGGCGAGTTGGCGGTTCTGCCCGAGGGAAAGGCTTTTCACCTTCTTGGAGCGGTCGATCTTGAAGCGGGCGAGCACGCGATCGACGAGGCTGTCATCCCAGGCGGGGTAGAATCCGGCGCAGAACCTGATCAGCTAACCGACGCTCATGGTGGGCGGCAGCATCTCCTTCTCGGCGACGTAGCCGACCTTGCGTTTGTCCTCGATCGTGAAGTCCCAGGGATCGGCGCCGACGACGCGGACGCTGCCGGCGTGGGCGCGGATCAGGCCGGCTAGCATCTTGATGGTGGTGGTCTTGCCGGCGCCGTTGCGTCCGAGGAAGCCGTAGATGCAGCCGCGGGGCACGGCGAGACTGAGTTCCTTGACGGCGTCGACCCTCCCGAAGGCGCGCGAGACGTTCTGCAGTTCGATGATGTTGTTGTCGTTCATGGTCCTTCTCCCTTGGTTTTGCGGAATCGCTTTTCGATCAGTTGGATGAGTTCCTTTTCGGACAGGCCGAGGTGCCGGGCCTCGGCGACGACCTGGTCGACAGCGGGCGCGATGAGGTCGCGTTTCTCGCGCGGGGACCGGGACGCCCTGCCGCTGGCGACAAAGGTCCCGAGTCCCCGACGGGTCTCCACCCACTCCTCGGCTTCCAGCATCTGGTAGACCTTGGATACGGTCAGCATGTTGACCTTCACGTCCCTGGAAAGATCGCGCACGGACGGCATCTTCTCCCCGGCGGCAAGCTGGCCGCTGGAGATCCGCTCCTTCAGTTGCTGGAACAACTGCCGGTAGATCGGGACCCCGCTGTTGGCATTCAGATGCAAAAACATGCGATGCGGTGTTGTAGAACACTAGAACACTAAGGCGTCAAGAGGCGTCGCTGGGACGGGGGAAGGCGGAGGTGATTCCCTGATGCGGTGAGATTGGGGGCGACAGGCGGCCGCCTTCGTTGCGCTTCGCCGGACCAGGGGATGCCAGTTCTACGTGTGGCGGACTTTCAGATCCCGCAGAATTCTTTGGCTGGTTGGGTGTGGCTTCGCTATCCTGCGCGGCGATTTGAGCGACTACCGGACAGACAGCGGCGGGGAGGCGGGGCTGGCGCCGTTGGCGGGCGGGCGTTGGTTGTTGGCGGGCTTCACCGTGTTCCTGTTCCTCTGCGGTTTCTACCACATTTCCGGGATCGACATCGGGTTTCACTACCGGATCGGGGCGGAGGTTTGGGAACAGAAGCGTCTGCTGGCGACGAACACCTTTTCCTACACGCAGCCGGACCATGTCTTCCTGTTGCAGCAGTGGTGGCCGGCGGTGTTGTTTCATTGGATATACGATGCGGGCGGCGCGGCGGGGCTGATCCTGTTCAAGTGCGCGCTGACCACGACCTTGTTGCTGCTGCTCTGGCGCAACGCGAGGTTTGAGATGGGGGGCAAATCGTTGTGGCCCTACTGGCTGGTGACGGCGGCGGCGATGATGATGCGGGAGCGGTTCTTCATCCGGCCGTTCCTTTTCTCGGCGTTGTTGTTTGCGGTCCTGTGGGGGCTGGACCGGAAACACGGAGCGAATCGTCGCTGGCAGTGGGCGGGGCTGCCGGCGTTGATGACCTTCTGGGCCAACACGCAGGCGGGAGTGTTGTACGGCTTCGTCGCGTTGGGCGTCTTCGCGGGCGCGGAATGGATCGAGGTCTTTCAGGCGCGGCGTTCGCAGGGCGGTCCCGCGGTTTCCTGGAAGCGCCTCATGGTCCGGCCGATCGGGATTCTGCTTTCCCTGGCGGGCGCGGCGTTGACGCTGGAACTGACGAATCCCAACGGGTTGAACGTGATTCTGATGCCGGTCACCATGTTTTCGAATCCGTTCTGGCAGTCGGTGATCGATGAATTCCAGTCGCCGACGCCGGGGACCCATCCGGGGTTCTTTGTCACGTTGCTGGCGCTGGGAATCCTGCAATTCACGACCTGGGAGAAGCGGGATTTGAAGCTGCTTTTGTGCACGGCGGCGTTTGCCGTGCTGGCCCTGCGTTCGCAGCGTTCGATCCTGTTCTTCCTGATCGCGGCGACGCCGCATGCCGGGTTCATGCTGAAGCAGGCGGACTTCAAGGGGCGCGAGGCCTGGGACAAGTTGAAGACGGCGGGGCTGCCGATTGTCTGGGCGGCGTTGTTTTTCGGGGCGCTGCTGAACGACCGGACCTTCCGCTTCGGCGTTGGGTTCTATCCGGCCTATCATCCGCGGGAGATCTACACCTTTCTGAAGGAGGAGACGCCGCCGCAGAATCTGTTTCATCACATGCAGTTCGGGCCGGGAATCATGTGGTGGCTGTATCCTGAATTTCGCCCGTTTGTGGACGGTCGCTGCACCGCCTATTCCATCGAGTTTTGGAAGACGGAATACCTGAAGGCGTTGTCCGGCGATCCGGAGTGGCGGGAGATTTTCCGGAAGCGCGGGGTGACGGGAGCCTTGTTGCGATTGGACCAGGGGCGTGAGCCGCCGCGTCTGGCCAGGGAGCTTTACGAGGATCCGGACTGGGCCCTGGTCGCGTTCAACGACCATTGCCTGCTGTTTCTCAAGCGCGGGGATTTGAACGCGGAACTCATCGGGACGCATGAATTCAAGCGCCTCTGGCCGGGGGACATGGCGTTCACGGGGCTGCAGCCCGACACCCTGGAGGCCGCGGCGCAGGAGGCGGCGCGCGCCCTGGAGCTTTCGCCTGACAGCCTTTTCGCGAACACGGCGGCCGCGAAGTCCTTTCTCGCGGTCGGTCAATTCGAAGAGGCGGCGACCCTTTATGCGGACCTCGTCGAGAAGCCCGGGATCAGCGACGCGTATCGGCGCGACTTCGCCTATGCATTGTATAAACTGGATCGATTGGATGAGTGCGTCGAACTGTTGCGACGGTTGGAGAAGTCACGGGAGCCGGGTATGGCGGGGTTTGCGCAGTACCTCGGCCATTTTGTCGCATTGAAACTGGGCAATCCCGACGAGGCCGTTCGAAAGCTGGAGAAGGCGCTGGAACTGGAGCCGGACAACCCGGAGTATCTCAGCGCGCGGGAGGCTCTCCAGGAAGCTCTGAAGTGAGGGCAGGGAATGGCGGGCGCGACTTGACGAATGAACCAGATCCCGGAACAGGGCCGGATGGATGAGGCGGTGAAGAACGTCGGCGGGGACGACGGGCTTGCCGGCCGGTTGAAGATTCTTGTCGTCGCGGTCCTAGCGGCCGGGGCGTTGCTGCGTTTTGTCGCGGCGACGGATCAGATGTGGTTGGACGAGGTCTGGTCCGTGGTCATCGCACAGCAGGCGGAGAGCCCGCTGGCCCTGGTCACGGGCAACGAGAACGCCAACAATCACCCGCTGAATTCACTCTGGATCCGCGCGCTGGGATTCGACGGCGGCTGGGTGGGGTATCGAATGTTGTCGGTCTTCAGCGGCATCGCGATGTTGCTGGTCCTTTGGGCTCTCCCGAATGGCGGCGGCGCGGCGCGGCGCCTGGCGGTCCTCTCCCTGACCGCGTTCTCGTATCCGATGATCCTCTACAGCGCCGAGGCGAGGGGGTACATGCCGGCAATGTGTTGCGCGGTCGGCGCGTTCGCGCTGGGGCGAGGAATGAGCGAACGGCCGGGGGGCGGGCGCTCCGTCGGCGTGGCCGTCCTTGTGATCCTGGGATTCCTGGCGCATCTCACGTTTGTCTATTTCTACATGGCGTTCTTTGTCTGGACGGCCCTGCGGCAATGGCGTCAATCCGGGGCCACGCTGGCAACGGGCCTAAACCTGGCGAGGCTGCATGGGATTCCGGCTGCGTTCTGCCTCCGGTTCTACTGGGTCTTCGTCCGTGAGATGATCAATCCCGGCGGGGCCGAAGTGGTTTGGACACGGACACTGGTCGACACCTTTGCGCTCAGTCTCGGCGGTCCGGACCAGGGGGCGGCGGGCTGGCTGAGTGTGGTCGCCGGGGGCGCCTTGATTGGTTGGGGGATACGGGAACTTCATCGCCGAGGGGACGACGAGTGGGTGTTTTTTCTGGGCGTCCTGCTGGTCGCGCCATTGGGGATACTCGCGGTTCGGCGGGAAGGGTGGGTCTATTTCCGCTACTTTCTTGTCTGCTTTCCGTTCCTGTATCTTCTGGCGGGGATGGCTTTGGAGCGGCTGTGGTCTGGCAACCGCAAAGGGGCCGCGGCGGCGGTCGGAGTCCTGATGATCCTGCTGGCGTTTCATTCCGTTCGGACCGTGAACCTGATTTCAACAGGTCGGGGCGCCCACATCGAGGCCCTGCAGCATATCGTGGACGAATCGCCTCCCGGACCGATCGTCGTCGGGACGGATCACGATTTTAGGAACAAGCTGTTGATGGGCTTCTACATCCGCCATGTGGACGGCGGCGAGAGGCTGGTTTATCGGGATTTTGCCGACTGGCCGCCGGAGGGGGTCGATTGGGCAATCACCCACAAGATGGGGAAGGGGATTCAGCCCAAGGGGGAAATCAGTCGCGGCGGTGTGCGTTACGCGTTGAACGGGGAGTTCCGCCACGACGGGGGCTACTCCGGGTTCCACTGGTTTCTGTATCGCCGGATCGCCTCGGGCGCGGCGGACGAGTAGTCGGGAGCCGTTGGGTTCTTCTCGAAGACCCAACCGGCGTTCCTGCCGGGCGCCAGGGGTCAGATCATCAGCGCAATGGCCACGAAAAAGAACAGGTGCAGCATGATGGCCCCTCCAAGGACGGCGCCCTTGGCGATCACTTCAAACAGGAGGGGGAATCTTGCCGCGATCGGTTCGGCTTCGTGATGCCCGTGCCGGTGATGATGACGACGGCGGCGGGGGGAGTCGATTTGAAGGTCGATCAATCGATCCAGATTGATGTCATTTGCTTCGCAGTCCATTGCGTGCCTTTCCATTTTGTCGCTTGCGGTCGGTGTCCTTCGTCGCGCTTCACCCATGTCATCGGCGCCTGTATCGGAGACTTGAGAGGAAAAGTGAAAAAAATTTTTGAAGGGCGGATGGAGAGGTGGAGAGGTGGAGAGGTGGACTCCCGGGCCTTCGGGTGGAGACAAAAAAAGACCGGCCGCTCGGCCGGTCCTTGAAAGCAGGATGGAACAGGGGGGCGGAGCGCCTCCGCTCTACTTCAGATGGCTCTTGATCTTGGCCATGAGTTCCTCGGAATAGACCTTGTCGCCCTTGATGCCGACGCGGACGGAGATGGAGGTGACCTCGGGGCTGTCCGCCTTGAGGGAGATGCGCACCTGTTTGTCATTCGGGCCGATGGCCTGGACGGAGGATTTGGAGGGGCTTTTGGATTTGGCTTCCGCCAGCAGATTCATGTCCTCCATGCCGGCGAGGGTGGCGTTCCAGGCCCTGTCCATCGGCGCGGCGGCGGTGTATTCCACATCGGACATGGCATAATAGGCGGCCGCGCCGCCTGCTGCTGCGGCCGCGATGCAGCCGGTGAAGACGGAGACGCTCAGCGCGCAGAACGCGGTGGCGAGGAGTTTTTTCAGCGGGGATTTGGTTTCTTTCTGAGGTTTCATGTCAGTTGTTGTTGAGGCGGTAATCCAGCGGTCGTTCCGTGAAGCTGGAACCACGGCGCGGTAGGCGGTTTGTGATTCAGGTCTGAGGAAGCAGGATACGGGCCGTTTTCAGCGGGTGGAGAAACGGTGGATGGTTGTCTGCCGGTAGGTCTGCCCGGGACGGAGGATGGTGTTCGGGAAGGCGGGTTGGTTGACCGAGTCGGGGAAATGCTGGGCTTCCAGGCAGAAGGCGTGGTTCTGCTCGTAGACTGCGCCGTTCTTGCCGGTCAGGGTTCCATCGAGGAAGTTGCCGGTGTAGAGCTGCACGCCCGGTTCGGTGGTTTCGATCTCCATGACGCGGCCGGACTGCGGGGAATAGGCCCGGGCAATGAGTCGCAGGGAGCTGTCCGTCCCGGCGCGGAGGACGTAGTTGTGGTCGTAGCCGCCCGGGTCGTTGTTGGCGGGGTTGCCGGGGAGGAGTCCGATTCGCTCGCCAATGGTGTGCGGGGTTGTGAAGTCCATGGGCGTGTCCTTGACGGGGGCGATCTCGCCGGTGGGGATCATCGTGCCATCGACCGGGGTGTAGTAGTCGGCGAAGATCTCGAGTTCGTGGTCGAGGATCGGCGTGGCGCCGCCGTCGGAGAGATTCCAATAGGCGTGATTGGTGAGGTTGATGGGCGTGTCCTTGTCACTGGTCGCCTCGTAGTCGATGCGGAGTTCGTTGTTGTTGGTGAGGGTGTAGGTGACGACGATCCAGAGATTGCCGGGGTAGCCTTCCTCGCCGTCGGGGCTCAGATAACTGAAACGAATGGCGGGGCCGAGTTCGTGGGGGACTTCGACGGCCTTCCAGATCCGTTTGTCGAGGCCGCGGTCGCCGCCGTGGAGGGAATTGGGGGGATTGTTGGCGGCGAGGTTGTAGGTGCGGCCGTTGAGGGTGAACTGCGCCTTGGCGACGCGGTTGGCGACGCGGCCGGTGGTGACGCCGAAATAGGGGTGCCCGTCGAGGTACTGCTGAAGGTTGTCGAATCCGAGGGTGACATCGCCGAGGGCGCCGGCGCGGTCGGGGGCGTGCAGTTCGGTGAGCATGGCGCCGTAGGTTGTGACCCGGGCGCGCAGGCCGTTGCGGTTGACGAGGGTGTAGATCTCAATTTCCTCGTTGAGTTCGGTCTTGCCGAATTTCTCCTTGGTGATGCCGTAGTCGCTCATGTTTTTTTTGCTGCGTTTGAAGCTGAAGAACTTTCGGTTCGTGCGGGGGGGGGTGTTTTCCTCCGGTTGGGGCTCTTCGGCGGCGAAGGCGGGGAGGGGGAGAGAGCCGGCGACGAGGGCGCCGATCAACAACGTGGCCAACAGGTTCTTTTGTTTTTTCATGGTTGGGAAAGGGGGCGGTTTACAATTCCTTGATGGAGATGTTCCGGAACTGCATCAGGCTGGAGGCGGGGCTGTATTCGCCGTTGCGCATGCCGCCGTGGTGTTGGAGTGCGATGGGGCCGCTCGCCGGAACACCCGGGAGATGCGCGTTCTCGATGACGGTGACGTCGTTGAGCACGACGGTCAGATATTCGCCCCGCATGGTGATCTCAAAGGTGTTCCATTGGCCGACGGGACGGTCGGCGCGGACCGAGGGCGTGACGCCGGCGCGGACGGAGGCGGGTTGATTCTTGTCATTGCGGTAGCCGTAGACCTCGCCGGACCCGATCGGCCAACACCAGATGTTCACCTGCGCCTTGCCGACGCCCCGCAGGTAGACGCCGGAATCCGCGTTGGGGCGCGCGTGCTTGATGGGCTTGCCGTCCTGGCCGAGTTCGTAGGTCCCGTCCGGCAGCACGACGGGCATGTCGTAGAATCCGGTGGTCCGCTTGATCTTCCAGTCCAGTTTCAGGGTGAAGTCCTGGAAGGATTTCTCGCTCCAGAGGTGTTTTTCGCCCTGGGCTTCGCTGAGGGCGTCGTAGTCGATCACGCCGCGGACGACCTTCCAGTGGCCGTTGTCGCCCTCGGGAACCTTCCAGCCGCTCAGATCCCGGCCGTTGAACAGGGGGATGAATCCGTCGCTGGAGGAGCCGGAGTCAGTGGTTTTGCAGCCGCAGGCGAAGGCGGTGATGAGAAGGAGTGTGAAAAGCGATGTTTTCTTCATTTGGCCGGACGGTGGATTTCGGCCGGGAAAACTAACGGGTTTGCCCGAAGGGAGGCAAGGGCGATTGGCCGCCGGCGACGCTGAAATCTCAGATCGCAATCTGCGGACAGCGAATTCCCTGGTCGACGCTACTCGTGTTTGTCGACGACCTGGTGAAGGTCGTCGATGGCGCGGGCGATGCGGATATTGTGCCATCCGCGGCCGATCAGGGCCCCGAAGACGATCAACGCCGGGACGACGATGCCATCGCCCAGGGAGGCGGCCAGCAGCAGGGTGAGCAGGATGCCGACAATCCCCACGGCCAGTTCCATCTCGCCGCGTCTGAAGTTCTCCCGCTGCTCCTCAATCCAGGTTTTGACGTGTTCTTTCATGGATTTATCCGTTCTGTGTCCATGGTACATATCGGAAATTGTCTGGCGATACTGCAATTGGCGGTTCCTTTGCGGATTGAAACCCTGTCGTCGATGGCGCAAGGTTCGCGGGCATGGACCTTAGGATCTGGTCGATTCCGCTGAAACTGCGCGATCCATGGACCATTGCCACGGATTTGGCGGGCGATGGGACGGGCTCTGCCGATGTGTCGGAATCGGTGTTTGTTGAGCTGGCCGGGGGCGGGGTTATCGGCCTCGGCGAGGCGGCGCCGTCCGATCGCTATGACGAATCCTGCGCCGGCGTGAGGGAATTCCTGAAGCGTGTGGATCCCGGGCGGCTGTCGTTTGAGGATGTGGGAGGTTCGATGGCATATCTGGAGTCGTTGTCGGCGGGCGAGGCCGCGGCCAAGGCGGCTGTAAACATTGCGCTTCTGGATGGAGCCTCGCGGATGGCGGGCGATTCCTTGAGCCGGTTTCTTGGTCTTGGATTTGAGGAGGGGCGGCATGTCACCTCGTTCAGCATAGGAATTGACTCCCCTGGGAACATTGAGCGCAAGGTCCGCGAGGCGGAGACGTTTCCGATTTTGAAGCTGAAACTCGGGTCGCCCTCGGATCGCGAGAATTTTCAGGCGTTGCGCAATGCGGCTCCGGGCAAGCCGGTCCGTGTGGATGGCAATGAGGCTTGGGAGACGAAGGAGAAGGCCTTGGAGAACATCGAATGGCTGGCGGAGGACGGCAATGTCCAGTTTGTCGAGCAGCCCATGCATGCGGACGCTCCAAACGGCGACCTGGCCTGGCTCAAGGAGCGGAGCCCCCTCCCGTTGATGGGTGATGAATCCTATCACACTCGCGCGGATCTGGCGCGTTGCCTGGAGCGGTATCACGCGGTGAATGTGAAACTGGTGAAGGCGGGGGGCGTCACCGGAGCCAGGCAGGCGTTGGAGGCCGCGCGTGACGCCGGTCTGACGACGATGATCGGCTGCATGATCGAGTCGAGCGTCCTGATTTCCGCCGCGGCCCATCTCGCGGAACTGGCCGATCACCTGGACATCGACGGCAACCTGTTGATCAGCGACGACCCCTACGAGGGGGTGGTTTCCGAAGGCGGCGTTCTTTCCTTCGCTGCGGCGCGCGAACGGACAGGCCTGCAGGTCCGCGAACGGAATGGGTCTTGAACGGAAGCCGGCCGCCGGCGACGGGGTCATATCATGGCATGGAGAATCAATGAGAATGTGATCCGCGGGGAGATCGACAACCGCGTCAAGGGGGTCGTTCGCGGGCGGTTGTGGCTGGAGGGGCTCGAGGAGCCTGTGGAATTGAAACTCGACGGGAACGCCTGCCGCGATCTGCCGGGCTGCCTGTTGAAGTTCAGGAACACGGGCGAGACCTGCCCTGTTCGCAGCGACGTGGCGTTCAACCTTGCGCAGGAGGGCTCGATCGGCGAGTTGACCGCGTCGCGCAAGATGCGGGTTTGCGATCTCCCGTTTGAGGAGGCTGAAGCCATGATTGAGCGGGGCGAGCAGCCGCCCGAGCGCGTGGCCAACGGCCTCTATCTGGAGTGGTTCAGCGCCGGCAACGGGCGCGTCGTGATTGAGGGCGCGGACTTCGAACTGGAGGTGTCGGCCCCGGAATGGACCCTGTCCGACGAGGAGGAACAGCAGCGCAGCTCCGCCGCCGAACGCGGATTCGAACAGTTTCTGGGGCAGTTGAACGACGCTGTGGAGAAGGCCCGGGGGAAGGTGGATCACGACAAGGAGGACTGGGACGAGTTCGACTACGAGAATTTCATGCGCGAATCCGACGCCCGCACGGACAAGTTCGGCGAATTGCTCGACAAGTACGGCCACACCGAGGAGGGCTATGAGAAGGCCGCCCGGGAAATGGGCTGGAACGACGATGACGACGACGAACTGGACGACGACGATGATGATGAGGCCTTCCATCTCGACGTGGACGCTCTCAACGCGGCCTGCGAAGAGGCTGAGGATCCGGAGCCGGATCCTGCGACCGAGGGAAAGGACTGGATCCGCGTTGAGCGCGGCGACATCCGGCATCCGCTGCAGCACAAGTGCCACGAATACGCCATGGCTTTGTGGCATGAGCTCGACGAACTGGGCCTGCGGGAGGCCGATGACCCGATTGCGCTGTTGCGATTCGAATACCACCACACGGCCGTCAAGATGGCCGGGGCCCTGAATGACCTGGCCTATGGGCGGAATTATTTCGAGGCCGGTTTCACGATCGCCTACCTGAAACGCGCGTTGGAACGCCTCCACGCGACCCAGGAGGCGTTGGCTGAAACCGTGAAGGCCGGACTGCTTCCGGAGGCGACCACCAACCGGGTGCGCGACGAGCCGTTTGAGGTGCGCGAGGGAATCCTGAAGCTGATGGAGGATTTCCGGCGGCGGGGGGGGGCGTGATTGAAACCGGGTGGTGTTGTACGGACAATGTCGTTGGGAGCGCGGAATCCATTCCGCTTCAACGGTGAGTCGCTCCCGGCCTTGCTCCGAACGCCAACCCCGGATTTCCGGAGGTTGAAGCGGAATGAATTCCGCGCTCCGTCTGCAAGCCGCTTTCACAGCACGATGTCAACTGTCGCCACCCACTTTCGTTTACTCCCGCCGCCGGAAATCAGCGAATTGGGCGTTGACCTGCGCGCTGTGATCGGCGCAGGCCTTGACCAGTCGTATCAGACAACTCAAGCGAGAGTTGGGGACCTTCAGAACAACACATTCCAGCCATGAGTGAATTCCAGTTTGCCTGTCCGCAATGCGGCGCGGGGATCGTTGTCGATGACAGTTACGTCGGATACGAGATTGCCTGTCCCACGTGTGAGACGCAGGTGATGACGCCGGGTCCGGAGGAGGCCGGGGTCGCGGAGGAGGCGGCGGCGGGCGAGGCCTGTCCGAACTGCGAGGCCCCGATGGAGGAGGGGGCGGTTCTCTGCGTTGCCTGCGGTTACAACACGCAGACCGGGGCCGTGATGGGAGCGGCTCCGGAGCCGTCGAAGAAAGCGGCAAAGAAGAAGAAGGCGGCGCCTGCGAAGAAGAATGGCGAGCCCAGCTTCAAGTTCGGCTACCTGGGGGCGGCGATCGGCGGGGTGGTCGCCCTGGCGGGGTGGACCACGTCGATGGTGGTGACCGGTTACTCGATCGGGTGGCTGGCCTGGTTGTCCGGGGCGGTGGTGGGCGTCGTGGCGAGACTCTGCGCCCCCTATTGCGCGCACAAGCTGGGGGTCGCCGCGGCCATCAGCGCCTTTCTGGCGATCACCCTGGGCCAGGGGTTGGCCGGCTTCATCATCTTCAAGAAGGAGGTCGCCGACGCCGATTTCAAGGAGTGGGCCCAAGAGGATTATGAGGCCAAGATGAACATCGCCAAGACGGCCGCCGACTCGGTCCGGGGAGACAACGAAGGGGAGATCAAGAAGGCAATCGTCCTCTACGCCGATTGGCGGATGGAGTATGAGGTCGATATCGAGGACATCGACGATTTTGTCGAGGCTGTCGGCGCGGGCGGCGATGGCTCATCCGGCGAGGTGGGCTGGTTCATCGGGGAGGAGTCCCAGGTGACCGACGCCCACATCAAGGAATTCAAGGAGACCATTGTCCCCGAATTGAGCGCCTTCATGAAGGGGGACCCCTCGAAGGAGGAGTTCCTGCAGCAGACCGAGCAGGAGTATCGTGACAGCATGCCGACGTTCTTTGTCCTGCTGGGCTCATTCCTGGGCGAGAACCTGCACATCTGGAACATCGCCTTCCTGATGCTGGGACTCGGGTCCGCCTACAAGATCGCCGCCTACGAGGAAGATCCGGGCTGAGGCTCCGGTGGCGCCGGCAGCTCAACGCGAATTCGGGATTTTCCCTTCGGCCTTCCACTTGTCCGCGATGCGCGATGCGTAGGGGGGCTTGAGCCTGCGGATGTCCTGCGCCAGCGACGGGTCCGCATCGAACAGATTGCATTCATCCACGGCCAATGCGGCCTGCAACACGAGTTCGGATGACTTGTCGCCGAGGAACTCCCTGATGACGGGAATCGAGCGATGATGCTCGCCCATTCCCGCCAAAGCCCGCGCGGCGCGGAGTCGAATGATGGGTTCGGAGTCGTCGAGGCGTTTGATCAAATCCGTTTTGAGGAGTGCGGCTTTCCGGCCGAGAACGACACCGCCGCTGACTCCCCAGTACCGGACGCATTTGTTGTCGTTCGTCATCGCCTTCCTGAAGCGCGGCAGTTCGGCGGGATCGCGTCGGGAAACGGCGTTGGCGAGTTCAAGCAGTTCTTCGAGCGGGTAGCTGTCGTCAACCTGATACGCCGACCATTCGCGGCCGGTCATGCCCTCGGGGAAAAAGACGCTGTCCCGGATGGCGAGAATGTGTCGATCGTTTTCAGCGCGATGGCGGGTGAGTTCGGAGGCAAAGGCGGGATTGTCCGCCAGGTTCCGGACGTTGTCCGGGTCGTCGGCGATGCGGTAAAGTTCCTCGGAGGCCTTGGGTTCGAACCATTGCGCGTGGACGGGGGCGAGTTCGCCCCGTTTCCAGGCGTCGCGCCAGGCGTTGTAGCCGGGGATCCCAAAGGAGTAGCCGTTGTATTGCATGACCGGCAGGTGGGGCGTGTAGTTGCGGAGGTAGAGGAAATCCTTTGATCGCACACCGCGCACGATGTCGTAGCGTTCCCTGCGTCGTCCTCGAAAAGTGTGGGCGAAATCGCGCTGGGGCGCGGCCCGATCACCGAGGAAGGCGCGGCCCTGCATGTAACCGGGAATGTCTATGCCGGCCAGGCTCAGGAGGGTGGGCGCGAAGTCCACGAAACTGACGAGGCGGTCGGAGGTTCCTCCGGCGGCGGCGGGCGCGAGGTGTTTCCAACGATCGGGGAAGCGGATGATCAGGGGCACGCGGGTTCCGCTGTCGTAGGTGAAGCTCTTTCCGCGGGGCATCGAGCCCCCGTGATCGGTGAAATGGAAGACGAGGGTGTTTTCCACGAGGCCGTCCGCAGCCAGTTGGTCGAGGATCGCCCCAACCTTGGCGTCCATGGTCTCGAGGCAGTCGTGGTAGCGCGCGAGATCGAGGCGGATTGCCGGGAGGTCCGGGAGGTGGGCGGGCAGAACAACCTTGGCGGGTTCGGTATTGAGCCTGCGTTTCTTCCACCGCTGGGGGAACAGATTGCTCTCGTGGGAATCGCCGATGTTGAACACCGAGAAGAACGGGCTGTTCGGAGGCTTCCTGCGCCAATGCGCGTTCCTGCCCGATTCATTCCATGCGTCGGTCATGGCCTGCTTGGCGTCGGCCGGGCCGCCGTTGTAATCGGTCTTGCTGTTGTTCGAGGTGAAATAGCCGGCGTCGCGCAGGTATTTGGGGAAGAAGGGCGCGCCGGGCGGGAAGGTTGCCAGCGAACGCATGTGCTGCCCGCCGATGCTGGTGGCGTACATGCCTGAGATCAGGGTTTGTCGCGCAGGGGCGCAGACGGCGGCGTTGGAGAAACAGTTCCGGTAGCGGACGCCCTGCGAAGCGAGGCGGTCAATGTTGGGGGTGCGGGCCGTGGGGTCGCCATAGCAACCGAGGTAGGGGCTGTTGTCCTCACTGGTGATCCAGAGGATGTTCGGGCGCGGTTCCACGGAGGCCGAATGCGCAGCTGCCATGCAGAACAGCGCGGCCAGGTGGACGGAAAGGCTCAGAATTCGCATAAGCGAATTATCGAAGGCCAATGGCACATAGCAAATGGCAAATGGCAGAGGCGTTCGCGGTGCCCCGTTCCCTGTTCTCAGTTGCGAACAGAGAACTCAGCTCCCAGAATCCAGAACCCAGCTCCCAGAACCCAGAACCCAGAACCCAGCTCCCAGAACCCAGAACCCAGAACCCAGAACCCAGAACCCAGTATCCCGTATCCCGCATCCCGCATCCCGCATCCCGCACCCCGCATCACGAATCGCCTGACTTGAGCGTCATCGTCCGCTAAGGTCTCGGGATTCATGGACAAGCTGCGGCAATCACTGACGTTCTTCCGTGCGGATCGCGCGCGGATCTGGGCGGCGTTGGCGTTGTTGATTGCGAGCATCGGGGCGAACCTGTTGAAGCCCTGGCCGTTGGCGATCATCGTGGATTCGGTGATCGGCGACAATCCGGCGCCGGGGTGGCTGCAGGCTCCGGACAAGGACTTCATGCTGCTGCTGCTGGGGTTCTTGATACTGATCATCTACGTGGGGCATGGGGCCTTGTCGGCGCTGAAGAATTTCCTTTCGATCCAGGTTGGTTTGCGCGGGTTGCAGCGGGTGCGTTGCGCGGTGTTCGACAGGTTGCAGCGTCTTTCGCTGCGGTTTCATCAGACCATGGCAACCGGCGATCTCGTACATCGGGCGGCGTGGGACACCTACGCGTTCCAGAAGATGTTTCAGCAGGGGGTGATGATCTTCGCCACGGCGGCGGTCTCGTTGCTGATGATGCTCGTGGTGATGTGGCGGATGAGTGTGAAACTGACGCTGGTGGCCGTGGCGTTGACCCCGATGCTGATGCTGTCGATCCGCGTGTTTGGAGGGCGGATGCGGGCGAGCGGGGCGGAGGCGGAGAAGGCGGACGCCGCCGTGACATCCGCGGTTGAGCAGAATGTCACCTCGATGCCGTTGATCCAGAGTTATACGTTGGAGGAAGGCCAGAGCCGGCTGTTCTCGGACCGCGCCCTCTCGTCACGGGAGAAACGGCTGACGCAACACGGCTGGGAACTGGTCTATTGGCTGGCGATCTCGGTGGTGTTCGGCCTGGGGATGACCGCGATCGTCTGGCTGGGAAGCCATGAGGTCGAGGCGGGGCGGATGACCGTCGGGACCTTGTTGGTGTTCGTGGTCTATCTCGGGCAGTTGTATGAGCCGTTGAACCAGCTTTCGCATGTCGGCGCCACGGTGGCCACGGCGACGGCCGGCACTCAGCGCGTGTTCGAACTGCTGCAATCTGACGACGAGGCGGTCGAACGCCCGGACGCGCGAAGCATTGCGGGCGGTCGGACGGATTCCGGCGACGTGATCTTCGAGAACGTGTCGTTCGGCTACACCGAGGAGCGGACGGTGTTGGACGGGGTGTCCCTTGAGCTGAAGGCGGGAGAGTCCGTCGCATTGATCGGACCCAGCGGCGTGGGCAAGACCACCCTGGTCAACCTGCTCCCGCGATTCTTCGATCCGACCCGGGGGCGGATTCTGCTGGATGGAATGGACGTTCGTGAACTGCGTTTGAAGGACCTGCGCGAACAGATCGCCATCGTGCTTCAGGAACCTGTATTGATGCCGGCCTCCCTGGCCGAGAACATCGGCTATGGGAAGCCGGGCGCGACGAAGGAGGAGATCAGGGCTGCTGCGGCCGCCGCGCATGCCGATGGATTCATCGAGGCCCTGCCGGACGGCTACGACACCGTGGTGGGAGACGGCGCGATTCGTTTGAGTTCCGGCGAGAAACAGAGGGTCAATATTGCGCGCGCCTTCTTGAAGGGTGCCCCCGTCCTGTTGCTCGATGAGCCGACCAGTTCCCTGGATGCGGAAAGCGAGGCGGCGGTCATGGCCAGTCTTGCGGCGTTGCGCAAGGGGCGGACCACCCTGATCGTGGCGCATCGGTTGGAAACCGTCCGCACGGTGGACAAGGTTGTCGTTTTGGAGGGCGGCCGTGTGGCCGAACTCGGTTCGCCGGAGGAATTGGCGCGGAGCGGCGGTTACTTTCAGCGGGTCACGGACGGGCAGACCACGTTTCTCCGGGCCAGGTAATCGCAGGGTTTTGTTCCGGGCGGCGGCATCGTCGGACGTGACGGGGCTTTCGGCAGGAGGGAACCCCACGGATGGCAAAGCCGACCCACGGATGGGAGATCATTGCCTGCGGGGATGGGCCAACGGCGATTCCCGCAAGTTGAATCGGCTAGAAATTCGTCGGATTCGTCGTATGTTCGCGGCGACATGATTGGCGCGAGACTCTTCTCCAGGCTGGGCGTTTTTGTCGTTGTGCTGTGTGGGGCGGCGATTTCCCACGCGACGCAGTTGGTTCCGCTTTCGATCGCTGAGTTGTCCGCGAGGGCCGACTCGGTCGTGCGCGGGACGGTGGTTTCGAGGACCGTCGTCAAGCAGGAAGGCGGCGGACTGTTGACGAAGGTTCGCCTGCGCGTGGCGGAGAGGTTGAAGGGGGCGGCGTCGGGCGATGAGTTGGAGATCGTCCAATCAGGCGGCGTCCTGGGGCAGCGCCGCACGATCGTGGTCGGCGCGGCGGGTTTCAAGATCGGGGAGGAGGTCGTGGCGTTTCTGGTCTTCAATCCGCGCGGCGAGGCGGTTGTGCTGGCGTTGGCGCAGGGGAAGTTCGAGGTGTTTCGCGATGCGGGCGGAGTCAAACATGCCCGAAATCCGTTTCATGGCGGCGGCGCCGCTGGAGCGGGAAGCGGACAGGCGCTGCTGAACAAGCTGGGCAATCGGCGGCTCCCGCTCGATGAGCTGCGGAAGCAGGTGAAAGCGGGCGCGAAGTGATGAGGTTGCTAGGGCACACTTTGCGCTTTTGCGCACGTCAGTCCTCGGCGCTTGGAAGGCTGACACGCCGGGCTTCGCTGCGCTCGCAGGCTGAGATATGGGCATTGCGGCAGCAATGCCCCACCAGTGTTGAAATGGTGGGGCAAACCTGCCGGTTTGCCCAATTCTCAGCCAGAGCGAGCAACGCGACGCGCAGGCGTCCCGGCGGCATGATGGCTCGCAGGTTCTGTCTGCTTGCCAGGAGCCTTGTTGTTGGCTTCCTCCTTTCGTTGTTTGGCGGGTCCGCCTCCGCCTTTGTCCTCGACGTCCAGGCTCCGGACCCCGCATTGCGCTGGCATCTGGATCCGGTTGCCCCATCCGTTGCGACGACCGTCGTGAATCCGGTCACGAAAGCAGTTCGCTTTCACCTGGGCGGCGACGGGTTTTCGACCACCAACACCACGGCGGAGTTGAATGCGCTGCGCGCGAGTTTCGATCAGTGGGCGGCGGTCCCGGGGACGCAGCTGAAATTCGAGGAAGGCGAACTGATGGGCCCCGCGGTGGACGTTCACACGGGCGATGGCACGAACGTGGTCTTCTTCGCAAAGAGCACGTTGGTCGAGGGAGGCGCGACCAGCATTGCCGGCACGCTGGGGGTGACCTGCATCAGTTCGAGCGGCGGTGTGATCGAGGAGGCGGACATTGTCCTGAACGGGGCGGAGTGGAACTGGTTCACCGATCATACGGCGACGCCGAATGTCGCGAACGCCTACTTCGTCGAGGGCACTGCGACGCACGAGATCGGGCATTTCCTCGGGTTGCTGCATTCGCCGGTGGGCGGGGCGACAATGTTCGCGCGCGGCAAGGGCGGCATTGAGGATCATCAGGCGGGTTTGTCGAGCGATGAGATCGCCGCCGTCCGGTTTCTCTATCCGGATGCCGCGACGGCTTCGCAACGGGGTTCGGTTTCGGGGCGCGTGACCATGGGCGCGGCGGGCGTGTTTGGCGCGGTGGTTCTCGTGGAGGATGCAGCGGGTAGGGTTCTCCAGGGGACGGTCACAGATGCGAATGGCGATTACCAGTTGTCGGCCCTGGAGCCGGGGACGCACGCCGTCCGGGTGACGCCTCTGGCGCCGGCGGCCAATGTGGAGTCCCTCATCCGTGGCGTCGATATCGGCGCCGAGTTCGGCGGAGCAGCGACGGATTTCAAGGCGTCGGCAGGAACGCCGGTCACCGTGGCGGCGGGGCAGGACACCGCGCTCGATGTGTCGGTCGCCGGGCCGCGGGTCGGCTATCTCATGAGTCGCACACGAATACCGGAGGATGGCGGACTTGCGTATCAAACGCCGGCGCGGTTTCAACCGGGAGCCGCCGGCGTGACCTTTGGCGTCCTCGTCCCCGGGCAGGGCGCGGTGGTGAATGGCGCGGAACTCCGGATCGAAGGCGACGGCCTCAGCTTTGGCGCGACCACGATTGACAACGACACCTTTGACCTCGGGCCGAGCCTCAAGTTCACGCTGGTCGAAACCGTCGTCACAGTCGCCGCCAACGCCACCCCCGGTCTGCGGAGCGTCAAACTGAGCCAGGGCCCCACAGAAATCATCTGGGCGAACGGATTCGCGGAGGTTCTGCCCGCGTTGACCGATCACAATTTCGACGGCTTGGACGATGATTTTCAACGAGCCAACTTCGCCTTGTGGACCTCGGCTGAGGCCGGCCCGACCGCCGATCCGGACAACGACAACTTTCCCAATTCGGCTGAAGCCGCTTCGGCGACGAATCCCAACGACGCCGCCTCGCGCATCGAGGTCCAAAGCGTCACGCAGGACCTGAGCGGCACGACGGTGACGTTCCAGTCGGTGGCCGGGAAGAAATACCAGGTGTCCGGGCGGGCGCAGTTCGGGAGCGGCGATTGGGCGAGCGTGGGAAGCCAGGTCACGGCGACCGGGGACGCGACACAGGTCCTGGACGCCGGCGCCACGGGGGAGATGAAATTCTACCGGGTGCAGTTGGTTCCGTAGCCGCAGCCTTCAGGCTGCGCTCCGAGCGCGTCTGCGCGAGAAGTCGAGGCCGGGACCAGAACACTTCTCGTCCATACGGACTCGAGGCGCGACCTGAAGGTCTCGGCTACGAAGCCCCC
>JAYPEY010000017.1:40283-46682 GCA_038126035.1 Verrucomicrobiales bacterium | reverse complement strand
TTCTCGTCCATACGGACTCGAGGCGCGACCTGAAGGTCTCGGCTACGAAGCCCCCCGTCAATGCAGCATTGGCAACGGGTTCGGTTGCCGGATCAGTTCGGCGTCGAGTTTCAGAAAGTCCTGCAGTCTTCGGTTCGTCTCCTCCTCATCGATGGCCCGCGCCATGAGGATGTAGGTCGCGTAGTGATTGCCCTCCGACTCGACGAGGCTCGCGTAGAAGTCCGGCAATTCCGCGTCTGCTTTTCGGAGTTCCTCGGAGGCGGCGAGCATCTGAAATTTCTCGCAGCTTCGGCCCTCGACCAGCGCGCAGCAGATGAGGTGGTCGATGAGTTGACCGTCGCGGCCCTTGCGCATGCCCTTCATCAGTCCCGAGATCCAGGGGCTGGAAACCGCGGGGCCAAAAGGGATGCCGCGCTTCTTCATCAATTGAAGGACGAGTTCGAAATGCTCCAGTTCCTCGATCGCGATGGCGTTGAGTTCGCTGGCGCGGTCGTAGAGCAGGGGGTAGCGCTCCAATGTCAGCGCGGTTGTCGCGGCCTTGCGCTCCAGATGCGCGTGGTCGAGCAGGCAGGGAGCCAGGTTGGCGATCACCTTCGGCAGCCAGTCGGCCGGGACTTTCTCGTGGAACAGCAGCACGGACGAAATGTGTGCAAACGGATGAATCCCCGGCAAGGGAAATGGGCAATGACCGCCGTAGCCGCAACCTTCAGGTTGCGCCCCGAGCGCGTCTTCGCGAGAAGTGATTGAGAGCCGATGCCGTAAACAGGCGCATCCGGAAAGTTGCGGCTGCGCGCGTCTGCGGATGTCTCACGATTTCCATCAAACTTTCCCCAACATCCGGTCCAGCGAATCTGAGGTCTGATAGATCAGCGCCTCCGGATAATGCGCATACGGGTGGAAGTATTCGAAGGTGAGGAAGCCGTCGTAGCCGTTGGCGTCGAAGGCTTCCATGACGGCGGGCCAGTTGGTGGTGCCGTCGAGCAGGGGGCGGAAGGCCTCGAGTGAGAAGTCCGTGCCCTTCTTGGTGAATTCCTTGAGGTGGACGTTTTTCGTGCGTTTGCCGAGTTCCTTGATCCAGTGTTCGGGGAACTGGAACATCATGATGTTGCCGGTGTCGAAGTGGACTTGGAGGTATTCGCTGCTGAAGTGGTCGACGAAGTCATTCATCTCGCCGGGCGTCATCAGGTAGCCGTTGAAGAAGATGTTCTCGATGTTGAGGTGGACCTTCAGTTTCTCGGCGTTGGGCAGGAGTTTGGCGATGGCGGCGCGCGCGCGCTGATCGCAGATGTCGTTGGGCGTGGGATCGTGATCCTCGCGCCAGGGCATGTGCACGGCGCCGGGAACCACGAGCAGGTTTTCCGTGCCGAGGTCGTGGGCGCATTGGGTCATCCTCGCGGCGAGTTCCATGCCCTTGGCCCGCTCGGCCGGATCGTTGCTGGTCAAGGGGTAGGGCCAGAAGAGGAAGGAGCAGACGCCGCTGATCTCGATGCCGATCCTGTCGGCCATCCTGCGGATCCTCTCGTAATCCTTCGTGCCATGCTTGGGTGAAAGGTCGTTGTCGAGGTCGTAGTTGAGTTCGATGCCGTCGAAGCCGGCGTCCTTGGCGAGACGGAGACAGCGTTCGAGGTCCATGCGGTCGGGGTAGGGGAAGGCCCATTGGTTGATGGACTTCTTCATGTTGTAGCGCTTGGGAGAGCGCTGGCGGTCGTCGGGCCTGGACTGGCTGCGTTGCTGGGCGAAGGCGATGCTCTGGCCGAAGGCCGCGGCTCCGCCTGCGGCGGCGAGTCCGGCGCTGATGGCGGAGCGGCGGGAGACGCCGGATTGGGGGGCGTGGTTGGATTCGGCGTCGGAAGGTTGGGCTTTCATGGGCGGGTGTTTGCGCTTATAGAAGTTCCAGCATGGAACCGGGTTCAACGATGCGAGATTTCAACCGCGCCTTGTCAGCGGCAAGGAAAAAGGAGGGGCATGGTGGAGTGTCGGGAGGATTGAGGGCCAAGGGGGCGAGAAACTCCAAATCCCAAGCTCCAAGTCCCAAGGAAGCTCCAAGCGCCAAATCTCAAAGAGACGGCGGGAAATTTGGCGCTTATCCGGTTTCCGCGAGTATGGGCCCGGTTCGTAACGGGGATGGTTCGGGCGAATCCCGGCGCGCGATTTGGAGCTTGAGATTTGGAGCTTCTTTGGAGCTTGGAGCTTGGAGCTTGGGATTTCATCCCCTGATTCTCGCCCTGTTCATCCTGTTCTCCGCGTCGCACACCAATGCCGCCGACGCTTCGCATCTGAAGGTCAGTGAAAACGGCCATTACCTCGTTACTGAAAAAGGCTCCCCCTTCTTCTATCTGGCCGACACGGCCTGGGAGTTGTTTCACCGGGCCAGGCTCGATCAGGCGGAGCTTTATCTGAAGCATCGCGCGCGGAACGGCTTCACGGTGATCCACGCCGCGATCCTGGCGGAATTGGACGGGCTGAACACGCCGAGCCAGATGGACGCCAAGCCGCTCAAGGACAACGACCCGGCCGAGCCGAATCGACGCTATTTCCGGGATGTCGACTACGTGCTGACGAGGGCGGACGATCTGGGCCTGGTGATGGGCCTGGCTCCGACCTGGGGCGACAAGTGGAACAAGCGGTGGGGCATGGGGCCGGAGGTTTTCAACGAGGAGAACGCGCGCAAGTTCGGGGAATTCGTTGGCGACCGCTACAAGGACCGGCCGGTATTCTGGATTCTGGGCGGCGACCGCAATCCCGATCGCGGGCTTCATTTCAAGATCGTCCAGGCGATGGCGGAGGGAATCCGCAAGGGCAGCGAAGGGAAGCAGTTGATCGCCTACTTCCCGGCGGAGCGCGGCAATTCGGCAAAATGGTTTCACGACGCCGGGTGGCTGGACTTCCACATGACTCACTCGGGGCAGGGCGAAGCCGATGCGGACAACCATTCGGCGATTGCCGCCAATCATGCGTTGAAGAACCCGAAGCCCACCCTGGACGGGGGCGCGAGGTGGGAGGACCATCCGGTCGGTTGGGATGACGAGAACGGTTGGTTTGATGAATACGATTCGCGGCAGGCGGCCTATTGGGCGCTGCTGGCCGGAGCCTGCGGTCATGCGTATGGGCATCACGGCATCTGGCAGTTCTGGGACGCCAACCGCCCGAAGGAGTCGCTCGTGCGCAAGTCGTGGGTGGATGCCCTGGGCGCGCCGGGCGGGGCGCAGATGAAGCACCTGCGGACCTTGTTCGAGTCGAGGCCATGGCATCGGCTGGTTCCCGACCAGTCGGTGATTGCCGGGAACCCGCGTGAAGGCGCGGATCACGTGCGCGCAGCGCGGGCGGAGGACGGGAGCTTTGCGTTCGTTTATTCGCCGACCGGACGTTCCGTGACGGCGGACCTGTCAAAGATCAAGGCGGAGAAGGTCCGGGCGCTCTGGTTCAATCCCCGCGAAGGCAAGGCCGGCGTCCTCGGCGAATACGAGGGCGGAGGGAAGAGGACCTTTGAGTTTTTCTCCCACGGGCGTGGGAACGACTGGATGTTGTTGTTGGAGGATCCGGGGCGCGGATTCGCGCTGCCGGGCGGATCAAAAAGGAAATGAAATCGAGAGACACGAATGGAAAGACCTTGCGCGCGGGCCTTGCCTGCGCGCTGCTCGCGGCGACCGCCGGTTGCGGAACCTTCTCGGACTACACGCCGTTTCTGCCTTCGGCCGACGATGCAACGGAGCGGGCGTTGCAGGATTCGCTGACTTTTTACGCGAGTTTCGACAACGGCCTGGACGCTGATTTTGCCAAGGGCGACCCGACGCTCTACTCCGCCCCGTCGAGCAGGGAACGGAACGAGGGAGTGGCGCTTCCGGGGCTGCCGGGGGAAGGTCACGTGGAGCAACTCGCCGGGCAGGGGCGGTTTGGCAACGCGCTGCAATGGACAAGGAAGGCCAAGCCCGTGGTGTTCTTCCGCGGGCCGGAGAACATGGGCTACCGGACCGACGACTGGTCGGCGTCGGTTTCACTCTGGATGCGGATCCATCCGGACAAGGACCTGGAGCCCGGCTACTGCGACCCGTTCCAGTTCGTCGGAGAAAATTGGGGCGATGGTTCGTTCTTCATCGAATTCACGAAGGAGAATCCGAGGCATTTCAGGTTCGTGCAGATGGCGATCACCAAGATCTGGAATCCCACCGACGCGAAGTATGAGGAGATCCCGCTGGGGCAACGGCCCCTGGTGCAGGTGGAGAAACCGCCCTTCAATGCGGAAGACTGGACGCATGTGGTGTTCACCTTCGAGCACGCCAACACCGGACAGAAGGACGGCGTCGGGAAGCTATACCTGAACGGCGAATACCAGGGCGCGATCGCCGGATTCAACAGCAAGGTCGGCTGGACTCCTGGGAAGGTCGCGATCAACCTCGGACTCAATTATATCGGGGGCATCGACGAAATCGCGGTGTTCGATCGAGCGTTGTCCGCCGCGGAGGCGAAGTGGATCCACGAAATGGGGGAGCCCCTTGCCGAGGCGCTGTACTGAGACAGGCTGAAGGGTGGTCCCATGGTTCAGATGAGCCCGGAAACGAATACGCAAAGGTTCCGGTGGTGGTATTCAGTCACGATGCTCTGCGTCTATATCGCCGCCTTTCACATCTGGAAGCCTTTCGCGCGGGGGCATGCGGCGCTGTTCGGCCTGGTGGTCGCCTTCGGCCTGTTTACGGGCGCCCTGGAGGCGCGGAGGCGGGGTTACTTCGTCAATGGCTATGACTTCGCCTTTCACGGCGTCGTCATTCTTGACCTGATCCTGGAGGGATTGTTGGTCCCGGCGCACTCGGGCCATGGTTTCTACGGTTGCGCGGCCGCCTTTGCCGTTGCGATCGGCGGTTATCGGATCGGCGCGTGGCGAAAGGCCGGCCGCCTGGGCGCCGATGAGGAAAGGGACGCCGTCGCAACGCCGGACATCAAGACCAACTGAACAGACATGAACGGAACCTGTGAACACTCGCCGGCTGATGAACTGAACCCCAATGTGCAGGGGCTGAAGCCGTCGGCCACCGTGGCCATCAACGAACGCAGCAACCGGCTTCGCGCCGAGGGAAGGGAGATCTTCAAGTTGGGGCTCGGTCAGTCGCCGTTCCCGGTCCCGGACTGCGTCGTCGCCGAATTACAGCGGCAGGCGCACCAGAAGGACTACCTTCCGGTGCGCGGGTTGCCGGCGCTGCGCGAGGCGGTGGCGGATCATCATCGACGCTTCTATGGCATCGAGTGCTCGGCGGAGAACGTGATCGTCGGGCCGGGCTCCAAGGAACTGATGTTCCTGCTGCAGTTGGCCTACAACGGCGAGATCCTCATTCCGACCCCGGCCTGGGTGTCCTATGAACCGCAGGCGAGGATCATCGGCCGCCAGGTGCGTCTGATCGACACCCGCATCGAGGACGGCTTCCGCATCACCGCCGAACAGCTCGATGAGATCTGCTCTGAAAACCCGGGGCGGCCCCGGATACTTGTGTTGAACGATCCTTCCAATCCCACGGGGCGAACCTACCGGAAGGAGGACCTGCAGCAGATCGCCGAGGCGGCGCGCAAGCATCGCGTGGTGGTGCTGTCCGATGAGATCTACGGCAAGCTACACCACGATGGTGAACATGTCTCGATCGTGCCCATGTATCCGGAGGGGACGATCTTCAGCGGCGGGTTGAGCAAATGGTGCGGCGCCGGAGGTTGGCGGTTGGGGGTCTTCGTGGTTCCGGACTGCCTGCACTGGCTGCTCGACGCCATGGCCGCGGTCGCCAGCGAGACCTTCACCTCCACCTCGGCCCCGATTCAGTACGCCGCTGTCACGGCCTTCAACCGTTCGATGGAAATCCGGGTCTACCTCTCCCAGTGTCGGCGGATTCTCAAGGCCTTGGGCAACCGGCTCGCGGACGACCTGCGGGCCGCCGGAGCCAACATCCTTTCGCCGGAAGGCGGTTTCTACCTGTTTCCCGATTTCGGCGGTCGGCGAGAGGCGTTCAAGCGGATGGGCATCACGGACAGTCACGCTCTCTGCGAACGGCTGCTGGAGGACACCGGCGTCGCCGTCCTGCCGGGCGCCGACTTCGGCCGACCGAAGGAGGAGCTGACCGCCCGGCTCGCCTATGTGAATTTCGACGGCAAGCAGGCCCTGGACGCCGCCATCGACGTGCCGGAGGATCAACCCTTGGAACATGCATTCCTGCAGGAGAACTGTGGTGAATCCGTGGAAGCCGTGCGACGCCTGTGCGAATGGCTGCGCGGTGTGGGGTGACGGGCAATGGGTCTTGTTGCGACCAGGCGTCTGCGGAGCGGGGGGGGGGGTGGGGCGGGGCGGGGGGGGGGCGGGGGCGGGGGGGGGGCCCGCGGGCGCGGGGGTCGGGCGGGGGGGGGGGGGGGGTGTGAGCCCGGCCG
>JAYPEY010000017.1:34554-40273 GCA_038126035.1 Verrucomicrobiales bacterium | reverse complement strand
CTGCATGTCCAGGGGCGTTGGTCCCGCCCGGAGCCGTGGGTTTCCGGAGGTTGAAGCGGAATGAATTCCGCGCTCCGGGTTGCCATGCGGACACAATCGATTTGATGCGAAGTCCAAACCATGAATCTTGAAAGCCCATCCGATCCCAAAGAGCAGGAACGCCTGTGGCGCGAATTCGTCGAGCGTTGCCGCGCTGGCGAGGCGCCCGAATTCGACGAGCATTGGCGGGCCTTTGAAACGATCTTCGCGAATCGCGCTGCGTCGGACGGCCCGCCTCCGGTCTGGGCTCCCGACGATCAACTGGTCGCCGATTCAAATCTGGGGCGGCTGATCTCGAAAATGGGAATGGCCGACTACGACGCGCTGTATCGTTGGTCAATCGGGAAACGCGATGAGTTCTGGGGGGCGGTGATCGAGGATCTGGGCGTGGTGTTCGACCGGGCGCCCGATTCGATTCTGAATCTGGATGCCGGCGTGAAGCAGCCGCAGTGGTTGCCGGGCGCGCGTTGGAACTGCGTGGACACCTGTCTCGCCCGGGCCGCGGACGCCCCGGCGATTGTCTATGGCGGCGACGGGACCGATGAAGTGAAGACCCTTTCGCAGGGCGGATTGGAGAAGCTCGTGAACCGCGTGGCCAATGGGCTGCGCGAATCCGGCTTCGAAGCCGGCGACGGAGTCGCGCTCTACATGCCGATGACGCCCGAATGTGTGGCCGCCTACCTGGGCGTGGTGAAAGCGGGGTGCTGCGTCATCTCGATTGCCGACAGTTTTGCCGCCGCCGAGGTCCGGAAACGCCTGGAGATCGGCCGGGCGAAGGGCGTGGTGACGGTCGAGGGGTTCACCCGCGGCGACAAGGCGATCAGCCTGTTTCCCAAGGTGGTGGAAGCGGGTGCGCCGCGCGCCATCGTCATCCGCCAGGTTCCGGACATGGAGATCGATCTGCGGGAGAACGACCTGCTCTGGGATGACTTCCTGAGCGACGATGAGGTCTTTGATTCCCAGGCCGGCGATCCTGAGACCTTGATCAATGTGTTGTTTTCCTCGGGCACGACGGGCGATCCCAAGGCGATTCCGTGGAACAGCCTGACGCCGCTCAAGTGCGCCATGGATGGACGTTATCATCAGGACATCAGGGGAGGGGATGTGGTCGCGTGGCCGACCAACATCGGTTGGATGATGGGGCCCTGGTTGATTTTCGCGGCCTTGATGAACCGTGCGACCATTGCGCTCTATGAAGGGCTGCCGACGGGCGGCGGTTTCACGAGGTTTGTCCGCGAGGCCCGCGTCACCATGCTTGGGCTCGTGCCGGCGCTGGTTCGGGCTTGGCGTAATTCCGGGACGGTGGCCTGGGATGACTGGCCGGATGTGCGGGCCTTCAGTTCGACCGGCGAGGCCTCCAATCGAGCCGATTACCTGTGGCTGATGGGGCGGGCCGGCTACCGGGCCCCGGTGATCGAGTATTGCGGGGGCACGGAGATCGGCGGGGGCTACATCGGCGGGACGGTCGTTCAACCCGCTTCGCCCTCGGTCTTCACCACGCCCTGCCTCGGCCTGGGGATGGTTCTGATCAAGGACGACGGCGCCCCGGCGGCGGAGGGGGAGATGGGCGAGGTGTTTCTGACGCCGCCTTCCATCGGCTTCTCGCAGTCCCTGCTCAACCGCGATCACGACGCAATCTATTACGAAGGCTGCCCGACGGGGCCGGCCGGCGAGACCTTGCGCCGGCATGGCGATGAGCTGACCCGTCTGGCCGGGGGCTGCTTCAAGGCGGAGGGACGCGCCGACGACACCATGAATCTCGGCGGCATCAAGGTGAGCTCCATGGAACTGGAGCGAACGATGGATTCCCATCCGGCGGTTTATCAGACCGCGGCCGTGGCCGTGCCTCCGGAAGGCGGGGGCGCGGATCGACTGGTCGTCTTTGCCGTCCTTGCCGAGGGCGATCGACCGCAAGATCTGCAAAGTGAACTGCAGCGGCAGATCTCCCGGACGCTCAACCCGTTGTTCAAGATTCACGATCTCGTGAAAATCGACGTTTTGCCCCGGACTGCGTCCAACAAGATCATGCGTCGGAAGTTACGTGAACGTTATCGTAACGGCTGAATCGGGCTCTTGTGCGGCAAATGTGGGCTCAGATTCACCCCTGAAAGAGGTTTTTTCTTGTCCTTTTCAGCGCAAAATTGGCGCGGAAAAGGATTTTCTTGGTTTGACCGCCGTGCTAATGTCTCCCGCTTTGAACTGGGGCGCCTGACCGCGCCCTTGAATTTTTTTCAGAACCAATATGGCTAATCAAACTGATACGCCGGTCGCTCCGGAAGTGGAGAAGAACGACGGAACGCAGGCGGGCAAACCGAAGTATCCCGGCATCCGGGTCACCTGCAACGGCAATTACCTGGTCACCAAGCATGTGGAGACCCGCATCACCGAGGGCGGCGTGTTCTACCCGATCACGCCCTCGACCGAAGGCGGCGAGATTTACCAGGAATCCTTTGCCAAGGGGGAGTTGAACGTCTTCGGCCAGCAGAAGGTCGCCATCGAATGTGAGGGCGAGCACGCAGCGCAGGGCGGCGCCACGGCCTACTCGGTCGCCGGCAAACGCACGGTCAATTTCACCTCGGGGCAGGGCATCGTCTACGCGATGGAGCAGTACTACCATGCGCCGGGCAAGGGCTCGACCATGGTGCTCGAGGTCGGCGCGCGCGCCCTGACGAAGCACGCCCTGAATGTTCACTGCGGCCATGACGACATCTACGCGGCCCTCGACACCGGCTGGACGATGCTCATGTCGCGCGACGCGCAACAGGCCGCCGACCAGGCCATCATCCTGCGCAAGGTCAACGAACTCGCCCTGAATCCGGGCATGAACGTCCAGGACGGCATGCTCACCACCCACTCCGAGCGCTCCTATTATTCCCCGGAGTCCGAGTTGTTGCGTGAATACCTCGGCAACTCTGAAGACATCGTCGAATGCCCGACCGAGGCCCAGCGCGAGCTGTTTGGCCCGAAGCGTCGCCGGGTGCCGGAGATGATGGACCTGAAGAACCCGGTCCTGCTCGGGCCGGTGCAGAACCAGGAGCACCACATGAACGGGCTCGTCGCCCGCCGCAACAACTGGAATGAGCCGATCCTCGGCTTCCTCGAGGACGCCTACAAGGAATTTGGCCTGCTCACCGGCCGCCATTACGGCCTGATCACGGAGTACCGGACCGAGGATGCGGACACCGTGTATATCGCGCTCGGCTGCGCCGTGGAGAATCTCGAGGAAGCCTGCGACTGGCTGCGCGAGAACAAGGGAGCCAAGGTCGGCGCGATTCACATCAATGTCATCCGTCCCTTCCCGGAGGCCGCCGTCATCAACGCCCTGCGCGGCAAGAAGGCCGTCATCGTCCTCGAGCGCACCGACGAGGGCATGGCCGGAGACAATCCCATGGGCCGCGACATTCGCGTCGCCCTGACCAAGGCCTTGGAGGCCGGCCGCACCGGCGGCGACCTGCCCGGGATCACGGCGGATGAAATGCCCCGGATCTTCAGCGGTTCCTATGGCGTCGGTTCCCGCGATTTCCGCCCCGAACATTCCATCGGAGCCTATCTCTTCGCGCACGGCGACATCGCCCGCAAGGATGGGAAGAAGGCCTCGGACGGCGTGTCCTACTTTACCTTGGGCGTCGACCACCCCTATTCCGTCATCTCCGAGGAAACCCCGTCCCTGTTGCCGGAAGGCGCCATTGCCGTGCGATTCCACTCCATCGGCGGTTGGGGCATGATCACCACCGGCAAGAACCTCGGCGCCATCATCGGCGAGATTTCCAACCTCATTTCTGAGCGCAATCCGAAGTATGACGAGAGCGGCCAGTTGGAGCCGCCGCTCTACGTCATGGCGAATCCGAAGTACGGATCGGAAAAGAAGGGGGCTCCGACGAACTATTACCTCACGGTCGCGCCCAAGAAGATCAAGGTGAACTGCGAGCTGAACCACGTGGACGTGGTGCTCTGCTGCGACCCCAAGGCCTTCACCCACTGTAATCCGCTCGAGGGCATCAACCCGGGCGGCTGCCTCGTCTGGGAATCCAGCGACACCCCCGAGGACGCCTGGCAACGCATTCCGGTCAAGCACCGCAACTACATCAAGGAAAACGACATCAAGGTCTACATCCTTGGCGGCTTCGACGTCGCCCGCAATGCCACCGACCGCACCGACCTGCAACTTCGCATGCAGGGCAACTCCTTCCTCGGCGCCTTCTTCCGCGTGTCGCCCTTCCTCGAGCGTTACGACGTGGACAAGGACACCTTCGACAAGATCATCCACGACCAGTATGAGGCCAAGTTCGGCCGCTTTGGCGCCGCGGTGGTCGAGTCGAACATGAAGGTCATGCACGACGGCTACGATCACGTGAAGCTGATCAACATCGGCGAGATCGAGGACGCGGACCGCTCCAGCATGCGCCAGCCGCCGGTGTCGCCCCTGGAGAAGCATCAGATACCGGCCACGGCCGGCTGCTCCGCCAGCGGTTGCCCGACCTGCGCCATGCCCGAGGACCAGAATGCGCGGCATCCCTTCCAGACTCTGGAGAAGTTTGACAGCGAGTTCCGCAACGACCTGGGCTATCACCAGCCCGCGGGCGCCCTGGCTTCCGTCGGCATCATGGCCGCCGGCACGGGCGCGACGCAGTCCAAGTATGTCGCCCGTCGCGAGACGCCGGTCTACATCGCGGAAAACTGCACCCAGTGCATGGAGTGCATCACCGCCTGCCCGGACACGGCCCTGCCGAACACCTCGCAGGATATCTCGACCGTTCTGACCACCGCGGCGAAGAACTACGTCAGCGACGCCGGACAGCGCGAGAAGCTGATCGCCGAGCTGCCGGGCGTCGAGGAGCGCGCCCGCGCCAAGATGGTCGAGGTGGTGAACGCGAAGGGGAAGACGCCCTTCAAGGACATCGTCCGCGAGGAGGTCGAGGCCCTGAACGGCGGCCTGAGCGACGAGGCCAAGGCCGAGTTCACCGGCATCATCGACAAGCTGCCGCTGGCCTACGCCGGCGTGCCGGCCATCTTCCGCAGCCTGGAGAAGAAAGAGCCCGGTTCCGGCGGCCTCTTCCAGATCTATGTCTCCGATCTCTGCAAAGGCTGCGGCGAATGCGTGCAGGTCTGCGGCGATCACGACGCCCTGCGGATGACCGCCGAGACCGAGGAGCTCAACTCCGAACTCACCACGGCGCAGATCTTCAGCCGGCTGCTGCCCGACACCCCGCAGAAATACCTCGGCCTATACGACAACGATGCGCCGATGGATTCCCGCGAGGCCGCCCTGCGCAACCACCTCATGGTGCGCCGCAACTACGAGGCCCTCGTCTCCGGCGACGGCGCCTGCGCCGGTTGCGGTGAGAAGAGCATCCTCCGCGCGGTCGCCTCGATCACCGAGGCCTACATGCGTCCGCTCTATCATGACAAGGCCGCCCGCCTCCGGGCCAAGGCCGACCAGATGGAGAAGGAGGGCCTGGATCGCCTGGCCGCCCTCAAGGAGTGCGACGAGGCGGAATACAAGCTCTACAAGCGCGCGGTTGCGCATGTTGTCATGGGCCTCGGCGGCGAGACCGACGCCGACACCGACAAGCGCCTGGCCGACTATGGCGATGTCACCGACGAGGAGATCGTCAACGGCCTGGTCGCCGTCATGCGCCAGGACGCCTCCAACCACAAGGACCTGCAGGCCATCGATGGC
>JAYPEY010000017.1:0-34544 GCA_038126035.1 Verrucomicrobiales bacterium | reverse complement strand
CTGCAACACGGTCTACGGCTCCACGCCGCCCTCCAACCCGCATCCCTATCCCTGGATGAACTCCCTCTTCCAGGACGGCGCCACCATCAGCTGGCTGCTGGGCGAGTCCCTGGTCGTCAATCACGCCCGCCGCTCCGTCGCGCCGGAGCGTCTGACCGACGACCTCCTGACACGCGATTCGGACGTCATGACCGACGCCGAATACTTCTCGCTCACCCGCCTGGACGACACCGGCATGACCGACCAGGAAATCCGCGAACTGCCCAAGGTCTGGGTGATCGGCGGCGACGGCGCCCTCGGCGACATCGGCTTCCAGAACGTCTCCAAGGTCGTCCTGCAGAACCGCCCCAACGTGAAGATGCTCATGCTCGACACGCAGGTCTATTCCAACACCGGCGGACAGAACTCCGACTCCTCCACCATGTTGGGCGGCTACGACATGAACCAGTTCGGCCTGCAGTCGCAGGGCAAGCTGATTGAGAAGAAGAACGTCGCCGAGGCCTTCACCAGCGGCCACGGCTCGCCCTTCGTCATCCAGGCCTCCATGGCCAACTCCGCCAAGCTCTACAAGGCGATGCTCGACGCCATCGATTACCGCGGCACCTGCTTCATCCAGAGCTACACCACCTGCCAGCCCGAGCACGGCGTCGGCGACAACATGTCCGCCGACCAGGCCAAGCTCGCCCGCGACTGCCGCGGCATGCCGGAATGGGTCTACAACCCCCGCGCCGGCGAAACCTCTCAGGAATGCTTCGACCTCAAGGGCAATCCGAACCCCGATCGCGACTGGTGGCAGACGAAATACAAGTCCACCGGCGAGAAGTATCAGTTCACGGTGGCCCACTGGGCTTTGACCGAGGCCCGCTTCCGCAAGCACGTCAAGGCGATCAAGGAAGAGGAAGCCAGCGAGTTCATCCACTTCGATGACATGCTCGCCTGCATCACCCAGGAGGATGTGATCTACCGTCGCGTGTTTGACAAGAACCACCGCTCCTACGTTCCGGACTTCGGCGTTTACGTGAAGGCCGAGATGGGCGGCAAGATGCGGTATTTCGTGGTGACGCGGCAGATGGTCCTCTTCGCGGTCGAACGCCGCAAGGCGTGGCGCATGCTGCAGAGCAAGGCCGGGGTCGTGAACAAGGACTACCTCGCGCAGAAGGCCCTGCTCGCCAAGGTTGACAAGGGCGAGATCTCCGCCGCCGACCTCCTCGGCAAAACCCGCGAACTGATCGACGCGGAATTCGAGGCCATCAAGGCCAGGAAATAGGCGCGGAGCGGAATCCGACATTCATCTGAATCAATAAAGCGCGGGCCCCGGCCCGCGCTTTTTTCGTGTAGGGGATGGGGTTGGCCCTGATTCGGCGGTAGTCCGTCCAACGTTCGGAGTCCCGCCTTCAGGCGAAAGGCCATCGACTGGGCGGAAACGTGGGTATGTGGCCGCGCCGGACGCCCAGCCGCGTAAACGCGGAACTCCGAACGTTGGCGCCCGATGTCACCTCGGGGCCAGGTTCATTCGTTGGTTCCGTCTTAACGGCGCGCCGGGGGCGTCACAGTGTCCGCAGTCAGTCCGTGTTGGCTTCGGTTGTCCGCCTCTTCCAGAACGCCTCGGCGTCCCGGTGATGTTTCAGGACGGCCGCTTTCTGTTTGGCGTCCTTCAGCATCACGCGCTGCATCCGTTCGCGGACCCAATCGAGGAAGAACTGTGTCGAAGCCCTGCTGATCCGACGCGGTTGATTTCCGATCTCGACGTAACAGGGGGCTGTTGAGGCGAAGCGGAAGGTGGTCGGATTGTCGGCGATGGCGCGGATGAGAAACCAGCCGGACTCCTCAAACCGGAGCGAGCCCAGGGAACCGGTCTTTCTCCAGTCGGACCAGGGAACCCTGGCGACGACCTGTCCGTTCTTGATGATCTCAATGTTGGAGATCGGGTCGCGGCTGAAGAGCTCCGCGGCGAGTTCGATTTTCAGCGGGCTGTCCGCGGGACGCTTGAAGACATGCCCGGGAAGCTGGCTGTTGGCTGTGACGCGGAGCAGGGGGCCGTTGGAGACGAAGCTGCGTCCGGCGCGGAGGTTCTTCCACCATTGCTCCCGATCGAAGTTCTCGCCGATGTGCACCCAGACGCGGTTGTAGCCGAGTGGGTTTGGCAGGACGCCGGAGGCGCTGCCGGCGGACGGCGGGATGCGCAGGCCGGAGTTCAATGCGTGGTAATAAATCTCCTGGCTCCAATAACCGTTGCCGTGCGGGTGCGGGAGGCGGTCGACGTCGCGCGGTTTCCCCCAGGCTTCGCCGCCGCGTTTGGGATTGTTGTAAACCCAGTCCCGGCACATGTGGTTGTTGGCGATGCCGATGGTGTCGATTTTGCCGCTGGCCAGCCAGATCGGGACGTCCCACCAGAAGGGCTTCTCAATATCGACATGAACGCCGGTGTGGCTGCGCGCCTCGGCGAGAAATTTCATGGGCGAGGGGAATTCCCGTTTCGGGCTGCGGATGTCCATTGGTTGGCGCAGGTGGAAATAGAGCAGCGCGCCGCCTTCGCGTTCGTCCTCGCCGGCCATGACGTGATTGCAGCGGTTGCCGGGAAAGCGGACCAGCGGGTCCTTCGGCAGGGGCCGGCCGTCGCGCCAGATGTTGCTCTGGTTCCACCAGGTGATCGACGGCGCCACATGGACATCCTCGGCGTCCATCAGCAACCGCATGTGCTCGATCGGACGATGGACGTGCAGGTCGCCCGACCACCAGCCCTCGCGGGTGATGTCGATGAGTTCGCGGATGCGGGCGACGTGTTCGGTGATCTCGTTCGGCCGGACCTGGATGGTTCCGGCGGCGAGGGACCATTGTTGGCCGTGTTCGATCTCGTAGCTGTAGGTCCCGGGCGGGAGTTGGAGGTCGAAGAATCCGGGGAAGTTGAAGTGGCCTTTGTGTTGGGGATGGGCATCGGTCTTGACCTCCCCGCCGTTCGCGTTCTTGAGATGGACGCGGGCCGGGATGGGGCTTCCTGAACGTTCGTCAACGACGCCGAGGTGCAGTCGGCCTCTTGCTTCATCGGCGGACCGGGCCGTCGGAGCCAAAAGAAGCAAGGCCATGAGGAATGAGGGGGGGGAGGTGAGCTTCATGAACTGACGGGGAGTGTATCAGTCTGCCTGGGTTTGGGAAGGCGCGTGCGACGAAGCGTTTGACTGAGGCGTGGGCCGCGGTTCCAGAAAGGCGCTTGTTGGATACGCTCACGCCGCCACTTCAACACAGAGCACACGGAGAAAAGGAGAACCACAGAGAACAGCGTCTCCTCTCCGTGGTTCTTTGTGGTCTCGGCGCCCTCCGTGTTGAAGGGGGGCGCACCATGGTTTCTGTTCGTCGGCATGGCGCTGGGCGCCCGGTTGGCTCAAGGGGATGGGGAACTGCAGCTTAGTTGCGCTGAGTTGCATTTGTTCCGAGCATATGACGCCTGAACACGGCATTCCGGCGCATTGCTTCGATGTCCGATTCTCGACGGTCGGCGCTTGAAGTTCGGACGCGGGCGCCCTAGAACGCTCAATTCAAAATCAGACGAATCATTCGAATTTCTCCGATTGAGACCCCATCCATTCATTCACACATGAAGATCCAGAGACACCTGTTGGCGATTGTCGTAGCGGCGGCGTTGCCCCTGACGACCGCGGATGCCGCGAATGCGAAGCGCACGAAACAATGGCTCAAGGCCGTGAACGCCGTCGGCGCGGAGGGGCAGGGCAATGAGGCGGCCTCCAAGGCGTGGCGACAGATTGCGTCGTTAAACGGCGATTCGATCCCCGCCATTCTCGCCGGGATGAAAGGCTCCAACGAACTGGCGGAGAACTGGATTCGGTCGGCGGTGGAATCGATCGCCGACAAGGAACTGAACGGCGGTGGCAAGCTGCCGGTTGCGGCGCTGAAGAAGTTTGTGGGCGAGACCGGCCACAATCCCCGCGCCCGACGCCTGGCCTTTGAGTTGATCCGGCGTGTGGACGCGAAGGCGGCGGAAAAGATGATTCCCGGATTGGCCAACGATCCCAGTGTGGAGCTGCGTCGTGAGGCGGTGCAGCGGTTGATGGACCAGGGCGCGAAGCAACTCGCCGGCGGGAAGAAGGACGCCGCCGCGAAGACCCTGGGCAGGGCGTTGGATCACGCGCGGGACCTCGATCAGATCAATTCCATCTCCAAGGACCTGCGCGGCCTTGGCCAGGCGGTCGACCTGCCGAAGCATTTTGGCTTCCTCATGCACTGGAGCGTGATTGGCCCCTTCGACAATACGTATCGGAAAGGTTTTGCGACGGTCTTCCCGCCCGAGAAGGGGATCGATCTCACGGCCGAATACGACGGCAAGGACGGCAGGGTGAAATGGACGGAACTGGTCAGCGCGGACGAATACGGGATGGTCGACATCAACAAGGCCTATCCCGGCAACATCAAGGAGGTCACGGCCTACGCCTACACCGAATTCAAGGCCAAGGCCGCCCGCCCGATCGAGCTGCGCCTGGGTTGCAAGAACGCCTGGAAGGTCTGGTTGAACGGCGAGCTCCTGTTCGGCCGCGATGAATACCACCGAGGCATGCGGATCGATCAGTATCGCCTGCGCGGCGAATTGAAGGCGGGCGTGAACACGATCCTGGTCAAGGCCTGCCAGAACGAGCAGAAGGAATCCTGGACCAAGGAATGGCAGTTCCAGTTGCGCGCGTGCGACGCGACCGGCACGGCGGTGCTGGCGGAGAACCGTCCGCCCACGCCCAAGGCGGGCGGCAAGAAGACCGCGAGCCTTCGGTAGGCCAAGAGGCGCGGAAACAGAACGCAGATTTACAACGAGAAGCAAAAATGAAGAAGAGCATCCTTTCCCTCCTGATTGCCGGCTTCGGGGCTGGCGCCTTGTCCGCCGGCGACTGGCCGCAGTTCCGCGGGCCGGATTCCAACGGCATTGTCAATGACGCGGGCATTCCCAAGACGCTGGGCGACAAGTCGGTGTCTTGGAAGATTGACCTGCCTGGGCGGGGCATCTCCAGCCCGATCATCATCGGCGACAAGGTCTTCGTGACCTGTTCCAGCGGCACGGACCAGAATCGTCTGCACGTCATCTGCCTCAGCGCGAAGGACGGGTCGAAGATCTGGGAGCGGCAGTTCTGGGCGACGGGGCGCACGATGACCCACCAGAAGATCGGCTGCGCCACCTCCTCGCCGGCCAGCGACGGCAGGCGCATCTTCGCCTTGTTTTCCTGCAATGATCTCATCTGCCTGGACCTCGACGGCAATCTGCAGTGGCTGCGCGGTCTGACCCGTGATTATCCCAACGCCAGCAACAGCCTCGGCATGGCGTCCTCGCCGGTCGTCGCGGGCGATACGCTCGTGGTGCAGGTCGAGGCCGACAGCGAATCCTTCGCCGCGGGCATCGATGTGAAGACCGGCGTCAACCGCTGGAAGCTCGATCGCGCCAAGAAGGCCAACTGGTCCTCGCCGATGGTCTACAAGGACGCGAAGAGCGGCCGCCTGGTGGCCCTGCTCCAGGGCAGCTCCGGACTGATGGCCGTGGATCCGAAGACCGGCAGCGAATTGTGGAATTTCGACCAGGGCAGTTCGACCATGTCCTCGGCGACAAAGGTCGGCGACCTGATCCTGGTTCCTTCGCGCGGCCTTACCGCCCTGAAGCCGGGCAAGGAAGGCTTTCCGCCGGAGGAACTCTGGAATTCCAGCCGGCTCAGCCCGCGGACGATCACTCCGGTGGCCTTGGGCGGCAAGGTGTTTTCGGTCAATGGCTCGGGCGTGCTGAGTTGCGGGGACCTGGAATCCGGGAAGCGGCTTTGGCAGTTGCGGCTTAAAGGTCCGTTCAGCGCCTCGCCCATCGGAGCCGGCCGTTTTCTCCTGGCCGTGAATGAAAAGGGCCTGGTCCAACTCGTCGACACCGAGGCCGCCAAGGGCGAAATGGTCGGCAGCGTGAACCTCAAGGATGTCGTCATCGGAACGCCTTCCATCGCCAACGGCGCCTTCTACGTGCGCAGCGACGCGCATCTTTGGAAGCTGGGAGGCTGAGGCAAGTCCCAAGCTCCAAATTCCAAAGAAGCTACAAATCCCAAGTTCCAAATCGAGCGATGGGGAGGGGGCGCATCAGGAGGGAAACAAGACCGTTGCTTTCGTGTTTTTTAGGAAACACGGCAGCGGGTCCGGTGTTTCAGTTCCGATGAGTTGCAGAACCCTGTTGATCTTTCAGCATCTTCCGGTGACGCCGCTACGCGGCTCGGTCTGCTTTTGCCTCACATACCGTGGCCTTGGCGCGTTGCGCCTTCAACCACGGCTGTTCAAGTGATCGCCACTACGCGGCTGGGCCCTTCTTGCGCTGTGGATTCTCTTGAGATTTGGGGCCTGGAGCGATGCGCACCTTTGAAAGCTGGGAGGATAGTCATTCGGCGAAACGAGGCGCTCTTTGAACTTAATTCTCGCGCTGCGCGCTCGAACCGCAACCTGAAGGTTTCGACTACGAGAAACTGGATGGGCGTCGTGGTTCATTGCCTTCCTCGTTTTGATATTTGCAAGCCCGCCCGCCTTGGCGTAGGTAATTCGCTTCCGTTTTTCGGAAACTGCGGGCAAACCGCGCAAATATCATGAAAAAACAACCGTTGGTCGAAATGTATGACACGACTCTGCGTGATGGCACGCAGGGCGAAGGCGTGAACTTCTCCGTCGCGGACAAGCTGCGAATTGCGGACAAGCTCGACGCCTTCGGCATTCATTTCATCGAGGGCGGTTGGCCGGGGTCGAATCCCCGCGACATTGAGTTCTTCCACCAGGCGGCGAAGCGGAAATACAAGAACGCCAAGATCGCCGCCTTTGGCTCCACGCGACGCAAGAAGATCGCCGTCGAGGACGATCCGCAGGTGAGGTTGCTGATCGACGCGAAGACGCCGGTCGTGACCATCTTCGGCAAGACCTGGCTGCTTCACGTGAAGGAGGTCATCAAGACCACGGCCAAGGAGAACATCGAGATGATCCGCGACACGGTCCGCTTCCTGAAGGACAACGGGCGCTATGTGGTCTACGACGCGGAGCACGCGTTCGACGGCTACAAGGACGACGCGGACTACGCGCTGGCGACCTGGCAGGCCGCGGCCGAGGGCGGCGCGGATGTGGTGACCCTGTGCGACACCAACGGCGGATGCATGCCGAGCGAGGTGGCCCGCATCACGCAGGCGGCCATCGACGGCGTGAACACACGCATCGGTATCCACACGCACGACGACACCGGCGTGGGCGTGGCCAATGCGCTGGCGGCGGTGGAAGTCGGAGCCGATCACCTGCAGGGCACGGTCAACGGCTACGGCGAGCGCACCGGCAACTGCAACCTGATCACGACCATACCCAATGTCGTTCTCAAGCTGGGACGCAGGAGCGTGCCGAAGGCTTCGCTGCGCAAGTTGACCGAGCTTTCGCAGTATGTGGACGAGATCGCCAACATCAGGCACAACCCGCGTCAACCTTGGGTCGGTGCCACCGCCTTCGCCCACAAGGGCGGCATGCACGTCAACGCGGTGCAGAAGGTGGCGCACTCCTTCGAGCACGAACGTCCGGACACCGTGGGCAACAACCGTCGCATCCTGGTGAGCGACCTGGCCGGCCGAAGTAACATCGTGATGAAGGCCCAGGAACTGGGCTTCAAGCTGACCAATGACACGCCGGAATTGAAGGCGATCCTGGCGAAGATCAAGGAACTGGAGCACGAAGGTTTTGAGTATGAGGCGGCCGAGGCTTCCCTGGCCCTGTTGATCCGCAAGCTGCTCAAGCATGAGGAGCCTCCGTTCACGATCGAGGGCTATCACGCCTCCATGCGCCACGACGGCAACTTCGCGATCTGTCAGGCCAATGTGAAGGTCAAGGTGGGCGATGAATTCTCGCACACCGTGGCCGAGGGCGACGGGCCGGTGAATGCGCTGGACGGCGCGTTGCGCGCCGGCTTGGTCAATCACTTCAAGAAGATCAAGAAGCTCGAGTTGACCGACTACAAGGTGCGCATTCTCGACAGCGCCTCCGGCACCGAGGCCAAGACCCGCGTGCTGATCGAATCCTCCGACGGCAGGTCCGAGTGGGGCACGGTCGGCGTCAGCGAGAACATCGTCGAGGCCAGCCTCCAGGCGCTCACCGACAGCATCGAGTATTACCTGATGTTGAAGAAGTAAGAATCATGTCCGAGATACCCAAAGCGTATGAATCACAGTCCGTGGAGGACAAGTGGTATGAATTCTGGCAGGAGCAGAAGTGTTTCGAGGCCGATCCGGAATCGCCGAAGCCCGCGTATTCCATCGTCATTCCGCCGCCGAACGTCACCGGCATGCTCCACATGGGGCATGTGTTGAACAACACCATCCAGGACATTCTCGCCCGCAAGGCGCGTATGGATGGCAAGGAGGTGTTGTGGCTGCCCGGCACCGACCACGCCGGCATTGCAACGCAGGCCAAGGTGGAGCGTGAACTGAAGAAGAATGAGAAACTGTCGCGCCACGATCTGGGCCGCGACAAGTTCCTCGAGCGCGTGTGGGCCTGGAAGGAGGAGCACGGCGGCATCATCATCAGGCAGTTACAGAAGCTCGGCTGCTCCTGCGACTGGTCGCGCGAGCGCTTCACCATGGACGAGGAATACACGAAGTGCGTGCAGCGCGTGTTCGTGGATCTCTACAAGAAGGGGCTCATCTATCGCGGCAAACGCATGGTGAACTGGTGCCCGGTTTCCCTGACGGCATTGTCCGACGAGGAGGTGATTCCCACGCCGCAGAACAGCTTTCTCTGGTATTTCAAGGTCGAGGTGGCCGAGGAGCCGGGAACGTTTCTTTCCATTGCCACCACGCGCCCGGAAACCATCCCCGGCGACACCGCGATTGCGGTGAACCCGACGGACGAGCGTTACAAGCATCTGATCGGCAAGCACGCGATCCGGCCCCTGCCGCGCGAGAATCAGGTGAAGATTCCGATCGTGGCCGACGAGCACATCGACAAGGAGTTCGGAACCGGCGTGCTCAAGGTGACTCCGGCCCACGACAAGGCCGACTTTGAGATTGGCGAGCGTCATGATCTTGAGGTCATCGACGTGTTGAATCCCGATGGCACGGTGAACGACTTCGGCGGCGAGGACCTGAAGGGAATGGATCGCTTGAAAGCCCGCAAGCGCGCGGCCGAACTGCTGGACGAGATGGGCGTCCTTGAAAAGGAGGAGCCCTACCAGAACAACGTGGGTTTCAGCGAGCGCGCCGGCGTGCCGATCGAGCCGCGTCTGAGCGAGCAGTGGTTTCTCAAGTACCCCAGTGTGGAGGCGTCGCACAAGTGCGTGACCGAGGGGCGGATGAAGTTTTATCCGGACCGCTGGATCAAGACCTACGATCACTGGATGACCGGCATTCAGGACTGGTGCATCAGTCGCCAGCTCTGGTGGGGGCACCAGATCCCGGTGTGGTATCACAAGGAAAGCGACGCCATTCATTGTGACTTGGAGCCGCCGGCGGACGAGGAGAACTGGGAGCGCGATCCCGACGTCCTCGACACCTGGGCGAGTTCCTGGCTTTGGCCGTTCGCAACCATGGGTTGGCCCGAAGAGACATCGACCCTGAAGCGGTTCTATCCGACGACCGACCTGGTGACCGGGCCGGACATCATCTTCTTCTGGGTGGCCCGCATGATCATGGCTGGCTACGAATACATGGGAGAGCTGCCGTTTCAGAACGTCTATTTCACCGGCATCATCCGCGACAAGAAGGGGCGCAAGATGTCCAAGTCGCTGGGCAATTCGCCGGATCCGCTGGACCTCATCGCGAAGTATGGCGCCGATGCGCTGCGCTTTGGCACCATGCGCAGCGCGCCGTTGGGCCTGGATGTGTTGTTCGACGAGAAGGACGTGGAGCTCGGCCGCAATTTCTGCAACAAGCTATGGAACGCCTGCCGCTTCCGGCAGATGCAGGGCGGCGAAAGCGAGGGCGAGATCGATCCCAAGCTGCTGACCAGCGACGACAAGTGGATTCTCATCCGGCTCGGCAAGGCCATCGATGAGATCAACGCGGATTTCGCGCAGTATCGTTTCACCGGGGTGACGCAGACGCTCTATCGCTTCTTCTGGACGGAGTATTGCGACTGGTATGTGGAGAGCAGCAAGTCGGCGCTGTATGGCGACGACGAGAAGCTCAAGGCCAACAAGCTGGCGGTGATTGACTTCATCCTGTCGAATGCGATCCGCATGTTTCATCCGTTCCTGCCGTTCATCACGGAGGAACTCTGGCAGGGGATGGGCTTCAACGGCGATCTGCCGGAAGGACAGGGGGGTAGGACGATCATGTTCGCCAACTGGCCCAAGGCCTTCGACGAGGAGTTTGCGGCGCACTACGGGCTGGACGAAAGCGACGAGCAGGTGGTCGAGGCGAAACACGAACTGGTGCGCCAGGGGCGCAACCTGCGGCGCGAATTCAACGTGCCTTCGAACCAGAAGATCCCGTTCATCTTCAAGCCGAACGCCGAGTTTCCCGCGGCTGAGGCGGCGGTGTTGCAGATCCTGCTGAACGCCGGGTCGTTGGATGTCGATCCAAACTTCGCCGGCGGCAGGGGCTACGCGCACATCGGCTCCCCGTTGGGCGAATTGTATCTGCCCTTGGAAGGCCTGATCGAGGACTTCGCCGCCGAGCGCGCGCGCCTGGAGAAGGAGCTGAAGAAGATCGAGACCGAGATCGAGAAGGTGGAGAAGAAACTGGCGAACAAGAACTTCACCGAGCGCGCCCCGAAAGAGATTCTCGATGAACACGTCCAGCGCAAGGCGGACTGGGAGACCAAGCGCGCGCGCGCCAAGGCCGCGATCGAAGCCCTGGGAGACTGACGCGGACGGCGATCATTGGGGCATTGCCGCAATCCCGATTCCGAATTCATCATTGGGGCGCCAAGGAGGCCTGCTGTTGTCTGGCGCGCACGTGCGGCGGAACTTCGGAGCGCGGCGGTGTCGATAGACCAGCCGCAGCAACGTTGGCGACGACCAAGGCCAGGAGAGTTTGCGAGGGGCGCCAAGGGATTGCCTGTTTACAGGAACTGCGTCGTGCACGCTGAGGTTTGAAGCGTGACTTTGGACCGGCGTCGTGGCACATACCTCCACCATGAAAGGTTTGAACGTCATGGCGTTGATCGCCGGTGTGATTCTTGTGGCGGCAGGTTGCGGCGAGCGTCCGCAGCCAGTGTCGCAACGTGTCGTGGAGGGCAGCGATGAGATTCTGGCCGAGGCCCCCGAGGCTCCGGCTCCGACGACCATGCCGGATCCCGATTTGGCGGTGATCAAGACGGCCCACGGGGAGATGACCGTGGAATTCTGGCCGGATGTCGCGCCCAAGACCGTGGTCAACTTCAAGAAGCTGGCCAGGGAGGGGTTCTACAACGCCACGGCGTTCCATCGCATCGTGAAGGGCTTCATGATCCAAGGCGGCGACCCGAACACCAAGAATCCGGCTTTGGCTGAGAAGTTTGGCCTGGGCGGCCCCGGCTACATGATCGAGGCGGAATTCAATTCCCGGAAGCACGTGCGCGGCGTGCTGTCGATGGCGCGCTCGAGCGATCCCGATTCCGCGGGCAGTCAGTTCTTCATCTGCCATGGCGACGCGGCCTTCCTGAACGGGAAGTACACGGCCTTCGGCAAGGTGATCAAGGGCGATGACGTCCTGGAGAAGATCGCCTCGACGCCGACGATCTACCCGCCGCATGGCGGGGGCGAAAAGAGCTGGCCGGTCGACCGTGTGGAGGTGGAGTCGATCACCATCGTCCCGCGGGAACAGCCGGACGACGCAGGCGGGGCAAAGTCGGAAGTCGCGCCGCCGGCGGCGGAGGCGGAGCCGAAACCAGATTCCCAATAAACCACGAAGCGGGCCGGTCCCGCGCAATCAGAGCAACAGCAGCACACAATCAATCATGAGCGAAGCAACAGACGAAGTGGCGGTTTTCAAGACCGACAAGGGCGAGATGGTCGCGGAATTCTGGCCGGACGTGGCCCCGAAGACCGTGGAGAATTTCAAGAAACTGGCGAAGGAAGGTTTCTACGACGGCACCTGTTTTCATCGGGTCATCAAGGGCTTCATGATCCAGGGCGGCGACCCGAACACCAAGGACGCCTCCAAGGAGCGCCTTTGGGGCACCGGCGGTCCGGGTTACCAGATCGAGGCCGAGTTCAATGACAAGCCGCACGTGCGGGGCGTTCTGTCGATGGCGCGGTCCGCGCATCCGGATTCCGCGGGCAGTCAGTTCTTCGTGATGCTGGGAACCTCGCCGCATCTCGACGGCCAATACACGGGCTTTGGCGCCTTGATCTCGGGCGATGACACCCTGGGCGTGATCGGCGACGCCCCCTGCGGCGGACCTCAGGGCAGTCTGCCCGATACGCGCATCGGCGTGGAGAGCATCACCATTGTTTCCCGGGATTCGCTGGGTTGATCGGCCTGCCGGCCCTGGCGCGGTATGAGCGATCTCGACCAGCTCGAACAGACGCTCGCCGCGTTGGGGTGCCCGGCGGACAAGGTTGGAGAGATGGCGGCGCAGCTCGACAAGCGGGCGAAACAACTGGCCGGGGAGCGGAGCGGCTCCTACGAGCAGGCGTTGGCGCATCTGTTGAACCTGATGAAACAGGGCTGGGCTGCAAAGGAACGGGGATTCTCATGATTGAACCATGGCCCACAGTTGAATCGAAGGACCTGGGGGACTATCGCGTCTTCCGGTTGGGGACGCGCCGGCGCAGGTCTCCGCGCACGGGCAGGGAACACGATTTCCTGGTCCTGGACTGTCGGAACTGGGTGAACGTCGTGGCGTTGACCCCGGAGAACGAGCTGATCCTGGTCGAGCAGTTCCGGCACGGAACCGAGACAATCGAGTTGGAGATCCCCGGCGGGGTCATCGACACCGCGGAGGAGCCGCCGCTGGAGGCGGGACTGCGCGAACTGCGCGAGGAGACCGGATATGTCGGCGAGGGCGGGCGGATCATCGGCGAGGTTTATTCCAATCCGGCGATCATGAACAACCGCACCTATACCGTCCTGGTCGAGAACTGCCGGCAGACCCACGACACGGAATTCGACCACGGCGAGGATATTATCACCCGGCTGGTCCCGGTGGACGAGGCCCTGGACATGGCCGCGGCCGGAAAGATCCGCCATTCACTCGTCGTGGCGGCGTTGTTTCATTTCGAACGCGCGCGGCGGCGGGAAGCGTGAAGGCGCAGGCGGCGGTGGAGCGCGGAATTGATTCCGCTTCAGCGCTGGAAATTCAAACGCGTTGGTTGCGCCTGCGGCCCCGGGCGGCCGGAGGTTGAAGCGGGATGAGTTCCGCGCTCCGGCGGTTGTCCGGGGTCACTTCACCAGTCCCCGGAAGTCGCTGCCGGTGGGGTTTTGAAACACCCGCAGGTTGAACTCGGGCGCGACGGCGAGGAGGTGGTCAAAGATGTCGGCCTGGACAGCCTCGTATTGCACCCAGCGCTTGTCCTTGCAGAAGACATAAATCTCGATGGGCAGGCCGGTCTCGGTGGGCTTGAGCTGCCGGACGAGGAAGGTCAGTTCCTGGGTGATGTTCTCCTGGTTTCGAAGATAGGCCTCCACGTAGGCGCGGAAGGCGCCGATGTTCGTGAGTCGGCGGCCGTTGGCGAGAGCGCTCTCGTCCACCTTTCTGGCCTCGTTGTGCTCGGCGATCTCCTTCCGCTTCTTTTCGAGATGGCCGGTGAGGAACTGGATCCTGGAGAAGCGCTCCAGCATCTCCTCGTCGCAGAAGCGGATGGAGCCGATGTCGATGTTGATGGCGCGCTTGATGCGGCGGCCGCCGGATTCGGACATGCCCCGCCAGTTCTTGAAGGAGTCGCTGATCAACGCGTAGGTGGGGATGGTGGACACGGTATTGTCGAAGTTGCGGACCTTCACCGTGGTCAGCGCGACCTCCTCGACATCGCCATCGACGCCGAACTTTGGCATCTCGATCCAGTCGCCGCGGGCGACCATCTTGTTGGTGGTCAACTGGATGCCGGCGACAAAGCCGAGGATCGGATCCTTGAAGACCAGCATGAGCACGGCGGTCATGGCGCCCAGGCCGGCGATGAGCTTCAGCGGGGACTGCCCCACGATCAGGGCGATCGCGAAGATCACGCCGAGGAAGTAGAGGAAGATCTTGGCGACCTGGATGAAGCTCTTGATCGGGATGTGTTTCGAGATGTCGAAGGTGCGGTAGATGTCGATCACCGCGTTGAAGAAGGAATCGATGGCCAGCACCGCCACGATGAGCATGTAGATCATGGAGGCGCGCCGGACGTAGTCGATCAATGTTTCCGTCAACTCGCTTGCGGACTGGCCGTCGGAGGCGGAGACCAGCAGGATGGGAGTGAGGATGTAGATGACCAGCGCCGGCGCGATATGGGAGAGCCGGCCGAAGACATTCCGGTCGAGAAACTTGTCGTCCCACTTGTATTTGGACTTTTTGACGATCGCCTTGACGCCGCGAAGGATGACCCCCTTGGCGATGAAGTTGGCGACGATGCTGAGGATGACGATGACGGAGACGGCGATGCTCTGGGAAACCCAGATCACCGAAGGGCCATCGAGTCCCCGCGAGCGCAGCAGATCCGTGATGTAATCGATCATGGCGGCAAGATTCCCGGAACGCCCCGCTTATTTGCGTGAGAGGGCTCCGATGCCGCGGAGCCAGGTTTCACAACGTTGGGGCCAGTTGGAGACCTCGAGTTCGGAGGGGCGCAGGCCGTAGCCGTGGCCGCCCCTGGCGTAGAGATGCATCTCGGCATGGACCTTGGCCTGTTTGAGCGCGAGGTAATAGAACAGCGCGTTCTCGACGCGGACGCCGTCGTCCTCGGTCATGATGATGATGGTCGGCGGGGTGTCCTTGGAGACCGGCAGTTCGGGGGCGAGGCGGTTGTTCTCCTTCTCCATTGTCAGATAGGCGGGGTAGATCAGCATCGTGAAGTCGGGGCGGCAACTGATCGCGTCGTTGTGGTCCACGTAGCGGTAGCTCCGTTTCCTGAAGTTGTTGCTGGTCGTTGCGGAAAGGTGGCCGCCGGCGGAGAAACCCATGATGCCGATGCGCTTGGGGTCGATTCCCCATTCGGCGGCATGGCCGCGGACGATGCCCATCGCGCGTTGCGCGTCCGCCAACGGCGCCTCGTGTTTCTCGCGGTCCTTGCGGCGGGGGACGCGGTATTTGAGCAGCACGCTGGTGACGCCGATGGAGTTGAGCCATTCGCAGACCTCGGTTCCCTCGAGATCCAGGGCCAGGATGTTGTAGCCGCCGCCGGGGCAGACCAAGACCGCGGAGCCGGTGTCCTTTTCCTTGTCGGGCTTGTAGACGGTCAGGGTCGGGGCGGAGACATTCTGCCAGATGATGATCTTCTTCTTGGCGTCGGGCTTTGGCGGGCGCGCGCCCTCCTCGCCGATGTCGCCCTTTTCGTCGGGGGCGCCATTCGGCCAGAGTTGGATGGGGCCGATCTCTTCCCCGGCGAGGGCGAACGAGGAGAAGATAAACAGGGCAACGGCGGTCAAAAGCGGTTTCATGGCGGGCATTCTTGAGTCTTGTCGTCAGGTTTGCAAGCGGCGACGACGGTCGCGCGGGACCCGCAGTCTCCCTCGCTTCCGTCCTGCCCGACACAAAAAATGGGCTCAACGCGGGGCTTGGGTATTTATGAGATGGGTTCTATCCTGCGGGGGTTCGCGGATTGCGAAATTCGGAGTTCATCATGTCGAAGCAGTTCATCAAGGTCGGCGGCGCGCGTGAGCACAACCTGCGGGATGTGTCCCTGGAAATTCCGCGCGACAAGCTGGTGGTGATCACGGGCTTGAGCGGTTCGGGGAAGTCGTCGCTGGCGTTCGACACGATCTACGCGGAGGGGCAGCGCAAGTATGTGGAATCGTTGTCCTCCTACGCGCGGCAGTTCCTGGACCAGTTGCAGAAGCCCGATGTGGATCACCTGGAGGGACTGTCGCCGACCATCGCGATCGAACAGCGCGGATCGGGTTCCGGACCACGGTCGATCATCGCCACGACGACGGAGATCTTCGATTACCTGCGCCTGTTGTTTGCGCACATTGGAAAGCCGCATTGTCCCGAGACGGGCGTTCCGATCCAGCAGCAGAGCACGACGGATATCATCGACCGGATCATGGAGCTTCCCGAGCGGACGCGCATCATGGTTCTGGCGCCGGTGGTGCGGGACCGGACGGGCGAATTTCGTGATGTGATTGAAAAACTGGCCCGCGAGGGGTTTGTCCGCGCGCGGGTGGACGGCGAATTGGTGGAACTGGCGAGCAACGTGCGTCTCAAGCTCGATCCCAAGGCGAAGCATACCATCGAGGCGGTGGTGGATCGACTGGTCATCGACGAGAAGATCCGCGTGCGTCTGGCGGACTCGGTGGAGACGGCGTTGAAGCGGGGGGAGGGGCGCCTGCTGCTGATGCAGCAGGACCCGAAGGACCGCGGTTCCGAGCAGTGGGAGGAGACGCTGCATTCGAACCGGATGTTCAGCCCGGCGACGGGCAGGAGCTACGACACGCTCACGCCGAAACACTTCTCCTTCAATTCGCCTTTCGGGGCCTGCGAGGTCTGCCATGGTCTGGGCCAGAAGCTTGTGTTCGATGAGGAATTGGTCGCGCCGAATCCCGACAAGTCGCTGGAACAGGGCGCGCTCGTTCCCTGGCGCAAGGGCGGCAAGCGGATGGTCGCCTACTACAACACGCTGTTGAAGGGCGTGGCGGATCACTACGGGCACGACACCTCGAAGCCCTGGCGCGGGCTGCCGGACGATTTCAGGCGGATCCTGTTGCATGGCTCCGGCGAGAGCAGGATTGAGTTCCACTTCGTGCGCGGCGGCAACGTGAGCGCGACCTTGAAGCCCTTCGAGGGCGTGATTCCCAACATTCGTCGCCTTTACGAGGAAACGGACAGCGAGATCACGAAACGTCGGCTCAAGGCCTTCATGAGTCCGCAGCCCTGTGACGCCTGTCATGGGAAGCGATTGAAGCCGGAGGTTCTTGCGGTGACGCTTGGCGAGGGTGCGTCGGCTCCGGGATCCCCGCCCCGGACGACGGACGACGGGCAACGGACCCGGCTGATACCCGGCGTTTCGATCATGGGTCTGTGCGGCATGTCGGTCGATGCGGCGCATGCCTTTCTGGATGGGTTGGAACTGAGCGACTTTGAGGCGCAGATTGCGGGCGACCTGATCAGGGAGGTCCGCTCACGCCTGGATTTTCTGCGCAACGTGGGATTGGGTTATCTCACATTGGACCGGGAGAGCGGCACCTTGAGCGGCGGCGAGGCGCAACGGATCCGGTTGGCGACGCAGATCGGCGCGGGACTGGTCGGGGTGATCTACATTCTGGACGAGCCCAGCATCGGACTGCATCAGCGGGACAACGACCGGCTGCTCAAGACGCTGGTGGAACTTCGGGACCTTGGGAACACGGTGCTGGTGGTCGAGCACGACGAGGATACGATCCGGTTGGCGGATCACGTCATCGATCTGGGGCCCGGCGCGGGCGTGCATGGCGGCGAGATCGTCGCCGAAGGGACCGTGAAGCAGATCATCGCCAACAAGCGATCCCTGACAGGGAAGTATCTGAGCGGCGCGCTGGACATCCCTGTCCCCGACCGCAAGGGGCGTCCTTTGGTCGGCAGGCAATGGCTGGATGTCATCGGCGCCCGGGAGAACAACCTGAAGAACATCGACGCGCGGGTTCCGATCGGGGCCTTCACCTGCGTCACCGGGGTCAGCGGCTCCGGGAAGAGCACCCTGGTCAACGAGATTGTCTGCAAGGCCCTGTCGAGGAAGCTGATGGGAACGAAGGACCGGCCGGGCGCGCACGATGAAATCCGTGGGATCGAGGCGCTGGACAAGGCGATTGTGATCGACCAGACGCCGATCGGCCGGACGCCGAGGAGCAATCCGGCGACCTATACGGGGATGTTCAACCAGATCCGCGACCTGTTTGCCAAGCTGCCTGCGGCCCGGATTCGCGGCTACGACGCAGGCCGCTTCAGTTTCAATGTGAAGGGCGGTCGCTGCGAGAAGTGCCAGGGCGACGGGTTGATCAAGATTGAGATGCACTTCCTGCCGCCGGTCTATGTCACCTGCGAGGCCTGCGCGGGCCGGCGCTACAATCGGGAAACCCTAGAAATTCACTACAAGGGGCGGAACATCGCCGATGTGCTCGACATGACGGTCGATGAGGCGCTCACATTTTTTCGGGCCGTTCCGAAGATCAGCGACATCAGCCAGACGCTTGCCGAGGTGGGACTCGGCTACATCCGACTGGGGCAGCAGGCGACCACCCTCAGCGGCGGCGAGGCGCAGCGGATCAAGCTGGCGACCGAGTTGAGCCGCAAGTCGACCGGCCGAACGCTCTACATTCTCGATGAGCCCACCACGGGCCTGCATTTTCATGATGTCGCCAAGCTGCTGGAGGTCCTGTTCAAACTGCGCGCCGCCGGAAACACCCTCCTGGTGATCGAGCACAATCTGGACGTGATCAAGTGCGCGGATTGGATCGTTGATCTGGGGCCGGAGGGGGGCGATGGCGGGGGCGAGGTCGTTGTGACGGGGCGGCCGGAGACGGTCGCCGACTGCCCGGAAAGCCACACCGGAAGATTTTTGAGTGGCGTCCTCCCGGAGGCTGTCGGATAACAGGCCGGAGATGATGCGCGCAGCCCAACGACAGTCGATTTCCGGTCGGGAGCTTCCCTTGAAGGGGTGCGAAAAGCCGGGGAGGGCGTGGTTGGTGGCTCTGCTGATGGCGGGGCTGGGCGTGTCGGCCGGCGCCCAGCAGGGGACTGAGGCACAGACTCCGCCCGCCGCACAACCGAAGGCGCCGCAGCCGTCGGCGGAGGAAAGCCTGTTCGCCGCGGCGATGAAGGCGTTGCAGGTCGGCGGTGAACTGGTGAAGCACGCCGAGGCGGAGTTTGCCGCGTTCGTCGAGAAGTTTCCCGGATCGAAGCGCGTCCCCGACGCGATTCTGGGGCGGGCGCAGTGCCGGTTTCGTCTGGCCGATTACCGTGGAGCTCTAGAGTTGTTGCAGGCGGGCTATGCCAAGGCGGGAGGCCTGACCGATGAGTATCTCTTCTGGATCGCTGAATGCCTGCTTCGGGTGGGGGATTTCAAGGACGCGGAAACCGGGTTTGCGCAACTGTTGCGGGAGCATCCCGGTTCGGAGCGCTCCCTGGCGGCGGTCTACGGCCAGGCGGAGGCCTTGTTGAAGCAGAAGAAATATCCTGAGGTGATCGGGCTGTTGAGTTCTCCGGGCGGGGTGTTTCGCACCCGGGCCAAGGAGCGGCCCAAGGACGAGATTGTCGTGCTGGGTCTGCTGGCCTTGGGCGAGGCCTATCTTTCGAGCGGGCGGGCTGAAGATTATCCGGCGGTCAGCGTTGAGCTTTTTGAAAAGATCGGCTCCGATCCGAGCGCGCCGACCGAGCTCAGTTGGCGCTGGCACCATCTCGAGTATCGGAACTCCATGGCCGAGAAGCAGTATGAGAAGGCGGTCGCCTCGGCCGAGAATCTCGTCCACCTGTCCGGGGAGATCGTGGACGCCGAGTGGCGGGCCGAATCGATTGTGCGGCTGGCCGAGGCGCAACTCGCCCTGGAAAAGATCGACGCCGCGGTGGGGACCTATCAGAAGGCCCTGGCTCCTGAGATTCCCAAAGCGCGCCAACGGGACGCGCTCAACCGCATTGTCATTCTGCGGCGGGATCAGAACAAGAATGCGGAGGCGATCGATCATCTGCGGATGATCGCGACCAATTATCCGTCGGCGCCGGATCTGGATCTGGTCCACCTGACGGTCGGGGAGTTGAGCTTGGAGGAGTTTGAGACGGGGCGCGGCGCGGCGACCGAACCCACGCCGGCCCTGTTGACGACGACCACGAATCATCTCGGTCTGGCCAAGGCGCAGTTCGACGAACTCATCGCGCGATTTCCCGAAAGTCCGCATGTCGCGAAGAGCCATCTCCATCGAGGGGAGTGCCACGAGATGGTGGGAGACAACGCCGCGGCGCTGAAGGAGTTTCTGGCGGCGGCGGAGCGCGCCCGCGCAAGAACGAATCTGACGTTGAATTCCCGGGCGCTTTACAAGGCGGGCGACATGGAGTTCCGGTTGACCCATTACCTTGCCGCCGCGACCAACTACCAGGCCGCGCTGGACAGCGTTGCGGGCATTCCTGCGGCGCGCGCGGAGATCGGCGATCGCGCGCTCTATCAGACAGCCCACGCCGCGGTCCGTTTGGGCGATCTGAAACTCGCGTCGAAGGCGTTGACTGGGCTTGGTGCGGAGTTCGCCTCCAGTCCGCGCTACGCCCGCGCGGCGTTGATGGTCGGGCAGGCGTTGAGCGGCGCGGGCCGGCACGATCAGGCTCTGACCGTCTACTCCTCGTGCCTGGAGCGATTGGAGAAATTGAAGGAGGAAACCCCGGTGAAGGCGGAGTTGATGCTGGCCATGTCCGCGACCTACGGCGCCAAGGGGGACTGGCCTCATGCGATTGCGGCCGTGGAGGCCTGGCTCGGGGCCGAGAACAACGCCAAACACCCGCTCAGCGCGCGCGCCGAGTTTGAACTCGGGCGACTGAAGGCCCTTTCGGGCGATGTGACCAACGCCTTCGCCTCCTTCACCAATTACGTGGCGCAATGGAAGACCAATGAGCTGGCGGCCCACGCCCACTTCTGGCTGGCCGATCACTACTTCAACCAGGGGGAGGACGCAGCGCACTTGGCCGAGAAACATTACCAGCTCGTCTTTCAGAACACCAACTGGCCGAGTTCGGACCTGACCTGGCGCGCGCAGTTCCAGGCCGGACGCTGCGCCCTGCTGCGGCAGGGCCGGGAGGAGGCCCGGAGCTTCTACTTTTCGAAACTGGCGGCAAACAAGGCGGCCCCGGCTGACTGGCGCGCGAGGGCGCTGTTCGCCATCGGGGACATCGATGCGGAGGAAGGCGGCGCCGAGCGATGGTCGCGGGCGATCAATGCCTTCAATGAGATCGTGGACAACTACACGAACGCGATGGTGCATCCGCTGGCCTTGGGCAGGATCGGGGATTGCAACCGGCAGTTGGGCGGATTGGGCGAGCCCAAGCGATACGACGACGCCATCGCTCACTATCAGCGGGTGATCGATCATCCCGGGGCGGATGTCGCGACGCGGAGTCAGGCGATGTTCGGTCTGGGGTTGGCGCTGCAGGCCAAGGCCGGATTGAGCTCGCCGCCGGACGAGGCGTTGTTGGCGAGGGCCAGGGAGGCCTGGAGCGGGGGCTGGCGCTCCAAACACGTGGATCCGTTGAAGGGGGAGCGGCCGGACAGCTACTGGGTGGAGAGAGCGGGGCGCGCCCTTGCCGAAGCCCTGGCGGCGAGCGGGGATGCGGCCGCCTCGGTCGGCGTCCTCAACGAACTGAAACGCGACCTGCCACACCTGCGCGTGGAGCTGGACAGGGAGATCAAGGCCCGCACGGAGAGGCAGGTCGACGCCGGCGCCCAGCCGGTCAATTGACTTGAGGGCGCTTGTCGTTTATGGAAGGGAGCGTTATGACAACGAACACGACCGCCGATTCCGAGAGCATCGTCACGCTCACCGAGGACGCCGCCAACGAGGTGCGTTCGATGCAGGCCAAGAATGAGAAGGATGCCGGCAAGCCGCTGCGCGTCTATGTCGAGAGCGGCGGTTGTTCCGGAATGCAGTATGGCATGGTGTTCGACGAGGAGCGCGAGGGCGACAGGGTGGTCCAGTTTTTCGGGGTCAGCGTGGTGGTCGATGAATTCAGTTCGCAGTATCTGCGCGGCACGGTCGTGGATTTCAAGGACACCCTGAACGACGGGGGCTTCAAGATCAGCAATCCCAACGCCAAGGAATCCTGCGGTTGCGGCAAGTCCTTCAATGCCGGCGGATGACGCCGGGCGGGCCCGAAATCTGAGCTGAATTGCAAGGAACAGCTTGTCATCCGCCGGGCTCATTCCTAACCTGAGAGCGCATGGAAACACAGACGACGGAATATATCGGCGTGCTCATACTCGTTCTTGCCGCCGTGGCTTTTGCCCTGGGCTCGATCGGCGCGTCGATCGTGGTCGGCAAACTGGCCACGCGGAACCGGAAGCTCTCCCCGAAGCGGGCCATCAAGGACACCGCCTACGAGTGCGGCATGCTGCCCGAGGGCGGCGGCAATGCCCGGCTTTCCGTGAAATTCTACCTCGTGGCGCTGCTGTTTGTCCTCTTCGACATTGAGGCCGTCTTTCTCTACCCTTGGGCCGCGGTTTACAAGGACATGCTCTCGCAGGGCATGACCGTCGTCTTCTTCTCCATGCTTTCCTTCCTCGGAATCCTGTTCGTTGGTTGGATCTATGCCGTCAAGAAGGCGGCCTTCAGTTGGAAGGAGTAGGCGCGGGCCTTTTCCGAAGCCCCGGGATTCTAGTCGTGGCTTTTGTCCCCAAGCTTGCCTGCTTCAGTCGCCGCTGGCGCCCTTTTGCATCAAGGCAATGGCGTCGAATTGAGAGTTCAGCCGGGCGAGATCTTCAGGCGTGTTCCCCCAGTTGTCAGCGCGTTTGAGGCGCTCCGCCTATTCCGGCGCAACAGCGACATTCGGACACTTCTTCAGAATGCCTTTGTCGCAGGTGTAGAATTTCAGGCCCAGGTCTTCGGCAAGCGCGATATATTGACTGTCGTAACCGCTGCAACCGGTCCGGCGCGCTACGGCGAGAACGCGTTCAGGGGGAATGTCATAAGATTTCTCCTTCATCAGAGCCAAGGCGTCTTCCAGCAATTCGACTGCCGCTTCCGGCGTGAGGTTGCCGGTGCGTTCATAGGTGCAGAGAACATTGAGGAACTCATCCAACCAAAGTCGCGGCGCGATCCAATCGGGATCCATCTCCCGAAGCCGGTCGATTGCCTCGGACCGGTCGCCGGCAAGGAGCAGGTAGGCGATTACATTGGTGTCGACGACAATCATCGACGTCCGCCCTTGATGGCCTTTGCAAGGAAGGCATCGTCAATGGTGGCCGTCATGGCCTTCCTGCGTCGTTGAATGCGTTGCAGCAACGATCGTTCATCTGTCTTCGTGGGGAGGATGGATTGCTCCAAGGTGTGGAGAATGAATTTGTTGAGGCTGCGTCCGCTTCGGTCCGCTCCTTCACGGAGTTGCTTGTGCAAACTCTCCGGAATGTCTTTCACCGTGATATTCATGGTGGTTGCATTATGGAACCACCATGGATTCGGGCAAGGTCTTTGCAGCGGAAATTCAGCGAGTTCACCCCTCCAGCCAACCGCTCTTCCTCAACTCCGCAACAGTATGCTCCCAGCTGTCGACCTGGATGGCTTCGACCGGGCAGGGGGCTTCGGAATCCCAGGCGGCGATGAAGTCGGTGATGACGGAGTCATTGCCGCCGGGGAAGAGGGCGTCGCCGAAGAAGACGATTCGCTCGACGCCCTCGCGGTTCAGGGTGGTCACGGCGTTGGTCTTGTCCTGGCCGGCGATGACGAGGTCGAAGGAGGTCTCGCCGCCGAGCATGATTCGGAGTTTGTTTTCGCTGATGATGTCGGCGAGGCGTTGGTTCAGATGCTCGATGACGCGACGTCGGTAGTTGGTTTCCTTGTCGAAGGCGGCGAAGGCGGTGCGGTTGTTGAGGGCGGTTTCGTCGAGGGCGGCCTTGGCGGGGCGGCCGATCGGGGTGCAGTTCACCATGGAACCGCGGTTCTTGATCTGGTCGCCGATGACGGAAACGGTGTCAGGCAGCGCGAATGCGGGATCGTTCAGGACGGATTCGAGCTCGCGGAGCAGGAAGTTGAAGTTTCCGGGACCCACATGCTTTTCGAAATCGAACAGCAGAATCTCGTCGATGGAGAACTTCTCAGAAAAGGGGCAGCGGTAATGGGCGGAGCCGTTGCTGACGAAGGCCTCGAAGTCGCGGCGGCAGCCGAAGTCCCAGAGCGGTTGCAGGAACTGGGGGATGACGAGGTCGAGACTGCTGCCGGCGGCCACGTGCCAGGGGATGTTGATGGCCTTCAGGGCCTCGGCCATTTCGGCGCCGAGAGGCTGACGCGGGACTGTCAACGTGCCGTCGATGTCGAACAGAAGAGCGGTGTTCATGCGCGGGGAAGTTCAACGGAATGGGGTTGGGGCATCAAGGAGAAAGGGGGAGGGCGTCAATCCTCATGCCTGAGGGCGCAGTTCGCCAAGAAAACTGGTTCCAGCGGGAAAGGGATCGAACTCGAACATCTCCGCCAGGGTCGCCGCGACATCGGCGTAGGTTTCGCGCAGGCCAAGGTTGATCGGCTGGTTGATCCGGGGCCCGAAGACAAGCAGCGGAATGCATTCCCGCGTGTGGTCGGTTCCCTTGAAGGTGGGATCGACGCCATGGTCGGCGGCGATGATGACCAGGTCGTTCCCGCGTAGTCTGGCTTCGATTTCAGGCAGTCGGCGGTCGAAGGCCTCCAGGGCGTCGGCGTAGCCGCGGGGATCGCGGCGGTGGCCGTAGATCATGTCGAACTCGATCAGGTTGACAAATAGGAGCCCGTCGAAGTCCTCGTCGAGAAATTTCAACATGGCGTCGCAGCTGGACTCATTGTCCGGGGTGTGGTTGGAGCGGGTGATTCCGCGATGGGCGAAGATGTCCTCGATCTTGCCGACGGTCAGGACGTCCTTCCCGGCGGCTTTCAGCTTGTCCAACACCGTGGGCGTTGGCGGTTCGAGCGCGTAGTCGCGCCGGTTGCCGGTCCGGGTGAATCCCTTGATATCGTCGCCGACGAAGGGGCGTGCGATGACGCGGCCCACGGCATGTTCGCCGGTGAGGATTGCGCGGGCGGTTTCGCAGGCGGCATGGAGTTCCTTGACGGGGACGACGTCCTCATGCGCCGCCACCTGGAAGACGCTGTCGGCGGAGGTATAGACGATCAGGTCGCCGGACCTGAGATGCTCCGGTCCGAATTCCTGAATCACGACGGTGCCGGAAGCGGGCCGATTGGCCAGGACCCCCCGGCCGGTCCGGCGTTTGAATTCGGTGATGATTTCGAGGGGGAATCCGTCGGGGTAGGTGGGGAAGGGCGTGTCCACGACGCAGCCCATCAATTCCCAATGGCCCGGCACGGTGTCCTTGCCGGCTGACCGGGGAAGGCACCTGCCGCAGGCGCCGCGCTCGTGGAGGTCCGGCGGCACGCCCTGGATATGGGTTGTTCTTCCGAGGCCCAGGTTGGCCATGCGGGGCAGTCGCAGCCCGTTGACAGCGCGGGCGGCGTTGGCCAGGGAGTTGGATCCGACGTCGCCGTAGTCCGCCGCGTCGGGCGCTTCACCGGCGCCGACGCCGTCGAGGACGATCACAATGGCGCGGCGCCGCATCAATCGGAGGTCTGCTCTTCGCGCGCCGTCTTCAAGGCCTCCTTGGTGGCTTTCTGGATGGCCTCGATGGCCTCGCGATGACGGGCCTTGGCCTCGCGGTCCATGCGGTCGATGAACAGGATGCCGTTGAGGTGGTCGGTCTCGTGTTGGACGACCCGGGCCAGGAGTCCGCCGCACTCGAACTCGATGGTCTCGCCGTCCTCGTCCTGGGCCTTGACGGCGACGGATTCGGGGCGGGTGACCTCCTCGTAGACCTCGGGGAAACTCAGGCAGCCTTCCGGGCCGGCGACGCGCTCCCCGAAGGGCTTGAGTTCGGGGTTGATGAGGATCAGGGGCATGAAGTCCTTCGGGTCCACCTCCTCGCCCCTCACCTTCATCGAGGACGGCCGGTCCTCGATGGGGGTGACATCGATCACGGTGAGCTGGATTGCCTTGCCGATCTGCTGGGCGGCGAGGCCCACACCCTGCGCCTCGTCCATCGTCTCCAGCATGGCTTCGATGAGTTGGTCGAGGTCGTCGTCAAATTTCTCGATGCGGGCGCCCTTGGCGCGCAGCACGGGGTCGCCGTAGTTGCAGATGGGGAGGCTCATGGTTCTTGGGGAGGCAAGGTCGAAAACGGTGGGTCAATCGAGTTGGACGCCGGAAACCTGGAGAATGCGCTCGAGGTCTTCGTCGGAGAAGAACTTGATCTGCAGGGCGCCTCCCTTGCCGGGGCGGTAGCGCAGCGAGACCTTGGTTCCAAACTTTTCCTGAAGCAGGGATTCCAAGCGGGCGGTGTGGGTGTCGTGGGATGCGGGGGCGGCCTTGCCGGAAGTCCCCTTCGAACCGCCGGATGAGGGCTTGCGGTTGCGCATGGCATCGACGAGTTCCTCGATCTGCCGGACCGACAGGCCCTCGCGGATGGCCTTGTCCGCGGCCAGTTTCTGTTCCTCGTCGGACTGCAGGGCGAGGATGACCTTGGCGTGTCCGACGGAGAGGCGGCCGTCCCGCACATGGGCCCGGACCTCCGGAACCAGTTTGAGCAGGCGAAGCGCATTGGCGACGGAGGCGCGGCTCTTGCCCACGCGGGCGGCGACCTCCTCCTGCGTCAGATCGAAACGGTCGAGGAGTTGTTCATAGCCAAGCGCGGATTCGATCGGGTTCAGATCCTCGCGTTGAAGATTTTCCACCAGCGCCAGTTCCAGGGTGGTCGCGTCATCGACATCGCGAATAACGACCGGGACGGTTTCCAGTTTCAGGAGGTTGGCGGCGCGCCAGCGACGTTCGCCGGCGATGATTTCATAATGATCGTCGTGGGGACGAACGACCAGCGGCTGCAGAATGCCCTGCTTGCGGATGGAACCGGCCAGCTCTTCAAGGGCCTCCTTGGCGAATTCCTTGCGGGGCTGGAAACTGCAGGGCTGCACCTTGGAGAGGGGCAGTTCCCTCGGCGCGACATCGGCATCGGATCGCGATTCCGCTGCCTTGGGCGTCGACGAAGGAGCAGGGGCCGGGGCGGTCGATTTGGCCGGCCCGGCCGATGCGGCGGGTTTGGATTTTCCGAGCAGGGCCCCGAGTCCGCGGCCCAACGGTGTTTTGGACATCCGCGGAGAGTGGCGAATCCCCCCAAAGGTTGTCAATCCATCGCCTGATCTCACCAAAAGCTTGCGCTTCAAAGCCGCATTCATACTCTGTCAACCATGACAAGCAATTCGGTTGACGCGAGCAACCACACACGGATTTCAGAATTGGGCCGGAAGGTCCTTGGCGGCGGCGACGTGAGTCGGGAGGAGGCGCAATGGCTGTTTGGGTTGACTGCCAGCGCGGACATTTTTGACCTGATGTCCTGGGCGAACCGCATTCGTGAGCATTACAAGGGAAACAAGATTCACCTCTGCTCGATTGTGAATGCCAAGGCGGGCGCCTGCTCGGAGGATTGCAAGTTCTGCTCCCAGTCGGCGGCTTATCAGACGGATGCGCCGCGGTATCCATTCGTCGATCCGGAGCCTGTTCTGAACGCCGCGGATGAAGCGAAGTCCAACAGCGTCAGCGCCTTGGGATTGGTCGCGGCCTGGAAGGGACTGGATGAGGGGCCGATGCTGGACGAGGTTTGTGACCGGTTGAAGGAGCTCTCCGATTCCGGAAAGACCCGCGCCGATGCGTCTCTGGGCATCATCAAGAGCGAGAAAGTGGCGGAACGGCTGAAGGAAGCCGGGCTCAAGTGCTACAACCACAACCTGGAATCCTCGCGCCGTTTTTTTCCGGAGATCTGCGAGACCCACTCCTACGAGGATCGCCTTGAAACGATCCGCATCATGAAGGAAGCCGGGATCAAGATCTGCTCGGGAGGCATTCTGGGAATGGGCGAATCGCCGGAGGATCGTTGCGACATGGCCTTGGAACTGCGTGAACTCGGAGTGCATGTGGTGCCGGTCAATATTCTCAATCCGGTTGACGGGACCCCCTTTGCCGACAAGCCGCGCATCGCGCCGATGGAGGTTCTCAAGTCGATCGCGTGCTTCCGGTTCATTCTTCCGAGGAAGGAGATCATGATCGCCGGGGGGCGCGAGGTGAACCTGCGCGACATGCAGAGCATGATCTTCATGGCCGGGGCCAGCGCCCTGATGGTCGGCAATTATCTCACCACCTTGAACCAGCCGGTGGAGAAGGATCTCCAGATGCTCAAGGATCTGGGGCTGGATCCGGATTGGAGCAATCACGATTTTACCGATCAGGACGAGCAGTGCGGTCGGGGCTGCGGTTGCGGCGACAAGAAAATTGAGCCTGAGGCGGCCTTGGCCGACTAGACGGACGGGCGATCGGTTTCAGTCGCGTCGCGAACTCTCTGAATTCCATGGGGCATTCGCGACAGAGTTCGATCGGATCCAGCGGGGGAATCGTCGATCAAAGCGTCGATATCGGAGCGATTGTCGCGGCTTGTGTCGCGGAGGGCGACCGGCGCGGTTGGTCGGTCGAGACGCTGGAGGTCTCTCAGGATTTGGAACTGATTGCGCTTTGTCGTCCCGCTGGAGCGACTGCGAAACGGCTCTACATTTCCTCGGGAATGCACGGCGATGAGCCGGCTCCTCCGTTGGCGGTTCTCCGCTTGCTGAGGCAGAATGCCTGGCCGACGAGTTTGGATCTCACGCTTTGTCCCTGTTTAAATCCGACGGGATTTCGTCGGGCTCAACGGGAGAACGTGAACGGCGTCGATCTCAATCGCCAGTATCACCTGCCCGAGGATGTTCAGCCGGAGATCGCGGCCCATGTCGGGTGGCTGGATCGGCAGAAACGGTTCGATGCGGCGTTGTGTCTGCACGAGGATTGGGAATCCCGGGGCTTCTACCTGTATGAACTTCTGCGTGATGAGAACGATTCGCTGGCGGACGCGATCCTTGAATCGGTCAAGGGCGCCTGTTCGATAGATCGTTCCGATCGTATCGACGGCATGGAGGCCAGGTCGGGCGTGATAGCGCCCCGGGGCGAGTTCGGCAGGATGATGGACGAGTGGCCGGAAGCCATCTGGCTCATGGAGAACAGGACGGATGTCAGCTACACCTTGGAGACGTCCTCCGCTGATCCGCTGATCCTGCGGGTGGCGGCGTTGGTCAGGGCGGTGAACGCGGTGGCGCAACGTTTGGCCTCCACGCGATTCTGAAACGGTGACCCCACGGATTGAATTTCTTCATCCGTGGGCCGGCTTTGCCATCCGAGGGAAAGGTTCAGGGTCGGACGGGTAGAGGCGGGAGTTTCAGTAATACACCTTCCAAAGGGTGAGCCCGTGCGCTGGCGCGGTCGTGCCGGCGACGCGACGGTCGCGCTGTTCGAGGATCGCCTTGATCTCCTCAGGCTCCATTTTTCCTTCGCCCACCCGGACCAATGTTCCAACGATGCCTCGGCACATCTTGTAGAGGAATCCATCGCCTTCGATGATCACCGTGAACAATGGTCCCTGCTTGCGGACATCAACCCGCGTCAACGTGCGCACGTAGTCCTCCATCTTGTAGGAGCGGTTGTTGGCGAAGGACTCAAAATTCTTTCTACCGATGAAGCAGGCCGCGGCATTGCGCATGCGCTCGGCCTCCAACGCCTTCGGCACGTGCCAGGCCTGCGTCCGGCGCAGCGGATCCATGGCCGCATGGTTCCAGATGAAGTAGCGGTATTGTTTGCCTTTGGCGTCAAAGCGCGCGTGGAAGTCGTTGGGGACTGCCTGGACCAGAGGAATCCGGATGTCCTCGGGCAGGTGGGCGTTCAAGGCGAGGCGCAGCTTGAACGGCGTCATGCGCCATTCCGCTTTCGGGATGTCCACGTGAGCGACCATGCCGCGAGCATGAACGCCGGTGTCCGTGCGACTGGAGCCGTGAATCCGCTTCGGAGTGGGGAACAACGCGGCGAAGGCCTCCTCCACGCGCTGCTGCACCGTGATGTCGCGCGGCTGCAGTTGGAAGCCCGCGTAATTCGCGCCATCGTAGGCGATGGTCAACTTGAGCCGCTTGGTGTCAGACATCGATCAATGCGATTGGAGGCCGCGGAAAGGCGCAAGGTCATGGTTCAAAATGATTCTTTTGTGATTCTCGTGTCTTTTTGCGGCTGAAAGAGAAGGCCTGGCGCTGGTCAAACCAGGCTGTCGAGGTAGCCCTGCAGAATGATGGCGGCGGCGGTCTTGTCGACCTTCTCCTTGCGCTTCTTGCGGCTGACATTTGCGGCGATCAGGGAGCGGTTGGCTGCGACGGAGCTGAGACGTTCGTCCCAGGTTTTGATCGGCGTCTCGATGTTTTGTTTCATCGCCTCGATCAGGGCCTCGACCTTTTCCGTGGCGGGGCCGTAGCTGCCGTTCATGTTGCGCGGCATGCCGATGACGATCAACTCCACCTCCTTTTCGGCGATGATCTCCTGCAGCCGTTTGAAGAAGTCCTCAATCGGTTTGGCGGGGATGTATTCCAACGGCTGGGCCAGCATCTTCAGCTCATCGCTGACCGCAATGCCCATCCGTTTGGTTCCATAATCAAGTCCGAGTATTCGCACGCGGGTATTTGAACCGGGGAGGACCCGGAAGGCACGAATATTGTTTGAAATCCGAAATTCGAATCTCGAGATACGAACCGTTGGCGCGTCGGTTACGGGGAGGCGCGACGTAGTCGGTAGAAGCGGACGCCGGTCGCGGAATTCAGGGTCGCCGAGCGGAGGGTGTCGCTGACGGTGATGTTCTCCGAGGCGTTGGCCCAATTGGCGTTCTTTCCAATGCCGGAGGACACCTGGAGCGTCCAACTGGAGTCGCCGCTGGTCCAGCGCAGTTGGAGACCTCCGGGCTCGCGACTCAGCGAGATTCGAGGGGCTGAGGGCGTTTGCAGGACAACCACGCCCGCGAGGAAGCCCGAAGTCACCGAGTAGGCGCCGCCGCTGGGCGAGTCGGTCGAGGTCGTTTCCACGCTCCCGGTCATGGAGTAACCGCCGCCGGAGCTTGTGCCGGTCGCTCCGAAACTGGATGAGGTAACCTGATAATCCTGCGCGGGACAACTGTTGGCGAAGGCAAGAGCGGCTGCAAATATCGCCAGCGTCGCCGGCTTTGAGGGAAGAAGTGTGGATTTCATGATGGGTCGGGGGGTCAGAATCCGACTTCCAGTGTGCGGACGCGGGCGACGGCGCGAAAGGTCCCGGAGGCTCCGTCGATTTCGAACACCAGTTCATCGGTCGAATCGTCGACGTTGAGCGTTGTCGTCCAGCCGAACTGATCGGTGACAACGCTGGTTCCGAAAACCCCCTGATTCGCCATGCCGCTCTGGGCCAGGCTGAGCGTTCCATCGACGTTCTTGACGAGGCCTTCGATGCGATAGACACCCGAGTCCCCGCTGGAGGAGGCTCGGATCACGATCGACGCTTCAACCCACAGCGTGGTGTTGTCGGGGACCTTGATTCGCTTGCCGGAGCCGTCGAGAGACAGCTCGATCTTGGAGAAGCTTCCGAGCCCCCTCAGAATATAGAGGGAGGTCTGCGCGTCTCCCGCTGAAACAAAGTCTCCGCTGGCGAAGGCAAGCTGCCCGTAGTTGATCGCCCTGGCGCTTTGGCCGCCGGGGATTGCGGAGAACGGGGCGGTGGATTCGACGACATTTTGGCGGCCCCCGGCGATCGCGGCGCCTTCGGCCGAGACGGTGTTGAGGCGGCCGCCGATGAGACTGGGAGTCTCGCTCGAGCTTCCGGCCTGAAGTTTCAGGCCTGTCTGACTGTGCGTGCGGAACTCGAGGGGGATCGCGTCGGTCGTGCCGATGAAGTGGACTCCCTCGCTGAGTCCGCTGTTGCCTGAGTGTCCCCAAGCATCCGCCGAGCCGGGGTCCCCCTTGGGACCTTGGGGGCCTGTTGGACCGGTGAGCCCTTGAATTCCCTGTGGCCCTTGGGCTCCCATGTTTCCCTGTGGCCCGGTTGCTCCGGTGTCCCCTTTGAGGCCTTGTGGTCCCGCGGGGCCGGTTGCTCCGGTGTCTCCTTTGGCGCCTTGTGGTCCTGCGGGCGTCAAGGCAAACAGTGCGTAAGGCGCTGCGCCGACGGTCTGACGCGGAGAGAGGACGGTGAAGGCGTCCGAGCTTCCCGCCGGGCGGAGTTGAATTTCCAGCCACCGGGACGAGCCATCGAAAGCTCCGGCTCCGAAATCCAGCGAGGTGTGGAACAGACCGTTCGCCACCGTGACCGGATTGACCGTCGCGGTGGAGCCGATCTGGCCGCCGCCGGTTTCGGCGTTGAAAAGCAGGAATTGCATTTCAAACGCGCCATTGGCTGGCTGGCCGCCGTTGGACAGCGTTCCCTGGTAGCTGAAGGCCGTGATTTGCGCGCGCAGTTGAAAACTTCCCAACAGGCACGCGATTCCGGCCAGGGCGACTCCCAGTATTCGTTGTTTTGACTTCATTGCATCCCTGCTTGGGAAGCGGGGCGGGAAGGTAACGAAGTTCCTTTGAGAGATTTTGAAGTGGGACGCATTGGGGGGGGTGTCCTTACGGGGTTGGGTGGGGACGGCGCGCCGAGGCGTCCCACTTCAAAGCCCGGTCCCTGCGCTCAGTTTCCTGTCGGTAAACGCCATTCCTTGAACACCTTGCCTCCCGGAGAAGCCAGCGCCGTGCTGAGCGCCGCTGGATAATCGTTGCGGGGAACGGCTTGGAGAAGACGGTCCGCATCGAGCCGGAGGCCGCCGATCGCTTCGGCGAGATCGGGCAGCCAGTTCTCGGGGGCTTCCGGCGACCGGCGAATGGGCGTGCGGGCGATGGATCCGTCCGCCCCGGCGGTCAGCAGGCCGGAGCCGTCGTCCAGAAAATCGACGTGAAGGACGCGGTCCTGGTGGAGTCTTGCGGCGAATACGGTCAGGCCGCTGGCGATGTCCCACACGCGCGCGACTCCGTCCAGGGTTCCGGTGGCGAGGCGTTTTCCGTCGGGGCTGAATTTTGCACGGTAGACGGCGCTTTCATGTTTCAAGGGGCGCCCAAGCATTTCCCCGGTGGAGGCGTTCCAGATGCGCGCGGAGCGGTCTTTGGAAGCGGTCGCAACGCGGTCTCCCGTGTCGTCATACACCGCGTCTAAAACCAGGTCATCGTGGCGGAACGCGTCACCCAAAGGCTGGCCCGTATCAATGGAATAGACGCGGGCCCGGCGGTCTGTACAGGCGGTCAGAAAGCGGTTGCCCTTCGGGTGAAACGCGAGGCTGGTCAGGCGGGCCGGTGTGGAGGCCGGGAGGGCCGCGCCGGTGGGTTCCGCGCCGAGGTCGATGATGGCGATGCGCCCGGAGCCTCTTGTGATCGCGACGAGGCGGCGGTCGTCCGCCGAGAAGCCCATCTTGGCGACGGGCTGCTTCATGTTGAAGTCGAAGAAGGGCTCGTCTGACCGATCTCTGCGCCAAAGGAGGATCAAACCACCCTGAAACCCGGCGGCGAGAATCGGGGCGGCGTTGGCGAAGGCGAGGGTGTTTACTCCGGTTTCCGAATCCGTCTCAAGGGTGTGAGTCTTGGAAGTCGTCGTGTCGAGGACGACGATCCTGCCGCTGGAACCGGCGCAGGCAACGCGTGAACCGTCCGGGGTGATGGCGACCGTCCGCACGGGGGCGTCAGTAGGGAGATTGAGGGCCGTTGCTTCCTGGGCGGAGGGATGCCAAAGGCGCGCGCCGGGAAAGTTGCCGGAGACGGCGATGGTTTCGGTGCGCGGGGAGAAGGCGGTTGAGCGCAGGCGGTCCGGCAAGTGGAGCCGAAGGCGTTGCGGGTCCTCCACGCGCCGCCAAAGCTGCGCGTGGCGGTCGGCCGAGGCGGTGGCGATGAACCGGCCCCGCGTATCAAACGCCGCGTCGCGGACCCAATCCGTGTGGGTCAATTCCTGGGAGGCGTGTCCGGGGGCGTGGGTATTCCAAAGTTGCACGTGGCGGGTCCATGGCCCGGCGAGAATGAAGGAGCCGTCCGGCGAGAATTGGACCCGGACGAATTCGACCTCGCGTCGGATAGGCGCGCGGGCGGGCTCCCGGCTCTTCAGGTCCCAGACGCGCAGGGAACGATCGCTGCCCGCCGTCGCCAGCAGTCGGCCGTCCGGCGAAAAGGCGAGCGAATTGACGATGTTGTCGTGGCGTAATCCGGGGCGCTGTTCGACTCCGGAGCCGATGTTGAACAGTCGCACAGTCCTGGACGATCCGGCGACCGCCAGCGTTCGGTTGTCGGGGCTGAACCGAAGATCCTTGACGCCGGCGCCGAACGAGGCCCGGAGCCGTTGCGGTTTGGGCGACTCGAATGCAAACACCCTCAGATCGCCCTGGTTCGATCCGGCGGCGAGGAGCTTGGAGTCGCTTGAGAAGCGGACGACGCGCGGCGGCGACCCGAGCCAGAGCTTTCTCGAGTTCTTTCCGCTCTTCGCGTTCCAGACAAAAACGCCGCGGTCGTCGGCGCCGGTCGCAAACCAGTTCCCGTCCGGGCTGAACGTGGCTGAGCGAATGGGAAATCCGGTCTCGGCGGAAAAGATGAGGGATCCGGTCCGGGCGTTCCAGATGCGGGCCGTCCCGTCCCGGGACGCGGAGAGCAGGGTGGCGGCTTGCGGGTGGAATCCGAGCGCGGTGATCAGGTCGGTGTGGGCCGCGAACTTCGCCAGCAGGTTGCCTGATTGTGTGCTCCTAATCTGGATGCTGCCATGTGGACCGGCGATCGCCAGCAGGTCGCCGTTCGGGGAGAAGGCGACGCTGCCGGCGCCTCCGGTATGCTCCCAGGGAGGGAGGG